>NZ_JRGM01000034.1 GCF_000764665.1 Aeromonas lacus | reverse complement strand
CTGTCTATGTGATGACCAACAACACCATCTACCGGGACATGACCAAATTCTGGGGTAAGTTGTTTGGTATCAACTTTGCCTTGGGGGTAACCACAGGCCTGGCCATGGAGTTCCAGTTCGGGACGAACTGGGCTTACTACTCCCATTATGTTGGCGATATCTTCGGGGCCCCGCTGGCAATCGAAGGGCTGATGGCCTTCTTCCTGGAGTCCACCTTCGTCGGTATGTTCTTCTTTGGTTGGGATCGTCTGAGCAAGCATCAGCATCTGGCTGCCACTTGGTTGATGGCGCTGGGTACCAACCTCTCCGCTCTCTGGATCCTGGTCGCCAACGGCTGGATGCAGAACCCGGTCGGTGCCGAGTTCAACTTCGAATCCATGCGGATGGAGATGATGAGCTTCGCTGACGTGGTGCTCAACCCGGTTGCTCAGGTCAAGTTCGTCCACACTGTGGCGGCTGGTTATACCTGTGGCGCCATGTTTGTGCTGGGTATCTCCTCTTACTACCTGCTGAAGAATCGTGATGTGGCGTTTGCCCGTCGCTCTTTCGCCATTGCCGCTGCGTTTGGTATGGCTTCCATCGTGTCCGTGCTGATCCTCGGTGACGAATCCGGTTACGAGACCGGTGAAGTACAGAAGGTGAAACTGGCCGCTATCGAAGCCGAGTGGGAAACTGAACCTGCTCCGGCCGCATTTACCTTGTTCGGTATTCCGAATCAGGAAGAGATGCGCACCGACTACGCCATCAAGATCCCTTATGCTCTGGGCATTATCGCGACCCGTTCTCTGGACGGTCAGGTAACCGGTCTGAAGGATCTGAAGAGCGAGCACGAACTGCGCGTCCGTAACGGTATGACCGCCTACGACCTGCTGACCAAGCTGCAATCCGGTGACAAGTCTGACGAGACCCGCGCTCGTTTCGACGAAGTGAAGCAGGATCTGGGCTACGGTCTGCTGCTCAAGCGCTACACCAGCAACGTGACTGATGCCACTGACGAGCAGATCAAGGCTGCCGTGGATGACTCCATCCCACAGGTTCTGCCGCTGTTCTTCGCCTTCCGCATCATGGTTGCCGTCGGCATGCTGATGCTGGTGCTGATTGGTATGGCCTTCTATGACAGTGCCCGTCACCAGATCGGCACGCGCAAGTGGCTGCTCAAGGGTCTGCTGTGGGGTATCCCGCTGCCGTGGATCGCTATCGAAGCTGGCTGGTTTGTTGCTGAATATGGTCGCCAACCGTGGACCATTGCAGAGGTGCTGCCGACCTCCCTCTCTGCATCCAACTTGGCTGCATCTGAAATCTGGTTCTCTCTGATCGGTATCTGCCTGTTCTATACCGTACTTCTGGTTATCGAGATGTACCTGATGTTCAAGTATGCCCGTCTTGGCCCCAGCAGCCTGAAGACTGGCAAGTATCACTTTGAACAGATCAAGGCATAAGGAGAGCGACCATGTTTGATTACGAAACTCTGCGTGTCATCTGGTGGGCTCTGGTCGGCGTACTGCTGATCGGTTTTGCCATCACTGACGGCTTCGACATGGGGGTAGGGGCACTGCTCCCGTTCGTCGGCAAGAAAGATGTCGAGCGCCGTGTGATGCTCAACACCATGGGGCCGCACTGGGAAGGTAACCAGGTTTGGCTGGTCACTGCCGGTGGCGCCTTGTTCGCTGCCTGGCCGATGGTGTATGCCGCGACCTTCTCCGGCTTCTACATCGCCATGATCCTGACGCTGATGGCGCTGTTCCTGCGTCCGGTCGGCTTCAAGTACCGCTCGCTGCGTGCTGATGCCAAATGGCGCAGCAACTGGGATTGGGCCTTGTTCGCTGGTAGTGCCGTTCCTCCCATCGTGTTTGGTGTGGCCTTTGGCAACCTGCTGCAAGGTGTTCCGTTCGAGTTTAACCAGTTCATGATGTTGACCTATCACGGCAACTTCTTTGGCCTGCTTAACCCGTTCGGCATTCTGGCTGGTCTGGTTAGCCTGTTCATGCTGCTCACCCAGGGCGCAACCTGGTTGATGATGAAGACCGACGGTGAAGTGCTGGCGCGTTCCCGCACTGCCGCCATGATCTGCTCACTGGTGACGCTGGTGCTGTTTGCTGCCGCGGGTTGGTGGGTAAGCGGTATGGAAGGGTATGTCATCGTCAAGGCTGCCGCGACTGACGCAGTATCCAATCCGATGAACAAGGAAGTTGTCTTGCAGGCTGGTGCCTGGATGAACAACTACACCCTCTATCCGTGGATGGTGGCTGCCCCTGTACTGGGTCTGGCCATGAGCCTGCTGACTGCGCTGTTTGCTCGGATGAACATCGGCTGGCTGGCGTTTACCAGCTCCTCGCTGGCGATTGCCGGGGTCATCCTCACAGCCGGTTTTTCCATGTTCCCGTTCGTGATGCCCTCAAGCCTTGAGCCGTCACTGAGCCTGACCATGTGGGATGCTACTGCCTCCTTCAACACCTTGCAGGTGATGACAGTGGCTGCAGCAGTCTTCGTACCGATTGTGCTGGGTTACACCATCTGGACTTACATCAAGATGTTTGGCCGTGTAACCAACAAGCACATCGAAGATAACCAACAATCTCTCTATTAAGAGGTGCGCTGACAATGTGGTATTTCACCTGGATCCTGGGGCTGTTGCTGGCCTGTGCATTTGGCATCATCAATGCGCTGTGGCTGGAACACACCGAGAACATGGATCGTCAGATCGATGAAAACAAGTGATCGACTCGTCAGGCTGGCCGCTCCACTGGAGCGCCAGCCCTGGCAGGGGTTGATGTTACTCGCGGCGGCCTTGTTGGCCGTCGCTATTTTGCAGGCCCCCAATCTGATAGCAGCCAACACCAGCAGCCACGGCCACTGGTTGTCGTTCTGGCTGATGTGGGCGGTCTGCTGCGGCATCCTGAACGGACTCGGCTTTCATCTGAAAAGCGTGTTCGGGCGGATCCTGTTCAACCCCTGGCTCGCCTGGCCTAGTTTGTTGTATGGCCTTTGGCTGACACATTCATATTTCCTCTCATAAAAAACAGGGGGAGGCAGGATTTCCCTGCCTCCCCCTGCTTCTTTCCTATTCAGCGCTGCGCTATGATAGCCCCCCATCTGACTGTCGAATGGATCACAGATTGTTATGGGGGAAGTCCATGAGTTTCCGGTGCGTGTCTATTACGAGGACACCGACGCCGGGGGCATCGTCTACAACGCCAATTATCTCAAGTTTATGGAACGTGCTCGCACCGAGTTCCTTCGTGCAAAAGGGGTCGAACAGGACGTCTTGCTGCAGGAGGGATATGCCTTCGTCGTGAGTCGAACAGAGATCGATTTCCGCTCGGCGGCCCGTTTTAATGAACTTTTGAATGTGTTAACGCAAGTGACTGAAGTGAAACGCGCATCCATGCGTTTTTCACAGCAGATCCTGGCGGCTGATGGGCGACTGGTTACTCAGGCCATGGTACAGATAGCCTGTGTCAGTCATCCGCAAATGAAACCTGTTGCAATACCTGTAAATGTGAAGGGAGTGCTGTAAGTGCACGCTGAAATTTCGTTTATTGGCCTGTTTTGGCAAGCCAGCCTGTTGGTAAAACTGGTCATGATGACCCTGATGAGCATGTCGATTGTCTCCTGGGCGCTGATTATCCAGCGATCCAAGGCGATCAAGGCTGCCAATATCGCATCTGAGCAGTTTGAAGATCGCTTCTGGTCCGGGGTCGATCTCAATCGCCTCTATCAGGAGTCCTCTTCCCGCCGCGATGACATCGAAGGCATGGAAGATATCTTCTACTCCGGTTTCAAGGAGTATGCCCGCTTGCTGAAGGCCGGCGCTCGTGGTCAGGATGCGGTGATGGACGGTACGTATCGTGCCATGCGTGTCTCCCTCTCCCGTGCGGTGGATGAGCTTGAGTCCAACCTGCCGGTGCTGGCGACCATTGGTTCAATCAGCCCCTACATCGGCTTGTTTGGTACCGTCTGGGGGATCATGAACGCCTTTATCGCCCTGGGTCAGGTACAGCAGGCGACCCTGCAGATGGTAGCACCCGGTATCGCGGAAGCGCTGATCGCCACCGCCATGGGTCTGTTTGCCGCCATCCCGGCCGTTATCTTCTACAACCGCTTCTCCAACAAGGTGGAAAAGCTGGAGAACGCCTACGCCAACTTCATGGACGAGTTTACCACCATTCTGAACCGTCAAATTGCACAGCAGCAGGGTGATCAGTAATGCAAACCTATCAGCGGATCCGGCGCAAGAAGGTGGCCGAGATCAACGTGGTTCCCTATATCGACGTCATGCTGGTGCTGCTTATCATCTTCATGGCGGTAACGCCGGTGATCACCCAGGGGGTCAAGGTTGACTTGCCGCAGGCGGAATCCGAGCAGTTGCCGGAAGATGCCAAGCCGCCCTTCATCGTCAGCGTCAACACCGATGGCGAGTATGTCATCAAGGCGGGCGAAGCCGAGGACGAGCCGGTGCCAAGCGGTACGCCCGAAGCGATGCAGCAGTACATCACCGAGAAAGCCATGGGCTATCTGGCCATCAACCAGAACGCTCCCGTGGTGGTGGCCGGTGACAAGTCGGTGCGCTACGAAGAGGTGATCCTGTTGATGGTGGCCCTCAAGAAAGCCGGTGTTCCTCAGGTTGGCCTGATGACTGATCCGGTGAATTGACGGAGATGGATGTGAAGCGTGGTATTTCCGGTTATCTCATCGCATCGTTTCTGCTGCACCTGATCATCGGCATCATCCTGTTTGTCGGTCTCGACTTCAGCAAGCCGAAGCGGCCCGAGTCGCAGGGACAGATCGTCCAGGCCGTCATGCTCGATGAGAACTTCCTCAACGAACAGGCCAAGCAGATCCAGCAGCAGAAATCTCAGCCCAAGCCTCAGAAGGTAGAGAAAGAGAAGGATAAGGAAGACACGGATCTCGCCAAGCGTGAGCTGGCTCAGAAACAGGAGCAGCTTCGCATCGCCGAGACCAAACGCAAACAGGCCGAAGAGGCTACTCGCAAGGCCGAGGCCGAGAAGCAGAAGAAAGTTGCCGAGCAGAAGCAGGCTGAAGAGAAGGCCCAAAAAGCCGAAGAAGCCCGCAAGCTGGAAGAGCAGAAGACTAAGAAGGCCGAAGCCGAGCGTAAAGCGGCGGAAGCCGAGAGTAAGGCGCTGGCGCTGAAGAAGAAAAAGGAACAAGAGAAGAAAGAGGCCGAAGAGAAGGCCAAAGCGGCAGAAGCCAAGGCCAAGAAAGCGGAAGCTGACAAGAAGGCCAAAGCCGAAGCCGAGAAGAAAGCCAAGGCAGAAGCTGAGAAAAAAGCCAAAGCCGAGGCCGAGAAGAAGGCCAAGGAAGAGGCGGAGAAAAAGGCAAAAGCTGACGCAGAGAAGAAAGCCAAGGCAGAGGCCGAAAAGCAGGCCAAGATCGCGGCTGAGCGCAAGCGTAAAGCAGCCGAGCAGGCCAAGCTGCAAAAAGAGATGGAAGATATGATGCAGCAGCAGCTGTCAGCTGAGGCCAATGCCCGCAGTCAGGCAGCATCGGCAGCAGCCCAAGGCGAAGTCGACAAATATGCGGCTCTCATCAAGGCCACTGTTGAGCGGTATATGATTTTGGATCCCACCATGCGGGGCAAAACATGTACTATCGGCGTACGTCTTGCGAGCAGTGGCTTTGTCATTTCGGTGGATAACGGCCAGGGTGACCCGGCGGTATGTCGTTCCGGTAAGGCGGCCGTATTGAAGGCCAACCAGTTGCCGGTGCCGAAGGATCCTGCGGCATTCGAGATGTTGAAGGAATTTAACCTCAAATTGGAACCGAGTATTTAAGCCATGATCAGAAAAGTGTTTTTTGCTTTGGTTGGTTGTTTGCTGCTGGGCCAGAGTGCCCATGCGGCTCTGGATATCGTCATCACTGGCGGTATTGACAGCGCCCGTCCCGTCGCCGTTGCCCCCTTCAAGTGGGAAGGCAACGGCCAGCTGCCGCAGGATATCGCGGAAGTGGTCTCCAACGACCTGATGCGCAGCGGCAAGTTCAAGCCGCTGGCGCGCAGCCAGATGCCGCAGACCCCGAGCAGCAGCAGCGAAATCAACTTCGCACCCTGGGCTGCCCAGGGGGTCGAGGCTGTGGTGGTAGGCTCCATCGCCGCCGTGGGTGACGGCACCTACAAGATCAACTTCGAGCTGGTCGATGTGCTGAAGGGGCAGCTGGCCAAGGCGCAGGGTGGCGAGAGCAACGGTTACATCCTGGATAGCCGCATGGCGACCATCCCGGGGGCCCAGATGCGTCAGTTCGCCCACCGCATCTCCGACATCGTCTATGAGCGTCTGACTGGCGAGCGTGGTGCCTTCCTGACTCGTCTGGCTTACGTTTCCGTACAGCAGGGGACCCAGTTCCCGTATCAGCTGCGGATCTCCGACTACGACGGTTACAACGAGAAGACCCTGCTGCGCTCCCGCGAGCCGCTGATGTCCCCGGCCTGGTCGCCGGATGGCAGCAAGCTGGCCTACGTGAGCTTCGAGAACCAGAAATCCGAGATTTACGTGCAGGATATCTACACCCAGCAGCGCAGCCTGATCACCAGCTTCCGCGGTATCAACGGTGCGCCGGAATGGTCTCCGGATGGTCGTCGTCTGGCTATCGTTCTCTCCAAGGACGGGTCGCCGAACCTCTATGTTGTTGATGTCGCTAGCAAGCAGTTGACCAGGGTCACCACCAGCCGGGTAATCGACACCGAACCCTCCTGGATGCCGGACGGGCAAAATTTGCTGTTCACCTCTGAACGTGGTGGCAAACCCCAGATTTATAGCGTAAATTTGGCGACTGGCATGACTCGCCGGATGACCTGGGAAGGTGAATCCAACCAAGGCGCATCCATCACACCTGATGGCAAGATCATGGTGATGGTGACCCGGGTTCAAGGGCAATACCGTATTGCCCGTCAGGACATGGAAAACAATGCCCAGTTGGTCCTGACTCAGAGTGCACTGGACGAGTCCCCAAGTGTGGCTCCCAATGGCAGCATGATCATTTATGCCACCATCTATCAGGGTCGTAAGAGTCTTGCGTTGGTGTCGACTGATGGTCGCTTCAAGGCTGTGCTTCCGACCAGTAGCGGTGAAATTCGTGCACCAGCTTGGTCGCCCTTCTTGAATTGATAAAAATCCAATTGTTTTTTGTTTTGTTATAAAGGTTTAAGGAAATAGCATGCAACTCAATAAACTGCTCAAGGGTTTGGCCATCGCACTGCCACTGTTCACCCTGGCTGCTTGTAGCTCCTCTTCTGATTCAGGCTCTGCTGGTGCCGAATCAGGTATGACCGACGGCATGGGCGGTGTACAAACCGGTGGCGCCAACGGCATGTTGTCCCCGGAAGAGCAGATGCGTCAGAAGTTCGAAGCGCTGCAGCGCGACAACGTCATCTACTTCCCGTTTGACGGCTACGAAATCCAGGGTCAGTACGCTGATCTGCTGGATGCCCATGCCAGCTACCTGCGCGAGCGTCCGAGCGTGAAAGTACTGATCGAAGGCCACGCCGATGAGCGCGGTACTCCGGAGTACAACATCGCTCTGGGTGAGCGTCGTGCCAAGGCTGTTGCCAAGTATCTGCAAACCCTGGGTGTGCAGGCCGAGCAGCTCTCCATCGTCAGCTATGGCGAAGAGAAGCCGCTGGATCTGTCCCACACCGAGGAAGCCTTTGCCAAAAACCGCCGTGCGGTTCTGGTTTACTAAGGTTCTATACGGATGAATTTTGTGTATAAGCAAGCGGCCATTTCGATGGCCGTTTTATTTGCAGTCTCTGCCCACGCCGCGGCTCCGGTCAGCGATTTGGGGGGGGATTCCGGCGGCGTTGTCCTGAGTGGCAATAACGGTGCCATCGTGCCCAGCGGTAGCCTCGAAGATCGGGTTGCCCTGCTGGAGCGCACCCTGAACGCCCGTCTGCGACTGCAAGCTGACTTGCAGCAGCAGGTCGACTCCCTGCAAGGGGAGGTCTCCGAGCTGCGTGGTCAGCTGGAGCAGCAGACCTACCAGATGGAGCAGTCGCAAGAGCGCCAGCGTCAGCTCTACCAGGAGCTGGACAAGGTGAGCAGCCAGCAGCAGGCCGCTGCTCCGGCCGCCGCCGCACCAGCTGCAGCCACTGCCGCCAATCCGGCCCCGGCCGTCAACTACTCGACCAATCAGGACGAGAATCAGGCCTACGATGCTGCTGTGAACATGGTGCTCAAAGAGAAGAACTATGACAAAGCCATTCCGGCTTTCCAGGGCTTCATCAAGCAGTACCCCAGTTCAAGCTATGTCCCCAATGCACACTACTGGCTGGGCCAGCTGCTGTTCAACAAGGGTGACCGAGCCGGCGCTGCCGCCCAGTTCTCTACCGTCGCCAACAAGTACAGCAAGTCGCCCAAGCGCGCCGATGCCCTGCTGAAGCTGGGGATGCTGTCACAGCTGGATGGCAAGAAGGCCGAGGCGAAAGCGTTCTACGAGCAGGTGATCAAGGGGTATCCCAACACCTCTCCGGCACAGCTGGCGAAGCAGAGCCTGAGCAAGCTGTAACATTGCCGTATGTCACTGTTTTCGTAACAGTACTGTAAAAACAGCTGCCATTTGTACGCACAGTGAGCAAACGAATTTAAATTACGAATTTTCTGTTGCACCGGAAATTTAAATCCGTAATATAGGCCGCCGTCAGAGCCGAAGCAGTAATGCAGTCGGTACTGGCCGTGGTGAGGGTCGTTAGCTCAGTCGG
>NZ_JRGM01000033.1 GCF_000764665.1 Aeromonas lacus | reverse complement strand
GTGTTGTAATAGAGTGGGGGGATGCGGCTATTTCATGGCATCAATGGGTTTTTGAAAATGATAAAGAAGTCGTTGAGATATTACCTAAAGGTTACTTGGGGAATTTCCCAGGATTATTGAATTTTGTCTTGGATTTTAACGAGCTAAAAATATTGAGTGAAAACACTGAGGCTAACAGAGACTGGTTTTATCACCTCTCATCTGTGAATGGAATTTATTTAATTCTAGATAAAAAAACTGGTAATCAGTATGTAGGCTCTGCCTACGGTAAGAATGGTATATGGCAGAGATGGTCCGCATATGCGCGAAATGGTCATGGTGGAAATAAATCACTTATGCAGCTGTGCGATAACGACGATAAATACTGTAAGAATTTTCAATTCACAGTCTTACAAACATTACCTAGTAATTTATCATCAACAGAAGTTATTGGTTATGAAGCTTTGTATAAGAAAAAATTAGGTACAAGAGTTTTTGGACTAAATGATAATTAATAAACATTCGAAGAGGGGCCAGCCGACAAGGCTGGCCCCTCTTTTTTCAGGCCGACGGCGCGACAGATTGCCCTACTCGGGCATGGCCGAATCCTCAAGCTCCCCGTCAGACTCGCCGCGGGTGCAGTCGATGATGGAGCGCTTGGGGTTGTTGGGATCACGCAAAAGCAGAGGGGCTGAGCCCTCGTTGTGTTTCTGCTCGTCGCTAAACTCGCTGCCGTAGGCGTTGTGGGTCAAGCGGCGGGCGTTGGCGATGGGGGTATCGACAAAGAGAGCGTGCACTTCGAAGCTGGAGGCCGGCACGATAAAACCGACCACCGGCAAGCCGTGCAGCTCCTCGTGCACCTTGTACCAGGCAAAGCCATCGCTCACCTTGTAGGGGGTGTAGTTGTTGAGCTGCAGATTGGCTGGCCGTCCCGTCTCACCATCGATATAGAGATCGTTAAAATCACAGGTTGCCAGCCCCTGCCACATCCGCTCGAATGGCGTCGCGCAGCCCGTCAGTTGCAACCCGGCCAGCAGCGCCAACCCTGTCTTCCACATTCCCTGCCCCTTCTTGCAAAAAGTGAATCGGCGCTCAGCCAAAGGCCCGCAGCCGCTCGACCAGCAGATCGATAAAGCCTGCCCGATCCAGCCCCAGCAGCACCAGCGCATTGGCTGGTTTGCCGGTCAAACCGTAGCGGTCCACCACCGTCATCCCCACGGTATGCTCACCCAGGGTCTCGATATCGACCCGGCACTCCACGCCATGGAACAGGGCGGGATTGAGCAACCAGGCAATGGTACAGGGGTCGTGCAGCGGCGCGCCAGCAAATCCCCACTTGGGATCCCGATGGTAGATCATGAAAAAATCGAGCAGACCGGCCACACACTGGGCCACCGGATTGGTGATGGCACGCACCCGTTCGATATCCTCGTCCATTACCTGCGCCTCATGGGTCACATCGAGGCCACACATGGTGATGGGGATGCCCGACTTGAAGACCATATCGGCCGCTTCCGGGTCCACATAAATATTGAATTCCGCCGCCGGCGTCCAGTTGCCGGCCCCTGCGGCGCCCCCCATCAGCACGATGCGGGCGATCTTCCCTTTTAGCTCCGGGTGAGCCGCCAGCAGCAGGGCGATATTGGTGAGCGGCCCGGTCGGCACCAGCGTCACGGGCTCCGGGCTCTCGCGCAGACATCTGGCCATCAGCTCGATCCCCGTCATCGCCTGCGGCGCAAAGGCGGGATCCGGCAGTTTGGGGCCATCGAGACCCGATTCGCCATGGACGTTGTCGGCGATGATCAGCTCGCGGGCCAGCGGTTTCGGCGCCCCGGCCGCCACCGGAATATCGTCCCGCCCCAGCAAGGTGAGGATGCGCAGGGCATTGTTGAGGGTCTTGTCCGGGGTCTGGTTGCCCGCGCTGGTGGTGACCGCCAACACCTTCAGTTCAGGACTGGCCAGCGCCAGAATAAGGGCGATGGCATCGTCATGGCCGGGATCACAATCAAGAATAACGGGCAGTGCCATGGAGAGACTCCTTACAACATCAAAGGGAGCCCTACCTTAGCAAGCTCGCGGCGGCTGAACTCGGGAGGGGGTCACAAAATGGTTCCTGATTTTTTTCAATCAGTTACCTTCGTAGTGTCACAGCCGGCCAGCAACAGGGCGCAATGAGGGAATGGTGTGGCGAGCCCATCCGCTACGCCGATTCGCGCCTTATCCGCCACTTGGGTATGATGGCCCCCCGTTTTCTGCCCGTGCCCCCTATGTCCGTTATCGTCGACACCTTTATCGCCCCGCCCTGCGCTGCCGCCATCGAGATCCTGTTCGAGGATGAGCATCTGCTGCTCATCAACAAGCCGAGCGGCCTGCTGAGCCTGTCGGGCAGGAATCCGCAGAACCTCGACTCGGTGCATTATCGACTGGTGCAGGATTACCCCGGCTGCACCCTGGTGCATCGCCTCGATTTTGGTACCTCGGGTCTCATGGTGGTGGCCAGAAACAAGGCCATCAATGCCCTGCTCTGCCAGCAGTTCAGCCAGCGGACTGTGAGCAAGGCCTACAGCGCGCTGCTGTGCGGCCATCTGGCTAACGACGAAGGGCTTATCGACGCCCCCATCGCCAAGGATCCGGCCCTCTTTCCGCTGATGAAGATCTGCGCCGCCAGTGGCAAACCCGCCCGCTCCCGCTATCAGGTGCTTGAGCGGCTGGAGCAGCAGATGCAGGGACAAACCGTGCCTTTGACCCGGGTACGACTGGTGCCGGAGACCGGCCGCACCCATCAGCTACGCATCCACAGCCAGCTGCTGGGCCACCCCATCCTCGGTTGCGATCTCTATGGTGGCCTGCTGCCACCCGGCTGCGCAGAGGCACCGCGGCTGATGCTGCATGCCAGCGAGCTGGATTTTACCCATCCGGTGAGCGGCGAGCCGATGCAGATCCGCTGTGCGCCTCCGTTTTAGAGGCAATGGGTGGGAACAACCAGTGCGAGTGCGACGGGATCAGTGAAAGGCGTGACGGGAGCGGAAAAGCGGTAAACGGCAGATAAAGATAGGGGCCGCGCTTTCGCAACGGCCCCCACCCCCCACTCGGTACTCTTTGTTACAAAGAGGGCTATCAGATCAGCTTGCGGGCAGCGCCCAGTACAATCTTGATGGCATCAGATTCGGTCTTCGCCATGGTCTCGGCGTTCGGGATCTCTTGCTGGGTACGGTTGACGATAACGCCAGCCACCATACCGGCACGCAGGCCCTGGCTGGAGCACATGGTCAGCAGGGTTGCGGACTCCATCTCATAGTTCAGCACGCCCATGGCTTGCCACTCTTTCATGGAACCCTGGAAACGGCTCACTACGCGGCCGGATACGGTGTCGTAACGCTCCTGACCCGGGTAGAAGGTATCGGAGGAGGCAGTCACACCGATGTGCAGCTTGGAGCCCATCTCTTTGGCGGTGTTGACCAGCGCGGTGGTGCAGTCGAAGTCGGCAACAGCCGGGAACTCCATCGGTGCGAAGTGCAGGCTGGCACCGTCGAGGCGCACGGAGCCGGTGGTCACGATCACGTCACCCACGTTCAGGTGCGGCTGGATGGCGCCGGTGGTGCCGATGCGCAGGAAGGTGCGGATACCCAGCTGGGCCAGCTCTTCCACTGCGATGGAGGTGGACGGGCCACCGATACCGGTAGAGCAGATGATCACGGCCTTGCCGTCCATCTCGCCACGCCAGGTAGTGAATTCACGATGGCTGGCCAGGTGTACCGGGTTATCCAACAGCTCTGCGATACGCTTCACACGCTCGGGGTCACCGGGGACGATCGCCAGGGTGGCGCCTTGCAGATCCGCTTTCTTCAAACCCAAGTGAAATACATCAGACATATTGGACTCCTGGTTGCCCCCTGCCAGCATGGTCAGGACGCAAATTAAGATGATTCTTTATGATACTTTCAAGCCTTTACCCCCTCTTCGGGGAGGCGCCAACTATGGTCGAAAGCGCTTTCCAATTCCTTGAAGCGCCTCACACTTCCACGCATTGACAACATCAAAGAGCAGGCAAAACGTTTTCTAACCTGATGAATTAATTGAAAAACGTTTTTCAGGAAATCGGGATGTAACAGGGAAAGTCAAGCCCGGTTCAACGCTTAATTAATGTCCCGTGATCGCCCCCGTAAAGTTGCAAAACAGATGCTTTTGTATCCCCATCAAGATGGTAACGTGGCAGCCAATTACCACTTAATGGCTAACTATAGGGAGTCCATCATGGCTACATTCAAGTTCTATATTCCAGCAATCAACCTGATGGGTGCCGGCTGTCTGCAAGAGGCTGCCGCCGATATCAAGGGTTACGGCTATCGCAAGGCGCTGATCGTCACCGACAAAATCCTCAACCAGATCGGCGTGGTCGCCAAGCTCACCACCCTGCTGGCTGAACATGGCATTGAAAGCGCAGTTTTCGATGAGACCAAACCCAACCCCACTACCAGCAACGTCGAAGCGGGTCTGGCGATGATCAAGGCCAACGGCTGTGACTGCGTCATCTCGCTGGGTGGCGGCTCGCCCCACGACTGCGCCAAGGGCATCGCGCTGGTGGCCGCCAACGGTGGCAACATCAAGGATTACGAAGGGGTGGATCGCTCCGCCAAGCCGCAGCTGCCGCTTATCGCCATCAACACTACCGCCGGTACCGCCTCCGAGATGACCCGCTTCTGCATCATCACCGACGAAGCGCGCCACGTGAAAATGGCCATCATCGACAAGCACGTTACCCCGCTGATGTCGGTCAACGACCCCGAGCTGATGCTGGCCAAGCCGGCCGGTCTCACCGCCGCCACCGGTATGGATGCGCTGACCCACGCCATCGAGGCCTATGTCTCCACCATCGCCACTCCAGTGACCGATGCCAGCGCCGTGATGGCCATCGAGCTGATCGCCAAGCACCTGCGCACCGCCGTCAACCAGGGCGATGACCTGCATGCCCGCGAGCAGATGGCCTATGCCCAGTTCCTGGCCGGCATGGCCTTCAACAACGCAAGCCTCGGCTATGTGCACGCCATGGCCCACCAGCTGGGCGGTTTCTACGACCTGCCCCACGGTGTCTGCAACGCCGTGCTGCTGCCCCACGTTCAGGCGTTCAACGCCCAGGTGAGCGCCGCTCGTCTGAAGGATGTGGCCCGCTACATGGGGGTGGACGTAAGCGCCATGAACGACGAGCAGGGCGCCGCCGCTGCCATTGCCGCCATCAAGCAGCTGGCGCTGGATGTGAAGATCCCGGCCGGGCTGGAGCAGCTCGGCGTCAAGGCTGATGACTTCGATACCCTGGCCAGCAACGCCCTGAAAGATGCCTGCGGCTTCACCAACCCGAAACAGGCAAGCCACGAAGAGATCGTCGCCATCTTCCGCGCCGCCATGTAACGGCTGCCGGATTGCCAGAAAGGGTCGCAGTGCGGCCCTTTTTATTGGCTGATGGATCAATGGCTTTTTACTTCCGTGGAGGGAGTCGGTATGATTTGCCGAGCCAAAAAAGACTGTATGGATGATCTGAACTCGTTATGCGGATGAAACACCTGATTGCCGCGGCCCTGACCGCCCTCACCCTCTCCGGTTGCAGCCTGGTCTATCGTATCGATATTCCCCAAGGCAACTATGTGGAACAAAAACAGGTCGACAAACTGCGCCAGGGGATGACCCGCGAGCAGGTCAGCTATGTACTGGGGACCCCCATGCTGCGTGACGGCTTTGACCCCAACACCTGGTACTACCTCTATGAATTCCAGCCAGGCCACGGCGACAAGGAGCGCAAAGAGCTCACCGTCACCTTCGCCAACGACAGGCTCACCACGGTAACGGGTGACTTCCCGCTGCCAGCGGCATTCCACACCCCGCTCTGATATCTCGCAAAACCGGCCTCGCGCCGGTTTTGTTTTATCCCCCGGCACGCAAGCGCAGATTGCAGAGTGCTGCCGTTTGCCCGATGCTGACACTTCCTACCGGAGCGACACAGGAAGAGAACCATGAGCCGGATCCTGATTGCCGGAGCCAGCGGCCTGATTGGCCGCGAGCTGCTAAAACAGTTGCCCGCCGAACACGAGCTGACCCTGCTCTGCCGCAAGCCGGGCAAGGAGGCACACCACTGGTTGCCGGTCGATTTTGATGATCTGGCCAGCGTCACCCTGCCCCGACCGGTCGATATCGCCTTCTGTGCGCTGGGCACCACCCGCAAGGATGCCGGCTCAGCCGAGGCGTTTCGCCGGGTCGATCTCGACTATGTGATCGCCTTTGCCGAACTGGCCCGCCGCCACGGTTGTCAGCGCCTCATCGTGGTCTCGAGCATGGGGGCCAGTGCCAGCTCACCGGCACTCTATCCACGTACCAAGGGGGAGATGGAACAGGCACTGCTAGTCCAATCCTGGCCGCGGCTCGCCATCGTGCGGCCAGCCATGCTGCTGGGGGATCGCCAACCGCCGCGCCGCTCGGAGCAGATCTTTCAGACCATCTATCCGCTGTTTCGACCGCTGCTGGTGGGCAAGCTCGCCCGCTGGCGCGCCATCGAGGCCAGTCAGGTAGCCCACGCCATGATCGTCCTCTCCCGGCAACCCGCCGGATGCGAGATTGTCGCGAACGAGCAGCTGCTGCGCCTCTGACCACGGCATCTCGAGCTCCCATCAACAACAAGGGCAAGCCGATCGGCTTGCCCTTTTGATACCGGCCTGTCTGGTATCGACTCAAGGCCAGTCAGCTTGTGATTGAACGGCCGCTAACCGCGAATATGGTCGATAAAGGCGTCGATCTGCTCGCGAGTGCAGGCAGGGTTCATAAAGACCGCCTTCTCCCCGGCGATGTAGGAGTATTTGCCGCGGGCGTCATAGTCGGAGTGAGCCACCGCCTCCACCCAGTTGGTGTAGAGCCCGACTTTGCCGCGCCCCTTGAACAGGCTGCGGTGATAGTCGGTGTTGCGCTGCAGCCGCGCCTTGTAGGCGGGATCGCTGGAGCGGGCCAGCTCGAAGGCAAACTCGGCCTCCGGATCGCTCACCCACTCGGGGTTGTAAATCTTGAAGCCGACACTCGGTCCCTGATTCTCCTGCGCTACCAGCTTGACATTGCCCAGCTGGCTTAACCGGAAGCGGAAGTAATTGGCATTTTGCAGGCAGTGGGCCAGCACGATGCGATACCCCTCCACTCCCATATAGTTGAGCGCCGCATAGGCGCCGAACAGGCCGCTCGCGCCGCGGGAGCACTCGATGGTGGATTGCAGGTGGGTCTGACCCTGAATATCCCGCTCGAAGTAGGAGAAGTTCTCCGGATCGTTCTCCATCGCCTTGAGGTCATCCTGCTCCTTAATCATCACCAGACTGGAGGTGTAGGGCACATAACCCCACTTCTGGAAGTCGACAGTGAAGGAGTCGGCATATTTGAGCTCGGCAAAGCGCGCCACGTTGCGCTCGATCCCGGCCAGGGTCGCGGCATTGATGCCAAGCGGGTTGACGGCAAAGTCGTAATCGAGGAAGAAGATCATCGACCAGCCAATGGCGGCATCGACGTGGATATGCGGTTTGACCACCACCTCGAACTGCTCGCAGAGGCGATTGCGCAGCTCAAACACCGGCTTGATCTGATCCACCCCGAAGGTGTCGGTGGTGCCCATAGTGAGCATGATGGCGGGCACCACATGTTTCAGGGCAAAACAGGCGGTCAGGGTGCGTTCGAGATGGTCGAGATCGATGTCGTTGTTCTCGCCCACCTGAATACGGATGGTCTTGTTCTCGATGTCGACCCCGAGCAGGGAGAGGTTGGTGATATTGGAGTAGTGACCGCCCTGGGAGTTGATGATGCGGTAATCCTGATAGTGGCCAAGCCCCTTGTGCTTGGCTTCTGGCAAGCTTTTGCGAATGCCGAGCAGGTAGCCGTAGAGGTTACAGAAGGTCCCCCCCTGGGTGAAGATACCGGTGGCACGCTCGGGGTCATATCCCGCCAGCAGCGCAATCTGGCGCACTACTTTCTTCTCCAGCTCCTCAGCCACTCCGGCATATTCGGAGTAGACCAGATTGGGGTTGGCCAAAATGCCCATCTGGGCGCCGTAGATGGCGGGATCTGCCGACATGGTGACGACATTCTCGACGCTGGAGGGGTTTTCCCAATCCTTCGACAGCGCGGCGGCAAACAGCAGCTCGGCCATCGGCTCGCCCGGAGTGCGCATGGTGGCGGGCACCGGCATGGTCTCGCAGAGATCGGCAAGGCGCGCGCGGCCATCTGGCCAGGCATTCAGGCGGGTATCCGGGGCCAGACCACGGGCACGAAATTCATTGAGGGTGGCAAATCCGGGTTCGCGAAAGACCGGCCAGAGATCTGGATTACGTGAGAAAAAATTGGCTTTAACGCTGGCAAACCGGCTGGCGAACAGAGGGGATACGGCGTTGACGCTTTGGTCTTGAAGATAAACTAAGTCACTCATTTTTATACCATTAGTACAGCAAATGTGCGGCCCTTATACTCCCGGGTCTGGCGCATCAACAGAGACAATAACTAATGGTCTGCCATACTTTTTATTATGTTTTAGCCATAGCAAGGGGCTGAAAAAAGGCGCTTTTTATGCGCCTCTTTATATTTCGTGATCCCGATCACTTCAGCTGTGGTGCCTTCAGCGCAGCGCAGCCAGCAGCCAGTCGGCAAACTCGGTCAACGACTCATTACAGGCCGGGAACTCCCCCTGCCACCCTTGCAAACAGCTGGCGACCGCATCAGGACGATAGGGACAACTCACCAGCAGCTGGGCCAGCCGATCGAAGGGTGCCGGATCCAGGGTGTCGCTGAAAATCTGCGCCCGCACGATACTCCCCTTCTCCACATCAAAGTGCAGCTCCACCCCGCCCCAGCCAAAGCGCTCTTCCAGCAGATGGGTAAAGGCGGGCGCGTGGCCAAAGTTCCACTCCCAGCTGCGCTGATGGGCGAAGGTCTCGGCAAAGCCGGGCAGATCGGGCATCTGCTCCGGGGAGATGTGCTCGGGTTGCACCCGCTCGCCATAGTGTTCAAAAAAGGCGTCGGCCAGCGCACTGCTCACCTGATAGTGGTCAATCCCCGGCAGCAGTTCGCACAGATTGGCCACCCGACCGCGTACCGAGCTGATCCCCTTGGCCGCCAGCTTCTTGGGGTCGGGGTTGAGGTAGTTGGCGAGCCGGCCGAGATCGGCGTCCAGCAGCAGGGTGCCGTGGTGAAACCCGCGATCCAGGGTCTCCCTGTAAGCCGAACCCGATACCTTGCGCTCCCCGTCCGGGGTCGCCACCAGCAAGTCGTTGCGACCGGAGGCAAAGGCCTCGATCCCCAATCGCTTGAGCCCGTCCAGCACGATGGCGGTGGAGACGCTTTTGTCATACTCCGGCTTGCCCGCCATGAAGGTGAAGCAGCTGTTGCCAAGGTCGTGAAACACGGCGCCACCACCGCTGCTGCGGCGAGCCAGCGTCACCCCGTCCTCTTCCATGCGGCGGGTGTTGCACTCCTTCCACGGGTTCTGGGCACGGCCAATCACCACGGTATTGGCGTTGCGCCAGAGGAACAGCACCCGCTGACGGGGATCCATCTGGCGGAAGATGCACTCCTCGACGGCGAGGTTGAAGAGGGGATCGTGAGAGTCGGAGACAAGCAGACGCAAGCGGGACATGAAACAGCCTTATCCGGAACAGGGGGGAACATCATAACACCAGAGCTCGCCAACCGGGCGACGAGGCTGATTTAACCATCAACAAACAACCGGAATACATATTTCCCTCATGTGGAAAACATCGCAGAAGTATCGCGTGATATGACGACACAGGCTGACGCTTTCCCGACAAAAAGCGGCAATTTAAACGAAGATTCGGAGGAAAAAACGGCATGATAATGGCTAAAATGCAGCCATTTTCGCAAGCCATATGACTCCGTGATGGGGCAGACAAGTTGTGAAAACAGACTTCGCAGGCAATTAGTGTGATGAAAAATACAAAAACAAATTCTTATACCGCTACTGCCCTGCTCCGCTAGCCTTTTTCCCCTATTGCAGGTTACAAAAAATTGTTTGACTCTAGCTCTGATACCGCCTCCCGAGAGACACCCTGTATGACGGAGCTCGAACCCTCCCCACGCTGTACGCTCTGGTTCCTGCCCATGCTGGCCAGCTGGATGTTCTCTGCGCTTGCAAGCGTGCCGCTGAAGGCCGAAGAACAGGTGACGCTCCAGCTCTCCTGGCAGCATCAGTTCCAGTTTGCCGGTTACTACGCCGCCATCGCCAAGGGCTACTACCGTGAGGCCGGACTCAACGTCACACTGCGTGAGGCCGCGCCCCACACCGATGTGGTCAAAGCAGTGACCAGTGGCGAGGCGCAGTTTGGCATCAGCGGCAGCGACTTGCTGCTGGCCCGCTCCGCCGGCAAACCGGTGGTGGTGCTGGCCGCCATGCTGCAGCACTCTCCCCTGCTGCTGTTGACGCTCGATCGCCCCGATATCCGCAATGCCGCCGATCTCGCCGGCAAGCGGCTGATGCTGGAACCCGGCTCCGGCGAGCTGCTCACCTATCTCAGCAAACATATTCCCGCCCGGACGTGGCAGATCCTCCCCTATGACAACGGCGTCGAGGCGCTGCTCTCCGGCAAGGTGGATGCCATCAGTGCCTACAGCACCACGGAGCCCTTCTACCTGCAGCAAAAGGAGATCCCCTATCGGGTCTTCAGTCCCCGCAGCGCCAACAGCGACTTTTACGCCGACAACCTCTTTACCTCCGAACGGGAGCTGGCTGCCCGCCCCGGCCGGGTCTTTGCCTTTCGTCAGGCGAGCCTGCGCGGCTGGCGCTATGCCATGGATAATCCGGAGGAGATGATCGACTGGATCATGGAGCACTATCCGAGTCGCGCCGGGCGCGAGCCAAGCGGGGCCGGGCGCGAGCAGCTCACCTTTGAAGCGCGCGAGACCCGCTCGCTGATGCAGCCCGACTTTGTCGAACCTGGCTATATGCAGCCGGAGCGCTGGCAGCAGATCGCCAATATCTATCGGGAGGCAGGCCTGCTCGCCTCCGACATCAGCCTCGATCGCTTTCTCTACAATCCGGCCAAGGAGCGGCTGCGCCAGCAGCGGCAACTGCTCGACAAGAGCGTGGCCATCGCCATGCTGATCACCTTTACCCTGCTGATCCTGCTCGGCATCTTCCTCCACCTCTACCTGCGTCTGCGTCAGGAGTCGAGCGACCGCCAGCGCCTCACCCGCGAGCTGGCCCAGAGCGAGCAGCACTACCGCTTCGTGGCGGAGAACAGCGCCGACGTGATCTGGACCATGGATACCGCCAGCCTGCGCTTTCGCTACATCAGCCCCGCCATCCAGCCGCTGAGCGGTTACAACGCGAGCGAGCTGTTCGCCCTGCCGTTCAAGAGACTGCTGCCCGATGCCGCGCGCATAAAACTCAAGGAGGAGATCACTGCCACCCTCGCCGCCTGGTATCGCGGTGAACATGAACAGACCCGCAGCGTCATTCGCACCGATCTGCGCCACAAGGATGGCCATCTGGTAGCCACCGAGACCATCACCACCCTGCACGGCAACGAGCAGGGAGAGCCAGAAGCCATTCTGGGGGTAACCCGCGACATCACCGAGCGGGCCGCCCGCGAGGAGATGATGCGCCGCCTCGCCTTCTACGATCCCCTGACCGGTCTACCTAACCGCCGCCTGCTGCAGCAACGGCTGAAAGAGGCGCTGGAGCACAACGCCGACCAGTCTTTGGCTTTGATGTTCATCGATCTCGATCACTTCAAGCCGATCAACGACACCTTCGGCCATGAGACCGGCGATGTGCTGCTCAATATGGTGGCCAAGCGGATGCGCTACTGCGTGCGGGAGCATGATCTGGTGGCACGCCTTGGCGGCGACGAATTTGTTATCCTGCTGCCCGACACCAGCGACGAGGCGCTGACCATCGCCGACCACCTCCACCACAGCCTGCGTCACCCCTTCAGGATGAGCGACGAGCAGGAGCTGCGCATCTCCAGCAGTATCGGGATCGCTCTCTATCCGGAGCACGGCGAGGATGCCAAAACCCTGATGCACCACGCGGATCAGGCGATGTATCAGGCGAAAAACCGCGGCCGGGTCTGCCTCTATACCGCCGGGCTCGACCCCGCGCAGGGCTCGCTGGTGTGGCAGGGCAGCCACGAGTGCGGCCATCCCCGCATCGATGCCGAACATCGCCAGCTCTTTGTGCTCACCAACCGGCTGCTGGAGCGGATGAAGGATCATGAGGCCCATCCCGCCCTCTATCTGGAAAGTCTGGAGAACCTGTTCGAGATGGCACACCACCACTTCACCTTCGAGGAGAGCCTGCTGGCCGAGCTTGATTACGCCGAGCTCGAGACCCACCGTCAGGACCACCAGCAACTGCTGCACAAGGCGGCCCAGCTGATGAACACCGCCCGCGCTGGCACCCTCGGCAACGACGAGCTGCTCAATTTCATCATTCAGGAGCTGGTTGTCGGCCATATGAGTCAGGCTGACCGGCGCTACTTCCCGCTGCTTAAGGGACGCTGACTCAGCGCCCCAGCCACCTGAACGTGTGAAACGAAAAGGGCCACCGAGGTGGCCCTTCTGTCATTGTGCGCCCGGCTCGTCTGCCGTGCTCACGGCTCCACGGTGCGACATCAGGCTGTAGTAGAGCAGCGGGATCACCACCAGAGTGAGCAGGGTGGAGACCAGGATCCCGAAAATCAGACTGATGGCCAGTCCGTTGAAGATGGGATCATCGAGGATAAACAGGGCCCCGATCATCGCCGCCAGCGCCGTCAGCATGATGGGTTTGGCCCGCACCTGCACCGCTTCGATCACCGCCTGCTCGAACGCCACTCCGGCGCTGCGCTGCTGTTCGATAAAGTCCACCAGCAGGATGCTGTTACGTACGATGATCCCGGCCAGGGCGATCATCCCGATCATCGAGGTGGCGGTAAACTGAGCCCCCAGCAGGGCGTGGCCCGGCATCACCCCGATGAGGGTGAGCGGAATGGGAGCCATGATGATAAGCGGCACCAGATAGGAGCGGAACTGGGCCACCACCAGCAGATAGATGAGGATCATCCCCACCCCGTAGGCGATACCCATGTCGCGGAAGGTCTCGTAGGTAATCTTCCACTCCCCGTCCCACAACAGCGCCACCTCCCCCAGTTTGTCGGGCTGCTGCACGTAATACTGGGGCAGATCGATATCGGCGCCAGCGCTAAACATGCCGTAGAGCGGGCTGTCGGTATGGCCGCCCATGTCGGCCACCACCATCACCATGGGGCGCATATTCTTGTGCATGATATAGCTGGGGGCCACCTCATCACGACGACTCACCAGCTCGGAGACCCGCACCAGCTGGCCGCTCTGGCTGCGCACCTTGAGGGCCAGCACACCCGCCAGATCCCGTTTGTCACCGGGAGCCAGTTCGATGCGGATCGGCACCGGATACTTGGCGCCATGCCCCTGCAGCCAGCTGGCATCCTGATAACCCACCCCGCCATTGAGGGTGTTCACCAGATCTCCGATATCAACCCCGAGCAGGGCCGCCTTGCTGCGATCCACCACCAGCCGCCACTTGGGCTGCGGGTCGGTCAGATAGATATCCACGACCACCAGATCCGCCGTGGCCACAAAGCGGGCCTGTACGGCGCGAGCGGCCGCTTCGCGGGCAGCAGGTGTCGGGCCATAGATCTCGGCAACGATGGGGGACCAGACCGGCGGGCCGGGGGGCACTTCCACCACCTTGAGGTTGCCCCCCGCCGCACCGGCAATGGCCTGCAACGGTGCCCGAACCGACCGGGCAATCTGGTGACTGCTGCGATGGCGCTCATGCTTGTCCACCAGATTGACCTGAATATCCCCCACGTTGGCGCCGCTGCGGATAAAGTAGTGGCGCACCAAGCCGTTGAAGTTGATGGGGGCGGCGGTACCGGCGTAGATCTGGTAATCCTTCACCTCGGGTACCTTGGCAAGCTCCCGCCCGACCGCCAGCAGGGTGCGCTCGGTCTGCTCCAGCGTCGCCCCCTCAGGCATGTCGAGCACCAGCTGAAATTCCGATTTGTTGTCAAAGGGGAGCATCTTGAGCACCACCCACTGCACCACCGGCATGGCGGTGGCGGCCCCGACCAGCAGCAACACCACCAGCCAGAGCTTGCGTCTGGCACGCTGGGCGCCGTCACCGATCAGGAAGGGGGTCATCAGCCGGTGAAAGAGACCAGCCTTGGCCTCGCCGTGGGCACCGTGCACCTCGTCCTTGAGCAAATGGCTCGCCAGCCAGGGGGAGAAGATAAAAGCCACCAACAGGGAGATAAGCATCCCCATGCTGGCATTGATGGGGATAGGGCTCATATAAGGACCCATCAGGCCACTGACAAAGGCCATCGGCAGCAGAGCCGCAATCACAGTCAGGGTCGCCAGTATGGTCGGCCCCCCCACTTCGTCCACCGCCCCCGGAATAAGATCCTTTAGCGCCCCCTTGCCCAAGCCGCGATGGCGGTGGATGTTCTCCACCACCACGATGGCGTCATCCACCAGAATGCCGATGGAGAAGATCAGCGCAAACAGCGACACCCGGTTGAGGGTAAAACCCCACGCCCAGCTGGCAAACAGAGTCAGCGCCAGGGTGATAACGATGGCAACGCCAACCACCAGCGCCTCGCGCCAGCCCATGCTCACCAGTACCAGCACCACCACCGCCGTGGTGGCAAAAATCAGCTTGCCGATGAGGGTGTTGGATTTGGTCTCGGCGGTGACGCCGTAGTCCCGGGTCACCGTCACCTCGACCTCAGCCGGAATAAGCCGATTTTTGAGACTCTCGACCCGCGCCTCCAACCGCTTGGCCACATCGACCGCGTTCTGGCCCGGCTGCTTGCCGATGGCCAGGGTCACCGCCGGATAACTGGCCTGCCCCTGCCCCATCCAGCTGCGCTTGGTCGGGGTCTCCTGACCTAAAAAAACCTTGGCCACCTCCCCCAGATAGACCGGCTTGCCGTTGTGCAGCCCCACCACCAGCTCGCGTGCCTCCTGCTCGCTTTGCAGGAACTGACCCACCTGCACCTTGATCTCACGGTTGTCCTGCTCGATGGCCTGTGTCGGGCCCACCTGATTGGCGGCCGCAAGTCGCTGACTCAGCTCGCCCCAGCTGATGCCATGGGCGCTGAGTGCCGCCGGATCCGGCATCACCCGCAACACAGCGTTCTGGCTGCCCAGCGTGTAGATATCGCGGGTACCGGGAATGCGCTTGAGTTCGGTCTCCAGCTCATGGGCAACCCGGGTCAGTTCTGGGGCGCCCAGTTGCTTGCTCCCCTCTTTGTTCCACTCTTTGCTCCATAAGGTCAAACTGACGATGGGGACATCGTCGATCCCCCGGGGTTTTACCAGCGGCTGGCCGACCCCGATCCCCTGTGGCAACCAGTCACGGTGGGAGTCGAGCTGGTTGTTGAGATCGACGATAGCCTGCTCGCGGCTCACCCCCACCTTGAACACCACCACCAGCAGGGCGCCATCGGGTTGGGAAAAAGAGTAGAGGGTATCGATCCCCTTTATCTGGGAGACCACCTGCTCGGCAGGGGTGGTGACGAGAGAGGCCACTTCAGCCGGCGTGGCTCCCGGGAAGGGGATATAGACATCGGCGAAGGTGACATCGATCTGCGGCTCCTCCTCCTTGGGGGTCACCAGCACCGCAAACAGGCCGAGCAGCAACCCCACCAGCGCCAGCAGCGGGGTGATGGCCGAGCCCTGAAACAGCGCCGCCAGCCGACCGGCAGGCCCCAGCCTCTCCCTGTTGCCGTTCAGGTCGCTACTCATGGGCCACCTCCTGCTGCTGCGCCCAGGCATCGGGGGCCAGCTTGTCACCGGCTTGCAGCCCGGCCAGGATCTCGCACTGCCCCGCCAAGCAGTGGCCAACCCGCACCGGCGTCAGCGCCCAGCCAGCGGGCAGCTGCAGATAGACGCCGTTGAACTCCCCTTGCCGCAGCAGGGCGCGATCCGGCACCTGCAACACCTGACGCTCACCCTGCTTGAGCTGCACCTTGAGCCACATGCCGGGCAATACCCCGGCGGTTTGCGGCGGCAAGTCGAAGCGCAACCTGAACGCGTGGCTCTGGCTGTCGGCATAGTTGAAGCGAGTCAGTTTGACCGGGGTAACAGGCTTGCCATCGGGCAACAGCACCTGCACATCCGCTGGCTCACGAGCAAGCATCAGGGCGGATTGGGGCAACTCCACCTCCACCCGCAAGGTGTCGAGGGAGAAGCCGGAGAGCAGTGGGGTACCGGGGACAACGGTCTCCCCCAGCTCCACCAGCCGTTTGGTTACCACCCCGGCGTAAGGGGCCAGAATGCGGGTATAGCCGTAGGCCTCGCGGGCCTGAGTAAGGGCCGCATCGGCCGCATTGACCTCGGCGCGGGCGGCGCGATCGGAAGCCTCGGCATTATCAAGCTGGGCGCGGGTGATCACCCCCTTGGCAATCAGCGCCTGAAAGCGGGCGAGCTGGCGCTCTGCTTCCACCTGCTGGGCCTGCGCCCGGGCCAACCGCGCCTGCGCACCCGTGACGGCGGCAAACTGCTCCTTGCCGCTGATCTCCAGCAGCGGTTGCCCCGCCTGCACCTGATCATTCACATCCACCAGCATGCGGGAGACCCGGCCACTGGTTTGGGCCGCCACCGTCCCCTGATTGATGGCACTGACGGTGCCATCCAGCGTCAGCCAGTCGGTCACCGGCTGTGGTGCCACAATCAGGGGCGCATCGCCATTCGCCTCGGCAGACCATGTCATCGGAGAGACAAGAGCGGAGGTCACAGCCAGCATGGCGGCCCCCAGCAAGCGGATCTGTTCCATGATATTCCTCCTTCCCCGACACCAGGGGCAATCCATTCAGGCAGAGCGGGGGTGGCAGCGCTTCTCCCGCACCTTCACCAAAACCCGATCAACAAGCAAAATCCCGGCCACCATGGCCGCAATAAACAACAGTATCATGGGCTGGCCACTGGAAATGAGACTCAAGGCGGGCCCAGGACAGATGCCCACCAGCCCCCAGCCGATACCGAACAGCGCAGCACCACCGACCAGATTGCGATCCAGCTTTACGGCAGGTACGGCCGCGATGGGCTCGCCCAACACACTCTGGCGGCGGGGTTTCACCAGCAGGAAGTAACCCGGCATAAAGACCAGCAAAGCCCCTCCCATCACGAAGGCAAGGCTGGGATCCCAGGCCCCTGCCAGATCGAGAAAACCGGTGACCCGGGCGGGATCCACCATGCCGGAGATGGCCATCCCCAGTCCGAACAGCAGGCCCGCAAACAAACTTGTCAGCAACTTCATGGCAATCAGCCCCTTACAGCAGATGATGAGTAACGAAGACGGTGATGAAACCTGCCGCCATAAAGGTGAGGGTGGCGACAATGGAGCGCACAGAGAGCCGCCCCATGCCACAGATGCCGTGGCCGCTGGTGCAGCCATTGCCAAGACGGGTACCGACCCCGACCAGCAGACCGGCCAGCACCACCACAGGCCAACCGGGCAAGGTGGTGAATGCGGGCATGGTGGCCCAACCCAGGGTCAACGCCAACCAGGCGCCAGCACCCAACCCCAGCAGAAATAGCACCCGCCACGGCGCACGGTGTTGCAACGCACCTGCCAGAATGCCGCTGATACCGGCAACCCGGCCGTTGAACAACATCAGGATCAGGGCCGACAGCCCTGCCAGCATGCCGCCGCCCAAGGAGAGCAGCCATTGGCTTTCCATCATCAAGATTCCTTATTTTCTGAGTGACAAAAATGGGTTTGCAGCGCCCCCAGCACATCGGCAGCCGCCTCGCTCACCAACGAGTAGTAGATCTGCTGGGAGACCTTGCGCGAACGAATAAGGCCGTAGCGCTTCAATACCGACAGTTGCTGGGAGAAGGCCGACTGCCCCAGCTGGCTGTGGGCCAGCAGCTCCCCGACTCCCTTCTCCCCCTCCACCAGCTGGCAGAGCACCAGCAGGCGTTCAGGATGAGCCAACGCCTTGAGCAGGGAGGCGGCTGCTGTCGCGTGTCTGTTCATCTGGTCGAATTGGCTCATAAGCGTAAATTAGCAACTTCTGATATTTGGTTTCATTGTATAAATGGATACTAAATTAGCAACATCTAAATTGAATAAGGGGAGACTGATGACAGTAGATAACGGAGTCAGAATCGTCGCGGGTTGCATGTTGCTGCTCTCGTTGATCCTTACCGCCTGGGTCCATCCGGGCTTTGTCTGGTTGAGCGCATTTGTCGGGGTCAACCTGATCCAGAGCGCCTTCACCGGTTTCTGCCCGGCAGCCATCATCCTGAGGCGACTTGGGTTTAAATAAGCGGGCTTGATCGGAGTTGGATGGGTCATGTCAGCCGTCTGTTAGCTCCAGCGCAAGATCTGGCCAGCAGCATAAAGGCGGCTCGACAGCCGCGCAGGGCCGTCAAGCGGTAGTGGTGACGCGAGAGATAAAATTTGTTTCAGGATGTTTCCGCCACTGGCTCGGGGTTTACCCTCTGCGTCAGCTCGGCTATCATTCGAGCCTCTTATCAATAGCGGAGACCATCAGTGGGCAACTCATCAAGTGACAGTTGTAGACCGGCCCTGTCAGCCGGTACCAAGGTCGCGAGCTAGCCGCAGGTCTTTCTCTGCCGCATGCTCGCTGCCCTGCGAGAAGCGGAAATCCACTCCCCTCTTCTCTTTTTACACTTGACGTCTGGCGACCATTGGCCAAAAGCCATGGCCGTCATGCCTGCATAGTTTCTGCTTCCCACAAGGAGGCTGCTATGCGTTTTGTATCAACCAAGTCCGTTGCCAACCCGATGATGGCAACACAGGCTCATCCCCTGCTGAGCAAACTGGGCCGTGGCTGGCTGCCACTCTGGCTGCGCGGCAAACAGCGCCAACACCACTACCGGCTGCAGATCCGCTGCGAGGATCGCGCCGATATGGAGCAGGTGCTGGAGATGGTGAACCACACTCTGCAACCCGCCGGCCTGCAGCCCATGCAGTCGATGCGGCCGGGACGCAGCGGGGGCCGGGAGCTGGTGCTCAATGTGCACTGCACACCGCCCCAGCGCCGCTATCTGGTGCAGTTTGTCCATCAGGTGGGGGCCGCACATCCGGTGCGCTGGGAGTTACGGCCACGCAGTGATGGCAATCCCCAGCTCAACTGAGCCAACCCGTTAACTCCGGGGCTTACCAGCCCCGTTCAATCCGAGTGAAAAAGTGCCTGCTTCTCCGTGCTCACGGGAGAAGCAGGCCCATTTGACGTGCGTGCTCATCCCCTTTGTGATGGCCTTCACCACGCGCGTCTACTCATCTGCCCGGGTTATGCCAGCACCATCTGACAGCCCGCTCATCCCGAAGGCCATCAGCAACCAAGAAGGAACAGGCCATGAAAATGTGGCAACAACTTGATCTGATCTCCCTGATCGATACCCTCGCCAGCCTGCTGCTGGCCTTCGTGCTAGGGGCTCTGGTCGGCCTGGAGCGTCAGTACCGCCAGCGTACCGCCGGCCTGCGTACCAACGTGCTGGTCGCCGTGGGTGCCGCACTGTTTGTCAATCTGGCCCAGCGTATCTATGACCTGCACGGCGGCAGCTACAGCGTGGTCCACGTGGTGGCTTATATCGTCTCCGGCATCGGCTTTCTCGGCGCCGGTGTCATCATGCGCGAGTCGGGCAACATCCGCGGCATCAACACAGCTGCCACCCTGTGGGGTGTGGCCGCCGTCGGTGCCGCCTGTGGTGCCGGGCTCGCCATCGAGGCAATTCTGGGCGCGCTGTTCGTGCTCGCCGCCAACACCCTGCTGCGGCCGCTGGTCAATCAGATCAACCGGCGTCCGGTCGACAATCTCGACACCGAGGTGACCTACAAGGTGACGGCGCTCACTCCGCGCGAGCACCAGAAAGAGGTGCTGCACTGGCTGGAGGAGATGCTGGAGCAGGCCAACTACCCCCTGAGCGAGCTCGACATCGAGCCCTTTGGCGAACGGGATCTGGAGATCTCGGCGGTGCTGCTCGCCACCTCCATCGATGGCGACGAACTCGACGCCCTGATGGGCAAACTGGGGATCCATCCCCATATCAAGCAAGTCTTCTGGCGCGCCAGCACCACGGATTGACAGGAAAAACCCAAAAAAAGAGCCGGCACAAGGCCGGCTCTGTTTATTCGGGTGGCTGAAATCAGCTGGTCAGATCGTCGAAGAAGCGTTTCACCCCTTCGAAGAAGCCTTCCGATTTCGGCTTGTGGGTCTTGGCAGCGGCGCCACTGAACGACTCGTCCAGCTGGCGCAGCAGCTCTTTCTGCTGCTCGGTGAGGTTGACCGGCGTTTCGATCACCACCTTGCACATCAGATCCCCCACCTGACCGGAGCGCACGGACTTCACGCCCTTGCCACGCATGCGGAACATCTTGCCGGTCTGGGTCTCCGGAGTGACCTTGAGCTTGACGCGGCCATCCAGGGTCGGCACTTCGATCTCGCCACCCAACGCAGCTGCGGTGAAGCTGATGGGCACTTCGCAGTAGAGGTTGTTGCCGTCACGCACGAAGATCTCGTGCTCTTTGACGTGTACCTGTACGTAGAGATCCCCTGCCGGAGCCCCCGCTTCCCCCGCTTCCCCTTCGCCGGAGAGACGGATGCGATCGCCGGTATCGACACCTGCCGGGATCTTGACCGACAGGGTCTTGGTGCGCTGGTAGCGACCTTCACCGTGGCACTTGCGGCACGGATCCTTGATGATCTTGCCGCGACCGTGACAGTGCGGACACGCCTGCTGCACCGCGAAGAAGCCCTGACGCATCTGCACCTGGCCGGAGCCGTGACAGGTCGGGCAGGTCTGGGCGCTGCTGCCGGTATGGGCACCGGAGCCGTTACAGACTTCACAGTGAACCAGGGTCGGCACCTTGATCTCCTTGGAGACCCCGCGTACCGCCTCTTCCAGCGTCAGCTCCATGGTGTAGCGCAGGTCGGAACCACGGGCCGGGCCACGACGGCCACCGCCACGGCTGCCACCGAAGATGTCACCGAACACATCGCCAAAGATGTCGCCAAAGTCGGCACCACCGCCGAAACCACCGTGGCCACCGCCACCCTGGCTCGGGTCGACACCGGCATGACCGTACTGGTCATAACGGGCGCGCAGGTTGGCATCGGTCAGGATCTCGTAGGCTTCCTTGACCTCTTTGAACTTCTCTTCGGCACCGGCATCGCCCTGATTGCGGTCAGGGTGATACTTCATGGCCAGACGCTTGTACGCCTTCTTGATCTCGCGCTCGTCGGCATCTTTCGATACCCCCAGCACCTCGTAGAAATCGCGCTTCGACATACTCATCCTGTGGTTACGCAGACGGGCGTTGGTCACCCAACGCCCGTGAATTCATAAACTAAACCGATGGGCGAAGCCTGCTTCGCCCATCTGGGTCGGGCTTACTTCTTGTCGTCTTTCACTTCTTCGAACTCGGCATCGACTACGTCGTCGTCAGCCTTGGCAGAAGAGGAGGACTGACCGGCGTCAGCACCGGCGGCACCTTGTGCCTGAGCCTGCTGCTGGGCAATCTCCATCAGCTTCTGGGACGCTTCCAGCAGAGCCTGCTGTTTGGCTTCGATGGCAGCCTTGTCGTCACCCTTGATGACGGTTTCCAGCTCGCTCAGAGCGGCTTCGATCTTGGTCTTGTCGTCGGCAGGCAGGGCTTCACCGGCTTCGGTGATCTGCTTGCGTACGGAGTGGACCAGACCATCAGCCTGGTTGCGGGCATGCACCAGCTCTTCGAACTTCTTGTCCTCGGCCGCGTTGGCTTCGGCTTCGCGTACCATGCGTTCGATCTCGTCATCAGACAAACCAGAGGAGGCCTGGATGGTGATCTTCTGCTCTTTGTTGGTCTCTTTGTCTTTCGCGGAGACGTGCAGAATACCGTTGGCATCGATGTCGAAGGTCACTTCGATCTGCGGCAGACCGCGCGGTGCCGGACGGATACCTTCCAGGTTGAACTGGCCCAGAGACTTGTTGTCGCTGGCGCGCTTGCGCTCACCCTGCAGCACATGAATGGTCACGGCAGACTGGTTGTCTTCGGCAGTGGAGAACACCTGGGACTTCTTGGTCGGGATGGTGGTGTTCTTCTCGATCAGCGCAGTCATCACGCTGCCCATGGTTTCGATACCCAGAGAGAGCGGGGTAACGTCCAGCAGCAGTACGTCGGTCTTGTCACCGGACAGTACGGCACCCTGGATGGCAGCACCCATGGCCACGGCTTCGTCCGGGTTGACGTCTTTACGCGGCTCTTTACCAAAGAACTCGGCAACAGTCTTCTGAACCAGCGGCATACGGGTCTGACCGCCCACCAGGATCACGTCGTCGATCTCGCCAACTGCCAGACCGGAGTCTTTCAGGGCAACGCGAACCGGCTCCAGAGAGTCCTTCACCATGTCTTCCACCAGGGATTCCAGCTTGGCGCGGGTTACCTTGATGTTCATGTGCTTCGGACCGGTGGCATCGGCAGTGATGTACGGCAGGTTGACGTCGGTCTGCTGAGCGGAAGAGAGCTCGATCTTGGCTTTCTCGGCGGCATCTTTCAGACGCTGCAGAGCCAGCTGGTCGTTGCGCAGGTCGATGCCCTGCTCACGCTTGAATTCATCTACCAGATAGTTGATGACGCGGTTGTCGAAGTCTTCACCACCCAAGTGGGTGTTACCGTTGGTCGCCAGTACTTCGAAGGTGGTTTCGCCTTCAACTTCGTCGATCTCGATGATGGAGATATCGAAAGTACCGCCACCCAGGTCATATACGGCAACCTTGCGCTCGCCCTTGACCTTGTTCACGCCGTAAGCGAAAGCAGCTGCAGTCGGTTCGTTGATGATGCGCTTAACATCCAGACCGGCGATGCGACCTGCATCCTTGGTAGCCTGACGCTGGGCGTCGTTGAAGTAGGCCGGAACAGTTATAACTGCTTCGGTTACCGGCTCGCCCAGGTAGTCTTCGGCGGTCTTTTTCATCTTTTTCAGCACTTCGGCAGAGATCTGCGGCGGTGCCATTTTCTTGCCCTTCACCTCAACCCAGGCGTCACCGTTGTCAGCCTTGGCGATAGCGTACGGCATGATTTTCAGGTCACGCTGTACTTCGTCATCTTCAAAACGACGGCCGATCAGACGCTTGATGGCGAACAGGGTGTTTTTCGGGTTGGTGATGGCCTGACGCTTGGCCGGCTGACCAACCAGGATCTCGCCATCATCGGCATAGGCAATGATGGACGGAGTAGTACGATCGCCTTCTGCGTTCTCGATCACGCGAGCAGTGTCGCCGTCCAGAATGGCAACGCAGGAGTTGGTAGTACCCAGGTCAATACCGATGATTTTACCCATTTGAGAAATCTCCAAATACTTTGAATAAACTGGCGAGGAACTCGCCTTAATGCGTTAACGGCTAGGTGGGGCCTGCCAATCTGGCTTTCAAGCTCCCGGCATCAAATTTTTTGTGCCGCCGTGGCCTTGCATCCTATATGGGGTCGCAAGCGGCCACTTCAAGCCCTGCCCCGCAAAAACCCTACCTTTTGTCGTGATCAGCCGATGACAGACCAGACAGATAAACAAAAAGCCCGCCAAGCGGCGGGCCTGGGCATCAAGTGCCGACTCAGTCGGCGGCCTTGGATACCATGACCATGGCCGGACGGATCACGCGACCGTTCAGCTCATAGCCTTTCTGCATCACGGCAATCACGGTGTTTGGCGCCACATCGGCACTCGGCACCATGCTCATCGCCTGATGGGCATTCGGGTCAAACGGCTGGTTGGTCGGATCCAGCGCAACCAGACCGAACTTGGCCACACCGCTCTGCATGGATTTGAGGGTCAGCTCGACACCTTCCACCATCGGCTTGAGGGCGTCGTTCTCCTTGTCGGCGAGCTCGATGGCGCGCTCCAGGTTGTCCAGCACCGGCAGCAGCTCGGCAGCGAACTTCTCCAGCGCGAACTTGTGCGCCTTCTCCACGTCCAGCTCGGTACGCCGACGCAGATTTTCCATTTCGGCAGCGGTACGCAGGGCGCGTTCGCGCTCTTCCGCCGCCTTCTGGATGGCGGTCTCCAGCTGCTCTTCCAGTTCGGCGATACGGGCCTGCTCGGCTGTCACTTCACTGTCTACATCGGTCGGCTCGACTGGCTGGGCTTCCACTTGCTCCATCGCTTCAACCTTTTGCTCTTCGTGGTTCATGACATCTCCAGATTCCGGGGTTACTTACGAGGGCCTTGACGTCTGGCTGAGTGACCAGTGACATCAGACCGACTATGTTGGCGCTATTATGGGGATGGAGCCCTGTCTTTCAAGGGGAAAAAGGCCAATCCGGGTCACTCAGACAGGTCTATTGGCACTTTCCTTGCTGTATCTCTGACAATGATGCTCAGCTTTTCACCAGTCGCGTCAAGGAGATAGCCCTCCCACCTCTGCGAGGGAAGCGCACGAGAGGACGTCACAAGCGTGACAAACCGCTGTATACTGCCCCCAATACTCACCCAGACCCGACAGAATATGGATTCTCCGTTCAAAACCATCGCCCTGATTGGCAAGCCTCACCACGAGGGTGCCAACCAGACGCTGACCGGCCTGCATCAATACCTGACCTCACGCGGTTTCCGGGTACTGGTGGAGAGCCGGGTTGCCCAGACCCTGAGCATCCTCGAGGAAAACGTCATGGATCTGGTCCAGCTTGGCCAACAGGCCGATCTGGCCATCGTGGTCGGCGGTGACGGCAACATGCTGGGGGCGGCGCGGGTACTGTCGCGCTTCGATGTGGCGGTGATCGGGGTCAACCGGGGCAACCTCGGCTTTCTGACCGATCTCTCGCCGCAAGATTATCTGCTGCCGCTGGAGCAGGTGCTTTCCGGCCACTACAAGAGCGAACACCGCTTCCTGCTGGAAGCCTCGGTCTATCGCCATGGCGAGCGTAAATCGAGCAATCTGGCGGTCAATGAAGCGGTGCTACACCCGGGCAAGATCGCCCACATGATCGAGTTCGAGGTCTATATCGATGGCAGCTTTATGTATAGCCAGCGCTCGGACGGCATCATAGTGGCCACCCCGACTGGCTCAACCGCCTACTCCCTGTCGGCGGGTGGCGCCATCCTCACCCCCAAGCTCAATGCCATCACGCTGGTGCCCATGTTCCCGCACACCCTGAGCAGTCGCCCCATCGTACTCGATGCCGACAGCGAAGTGCGGCTGCTGGTCTCGCCGGACAATCAGGATGATGCCATGCAGGTGAGCTGTGACGGCCAGGTGACGCTGGCGGTCCATCCGGGGGACGAGATCCTTATCAAGAAGAGCCACCATCAGCTACATCTGGTACACCCGCTCGACTACAGCTACTTCCACGTGCTGCGCAACAAGCTCGGCTGGGGCAGCAAGCTGTTTTAATCTGCAGGATCGGGCTGTGCAGCGGTGCCCTGACTGAGCGCGACCTCGCTGCGCAGCCAGTCACTGAAGGCGCGAAAGCGCGGCCGCTCACGATTTTCCCGCGGCGAGATTAACTCGTAGTTGCGCTCGGCCGCCACCGCCGGGCCACCTACCCCCACCAGCGCGCCCTGTTCCAGCAAGCCACGCACCAACACCTCCCGCCCCATCGCGACGCCCATCCCCCCTTGTGCCGCCTGCAGAGCCATCTGATAGTGATTGAAACCATAGTGGTGCTGTTCATGGGGCAGTGTCATGCCAGCGCCATCACACCAGAGCCGCCACTCCGAGAAGAGTTGCTGCACATCGGTCGATTCAGAGGCATGGATAAAACAGGCCTCCGCCAGCCGGGCCGGCTCTCTCAGCAATCCCAGCCGCTCGGCATAGGCGGGAGAGCAAACAGGTACCAGGCGCTCCTCCATCAACAGCTCACGGTGCAGATCACTGCAGCGGGTGGCACCGTAGTAGATGGCCAGATCTACCCGCTCCTCGTTGAAATCCACCGCCCCCGCCCGAACCCGCATCATCACATTCAACCCGGGCCAGCGCTGCTGGAAACGCGGCAATCTGGGCATCAGCCAGTTGAGCCCCAGCGTCGGCGCAACCCCCACATGGAGCGTGCCACGCAGATCCTGAGCACGAATATCTTCAATCTCCTCGTTGATCTGGCGCAGGGAGTGGCTCAGAGTCGCCAGCAATCGCGCCCCCTCTTCCGTCAATTCGAGCTTGCGGGTCAAACGAATAAACAGGCGAAACCCCAACAGCCCCTCCAGATGGCGAATACGGTGGCTGATGGCCCCCTGGGTAAGATTCATCTCCTCAGCAGCGCGGGTGAAGCTGAGGTGACGGGCCGTGCTCTCGAAGGTGTGCAGCAGGGCAAGGGTGTTCTGTTGAACCAGCATGGATAACCTCGTGATGACGCGCGTTTCAGTGCAGGCCATCAGTATGCCATTTCCCCTCATGCATGAAACAGGCTAATCCATGCTGCCCCATATTTCGTTTGTCGGCCCGCCCTAGCCCCTCTTTAATAGGGTCAAACCCTATCCCTGCTAATGAGGTGGACAATGAAACACGGACTCAAGATTGTAGTCATCGGTGCCGGCTCCAGCTACACACCGGAGCTGATCGAGGGATTAATCCAGCGCCAGCACGAGCTGCCGCTGCGCGAACTCTGGCTAGTCGATATCGACGATGGCCGCGAAAAGATGGAAATCATCGCTGCCCTCACCCGCCGTATGCTGGCCAAAGCCGGACTGGTGGTACGGGTTGAAACAAGGCTGGATCGGGAAGAAGCGCTACGCGGTGCCGACTACGTCTGCTCCCAGTTTCGCGCCGGTTGCCTGGAAGCCCGCATCAGCGATGAGCGGATCTCGTTGAAATATGGCCTGATTGGGCAAGAGACCAACGGACTGGGCGGCTTTGCCAACGCATGCCGGACAATCCCCATCGCCTTGCAGCTCGCCGCCGACATGGAGCGCCTCTGCCCCGATGCCTGGTTGCTCAACTTCACCAATCCGTCGGGCATGGTGACCGAAGCCGTCTTGCGCCACAGCAAGATCAAGGCCGTGGGCTTGTGCAACGTACCGGTGATTATGCAAAAAGGGGTCGCCACCCTGCTGGAGAGCCACGATGAACAGGAGTTCATCATGCAGGTGGCCGGACTCAACCACTTTATCTTCGTACGCCAGATCCAGCATCAAGGCGAGGATAAACTCGGCGAGGTGATTGCCCGACTCGCGCAAGGAAAGGATCCGCTGGTTCCGCGCAATATTCCTCCGTTTGCCTGGCCCAAGGATCTGCTGACCCATCTGGGCATGATCCCCTGTGCCTATCTGCGCTACTACTACATGAGCGACGATATCCTCAAACAGGAGCTCGGTGAGGCCAGTGGCGAAGGAACCCGGGGCGAGGTGGTCAAGGCCATCGAGCAGCAGCTGTTCGATCTCTATCGCAACCCGGATCTCGCCGAGAAACCCAAGGCACTGGAGGGACGCGGTGGCCAATATTATTCGGAAGCGGCTTGCGAACTGATGAGTGCCATCCACAACGACAAGCGCATCATCATGCACGTCAACACCCGCAACAATGGTGCCATCAACGGCCTGCCGGACGAATGTGCCGTGGAAGTGAGCTCCCTCATCACCAAATCGGGCCCGCTTCCGCTCAACGTAGCCCCCTTCCCGCAAGACACCTTGCGCCTGCTGCAATTAATGAAGGAGTTCGAGCAGCTCACCATTGAGGCCGCCATCACCGGCAACCGCCATACCGCTTGGCGCGCCCTGGTTCTCAACCCGCTCATCACCAGCGGTAGTCGAATGGAGCATGCGCTGGATGAGGTGATCACTGCCCATCCGGATCTGATGTCAGCCTTTCACTGACGCTCACCTTGTTGCACTCCCACAGGCCACCACTCTGGTGGCCTGTATTCGTTAAAAATGGTGGCGCCCTCTTTACTGTATATAAGACCAGTATATACTGGATGCATACACAGTAATGTTGACCTATACAGGATGAGACCATGCTGACCCAGCTGACCGTCAACAACTTCGCCATCGTCAAGTTTCTCGAACTCGATCTGCAACCGGGGATGACCTGCATCACAGGGGAAACCGGCGCCGGTAAATCCATCGCCATCGACGCCCTCGGCCTCTGTCTGGGTGAGCGTGCCGAAGCGGGCATGGTGCGGCCCGATAGCGACAAAAGCGAGGTCAGCGCCCGCTTCCTGCTCGATAACAACCCGGCCGCCCGTGCCTGGCTCGCGACCAACGAGCTGGAGAACGAAGGTGAGTGCATCGTGCGGCGAGTCATCTCTGCCGAGGGGCGTTCGCGCAGCTATATCAATGGCGTGCCCGTCCCCCTCACCCAGCTCAGGAATCTGGGCCAGCTGCTGGTCAACGTCCACGGTCAGCATGCCCACCAGATGCTGCTCAAACCCGACTACCAGCTCGCCCTGCTCGACGGCTACGCCGGCCACCATCTGCTGCTCGACGAGGTGCGCCAGCACTATCAGCAGTGGCGCCAGCTGCAAAACGAACTTAACCGGCTCAAGGCCGAGCAGCAACAGCGGGAGGCCCGTCGCCAGCTTATCGAGTATCAGGTGCAGGAGCTGGACGAATTTGCCCTGCAGCCGGGCGAGTTTGAAGAGATAGAAGAGGAGCACCAGCGTCTCGCCAACGGCACCGAACTGATGCAGGAGTGCGGCTTCTGCCTCGATCTGCTCTACGACAACGAAGAGACCACCATCGCCGGTCTGCTGCAGACCGCCGTCGACCGGGCCGAGGGGCTGGTCAGCATGGACAGCCGACTCACTCCGGTGCTGGAGATGCTGAACGAAGCCCTGATTGGGGTGCAGGAGAGCAACAGCGAACTGCGCAGCTATCTGGATCGGCTGGAGCTGGATCCCGAACGTTTCAACGAGCTGGAAACCCGCCTCTCCAAGGCGATCAATCTGGCCCGCAAGCACCATGTCAAACCGGCAGAGCTGGCCCAGTACCATCAGGAGCTGGCCTCTGATCTCGCCCGCCTCAACTCAGACGAGGAACGGCTAGAGGGCATGGAAGACGAACTGGCCGAGGCCCGTCAGGCGTTTGTTCAGGCCGCCGAGGCCCTGAGCCAGAGCCGCCAGCGTTACGCCCAGGAGCTGGGCGCCAAAGTGACCAGCAGTATGCACGAACTGGCGATGCCCGATGGTCGCTTTGCCATCGAGGTGCGCCCCGATGCCCAGAGCAGCCTCTCTCCGCTGGGTATAGATCGGGTCGAATTTATGGTCACCACCAACCCGGGTCAGCCCATCCAGCCGCTTGGCAAGGTGGCTTCGGGCGGTGAATTGTCACGCATCAGCCTTGCCATCGTAGTGATCAGCGCTCGCAAGGTCTCCACTCCAACCCTGATTTTCGATGAGGTGGATGTGGGGATCAGCGGCCCGACTGCCGCCGTGGTAGGTCGCCTGCTACGTCAGCTTGGCGAGTCGACTCAGGTGATGGTGGTCACTCACTTGCCACAGGTGGCAGGCAATGGCCACCAGCACATGGTGGTGAGCAAGCATACCGACGGCAAGACCACCGAAACCCGGATGGATGCGCTCGATCAGAGCGCCCGGCTCAACGAACTGGCCCGCCTGCTGGGAGGGGATCAGATCACCGACATTACCTTGGCCAATGCCCGCGAGCTGCTGCACCATTAATTCCCTGGCCAGCCTGATGGCAACATCACCACCGGCTGGCTCTGGCTCTGGCTCTGGCTCTGGCTCTGGCTCTGGCTCTGGCTCTGGCTCTGGAAAAGCATCCTGAGTCAGCAGGGCAAATACACCCCAGCCATTTGTCAGAGCGGTGAGATCACCGACCCAGATCAATAAAATGGTGGATTTGGCCAAGCAGGCAGCAACATCTGCCGGGATCGGGTTGCCTTGACGAGGGGGATTTCGCATAGTGTTGCCCCCTTTATGGGTATCCAATTGTGAGGCTTTGTCTATGATCCACGTTTTTGGCCACAAGAATCCCGACAGTGACAGTATCTGCAGCGCTCTGGTGATCGCTGACTGGCTCAATGCGCAAGGCCGTCAGGCCACCCCATGGCGCCTCGGCGATCTGCGTACCGAGACCCGCTTCATTCTGGAGCAGGCTGGTGTCGCCGAGCCCGAGCTGCTGACTCAGGATCTGACCGATAAAGATGTCTGGCTGGTCGACTTCAGTGATCTGGAGCAGGGCCCAGCCACCCTCTCCCAGGCCAATGTGCTGGGTCTGGTGGATCACCACCGCCTCGGCTCCCTGATCACCCAGTCTCCGCTGGATGCCTGGATCCGTGCCGTTGGCTGCACCTGCACCATCGCTTTTGATCTGCTGAGCCAGCAAGGTATCGTGACCCGCAGCCAGGCTCGTCTGATGCTGGGTGCCATCATGAGCGACACCCTCTGTCTCACCTCGCCAACCACCACCGAGCAGGACAAGATCGCCTGCGAGCGTCTTGCGCCGCTGGCCGAGGTGTCGCTGGCCGAGTTTGGTCAACAGCTGCTGATGGCAAAAACCGACCTGAGCGGCCTCACTCCTGCGCAGTTGCTGCAACAAGATGAGAAAGCATTCCAGGCCGAAGGTCTGAACTTCATCATGAGCCAGATTGAAGTGGGCAGCGAACAGCAGCTTGCCGACCAGATCGACACTCTGCAGCAAGAGATGGCACACCGTGTTGAAGGCGAAGGACTCGACTTCTTCGTTCTGATGGTGACCGACCTGACCGCCGCCGCCAGCCGCATCTACTTTACCAAGCACCCGAAAGTACCAGCAGAGTCCAGCTACCACCCCGGCTTTGTCAGCCGCAAGAAGCAGGGTCTGCCCTGGGTGATGGAGTTGCTGGCCAAGGCCTAAACACGCCTATCACCAAGCCTCAGCAAAGCCCCGCCTCTGTGCGGGGCTTTTTTATTTCACCACCACTCGAGTCACGACTTGCCCCCCAATTGACAGGTAACACCATAACTTTGCTTACATATTTTCGGCTGTTATTTGCCATGGCTTTGCTGCACGATTGTCGCCCTATAACCCTTTCGTGTTCTGATTTCATTCAGGTGTTCAATGAAAATAAGCTCCAAGCTGAGAACCCGGGCGATCTTCACTCTGCTCGGGCTGGCACTGATCGGCTGGCTGGTATGGCCAAGTGACCCTCCCACAGCGATCCTCAAAGCGCCGGTTACCCGGGAAGATATTGCCCAAACCGTGCTGGCCAGCGGCGTGCTGCAAGCCGTTGAACAGGTTGATGTAGGCGCTCAGGTTTCCGGCCAGGTCACCAAGCTGGCGGTCGAGGCTGGCGATCGGGTCAAGAAGGGGGATTTGCTGGCGGAGATTGATCCGCTCATCGCCCAGAACAACCTGAAAACCGCCGAGGCCGAGCTTGCCAGCAACCGCGCCCAGCTCAAGATCAAGCAGGCTCAGCTCAAGCAGTATCAGCTGGCATGGCAGCGCCAGTCACAGATGTTCAAGCAGGAGGCGAGTTCACGCGCCGATCTGGAGAGCGCCGAAGCGCAGCTGGCCGTCACCCGGGCTGATCTCCAAAGCAGTCAGGCCAACATCGACAACGCCATCATCAAGGTGGAGCGAGCCAAAACCGAGCTCGGCTACACCAAGATCCTGGCGCCGATGGATGGCACCGTGATTACCATTGTCACCCGCCAGGGCCAGACACTGGCAGCGAGCCAGACGGTACCGACCGTGCTCAAGCTGGCCGACCTCGATACCATGACGGTCAAGGCGCAGATCTCCGAAGCGGATGTCACCAAGGTGAAGGCGGGGATGCCGGTCTATTTCACCCTGATTGGCGATCCGGACACCCGCTATCAGGGGAAACTTCGCGCCGTGGAGTTGGCGCCCACTAACATCAACGATCAGGCTGCAACCGGTACCACCACCAGCAATGCAGCCGTCTACTACTACGCCCTGTTCGATGTGCCCAACCCCGACCATACCCTGCGGGTCGCCATGACAGCCCAGGTGACCATAGTGCTCGGCGAACGCAAGCAGGTACTCACTGTGCCGCAAACCGCCCTCGGCAAGTCGCTGGGAGACAACGAGTATGAAGTCACCGTGATCAAGGACGATGAGACGACCGAAACCCGCCATATCAAGACCGGCATGAAAGATGAAATCCGGATCGAAGTCGTGAGCGGTCTGGACGAAAAAGAGCAGGTGCAGCTCAATCACGGCGCACCTGCCGCTCAGGATGATGTGGCGGTCATGCTATGAGTGAGCCCCTGATCCAGCTAAAAGGGATCGAGCGGCGCTACCAGAGCGGCGAGCAGGAGGTGACCGTCCTCCATCCCCTTGATCTGGTTATCGAAGCCGGAGAGATGATCGCCATCGTTGGCGCCTCCGGCTCCGGCAAATCGACCCTGATGAACCTGCTGGGCTGTCTCGATCGTCCGAGTGGTGGCCAGTATCTGTTCCGGGGAGAGGATACCGCGACGCTCGACGCTCTGGCGCTCGCCCGCCTGCGCTGCCACCACTTCGGCTTTATCTTCCAGCGCTATCACCTGCTGCCCCATCTCGATGCGGCCGCCAACGTCGAGATCCCGGCCATCTATGCCGGAACCAGCCGCCATGACCGACAAGCACGGGCACGTCAGCTGCTCGGTCGTCTCGGGCTCGCCGAGCGCAGTCACCATACACCGGGACAACTCTCCGGCGGCCAGCAGCAACGGGTCAGTATTGCCCGGGCGCTGGCCAATGGTGGCGAGGTGATCCTGGCGGACGAACCGACCGGCGCGCTGGACAGCCAGAGCGGCAAGGAGGTGATGGCGATCCTCAAAGAGCTCCATCAGCAGGGGCACACCATCATTCTGGTGACCCACGACATGGAGGTGGCCAGCCACGCCGACCGGATCATCACCCTCAAGGATGGTCGGGTGCAGGAGGATAGCGGACGCAAGGTTGCCGGCAATCAACCGGTGCTCAACGTACCACCAGCCGCTGGCGAAGGGGCCAGTTATGACTGGGATCGCTATCGGGAAGCGGGGCGTATGGCGGTTCACGCCATGCTGGCCCACCGGATGCGCACCTTCCTCACCATGCTCGGCATCATCATCGGCATCGCCGCAGTGGTGAGCGTGGTCGCGCTGGGACAAGGGGCGAGAACCAAGGTGATCGACCAGATCAATGCGATGGGCACCAACACCATCGAGATATTCCCGGGCAAGGGGTGGGGTGATGAGAAGATGGCGAGCATCCAGACCCTCAACAAGGGGGATCTCGATGCTCTGCTCGGGCAGCCCTATCTGGCCGGCGCCAGTCCCGAGATTGCCAGCCCGGGCCAGCTGCGTTACCGCAACAAGACCAGCAGTGGCAGCGTGACCGGAGTGAGCAACGACTACTTCAAGGTGAAAGGAATGACGCTGGTGAGCGGACGCCTGCTCGAGTGGCAAGACATCCAGCAGCGTGCTGCCGTCGCCGTGGTGGACAAGAAGAGTATTGGCAGCCTGCTTGGCAAGGATGATCCCGTTGGCAAGGTGGTGATGGTCGGCACGCTGCCGGTGCGCATTATCGGGGTTGTCTCGCAGGAGACTGGTTTTGGCCCCTCCAGCCAGTCGGTCAATGTCTGGCTCCCCTACAGTGCGGTGATGAGCCGCCTGATTTCGCAGCATCACTTCAGCCAGCTCACCATCCGGGTCAAGGATGGCATACAGCCGGCACTGGCGGAGCAGGCGGTGATCGAGCTGTTGACCAAACGCCACGGCGTGAAGGACTTCTTCACCTTCAGCAGCGACAGCATCATCAAGTCAGTGGAGAAAACGACCGCCACCATGACCATGATGGTCTCGGCCATCGCGCTGATCTCGCTGATCGTCGGCGGCGTCGGGGTAATGAACATCATGCTGGTGTCAGTGGTGGAGCGAACCCGTGAGATCGGCATCCGCATGGCGGTCGGTGCCCGTCAGTCCGACATATTGCAGCAATTCCTGATTGAAGCGGTGATGGTGAGCCTGCTCGGCGGGATTTGCGGGGTTGGCCTATCCCTCGGGATCGGCATGCTCTTCTCCCTGCTGGTCGACAGCATCAAGATGCAGTTCTCGCTCTTCTCTATCCTGATGGCCTTTGGCTGCTCGTCACTCATCGGGATCCTGTTTGGCTATCTGCCAGCGCGCAACGCGGCAAGACTCGACCCCGTGGTCGCACTGGCGAGGGAATAACATGTACAAATTATCCTGGCTGGCCCTCTGTATCGCCCTTGGTGGCTGCAGCCAGCAGAGCACCTATCACCGACAAGATCTCGCCATCGCTCCCGTCTGGCAGCAGGCGAACAGCGAACAGCTTGCCACCCAGGCTGGCCCCTGGTGGCAAGCCTTTCACGACCCGCAGCTCAACCAGCTGGTCGAGGCGGTGCTGGCCGCCAACCCGGACATGCGCATTGCCGCCCTCAAGCTCAAGAGCGCCCGGCTGGGTGCTGATCAGGCCGATACCAATCTCACCCCCTCGGTCAATGGCAGCCTGGGCGCGAGTAGCAACAAGGATCTGAAGAGCGGTAAATCAACCAGCAGTATGGGGCCATCACTTGGCCTGAGCTATGAGGTAGATCTGTGGGGCAAGCTTGCATCGGCGCGGGATCAGGCAAGCTGGGAAGCGGCCGCCAGCGAGCAGGATCTGGCCAGCACACGTCTGATGCTTATCGGCAATAGCCTTGAGCAATATTGGCAGCTTGGCTATCTTGCCTCGGCCATTACCTTGAGCGAGCAACAGCTGGCCAACCTGGCCCGCACCGAGCAGCTGACACAGGCCAAATACAAGGCCGGAGCCATCACTCGACTCGATCTGGCACAGGCCCGCCAGCAGCAAGCGGGCAAACAGGCTGAGCTCGCCTCTCTCAAGGCACAGCAGGAGCAGGCCCGTAATGCCTTGCGCCTGCTGCTTGGCCGCAGCCACGGACAGCTGGAGTATGCACCAACTTCGCTGACAACCCAGCCCATTCCTGAATTGGCTGTCGGCATTCCCGCCGATCTGCTGGCCCGTCGCCCCGATGTGAGAGCGGCGGAGCTGCGGCTGCGCAAAACCCTGGCCAGAGGGGACGAGATCCGCACCGGTTTTTATCCGGGCCTCACCCTGACCGGCAGTGCCAGCACAGCCTCGGACAGACTGGCGCAGGTGCTGCAAAATCCGGTCGGCTCTCTGGGGGCGACCCTTGCCCTCCCCTTCCTTGAGTACAACCATACCCGCCTTGCCATTGCGAGTTCACAAGTGGATTACCAGATTGCCGAAACCGAGTTTCGCAAGCAGCTCTATACCGCGCTGGTCGAGGTGGAAGACAATCTGGCAGCACGAAGCTACGGCCAACAGCGGCTCAGCTACCTGCAGGAACAACTCGGGTATGCCAAAGAGTCTGAGCGATTGGCCAAGGCGCGCTTTGAAGCTGGGGCTACCGGAGTTCAGGCCTGGCTCGACGAGCAGAACCGCCTGTGGGATGCCGAGCAGAGCCTGCTGGCTCAGCAGAAGGAACAGCTCAACACTACAGCGAAAATCTATCGTGCTATCGGCGGCAGCGATAAGCTGACCCAATAATCAACATGCCCCACCTCGTGAAAACGGGTGGGGCCTTGTTGATTACTCTCATTTTCTTCTCTCTTTTTACTTCCCCCCTCCAACGATCTCCCTTGTCTAGAAATATGCAAGATGAGAGATAACGCTTGATGCACTTGTGTTTCTGTTGTCATATCTCCCTTCCCATCATTTTGAAGCAAAGACATACAAGGCAAACAACCCTTGTCGGGATCGAGCCGCGCACTACCTGCATTTATCGCAGCTCATAAAATGCTAGAGATAAGGTTTATGGAGAACCAGTTCACAAAGAGGGACGAAAAATAGTGGCGAGCGGATTGAATAATCCAGTAAGAATATGCAGCAGAAAAAAATAATGCCGCACGGAGGCGGCATTATCGGATATCCAAACTGACAAAATCAGATCAGGAAATCGTTCAGGTCTTTGCCCAGCGCTACTTGAGCAGCAATGGCTTTCGGCATACGGCCTTGACCGGTCCAAGTTTTTTCCTGACCATCTTCTTCGTACTTGTATTTAGCCGGACGCGGAGCACGCTTGCTCTTGGCAGCACCAGTCGCAGCAGCCGGAGCAGCGGCAGTAGCCAGCAGCTCACGAGGATCAATACCAGCCTGCTGCAGCATTTCAGTGAATTCACTCAGCTTGCGCTGACGCTCTTCCTGTTCAGCACGCTCCTGCTCAACAGAATCAGCGCGCTCTTGATAAACCAGATCAAACTTCTCTTTCGCTTCCAGCAATTGCTCAAACGGCAGCTCGCGAATAGCCGCACGCAGACTACGAATGTTCAGCAGAACCTTCAGAAACTCGTTCATTATTTCCTCACAAAAAATCGGTCACAGAGATAACGGTTTTAGAATAGCATGGACAATTCAAGACAACATACAGTTTTTATTTACTTCAAGCTTTTTATTAGCAGTTAAGTTAGTGGTGGTTGTCTGTGTTCGCAAAAGAGAACACAGATATAGATGAAAAACGCTTATGCCAGACTGCCATTCTGAAAAAAGGCTAAATAAACGACAAAGATAGACTCATAATTACCACATTGTGCCAATGAACCCACTCCGAATCGGCTAGGTCTATGTTTGATAGTCATGAGAGATATCTCAGTAAAAAGCACAGCGCAACACAATCCACTATATCAAATCAGGAGAGTAGGTCTGCAAACTCAGTGATTAATGATATACCCCTTCCCCAATTACGCCCTCGAAGAAATTGCCATCAAATAATTATATTATCCATATAAATCATCATGTTATGATGACCCTGATAGCTGGTTCTTGATTTCTTCAGCAGCAAAGGTAGTAACCAATAGGAAAGGCAGCACTTTAAGAACTGGCTTTCCCGTGAGATTACTGTCCCTTTGCTTCCTTTTCTGCACTATTGGCTCGCTGATCAACGCTATTGATCACTGAGGTGGCTACAGAGCCTGTCAATAAAGGCTCGGTTGGGTATAGCACCAACGCCTCACGACGCAGTGCATTGGCCTCCTCAATCCGCCCCAGTGCATTAAGGGCGATGACCATATTGGCGTATATATTGGCTCTTGGCGTGTGGCGAACAAACTCTTTGCCCCAATCAAGATAAGCGTCAAGTTCACCTTTGTTATGGGTCTGCAAACCAACCATAAGACGAACCGAGTTCACATCGAACTCAACTCTGGTCAACCATGCCATTGGATTGACGATATCCAGCAACAAGGTCGGCTCCTTATAACCACCTCGCTCATATTTGGTAACTACCCAGGCGGTATGAATCGCAGTCAGCATAAAAGGAACCACGACCACAGGAATTGCAATCGCCATAAAACGCAATAACAACCAGGGGCGACACTCAAATTCCCACCATGTGGTACGCCCATCATTGGTAAGGGCGGCTTCTTCAACCTCAGCATCAATGATGTAAATCAACGTCAGAAGCAGCCACCACAATGCGATAGCATGATAGAGAGGATATTCTGTCTGGGTATGCAACAAGATGGGTGTAACCAGCGCCAACAACGCCATTCCATGACTCAATCTAGTCTTACTCAGCCGCCACAATAGTGCCCCCCCCATGATCACCATCCCAACCATAGGGGCAATGCCACCTTCAACAGCCCAGTAGAGAAATTCATTATGTGGATGATCTAGGTTGTATTCGATCTGAACCATACCAGGATTCAGCGCTTTATCCGCCATATAGTGATGCAGGAATACAGACTCAAAACTGCCATACCCCCACCCTGCCCAGGGTGCCTGCAAAATCAGCTTTATCGCATATGGCCAATAAATGGAACGCATGCCGCCTGACTGGTAGATCTCCAACCCACGCTTGGCTCCTACCATCCAGTATTGTGATAGCAGGCCAATCACTACCGCCGACATAACCAGAACCAATACACGCCAGAGCAATTGGTGACGATGGAGTTGCGGTAGCAATAAAAACAGGGCTAATAGGCCACCCAATTGCCCCACCCGGGATTGCAAAACAACCAGCAACAGTGTTGCAGATAGAATGACACCATAGCGCAGTGCCATCAGCAAGCGTCCCCCCTCGCGACGCAATTCCAGCCAGATAGCAAGAGCAACCCCGGTTGCCATAAAGGTTGCCATCACATTGGGCTGCTGGAATATCCCGTAAGGGCGATTGGCTTTGGTGTCATAGCCAATCCAGTTACCTGGCGTCAACAGATAGAATTGCACCAAGCCTAATACCGCCTCCATTGCGATCGCAATCAAGATGAGATAGATCAAGCGATCACGATGCAAACGATTAAAGCGCCATTGATAGAGTCCAAACAAAAACAGCAGACCAGCAAAGAGCCCCAGTAATCTGGGAATGGCATAATCCTTGAGTGCAACCCCAGGATAGAGCATAGGGAGCCACAGTAAGAAAGCACCTATCCATAAACCAGCTTGCAGTGGAGAAAAAACCAGGCGCAGGCGTAACGTCACCTGCCACAATCCCAGCCCTATAGCCAGAGAGGCGAAAATCCATCCCCACACATTAAATGGCAGATAGAGCCCTGCACCACCAGGATTGTGCATAAAGAAATGCATGCCCAACAACCAATAGAGCACGCTTAAAATCATCATGATTCGCGTTAACGTCATAGCCCAGTTCCTGAAGCAGACCCAAAACTGAAAGGGCACCGAAAAGATAGATAAAAAGAAAGGGGGCAAATTGCCCCCCTCCACTCAGTCAACCATTCACATTATGCCGTTTCTGGCCGACGAAAAGCATGGCGTACCAGCACAATTGCGACCCCCAGCATACCACCGAGCATGGTAGCCAATACAACAATTAGAGGACGCTTTGGCTTGTCACGGGTAAAAGGCTCTTCCGGTGAATCGATCATGTTAAACGATGCAAACTCAACATCTTGAAG
>NZ_JRGM01000032.1 GCF_000764665.1 Aeromonas lacus | reverse complement strand
TTGTTTGGTTTTATAACGTGGAGGAAAGCCACCTCAATGCTATATCTAATGAGTTTAATAAGTTGAAAGATAGAGTTTCTGTTGCAGAAGAGCTATTGAATTCAAGATATAGTCGAAAATATGAAGGTTGTTTTGTTTATGACTAGTGAATTAGGTATAGGTAGTGAATATCTTTAATTGTAAGTGCCTAGATATGTTTGTTGATTAGTCGTTTTTGAATTAATAACCACCTTGATGGAAATAGATGAAATAATATTGGGATAGTTTGCCTTCTATAAGGAGTAATATGTCGCCATATTGGCGGCATTTGTCTATCTGCAGGTCAAAGCTTTCTTTTTATGCCAAGGCAGGTAAGCTGCGGGGCAAATAGCGTCAAGCAGGAGACGGGACGATGACAGAACAACATATCGCCGGGACTATCGGCATTCTGGGAGCGGGGTGGCTCGGGCTGCCGCTGGCGCGGGCCCTGCTGGCGGCAGGCAAGCAGGTGGTGGTGACGGTCAGCAGCGCCGAGAAGGCGGCCCGTCTGCAGGGGGAGGGGATCGATGCCCATCCGCTGACCATCTCTGCCAACATGGGCTCTGCCGAGATGCCCGTTGCTGATCAACAAGCGCCGTGGCCCATCCCCTGCGAGAGTCTGGTGATCTGCGTACCGCCCAGCAAGACCGATGACTATCCGCAGGCGGTGGCAAAGGCCTGCGCGTTGGCCAAAGCGAGTGGTACCCGGCGGGTGCTGTTTGTCAGCGCCACCTCGGTATGGGGGGCGGGGCAGCAGGAGGGGGAGCAGCCCAAGCCGCGTCATGCCCGTGGCGAGCGGATGCTGGCGGCGGAGCAGGCGGTGCTGGCAGCCGGTTTCGAGGTGGTGATGATAGTGCGCCCCTCCGGCCTTTATGGCCCGGATCGCCATCCCGGCCGGTTCCTCGCGGGCAAGACTCTGGATGGTGGCGCCCAGTCGGTCAATCTGGTCCATCTGGACGATGTGGTGGCGGCTTGTATGTTGCTGCTGGAGCGGGGCAAGGACGGGGATGTCTTCAACCTGAGCGCGCCGGTGCATCCGCGCCGCGAGCAGTTTTACCCCTTTGCGGCGCGTCAGCAGGGGCTGCCTGTTCCGGTCTTTATCGAGCCTGCCGGTGAATTTCAGCCCATCGACGGTCAGCTGATTTGCCAGCAGATGGGATTCAACTATCGCTGGCCCGATCCGGCCCACTGGTTTGCCGAGCTCGCCGCCTCGGGCAATTGAGGTTTGCCAAGGGGGTGATCGCCCCCTATCATGCCGCCATCCATGAGAGAGAGGCGGTAATGATGGTAGATACAAAACGTCACCCCGATGGGGAGTTGTTGCTGAGAACCCTGGCAATGCCAGCCGATACCAACCCCAATGGCGACATCTTTGGTGGCTGGATCATGTCCCAGATGGATATAGGTGGGGGCATTATGGCCAAGGAGCTGGCAAAAGGACGTATTTGTACCGTATCCGTCGAAGGCATGACGTTTCACAGTCCGGTCAAGGTGGGCGATGTGGTCTGCTGCTATGGCCGCTGCATGAAGATCGGCCGCAGCTCCATGAAGCTCAAGCTGGAGGTGTGGGTCAAGCCGGTACTGCGGGAAAACGACGCCCAGCGCTACTGTGTGACCGAGGGGATCTTCACCTATGTCGCCATCGACGAACACGGCAAATCCCGCCCGGTTCCGGTGAGTGCCTGATCAAATAAGCCGGGCGTTGATGATGGATATTTCCTGCTCAAGCCCGGTTTTTTGCCGTATCATGCGTTCCAGCATCTCCTCTGACCCTACATACTGAAGGGTGTCGAACAGACAGAGATCGCACTGCGGGTCCCGTCTTATCTGGTAGACGGTGGCCAGCTCCACTTGATGACAGTTTCCTTGTTGATCATAAAACGTCACGTTGTACCGAAGTTCTTTCGCCATGAGACAGCGTCCTTCTGGTTGAGTGGAACAGGGACTATCAGCTTAGTCGGCGTTGATGACGTTTGTGATGGTCAAGATACAAAGCAAAGGCGGGCGGTTTAGCCGATGAAAAATAGTTATCGCATTCTTGGCACCTCCCTGCTGACCATGGGGTTGGTAGGCTGTTTCGAGGTGCCGGATCAGAACCATCTGGTCACGGCCGATGGGATTGTGCCGGGTATCGACTGCCAGCGTCCGCCGCTGGTGGCGCTGGCGACCACGGCGCTGCCTCGTGAATTCGGCATCACGGTCTGGAACCTCTACAAGGGACAGCGCAAGAACTGGCGCGAGGGGATGGACAGCTACGCCAAGGGGCAGGATCTGGTGCTGCTGCAAGAGTCGGCCACCCGTCCCGAGATGCTCGACTGGCTGCGCGCCGGTGATTTCCAGTGGCAACAGCTGCAGGCCTTCACTCAGGGCGGCGTCTCGTTCGGAGTGATGACGGTAGCCAAGACCCCGCAGGCGTTCGTCTGTGGCGTGCGCTCCCCCGAGCCCTTGCTGCGCATCCCCAAATCCGGGCTGGTGAGCCTCTATCCGCTGCAGGGCGATCCTGACGGCGTGCTGGTGATCAACCTCCATGCGGTCAACTTCGAACTGGGGATGGCCACCTTCCGCGAGCAGCTCAACGATCTGACCGCGCTGGTGCGCCGCCATCAGGGGCCGGTGATCCTGGCCGGTGATTTCAATACCTGGAGCGACAAACGCCAGTTCTGGCTGAGCAAGCTGGTTGAAGAGTTGGGTCTGCAAGAGGCTGTGCCGGTGCCTGACTTGCGCCGCACCGCTTTTGGTCGTCCGCTGGATCACCTCTACTACCGCAATCTGGATCTGGTCGAGGTGAGCTCACCGGCGACCGACAGCTCCGATCACAACCCCATCATTGCGCGCTTTGCCGCCCAGTCGCTGACGCCGTAGTCCTGTGATTGCCCCATAAAAAATCCGGCGCCAATGGCGCCGGATTTTTTTGCGCTGTTGCCAGCGACAGAGGCATTACTGCTGATAGAGGCCCAGATGCTCTTTGGCGTAGGCTTCAAAATCGGTGCAGCCACCGATGTGCTGCTCGTCCAGGAAGATCTGCGGCACTGTGTTGACCGGCTTGCCGGCGCTCTTGGCCAGATCTTCTTTAGTGATGCCTTCGGCGTGGATATCGACGTAGCGGAATTTGAAATCATCGCGTTGTTCAACCAGCTGCTCGGCAATCTGCTTGGCACGAACGCAATAGGGGCAGCCGGGGCGACCAAAAATCACTGCAAACATCATTTCTCTCCGTTGGTGAGGCCGTTGTGTGAAACCGTCAGGTCAGGCCATTGATAAGAGGCAGGGGACAGCATATCCCCCCCTCGTCACGACTTAAAGTTGAAATTGTCGATACCGTGATTCGAGCGGCTCTATTGCCTCAGTTCTCGTCGGCGATCTGGATCGGCTGCTGCTGGTAGATGCTCTCCAGCACCCCCTTCTCGAACACGGTCCAGGGCCAGGGGGCCTTGCTGGCGCGGTAGCGCTCGTGAGTCGCCGGGTCTTGCGACAGACCGCGCTGGAACATCACGAACGCCTTGCGCTGGCCACCGGCGGTATCGATAAAGCCCACCAGGTTGGAGGTGCCGGTGATGGTGCCGGTCTTGGCGTGCACCTTGTTTTTCATCATGGGGGCGGTGACGCTGCGGCGCCACGCCAGAGTGCCATCCACCTGCGAGCTTGGCAGCAGCTTGATAAGGCCAAGCTCCGCATCATTTTTCTGGATGAAGTTGAGCACCGACAGCATCTGGCGGGCGCTGATGAGATTGTGAGCGGAGAGGCCGGAGCCGTCAGCCAGGGTGGCGTTGCCCAGATCGATGCCGTTCTTGGTCAGGATGGCGCGCACTGCCATGGTGCCGCTGCGATAGCTGCCCGGCTTGTTGTAGTAGTGGCGACCTACGGTCTTGAGGAAGGTATCGGCATAGAGGTTGTCCGATTTCTTCAGCATCTTGGCCAGCATCACCGGCAGGGAGACCGAGTAGTGGGTGCCCAGCGTCTCGGCGTTGTCCGGTGCCTTGTGGGTGACCCGCAGCAGGCCGTCATGCTTGATGCCTGCTCTGTCCATCGCCCAGCGGATGTTGTCCCAGCCCCAGGCTTCCACGTCGTGGATGGCGAAGCGCAGACCCTGTGGATCCTTGTTCGGAGTAATACAGCCCTTGAGCTCGTAGAAGTTGCCCTTGGCCATGTCCACTTCCAGTGCGCAGAACTGGCGCGCCATGTCGGCGTAGCTCATCACTTCCACGTTATCGGCACCGATGCCGATGGGCACGCCGGTGGCCACATTGCCAACCGCCGGTTTGCCAATCTGGGTGGCGGTAATGGTGCCGTAGGCGCAGTTCTTGTCGATGATGACCGAGGAGACCGGAGCGGCGAAGCAGAGGGTCTGATCCCCCCACGACCAGCCGTTGCCGCGCTCGTAGCCGTTGTAGGCACCGGTGTTGACGTAGACGTTGCCCTTGATCTGGTTGACGCCAAGCTGCTTGAACAGGGCCAGCAGATCCATCCGTGACAGAGTGGGGTCGCCGACGAAGTTGATCCAGATATCGCCATTGATGACGTTGCCCTGCTTGGCGCCGGGCTGGGCCTGAATGTCGGTGGCAAAGCGGAAGTCGGCACCCAGCTCAAGGCGGGCCGCCAGCGCGGTGAGCACCTTCATGGTGGAGGCGGGGGCGATCATCTGATCCGCATGACGGGCAAACTCAACGCCGTTGTTGCCCTGCACTATGATGGCGTACTGGCCACCCTGAGGGGGCGTCAGCGGGGCGGCATGAGCCGCCAGAGAGAAAAGAGCACAAAAACCAATCAACAGCCGCTGCATAACATCCTCTAACGTGACGAAGGGGCCAGACCGATAGCACTGACCCTGATAATTCAACCTTGTTTCACCCACCGATGCAGGATCGGCTGTGGCAAAGCAATTCATACGATTTACGCCGGTCGCCACTGGCCATCACGCCAGCGAGTTGGCGGTGCGATAGCGACCCTCATAATCAAAAATCTTCTCTTTTATCTGCCAGAAGCGCCCCGATTTGCGGGCGATGACGAAATCGGGATGGCGAAACTGGCTTTCTGCCGCCAGCACGCTCGCCAGGGTGGCAAATTCGGGCTCCAGACCCGGGGCGGGCCAATGATGACGCACAAAGTGCTGTTGAAACAAGCGCCGTGCGCCCTCGGAGTGAAATCCGAAGTACTCATTGAGGGTGAGACCATCCTCATCGTGATAGATCACCTCCAGCCGCTCCCCCTGTTTGCCGCGCCCTGCGGTGAAGGTGAGACCGGCGCAGCGGATCACCATGCAATCCTTGAGATTGAGCGCCTCTTTAAGCTTGTCGTCAGGGTCCACCAGCAACTGATCGCAGCTCTGGCAGCGGCGGGCAGCGATGTCGTTATCACTGCCGCAAGCAGGGCAGATCTTGGCGCGAAAGCGGTAGTCGCACTCTTCGTGGTTGCCCTCGTCATCTTCAAACAGCCCCTGACAGCGGCGGCCATAGTGCTCGATCACCTTGCCATCCTCGTCGGTCTTGCCCCAGAAGGTGTTGGCAAAGCCGCAGGCGGGACAGGGTACCTGCACCGGCTCGGTACCGGCGTGGGGGCGAGGTTCCCCCACTTCTGGGGCAAACAGGTTGAAGTTGTTGCCCGCATAGTCGAGCACCAGACAATCGGTCTTGCCCGGCGAGAGACGCAGGCCCCGCCCGACGATCTGCTGATAGAGGGAGACAGACTCGGTAGGTCTGAGCATCACGATAAGATCGACATGGGGGGCGTCGAAGCCGGTGGTGAGCACCGCTACGTTGACCAGAAACTTGAGCTCGCGCGCCTTGAAGGCATTGATGAGGGCATCGCGCTCCGGCCCCGGCGTTTCGCCGGTGATAAGGGCGGCCTGCTGGCCTCGGGCACCCAGCAGGCCGTGGATTTCACGGGCGTGTTCGACGGTGGCGGCAAAGATCATCACCCCCTGCCGGTCGGCGGCATACTCCAGTACCTGACTCAGGATATGGGGTGTAACCCGCTCCTGCCGCTTGAGCTCGCCGTTGAGCTCCGCCTCGCTGAAGAGGCCGTTCTCCCGCGGCACCAGCTTGCTGAAGTCGTAGTGAACGATGGGAGCATCCACCATGTGTGGCGGTGTCAGGTAGCCGTTTTTGACCATAAAGCGCAGCGGCAGCTCGAACACGCAGTCGCCGAATAGCCGCTCGCCGTGGCTTTTGACCATGCCGTGGTAGTGGCGCCGGTAGATCCAGCCCAGCCCGAGCCGATAGGGAGTGGCGGTGAGGCCGAGGATCTTGAGGGCCGGATTGGCAGCCTTGAGATGGTCGATCACCTGATGGTACTGGCTGTCGTCATCCAGCGAGACCCGGTGGCACTCGTCGATGATGAGCAATGAAAACGCCCCGTCGAAGGCAGCCAGATTGCGCGCTACCGACTGAACCGAGCCAAACACCACCTGTGCGCTTGCCTCCTTGCGATCCAGCCCTGCGGCGAAGATGTCGGCCTTGAGCCCCCATGCCTCGTATTTGGCGTGGTTCTGCTCCACCAGCTCCTTGACGTGGGCCAGCACCAGCACCCGACCACGTGCCTTGCGGGCCAGTTCGGCGATCACCAGACTCTTGCCGGCCCCGGTGGGCAGCACTACCACGGCGGGGTCCGGGTGTTTGCGAAAGTGGCTGATAACGGCGTTGACGGCGTCGGTCTGGTAGGGTCTGAGAACGAACATGCAGGTTTGGCGCGGGGCAGGGCAGGATGGCGCCATTATAGGGATCTTGCCGCCACAAAAACAGCGGGCCGGCATGATGCCGGCCCGTTGAATAGATTGTGTGCTTAGTGGAAGGGGAAGATGTAGTTCATCCAGCTTGCCATGCGCAGCAGTACCTTGCGCATTACCGAGACGTGGTGGAAGTACTCGGTATAGACGGCGGCCTGGCCGCTGGCACCGGCAATCACCTGATACTTGGCCCACTCGGGGTCGGTGATGGAGATGAGCACCGGCATGCGGCCCGGGCGGATAGCGCTGGTCTGATCCAGCAGCATGGCGTTGGCCTGCACGTTGCCGGCGGCGATGGCCGGGATCACGGCGGTCACCTTGCCCTTGAAGATCTTGCCGGGGATGCCGTCGATCACCACTTCGGCCTCGTCACCCACCGCCAGACGCTGCATGCTGTTCTGCCAGAACCAGCCCACATAGGCGGTCTCATCCTTGTGGATGAAGGTCATCACCGGACGATACATGAAGGGGGTGGCGATCATGCCGGGACGCAGGGCGAGCTGCACCACATGGCCATCGCTCGGGGCATAGACCACGGTCTGGGCCAGCTGGTATTTGGCTTCATCGAGCTGGGCCTGCAGATCTTCCAGCATGGCGCGTTGCTGATCCATCTGGGCGGCGATCTCGTCCACGCTCGCCTGAGTGACGTCGAGGTCACGCTGCTTGCCGACGCCACGGCGCATCAGGTCGCTGGCGCGATCCCGATCCAGCTTGGCGGAACGCAGTCTGGCATCGATCGACTTGAGTTGATCCTTGTTGGCATTGAGCCGGGCAGTCAGACTTTCCACCTTCAGCTTGAAGGGCTCATCATCAAGGCGAAACAGCACGTCACCCTTTTTCACCGGCTGGTTGGCTTGTACCGGCACCTCGACCACCCGGCCCTTGACCAGCGGCACAATGGGGGTTGAGAGGTAGTAGTTGCGCGCCATCTCGGAGTAGGGGTGGTTGTAGTTCATCAGCATGATGAGGGTGCCGATGAGGATCACGCCACCCAGCGCGGCGGTGGGAACAGTCCACTTGTTGAGCGGGATCCGGAAGATTTTGAAGATGGCCACGCAGAGTGCCGTGTAGGTCAGGATCAGTAGCAGGTCCATGATTTATCCCTGTTGCTCTTGCTGTTCGATATGGTTGAGGCGGCCTTTCAGCTCGGCCAGCTCCTCTCTGAGGGCCGCGATATCATCTTCATCTTTTTGCAGGCGCTGGTTAAAGCCCCAGCCCCGATCCGGGCGGTAGAGGGTGGCCCAGATCCAGAGGAACGGCCACAACACGTGCAGCGTAAACAGGCTGACCCAGCCGGCAACATGGATGGCATCCTGATGAGGGTGATTCCGATGTTTGGCTATTTCGTAAGGAATATCGTGGATCACGATGACTCCGTAGAAGATGACCAGCGCGACAAAGACGAGCAGGCCAAGGGCAAAGTAATCAAGGAACATGTATAACCTCCACTGGCTTCAAGCACAGCTTTATCATTGATTCATATATTCGGGAAAGCAATTAAGAATCACATATTTATCGTCAGGCCGCACGGAATCTAAAGGGGCTCTGCTGTATAGGAGCTTAAGGAGATTCCGGGTTGTTTTATTGGTTGTTTTGTTAATTGAAAAAGGGGCCTGCTGGCCCCTTTTTTTACAACCGGATACCGGCATCACCCTTCGCTGGGGTTGCTGACCAGCGGTTGGCGGAATTTCACCAGGAAGGCCACGGTAATTACTGTGGTGGCAGCCAGACCGATGATGGTCGAGATCCCCATCTCCAGCCCGAACCCGATGGGGGCGTTGGCCAGGTAGGTAAACACCACGGCGGTCATGAACATGGCAGGGATGGTGCAGACCCAGTGCAGCTTGCCCTCTTTGAGGAGGAAGGCGGCAGCGGCCCACAGCATGATGACGGCGGTGGTCTGGTTGGCCCAGCCGAAATAGCGCCAGATCACCCCGAACTCGGCCTTGGAGATGATGAAACCAAGGATGAACATGGGGATGGCGATCAGCAGACGCTTGGCCATCGGTTTCTGGGTCAACTTCAGGAAGTCCGCCACGATGAGGCGGGCACTGCGAAACGCGGTGTCGCCCGAGGTGATAGGCAGGATCACCACACCGAGAATGGCCAGAATGCCGCCCACGGTGCCGAGCAGGCTGGTGGAGACTTCGTGCACTACGGCAGCCGGGCCGCCGTTGGCCATGGTGGCGTTGAGCGCTTCGGTGCTGTCGTAGAAGGAGAGACCCAGGGTGCACCAGATAAGGGCGATGATCCCTTCACCGATCATGGCGCCGTAGAAGATGAAACGGCCTGACTTCTCGTTCTGCATGCAGCGCGCCATCAGCGGTGACTGGGTGGCGTGGAAGCCTGATACCGCGCCACAGGCGATGGTGATGAAGAGCAGCGGCCAGAGCGGCAGTTCGGTCGGGTGCAGGTTGGAGAAGTCCATCCCGGTGTTGTAGAAGCCTTTGCCGGAGACGATCAGGCCAACGATGAGGCCGACCGACATGAAGACCAGCAGGGCGCCGAAGATGGGGTAGAAGCGGCCGATGATCTTGTCGATGGGGACTATGGTCGCGAGGATGTAGTAGGCAAAGATCGCCACGATCCAGTAGACCAGATCGGTGGATGTGAGGTTGGCGAGCAGCCCTGCCGGGCTCAGCACGAATACCACGCCCACCAGCATCAGCAGCACCACGGCAAACAGGTTCATGAAGTGCTTGGCGGCGGTGCCCAGATGCTCACCGACCACGGTTGGCACCGAGGCACCCTTGGCTCGCACAGACAGCATGCCGGAGAAGTAGTCATGTACCGCACCGGCGAAGATGCAGCCAAAGACGATCCAGAGCATGGCGACCGGGCCGTAGAGGGCACCCAGGATGGGGCCGAAGATGGGGCCGACACCTGCGATGTTGAGCAGTTGAACCAGATAGACTTTCTTGTCCGACATGGGGACATAGTCCACCCCGTCAGCCATGGTGATGGCGGGGGTTTTCAGCTCCGGTTTCGGGCTGAATATCCGTTCGATGAATTTGCCGTATATGAAGTAGCCGGCCACAAGTAAGCCGACACAGAGGAAGAACCAAATCATTGCTACGCTCCTGCATTGTTATTTTTTAGTGTGCAGAGCGAGTCTAAAACGGTTGCGCCTGTCTGGCAGGTGAAACTCCCCGAGCGGCGCTTTGGCGCGCCGAGCGGTCGGCGGCTGTGATCAGGCGCACACTCCGCGGTTCAGTCCAGCCCCAGCTGATCTTTGAGCTCCTTGAGATAGCGACGACTGACCGGCACCCGGGCGCCGCTCGGGGTGACTATCTCCGCCAGCTGGTTATCGAGCAGCCGGATCTCGAAGATGGCGTTGGGGGAGACCAGATACTGGCGGTGACAGCGCAGCAGTGGGCTCTTTTCTTCCAGCGATTTGAGGGTGAGCTGGGTGTGGAACAGCTCCCCCTGACAGGCCACATGGACCCCGCCCAGATCGGAGAAGGCATACTCCACCTGTGCGATGGGCAGCAGCCGGACCCGATTGTGCAGATAGCCCGGAATATGTTCGATAGTCGGGGCCAGCCGCTCGATGGGCTGCGGGGCGATATCCTGCTTGAGGCGAGCGAGGGTCTTGGCGAGCCGAGCGGGCTCCACCGGCTTGAGCAGGTAGTCGAAGGCGTTCTCTTCAAATGCCTGAATGGCATACTCGTCAAAGGCGGTGACAAAGACGATGCGGGGTAGGGGGTCGAGCATGGCGACCAGCTCCATGCCGCTCAGCTTGGGCATCTGGATATCGAGGAACACCACATCAGGCTTGAGGCGCTGAATAAGCGGCAGCGCCTCGATGGCGTTGGCCGCTTCCCCCACGATCTCGATGGCAGGATCGCAGGCCAGCTGCTGCCTCAGCTCTTCGCGGGCGTAGTGTTCGTCATCGACTATCAGGGTCCGGATCATGGTTGCTCCTTGGGCAAGGTCACAGAGACGCGCGTCCACTGTTCCGGCTCGCAGCTGACGGTCACCCCGTAGCGCTCGCCAAAGGCGCTCTTGAGGCGCCGATCCACTATGGTCATTCCCAGTCCATCCCCGGCCGGACGCGGCTGCCAGGTACCAGCGTTGTCCTCTACATGGATGGTCACTGTCTCCTGTGTCTCTTCCGTGTAGAGATGCAGGCACCCCTTATCCAGAAGGGTGGAGATGCCGTGCTTGATGGCATTTTCGATAAGGGGCTGCAGAGTGAAGCTTGGCAGCTGCAGAGTGGCCAGATGGGCCGGAATGTCGTTTTGCACCGTCAGCCGATCGCCAAAGCGGGCCAGCTCGATCTCCAGATAGGAGCGGCAGTGTTCCTGCTCCTCCTGCAGAGTGGTAAGGCCGCTCTGGCGCTTGAGATTCTTGCGGAAAAAACGCGACAAATGCAGCAGCAGATCCCTAGCCTTGCCCGGATCCTGGCGGGTAATGGCGCTGATGGTGTTGAGGGTATTGAACAGAAAATGGGGGTTGATCTGGGCCTGGATCAGTTTGAGTTCGGATTGCACCAGCAGCCGCTGCTGCTGCTCCAGCCGACCGGCCAGCAGCTGCTGTGACAGCAGGTTGGCGATCCCTTCCCCCAGGGTGTGGTTGATCTTGAGAAAGAGCCGCTTTTTGGGCTCGTAGAGCTTGATGGTGCCGATCACCCCTCTGTCCCCTTGCAGCGGGATCACCAATACCGATCCCAGCTGGCATTGAGGCGAAAGGCTGCAGCGATAGGGCTGAGCATTGCCATCGGCGAACAACACCTTGTTGCGCTCTATAGCGCGCATGGTGATGGCAGAGGTAATGGGAGTGCCCGGCAAGTGGTGATCTTCGCCGGTGCCGATAAAGGCGAGGATCTTGTCGGTATCCGTGATGGCCACGGCGCCGACGCCGGTCTCCTCCTGAATGATGCGGGCTATCTTGTGGCTCGCTTCGGGGGTAAAGCCCTGACTCATGATGCCCACGGTGCGGTTGGCGATATTGAGCGCTTTGGCGGAGAAGACCCGGGAGAACTTCTCATACATCTGCTGCTGATCGCGGATCATGCTGATAAAGAGTGCCGCACCGCAGGAGTTGGCCAAAATCATCGGAGTGGCGATGGTGCGCACCAGCAGCAGGGATTTGTCGAACGGGGTCGCCACCAGCAGGATGATGACCATCTGCAGGATTTCGGCATAGAGGGTGGTAAAGAAGGCGATGCGCGGCTCGAACAGTGCATCCATCTTGCCGGCACGCATCAGACGCCAGTGGACTATGCCGCCCAAGAGCCCTTCGCAGGTGGTGGAGATGGCGCAGGCGAGATCGGTAAATCCCCCCAGGGTATAGCGATGCAAACCCCCGGTCAGCCCGACCAGAAATCCCACCAGCGGGCCGCCCAGCAGGCCGCCCAGCACGGCACCGACGGCCCGGGTGTTGGCGATGGCGTCATCAATGTCGAGGCCGACATAGGTGCCAAGGATGCAAAAGCTGGAAAAAATAATGTATATCAGTACCTTGTGAGGTAGTCTGACGGAATAGTTGGCAAGCGGGCGCAGCAGCGGGCTTTTGGAAAAAAGGTAGGCGATCACCAGACTGACGCTCATCTGTTGCAGCAAAGAGAGGACCAACTGCATAAAAAACGCTCCTCATAAGTCGGGTGAAATAATCGCCAGCCCGTGCATAAGTGTGATCAGGATCTTGTTCTGGCGGCCGAACGGGGCGGCACGGTCGGCCAGTTTGCCAGAACGAATGAATAAAACCATATTAAATCAGCAAGTTAAATTGATATTTGTGTAAGCGCACCGGGGTTGGTATTGGTGGATGGAGCATGAATGTATCCGCTGGATACGCCACACGGAGGTGGCATGCTCCGCCCGGCCGAATGGCTGGGCGTTTTTTATACATGGTCAGATGACAACCTTTCGGCGGGTCTTCGAGCAATTATTCCGGTTTGTCCAATGAGTTATCCCCAGCTTCTGGGGATAACTCAAAACGCAAAGTAGTAACAGAAGCGACGGGTCAGATTGAAGAAGAGCCGTTGCCCCTCATCCAGCTCTTCCTGCTTGATAAATGCGGTGATGGTGCGCTCGTCCTCGCGCAGGTCGATCATCGGTACGGCTTCCGGGCGCTGCCCCTTGATATAGGTGAGAATTTTCGGTTTGAGCGGCATGGTCGGTTCGGTGGACAACACCAGCGCTACCGTCTCGTCCGAGAGTTTCACCAGCGATCCCGGTGGATAAACCCCCAGCACCTTGACCAGCAGCTTGACCAGCGTCTGATCGAACTTCTTCTGAGAGAGCTTGTAGAGCTGGCTGATGGCCTGGCTTGGTGCCGCCGGATTGGCGCTGCTGCGCGGATGCAGCAGCTCGTCATAAAAGTCCACCAGTCCGATCAGACGTGCCAGTGGTGGTATCTCCCCTCCCTTGATCCCCAGCGGATAGCCGCTGCCGTCGAGCCGTTCATGATGCAGATGTGCCACCTGACGGATCTTGGGCTCGAAGGCATTGAGCTGGGTCAGCATGTCGAGACCGTATTGCGGGTGCATATTGAGAAAATTCTGCTCTGCCTTGCTGAGCTCACCACGCTTCTGGATGATCTGGCTCGGTATCTTGAGCTCGCCGATATCGTGGATAAGTCCGGCCAGACCGGTCTCTTCCAGTTCAATGGGATTCATGCCCAGCTCGCGCGCCATCAGCATGGCGATAAAGGCCACGTTGAGGCTGTGCTGCAGCAAAATGTCGGTGTGGGGGTTGCGGATCAGGTGCAGTCCAAGCGGCCCTTCATGCTGACTGAGCTGGAGGGCGGCATTGCGAACAATCTGAGCGGTATTGGCCAGCCCCTCGTCCGGCTTCAGGTTGAGGGAGCCCAATGCATCGCGCAGCTCGCTCATCGACTGGCCAAATGCCTTGTCGGCGGCACGCATGGAGCGGCGGAAGGCTTTTTCATCAAAGGGGGGCGGGCCCGAGGCAATCAGCTCTTCCAGCTCTTCAAGGTCGGGGCCGGCATCGGGAATATCGCCGCGCAGCAGGGGCTCGATCGGAAGATCGCTCTTGTCGGGGTCCACCATCATGAGGTTCAGATCAAGGTGGCGAATGATGTCCAGCTGCTGCTGATCCTTGATTTTGAAGGCATTGAACATAAAAGGATGGTTGGTCCATCCGGTGGGAAGATGGATAAAGTGGCCAACCCTCAGCTGTTCTATAGAGGCTTCGATCAGTGCCATTGATGAACTCGCATTTCTTGAATGCCTACCCAACAAGCTAGCAAAATCCGATGGATAGACAACAAAAAAACCAAGGTAACGGCTGACTGGATGCGAGGCTGTGATGATGCGCACGGAGCGCTGCGTTATCTCTTAATTCGCGCTTAATTTTTGCCTTCTACGCTGGCGGCATTCTTTCTGGTAGTGTTGCCCCCGCCATTTATTGTGTCATCCGGCATTCAGGAGTCTTCTATGCGCATCACGCTCGGTGTGATGAAGGTGAATTTGTTGCTGGTGCTCTTTTTTGCACTGGTGCTGAACTGGCCTTTCTTCCTTCGTTTTTATTCTGTTATCAGTGGTTTGGAACATGTCCGGGCCGGCTTCGTTATCTCGGTTCCTCTGGTACTGCTTGCCGCACTCAATGCCGTCTTTATCCCCTTTACCTTCCGCTGGTTGCTCAAGCCCTTCTTTTCGCTGTTGATCCTGACGGGCTCCATCGTCAGTTACGCCATGCTCAAGTACGGCGTCATCTTCGATGCCAGCATGATCCAGAACATAGTGGAGACCAACAACAGCGAGGCTACCTCCTACCTGAATGTGCCGGTCGTGCTCTGGTTCCTGCTGACCGGCGTGTTACCCATGCTGGTGCTTTGGTCGCTGAAGGTGCGCTATCCGGCAAACTGGTACAAGGGGTTGGCCATCAGGACTGGTGCACTGGCTCTCTCGCTGTTGTTCGTAGGAGGCGTTGCCGCACTTTACTATCAGGATTACGTCTCGATCGGCCGCAATCACCGGATCCTGGGCAAGCAGATAGTGCCGGCCAACTATGTCAATGGCATCTACAAATATGCCCGCGACGTGGTATTTGCTACCCCTATCCCTTATCAACCGTTGGGGACTGATGCCAAAGTCGTCGCCAAAGGGGATAAACCGACCCTGATGTTTCTGGTGGTGGGGGAGACGGCGCGCAGCAAAAACTACTCCCTCAACGGCTATGCCAAACCGACCAACAGTTTTACCGACAAAGAGGAGGGCGTCGTCTCGTTTCGGGATGTGCGCTCCTGCGGCACCGCCACTGCGGTTTCGGTGCCCTGCATGTTCTCCAACCTGACTCGCCGTGGCTATGACGAGCAGCAGGCAAACGCCCGGGATGGCTTGCTCGATGTGCTGCAGCATGCCGGTATCTCGGTGCTCTGGAAGGACAACGATGCTGGTTGCAAGGGGGTATGCCGCAATGTGCCGACCATCGATATAGCTCCAAAGGATTATCCGGCCTTCTGCAAGGGTGGTTCCTGTTATGACGAGGTACTGCTGGAGGGGCTGGATCAGCAGATCGCCCGAATGAAGGGCAACAAGCTGGTGGTCTTTCACCTGATGGGTAGTCACGGCCCGACCTACTATCGCCGCTATCCTGCCAGTGATCGGGTATTTGTGCCCGACTGCCCGCGCAGCGACATTGAAAACTGCAGCGACGAGGAGCTGGTCAACACCTATGACAACACCATCCGCTATACCGACAAGGTGGTGGCGCAGCTGATCGACAAGCTCAAGGCTCTGGAGAGCAAGTACAACACCGGCCTGCTTTACCTCTCGGATCACGGTGAGTCGCTAGGGGCCATGGGGCTCTATCTGCACGGCACACCCTACAAGTTCGCGCCGGACGATCAGACCAAAGTGCCCCTGCTGACCTGGCTCTCTCCGCAAATGGTGGCCAACCGTCAGCTGGATATGAGCTGCCTGGCCGGGGAGGCGAGCAGCAAGCGCTTCTCCCACGACAACCTGTTCCACTCGATGCTGGGGATCATGGATGTGCAGACCAAGGTCTACGACGGGGATCTGGATCTTTTCAAAGCCTGTAGAAGCCAGTAATGAGGGGTTCGAGAGTCGCCCAATAAAAAACGGCAGCCACTGGCTGCCGTTTTTTATTGCAAAGGATAAACCTTACTTCTGCTCCATGATGATCTGTAGCAGATCTCCCTCCAGCAGGGCACGCTTGACCAGCGCAAAGCCGCCATAGGTCGGCTGGTTCTGGAAGCGCGCTTTCACGATGGGCAGGCCACGGTGGAAACTCGGCAGGGACTGGTGTTCTACGCAACGGCGGATAGCCGGGAAGAGGATCTCTTCTGCTGCAGTGATTTCGCCAGCGATCAGCACCTTTTGCGGGTTGAACAGGTTGACCGTGATGGCTACCGCCCGTCCCAGATGTTCGCCGACGTTCTCGATGACGCTGCGAGCCAGTTCGTCGCCCGCCAGAGCCGCCTTGCACACCTCCTGAATGGTGATGTGCTTCTCCTGCAGCGAGCTCTGGTGACCGCGGCTGATAAGCTCCTTCACCTTGTCGATGATCGCTTCGTTGGAGGCGATGGTCTCAAGGCAGCCAAAGTTGCCGCAGTGGCAACGCTTGCCGAGCGGCTCGACCTGAATATGACCGATCTCGCCGACGTTGCGGTTTTGGCCTAGGAACACCTGACCCTTGGTGATGATCCCGGAGCCGGTGCCCTGGTGAACGCTTACCAGAATGGAGTCCATGCAGTCGCGGGACTCGCCGAAGAAATGTTCGGCCAGCGCCAGCGAGCGGGTGTCGTTGCCCACGTAGCAGGGGAGGTTGAAGTGGTTCTCAAGCAGCTTCGCCAGTCCCAGATTGCGGATCTGGTACTTGGGGGTATAGATGACCATGCCGGATTCCGGATTGACCAGACCCGGCATGGTGAGGGCGATGCTGATGAGATTGCGGCTGCGCTCGGCGTTGGCGTCGATGAAGGCGCCAATTTCCCGCAGCAGCATGTCGACCACGGGTTGCTGGTCGATCTCGGTCACCTGAATGACGTGCTGGTCGAGCTCCTTGCCGTCGAGATCATAGAGACTCAGCTGCAGGTAGCCACGGCCCAGCTTGGCGGAGACAAACTGAAAGCGATGCTTGATGGTGGTCAGCGAGATGGCTCGCCGCCCACCGGTGGAGGCTTGCGGAGAGGTCTCCTTGATCAGGCCATGCTCGATCAGTTGCCGGGTTATCTTGGTCACGCTGGCCGGGGCCAGCTGACTCAACTCGGCAATCTTGACCCGCGAGATGGGGCCTTGCAGGTCGATGAGCCTATATACGGCTGCACTGTTGACCTGCTTGATAAGATCTACGTTTGCTATTTGTCCGCCAGTCATGATGTCACTGTTGTGTGTAGTGTCCGTTAACCACGGTCCCACGGACCGTGAAGTCCTGATCGAAGACAGTGAGGTTGGCTACTTTACCGACCTGGATACTACCGAGACGTGAGTCCCATCCAATGGCGCGCGCGGGATAGAGGCTGGCCATTCTCAGTGCTTCATCGAGCGGTAATCCGACCTGCTTGACCAGATTCTCCACCCCTTCAATCATGGTGAGGGAGGAACCGCCGAGTGTACCATTCTCGTCAATGCACTGACCATCGCGCAAAAAGACGGTAGTGCCACAAAAATCAAATTTCTCAAACCCTTCCGGTGCCCCTGCTGCGGCAGTGGCATCGGTGACCAGCACCAGTCGCTCACCAAGGATCTTGTGTGCCAGACGCACGTTGGCCCAGTGTACATGGTGGCCATCGACGATCACGCCAGCATAGACATCCTTGCGATCATAGATGGCGCCCACGACGCCCGGCTCGCGACCGTTGAGGGTCGGGGTCATGGCGTTGTAGAGGTGGGTGGCAAAGCGAATGCCGTTGTCAAAGCCAGCCATCGCCTGGTCATAACTGGCGGCGGTGTGGCCGGCAGAGACCAGGATCCCCGCATCCACCAGACGGCGAACGTGGGCCGGATCGTTGCGCTCCGGTGCCAGGGTGATCTTGGCGATGGCGTCCGCGTTGGCGCAGAAGAAGTCGATCATCTCGTCCGCTGGCTGGCGGATTTGCGCGGCAGGGTGGATACCCTTGCGCTTGAGGTTGGTGTAGGGGCCTTCCAGATGGACACCCAGCACCTCGTTGGGGTGGGCTGCCATGTAGTCACGGGTGACGGTGACGGCTTGCTTCATGTCTGCATCCGGACTGGTGATCAGGGTCGGCAGAAAGCTGGTAGTACCGGATTTCAGGTTGGCCGCCTGCATGGTGGCCAGGGTCTCGGTGGTGATGTCGGTGTTGAACATCACGCCGCCACAGCCGTTGAGCTGCACGTCGATGAAACCGGCGGTCAGATTGGCGCCTTTGAGATCAATCTTCTCGATATCCGCAGACAATTCTGCCTCGCGGGAGATGGCGACAATCTTGTCGCCCTCGATAAGCACCCCGTAACCGGTCAGCACGCAGCTGCCGGTATAGAGAGTGCAGTTGGTCAATGCGTACATGGGCGCTCCTTACAGACGGCCGATGTTGGCAGCTTCCAGCTGCTGGAAGTAGCGAACGGTCTTGACCTTGAGCTCCATGGTGGAGGGCTCGTCGCACACCATCATTCCTTTCGGATGCAGTTGCAGGGTGGAGATGGTCCACATGTGGTTGACGCTGCCTTCCACGGCGGCCTGCAGAGCCAGTGCCTTGCTGTGACCGGTCACCAGGATCATGATCTCTTCCGCATCCATCAGGGTGCCGACACCCACGGTCAGCGCCAGCTTGGGCACCTGCTCCATGTCGCCACCGAAGAAGCGGGAGTTGGCGATGCGGGTATCCTCGGTCAGGGTCTTGACACGGGTACGGGAGGAGAGGGAAGAGGCCGGTTCGTTGAACGCGATGTGGCCGTCATTGCCGACGCCGCCCATGAACAGGTGGATCTTGCCGTAGGACTTGATCTTGTCTTCGTAGCGCTTGCACTCGGCCACCAGATCTTCGGCATTGCCGTTGAGAATGTTGATGTTCTCGGGACGGATGTCGATGTGGCTGAAGAAGTTGTTGTGCATGAAGCTGTGGTAGCTCTCCGGGTGATCTTCCGGCAGGCCGACGTACTCGTCCATATTGAAGGTGACCACGTTCTGGAAGCTCACTTCGCCAGCCTTGTGCAACTCGATAAGACGCTTGTAGGTATTGAGCGGAGTGCCACCGGTGGGCAGGCCCAGTACGAAGGGGCGGTCTGCTGTCGGCTTGAAGGCATTGATACGGTCAACGATGTAACGGGCAGACCACAGGCCTACTTGGCTGGCGGACTTCAACGGGATCAGGCGCATATGGATACCTCTGTGTCGGGTTGCGACCGGCTTGACGGTGGCAATGGGCTAAGACGAATTTAAGTTGTTTTATAGCGTAAATAAAGATTGCGAACTAAGCCACATCTATCCACCACCTTTATCTTGTTTGGGTGATAACGATCACGATTATCGGTTTATTAATTTGCGCAGCGAAATAAAAGCCCTAGACTGCAAATCAAGCCTTGATGGCTTATGCGTCAAACGTGATAAGCACTTAATTTCTAGAAAAACATTAACTAAGGAGAGGAACCGTGAACATTCTCGGTTATTTGCAAAAGATCGGCCGTGCCCTGATGGTGCCGGTAGCGGTATTGCCTGCCGCCGCGATCCTGATGGGGGTTGGCTACTGGATTGACCCGAATGGTTGGGGTGGTGAGAGCGCGTTGGCTGCCTTCCTGATTAAAGCGGGCGCAGCCATTATTGATAACATGTCCGTACTGTTCGCAGTCGGTGTTGCTTACGGTATGTCCAAGGATAAAGACGGTTCTGCTGCTCTGGCAGGTCTGGTCGGCTTCCTGGTCGTTACCACCCTGCTGAGCCCGGGCGCTGTGGCCCAGATCAAGAGCATCCCGGTGGAGCAGGTTCCTGCCGCGTTTGCCAAGATCAGCAACCAGTTCGTGGGTATCCTGTGTGGTGTTATCGCCGCTGAGCTCTACAACCGCTTCAGCAGCGTCGAGCTGCACAAGGCTCTCTCCTTCTTCTCCGGTCGTCGTCTGGTACCGATCGTAACCTCCGTCGTGATGATCGTTGTATCTTTCATCCTGATGGCCGTATGGCCAGCAATCTACGGTGGTCTGGTCTCCTTCGGTGAGTCCATCGTGAGCCTGGGCTCCACCGGCGCCGGTATCTACGCCTTCTTCAACCGTCTGCTGATCCCGATTGGTCTGCACCACGCCCTGAACTCCGTGTTCTGGTTCAACGTGGCCGGTATCAACGACATCCCGAACTTCCTGGGTGGTCAGGCTACCATCGATGCCGCTCTGGCCGCTGGCAAGAGCCTGGATCAGGTGAAAGGCGTGGTCGGTATGTACCAGGCTGGCTTCTTCCCCATCATGATGTTTGGTCTGCCGGGTGCCGCTCTGGCCATCTACCACTCCGCCAAGAAAGAGAACAAAGAGAAAGTTGCGTCCATCATGATCGCTGCTGCCTTTGCCTCCTTCTTCACCGGTGTAACCGAGCCGCTCGAATTCTCCTTCATGTTCGTAGCTCCGGTACTGTATGTCATCCACGCCGTGCTGACCGGTATCTCCGTGTTCATCGCAGCCTCCATGCACTGGATGGCCGGTTTCGGTTTCAGTGCCGGTCTGGTGGATATGGTGCTCTCCAGCCGCAACCCGCTGGCAACCAACTGGTACATGCTGATTCCTCAGGGTCTGGTCTTCTTCGGCCTTTACTACACAGTGTTCCGCGTAGTCATTGCCAAGCTGAACCTGAAAACTCCGGGTCGTGAAGATGATGAAGCTGCTGCTCCGGCTGTTGCCCAGTCCACCAACCGTACCGAGCTGGCCAAGCAGTATCTGGAAGTGCTGGGTGGTCAGGACAACCTGGTTACCATCGATGCCTGCATCACCCGTCTGCGTCTGACCCTGAAAGACCGCAGCATCGTCGATGAGCGCAAGCTGAAAGCCCTGGGTGCGGCCGGTGTGGTCAAGCTCGGCGAGCAGAACCTGCAGGTGATTCTGGGCCCATTGGCCGAAATCATCGCCGGTGAGATGAAAGCCCTGCGTTAATCGAGCGACTCGCTCACCTCAAGTCTAAGTCCATTGTTGACATAACTAAGGGCCCCACTTAGGGGCCCAATATAAAAAAAGCCAAGAAAATCCAACCTTTACTTCAAATGAGAGCAGCAGTTATGAACTTGAAACATTCTCTGTTAGCCATTGCCATGTCTACCGTTTTCGTCAGCCAGGTCCAGGCAGCCGATGCCGCCAAGCAAGCCGTGGTCGACTCCCTCGCCAACAATCTGGTGGTCAAGTATGAAGTCGTCACCAACGATGGCGCCGGTGCCGGTCTCGATTGCCAGGCGTTGGGCTCCGAGTGGGCGAGTTGTGGCGTTGCCAAGCTGCACCTGACCAACACCGGTGCTGACGTCACCTCCAAGGACTGGAGCATCTATGTCTCCTCCATCCGCCGCATCCAGCGGGTGGACAACGACCAGTTCACCATCACTCACCTGACCGGCGACCTCTATCGTTTGACGCCAACCGAGAAGTTCCAGGGGTTCGCCAAGGATGCCACGGTCGAAGTACCGTTGGTGGTCGAATATTGGGTACTGTTCGAATCTGACATCATGCCGAACTGGTATGTCGCCAGCGAAGGTGCCGAGCCGAAAGTGCTGGCCAGCATGAGCAACATCGACGATGCCACCACCTACGAGAAGCCGATGCCGGCTGATGGCTGGAAGCGCATCAAGGATGACAAGAACATCCTGATGAACAGTGAGACCCGTTTTGCTGCCAACCAGACCAGCACCCTGCTGCCGGCTGGCAAGGTCGACAACCAGATCCTGCCGACCCCGATGAAGCAGGTGGTCAAGGCTGGCCCGCAGGTTGACTTCTCCACCATCAAACTCAATGCCCTGGATCTGCCGAGCGATCGCGCCGAAGCCCTGAAAGCACAACTGACCAAGCTGGGTGTTACCCTCTCCGACACCGGCTACCCGGTCACCATCAAGCTGGGCAGCAAGCTCAAGCAGGCCGAAGGTTATGACATGACCATCGGCAAGAAAGGCACTGTTATCCAGGGTCACGACATTGAAGGCGCCTACTGGGGTGCTCAGTCCCTGATCTCCCTGTTGGGTGTCAACGACAAGCTGGTTAGCCAGATGACTGTTGAAGATGCGCCGCGCTTTGAATACCGCGGTATGCAGACCGACGTGGCTCGTCACTTCCGCAGCCTGGACACCATGAAGAAGCTGGTTGACCAGATGTCTGCCATGAAGCTCAACGTGCTGCATCTGGGCCTGACCAACGATGAAGGCTGGCGTCTGGAGATCCCGGGCCTGCCGGAACTGACTCAAGTCGGTAGCCAGCGTTGCCACGATCTCTCCGAAACCAAGTGCTTGCTGCCGCAACTGGGCTCCGGCCCGACCAGCGACAACCAGGGCTCCGGCTTCTACAGCAAGTCTGACTATATCGACCTGGTGCGTTATGCCAGAGCGCGCGGTGTGACCGTCATCCCCGAGATCAACATGCCGGCGCACGCCCGTGCCGCCGTGGTTTCCATGGAAGCGCGTTACAAGCGTCTGATGGCTGAAGGTAAAGAAGCCGAAGCCAACCAGTTCCGCCTGACTGACCCGAACGATACGTCCAACGTCACCTCCGTCCAGTTCTACGACAAGATGTCCTTCATCAACCCTTGCCAGCCGGGTGCTGCCACCTTCGTGGCCAAGGTGATGGATGAAGTTGCCCAGATGCACCAGGCCGCCGGCCAGCCGTTGACCGCATGGCACTACGGTGGTGACGAAGCGAAGAACATCATGCAGGGCGGTGGTTATCAGGATCCCGCTGTCACCAAGAAAGAAGAGCTGGTGGCATGGAAAGGCAACGTCGACTCCAGCAAGCAGGACAAGCCGTTTGGCAAGTCCCCGATGTGCCAGAAGATGATCGACGATGGCAAGATCAAGGACGTAGCCGAGCTGCCGGTTTACTTCGCCAAGGAAGTGGGCGAGATGGTCAAGGGCCACGGCTTCTCCACCCTGCAGGCGTGGGAAGATGGTCTGAAGTACGCCAACAGCGCCAAGGACTTCGCCACCGACAACACCCGTGTCAACTTCTGGGAAACCCTCTACTGGGGTGGCTTCAACGAAGCGATGAAATGGGCGCATAAGGGTTATGAAGTGGTCCTCTCCAACCCGGATTACCTCTACTTCGACTTCCCGAACGAGGTGCACCCGGCTGAGCGTGGCTACTACTGGGCAACCCGTTTCAACGACACCCGCAAGGTGTTCGCCTTCGCCCCGGAAAACCTGCCGCAGAACGCCGAAACCTCGGTTGACCGCGATGGCAACGCCTTCGTGGCCAAGGGTGACCAGGATCCGGTCAAGTTCAAGGGGATCTCCGGTCAGCAGTGGAGTGAAACCGTACGTACCGACGCTCAGTACGAGTACATGGTTTACCCGCGTATCTTCTCCATGGCCGAGCGCGCATGGCACAAGGGTGGCTTCGAGCTGAACTATGTGAAGGGTCGCGAGTTCTCCGGCGAAACCAAGCATGTCAACAAGGCCACTCTGAACAAAGAGTGGAACCAGTTCGCCAACCTGCTGGGTCAGCGCGTCCTGCCGAAACTGGATCAGGCCGGTGTTGAATACCGCCTCTCCGTACCGGGTGCCAAAGTGGTGAACGGTGTGCTGGAAGCGAACGTGGATCTGCCGGGCCTGCCCATCCAGTACAGCCTGGACGGCAAGACCTGGACTGCCTACGACGCCGCGGCCAAGCCGGCCGTTGATGGCAAGGTCTACCTGCGTACCACCAGCTTCGATGGCAAGCGCACCAGCCGCGTCACCGAGTTGAACTGATAGTACCCATGCCGTAACGCAAGGTGGGTCGCAAGACCCGCCTTTCCCAAGGGCGATGGTCTATCGGATTTGGGAAAGGTTGACTGTGCGTGTGAGCCTTTGTTGTGTGTGTATTGTCTGTTTTGTTTTTCATCACTTTCAGCCCCGCCTTGTGCGGGGCTTTTTTATACATCCTGCGTGACGAGGCGGCTTTGACCCGCTTTTTAGCACGCCAATAGCCTGGAACTGCCAAATTCAGGTTGAGGCAGGGCGCGTAATGAGGGATCATATCCGGCTTGACGGCGGGGGGATGAGGGTGCCAGCCGGCACAACTTCCGCCAGTGACGCTTTTTTGAGGTGAGCCATGAGTCAGGCGAACAGCCCAACTAACTTTATTCGTCAGATCATTGATGAAGATCTGGCCAGCGGTAAGCACAGCAGTGTGCATACCCGTTTTCCGCCCGAGCCGAACGGTTATCTCCATATCGGCCACGCCAAATCCATCTGCCTGAACTTCGGCATCGCCCGCGACTATCAGGGCCAGTGCAACCTGCGCTTTGACGATACCAACCCGGCGAAGGAAGATATCGAGTACGTTGAGTCCATCAAGCAGGACGTGCAGTGGCTTGGCTTCCAGTGGAACGGCGAGATCTGCTACTCCTCCGACTATTTCGACAAGCTGCACGGCTACGCCGTTGAGCTGATCGAAAAGGGTCTGGCCTATGTGGACGAGCTCTCCCCCGAGCAGATGCGCGAGTACCGTGGCACCCTGACCGAACCAGGCAAGAACAGCCCGTTCCGTGAACGTAGCGTGGCAGAGAACCTGGCCCTGTTCGAGAAGATGAAGAACGGCGAGTTTGCCGAGGGTTCCGTCTGCCTGCGCGCCAAGATCGACATGGCTTCTCCCTTCATGGTGATGCGCGATCCGGTTATCTACCGCATCAAGTTTGCCCACCACCACCAGACCGGTGACAAGTGGTGCATCTACCCGATGTATGACTTCACTCACTGCATCTCGGACGCCTTGGAAGGGATCACCCACTCCATCTGTACTCTGGAGTTCCAGGATAACCGTCGTCTGTACGACTGGGTGCTGGACAACATCACCATCGACTGCCACCCGCGTCAGTACGAGTTCTCTCGTCTGAACCTCGAATACACCGTCATGTCCAAGCGCAAGCTGAACCTGCTGGTGACCGAGAAGCACGTCGATGGTTGGGACGACCCGCGCATGCTGACCGTGTCCGGTCTGCGTCGCCGTGGTTATACTCCGGCCTCCATCCGCGAGTTCTGCAAGCGCATCGGCGTGACCAAGCAGGACAACATCGTCGAGATGAGCATGCTGGAAGCCTGCATCCGTGAAGACCTCAACGAGAATGCACCGCGCGCCATGGCCGTGCTGCACCCGGTGAAGGTGGTGATCGAGAACCTGGCTGCCGATGAAGTGCTGACCGCCCCGGCTCACCCGAGCAACGCCGAGATGGGTACCCGCGAGCTGAACTTTACCCGCGAAATCTTCATCGACGAAGCTGACTTCAAAGAGGAAGCGAACAAGCAGTTCAAGCGTCTGGTGCTGGGCAAGGAAGTGCGTCTGCGCAATGCCTACGTCATCAAGGCCGAGCGCATCGAGAAGGACGCCGACGGCAAGGTCACCTGCATCTACTGCAGCTACGACCCCGAGACCCTGGGCAAGGATCCGGCCGATGGCCGCAAGGTGAAAGGGGTGATCCACTGGGTCAGCGCTACTCACTCCCTGCCGGCAGAAGTGCGTCTCTATGACCGTCTGTTCAAGGTGCCGAACCCGGGCGCCGAAGAGGACTTCGAAGCGGCTTTGAACCCGGAATCCCTGGTGATCATCGAGGGTGCACGTGTCGAGGCTTCGCTGAAGAACGCAAAGCCGGAGCAGGCTTACCAGTTCGAGCGCGAAGGCTACTTCTGCGCCGACAACAAGCTCTCCAGCCCGGAGCATCTGGTGTTCAACCGCACTGTTGCCCTGCGCGACTCCTGGGGCAAGGTAGAAGGCTGATACCGTGGGGCAGGGGAGACTCTGCCCTCCATTGTGCTTCTATCCTGTTTCGGACAATAAAAAAGCCAGCTGATGCTGGCTTTTTTATTGTCCGTGATCTGATGTTGCAGCCGACTTAGTCGTCGTGCTTGCACTCACCGCTGGCACAGTGACCGTAGAGGTAGAGACTGTGGTTGGTGAGACGGATATTGTGCTTCTTGGCGATCTCGCTCTGGCGTTGTTCAATCACCTCGTCGGAGAACTCAATCACCTTGCCGCAGTCCAGGCAAACCAGATGGTCGTGGTGCTCCTGAGTCGCCAGCTCAAATACCGACTTGCCCCCTTCGAAGTGATGGCGGGTCACGATACCGGCATCATCAAACTGGTTGAGAACGCGGTAGACGGTGGCGAGACCAATCTCTTCACCCAGATCGATCAGGCGTTTATAGAGATCTTCGGCACTGGTGTGTTGGCAGTCCGGCTGTTGCAGGATTTCCAGGATCTTGACCCGGGGCAAGGTGATCTTGAGCCCGGCCTTTTTTAACGCTTGGTTGTTGTCTGCCATATTCTACTTATTCGCATTCTCGAAGGTGGGGTTTATTCTGATGGACTGCCGCGGGAATGGCAACCTTCAACTCGCTTGGCCTGTCATTATAGGTCGTTGCATCCCAAAAAATAAACCCGCAAATTCAAAGGGTTTAGCCACTCATCCGGGTCTGGATTGAAATAATCAATCACCTTGGACGACTTGCCGGGATGGCAGATGTTGATAAGATGTAACTTTCACATGTCTGGTCGGATGAGATCCATGGATTGGCTTTTTGACAACGCGGCCTGGGTGCGCCGCGCCCTCAATGCCTGGCCCCCTTTCTGGGGCGCCGGCATCAAGATAGAGACCCTGAGCGATGATTTTCGCTACTGTCGGGTGACCCTGAAATCCCGCTGGTGGAACAAGAATGCCAACCGCACCCAGTTTGGCGGCAGCATGTTTGCCATGACAGATCCCATCTATCCGCTGATGCTGATGGGTTACTTCAAGAACCGTTATTACGTCTGGGACAAGGCGGGCAGCATCAACTACATCAAACCGGGCAAGGGCAAGCTGGTGGCGGAATTCAACCTGAGCGATGGCAAGCTGGCCGAAATCGTGGCGGCGACCGAAGGGGGGATCAAGTACTTTCCCGAATTCGAGGTGACGGTGCAGGACGGTCAGGGGGAGCTGGTGGCGCAGGTGAAACGCACTCTCTATGTGCGGGCCAAACCCGAGCACAGGGGAGAGTGAACGGCCGCAAATTGCAGATAGAACAAGGGCCCCGACGGGGCCCTTGTTGTTTCAAGCAGGGGGAGGAGATTACTCCAGCTCGCCCAGGCACATCTCTTCGTGCAGCTGCTTGCACCAGCCTTTGACGCGCTCGGCGGTCAGCTCCGGCTGACGATCTTCATCGATACCCAGACCGACGAAGTGCTTGTCATCTACCAGCGCCTTGGAGGCTTCAAACTCGTAACCGGCGGTCGGCCAGTGACCGATGATGATGGCGCCTTTGGCTTCAACGATGTCGCGCAGGGTACCCATGGCGTCGAGGAAGTACTCGGCGTAGTCTTCCTGATCGCCACAACCGAAGATGGCAACCAGCTTGTTGGTGAAGTCGATTTCGCCCAGATCGGGGAAGAAGTCGTCCCAGTCGGCCTGTGCTTCGCCGTAGTACCAGGTCGGGATGCCGAACATCAGCAGATCGAAGTTCTCGATGTCGGCCTTGCTGCTCTTGGCGATGTCACGGACTTCAATCAGATTTTTGCCCAGCTCTTTCTGGATCATCTTGGCGACAGCTTCGGTGTTACCGGTATCGCTGCCAAAAAACAGACCTACACTTGCCATAGTGTTTAGTTACCCGTATTTGGTGTTAATGCTTGACGCTCAGACTGCAATATCCACCGCAAAGGCGGACTCAATCTGTTGCTTCAGGATAGATTGGATCAGCTCGGCTCGGCTGATGTTCTGTTGCAACGCAAGTTGGTTCAGGCGCTCCAGCAACTCGGCCTCCACCTTTAACTCTACCCGCTTCAGCCCATTCTCCCGATCGCGCTTAAGCTGGTTACGCTTGTTGATCTTGAGTTGGGTCTCGCGGGGGAGTGGGTTGGTCTTTGGCCTGCCGGGGCGCTTCTCGTTTGCGAACAGATCCAGTGTTGTTCGATCAGTTTGCTGTTTGGCCATACATCACAGATGAAAATTGTTAGCCTAGTCCTGAGCCTTCCCAGCCCAGTTCGATCAGCCCCTTGGCGACAAAACCTGCACAACCCAGAAACAGTACCAACCAGACGATGAAACGACCGAAACGGGGCACGTTGCCGCGTTTGAGAACGTCCTGAATGGCCAGGCCAATCAATATGAAAATGGCCACAAAGAATAACTTGAGGCCCAAACTTTCGATCAGGTCGATATGTTCACTTAGCATGGATTGCGCACACTCCTTATGACGGGCGCACTATATCACAAAGGATTTGGAACTGTTAACCGCCTGTGGACAGGAAATCCACAACCAGTTTGTTGAACAACATCGGTTTTTCCGCATGCAGCCAGTGGCCGGTTCCGGCGATGACGCGCACCTTTGCCGCCGGGAATTGGGCCAGTGCTGCCTCGCTGTATTGGGGCTGCATATAGTCAGAATCCCCTCCCTTGATAAAGAGTACCGGCCCTTCGAAGCAGCGCTCATCCTCGGGCCAGCCCATGATGTTGGCGTAGTTCTCCTCAAGAGCAGGCACATTGAAGCGCCACTGCCAGCCATCGTCGCCTTTGGCGAAGGATTTGAGCAGAAACTGGCGCACCCCGGCGATCTCGATATGCTCGGCCAGAATGCGCTCCGCGTCGCTGCGGCTCTGGGGCTGTGCCGCTAGAGTGGCGTTGAGGCCGGCGAACACATTCTGGTGGCGGGAGTGGGGATAGGCGACCGGCGCTATGTCGGCGACCACCAGCCGGCTCACCCGCGCGGATGCCAGCTTGGCAAGCTGCATCCCGACCTTGCCCCCCATGGAGTGGCCGACTATTGCCGCCTGATCCAGCCCAAGGTGATCCATCAGCGCGAGTATGTCGGCGGCCTGCGCCGGATAGCTCATGTCGTTGCTGCGAAAGGAGGTGCCGTGGTTGCGCAGATCGACGCTGATGACCCGATAGTGCTCGCCGAGGGCGCGGGCCAGCAGACCCAGATTATCGAGGCTGCCGAACAGCCCGTGGATCAGAATGACGGCTTGGCCCTGGCCCTGCTCTTTGAAGTTCACTACGCTCTTTTGTTGCAAAATGACACCTTGTTCGGTCATGAGTGCGTTGCCGATATGATTTAACGCACTGGAAAGAAAAGGATTTCGTGTGATGAAGGGGAAATTTGTGTGGTTTTTTTTCTAAAAAATCCCGTTCAGATTGGCTATCAGTGCGGCCGATCACACACTTGGGCCGCTATTATGCCGTATTCTCGATGAGATTCATGTACATCTGCCAGCCCCTCCCTTGGGCTGTCGGGTTTGCCTATGTATAATCGCCGCATCCGAATTTCGACGAGTCCAGCGCATCCCTATGAAAACCATCGAGCTTGATGACGATCTCTACTTCTATATCGCCAGCCAGACCCGGCACATCGGTGAGAGTGCCTCCGACATCCTGCGCCGTCTGCTGGAACAGCCTGCTCAGGGGGCCGCGTCAGCCGCCGTTGCCGAGCCAGCCGTGGCGGCACCACCCCGTGTCGTTGCCGCACCGCAGGGGCTGCAAGCCCTGCTCGACTCAGGTGAGCTGCAGCAGGAAGAGAAGTCCATCAACCGTTTCATGCAGGTGCTGAGTACCCTCTACCGGGATGACCCGGTCGGGTTTACCCAGGCCACCGAAATCAAGGGGCGCAAGCGTGTCTATTTCTCACGGGATCCCGAGGCTCTGCGCGCCAGTGGCAGCACTACCAAGCCCAAGCCGGTACCGGAAACCCCGTTCTGGGTGATCACCAACACCAACACCAGTCGCAAGCAGAACATGGTGGCCCAGCTGATGAGCAGCATGGGTTACGGCGACGAGGTGATCGCGCAGGTGTGCGGCGCAATCTAACGGTTTTTCAAGACTCAGGCCTTGCCCGGCAAGGCCGCCATTACGCAAGGAAAACGCCATGGCTCAGCATTCCCACGCCGGTCAACCGGCCCGCTTAAGCGACCTGACCAACATCCCCCGTCTGGTCAGCGCCTACTACCTCAACAAGCCGGACATGAGCCGCCCCGAGCAGCGAGTTGCCTTCGGTACCTCCGGCCACCGTGGCAGCGCCCTGCACAACGCCTTTACCGAATCCCATATTCTGGCGGTGACCCAGGCACTGGTGGAGTATCGCCAGCAGGCCGGTATCACTGGCCCGCTGTTTGTCGGCATGGATACCCACGCCCTGTCCGAATCCGCTTTTGCCAGCGCTGTCGAAGTGCTGGCCGCCAATGGCGTTGAAACCCGCATTCAGGCCGGCCTCGGTTTTACCCCGACCCCGGTCATCTCTCACGCCATCCTGCGCTACAACTCTGGCAAAGAAGGGGCTGGCAAACCGGCTGCCCGTGCCGACGGCGTGGTGATCACCCCGTCCCACAACCCGCCGGAAGATGGTGGCTTCAAGTACAACCCGCCCCATGGTGGCCCCGCCGAAGGGGAGATCACCAAGTGGGTCGAGGACCGTGCCAACGCCATTCTAGAAGCGGGTCTGGCCGGCGTGAAACGGATGCCGTTCGCCGAGGCGCTCAAAAGCCCGTTCGTGGTCGAGCATGACTATGTCACCCCCTATGTGGATGATCTGAAGAACGTACTGGATATGGATGCCATCAAGAACGCAGGCATCAAGATCGGTGTCGATCCACTGGGCGGCTCCGGCGTCGCCTACTGGGACGTCATCGCCAAGACCTATGGCCTGAACATCGAGGTGGTGAACTACAAGGTCGACCCGACTTTCTCCTTCATGACCCTGGATAAAGACGGCAAGATCCGGATGGACTGCTCCAGCCCGTTCGCCATGGCGAGCTTGATTGCCCTCAAGGACAAGTTCGACATCGCCCTTGGCAACGACCCTGACTACGACCGTCACGGTATCGTCACCAAGTCCGGTCTGATGAACCCGAACCACTATCTGGCGGTGGCAATCCAGTATCTGTTTACCCATCGCACCGGCTGGTCTGCCGATGCGGCCGTCGGCAAGACGCTGGTCTCTTCCTCCATGATCGACCGGGTGGCCGGCGAGATTGGCCGTACCCTGAAAGAGGTGCCGGTCGGCTTCAAGTGGTTCGTGGATGGTCTCTACAGCGGCGAGTTCGGCTTTGGCGGTGAGGAGAGCGCAGGCGCCTCCTTCCTGCGCAAAGATGGCACCGTCTGGACCACCGACAAGGATGGCTTCATTCTGGCGCTGCTGGCGGCGGAAATTCTGGCGGTCACCGGCAAGGATCCGCAGGCTCACTACGACGCGCTGGAAGCCAAATTTGGCCGCTCCAGCTACCGCCGGATCGACGCCCCGGCCAACAGCGCCCAGAAAGCGGTGCTCTCCAAGCTGGATCCGGCGCTGGTGGAAGCCTCCACTTTGGCCGGTGAGCCCATCATCGCCAAGCTGACCAAAGCGCCGGGCAACGATGCCGCCATCGGCGGCCTCAAGGTGGTGACCGAGAACGGCTGGTTCGCGGCGCGCCCCTCCGGCACCGAGTCCATCTACAAGATCTACATGGAGAGTTTCAAGGGCGACGCGCACCTCGACCTCATCCAGCAGGAGGCCCAGCAGATCGTCTCCGCGGCACTGGCCAAGGCCGGGGTCTGATTTCGGGTCAATCTGCCGTGAATAAATAAAGTAATTAGTATAAAAAAAGGAGCCGTTAAGGCTCCTTTTTTTATTTGCTGAGCGCGGTTTGTCAGCGCGCCGCCTTCACCGCCAGCCCCAGCTGCCACACCGCCATGGCGTAGTGGGTGCTGTGGTTGTAGCGGGTGATGGCGTAGAAGTTGGGCAGGCCGTACCAGTATTGGTAGCCGGTGCCGACATCGAGGCGCAGCAGGCTCGCCTCGCTGTGGTTGCCAAGGCTGCTGGTTGGCGTCAGCCCGGCGCGGCGCAGGGAGGCCACCGGGTAACGAGTCTGGAAGCCGTGCTCATAGCCGGGCAGTTGGCCCTGACCGCGCACCGCCACCGGTTGCCCTTTCTCCCAGCCGTGGGCCTTGAAGTAGTTGGCGACGCTGCCGATGGCATCCACCGGATCCCACAGGTTGGTGTGGCCGTTGCCGTCAAAGTCCACCGCATAGCGCTGGAAGCTGGAGGGCATGAACTGGCCGTAGCCCATGGCGCCGGCGTAGGAGCCCTTGGGTTCGGTGGGATCCATCCCCTCATCGCGGGTCATCACCAGGAAGGCTTCCAATTCGCTCGTGAAGAACTCGGCGCGGCGCGGGTAATCAAACGCCAGGGTGGCCAGCGCATCCAGAATGCGGGTCTTGCCCATCACCCGGCCCCAGCGGGTCTCGACCCCGATAATGCCGACGATGATCTCGGGCGGTACCCCGTAGATCTGCTCTGCCCGGTTCAGCTCGCTCGCGTATTCACGCCAGAAGTTGACGCCGTTCTGTACGTTGTCCGGGGTGATGAACTTGGCGCGGTAGCGGTTCCAGGCGCCGGTCGGGCCGGTCGGTTTGCTGGTGGTCGGCGCCTGGGCATCCATCAGACGGATGATCCAGTCGTAGCGCTCTGCCTGAGCCAGCACCTGATGCAGCTGGGCGCTGTCAAAACCGTGCTTCTCGACCATCTTCTGGACGAATCTGTCCACATTGGTGCGATTGGCGAAGTCCCCTTTGCTCACCCCCTGGCTGTACACGGGGCTGCGTGACGGCGTCTGGTTGATGAAAGCGCTCTTGGGCTGGGGGACGACCACGGGCTTGGCAGCCGGCGTGCTGCTGCAGCCACCGAGCAGAGGAAACAACGACAGAGTGAGAAGAGAGGCAAGGCGACGCATAGGGTTCTCAAAGAGACTGATAAAAGTGCCGCCATGGTAAAACATTGTCATCCGGGCGCAAGTGTTCCGTGCGCCTCACCCATCGCCAATTCATCGTGTGATGGATTAGCAATCTGGTGAGGAGTGCACCGCTTAGCGCTGGGGGGGACGTAGCGTGTGGTAACCGCTCCAGAGCCGGGTCAGGGTGGTGATGGCGCAGAGCAGGGCAAAGCCGTACGCGAGCGGGGCGAAGGCGGCGGGCCACAGGCACATCAGCACGAACAGGGCGATGGTCTCGCTCCCCTCGGTGAGACCGCCCAGATAATAGAGAGACTTGTGGTGGTAGACCGGATTATCGATACCCCGCTTGCCCGCCATGATGGCAAACGCCAGAAAGCTCGATCCTGTGCCCATAAAGGCAAACAGCAGGGTGGCGGCGGGCAGCGCATTGGCGGGGGCGGCGAGGGCAAAGCCCAGCACCACGGCAGCGTAGAAGATGAAATCCAGCGTGATGTCGAGAAAGCCGCCGCAGTCGGTGATGCCGGTTTCCCGCGCCACGGCGCCATCGAGCCCGTCCAGCAGCCGGTTGAGCAGGATGGCCGCCAGTGCCGATTGATAGCAGCCAAGGGCCAGCAGTGGCAACGCCAGCATGCCGATGGCAAAGCCGGTGAGGCTTATCTGGTTGGCGCTGATCCCGGCGCGGCAGAGCGGTTTTGCGAGCCGTGCAAGGGGGCTGCGGATAACGGGGATCAGGTGGCGGTCAAACAAGGTGAACTCCTCGGTCAAAAACGGGATTCGGTGAGCTGAACTATGGTGCCCGGCGCGTCTTCTTCGTCGTGGGTTACCAGAATGGCGGGAATGGCCAGCGCCTTGATCTGCGCGAACACCAGCTGGCGAAAAGCGGCCCGCAGCGGCTTGTCGAGGCGGGAGAAGGGCTCATCCAGTAGCAGGGCCTTGGGCTCGGCCAGCAGCGCTCGCAGCAGGCTGACGCGGGCCTTCTGGCCGCCGGAGAGCGCCCCCGGCAGCTTGTCTGCCTGATCGGTCAGATCCACCTGCGCCAGTGCTGCCACCGCCTTTTCCCGCCGCGCCTGATGCCCCTTCACGCTGGCCGGTATGCCGAACATCAGGTTCTCGGCAACTGTCAGATGGTCGAACAGCAGATCATCCTGAAACAGCATGCCGATACGCCGTGCCTGGGGTGGCAGATGGGTGAGCTGACGCTCGCCGAGGGTTACTTCCCCCTCCAGCCGGAGCGGGCCGCTTGGGGGCAGTACCCCCGCCAGCGCCGCCAGCAGCGAGCTCTTGCCACAGCCGCTGGGCCCCATCAGGGCCAACACCTCGCCCGGTGTCACCTGCAGGGCGGGCAGCGAGAGCAGCAGGTTTTCCTCCAGATAGAGGCGAAGAGGTGTGCTGCTCAGCATATGGTGATTTCCAACGTGAGAGTTCATCGTGAGCTGCCCCCCTTGAGCGCCGGATTGATCCGCGCCGGCAACCAGAGCGCCAGCAGATAGATAAGAAGCGGCAGCAGCAGTTGCAGCAGGCCGTAGAGACCCGCCAGCCGCCGGTTGAGGCCGCTGCCGATGGCCACCGCTTCGGTGGTGATGGTGACCACCCTGCCTGCGCCAAAGAGCAGGGTCGGCAGATACTGGGCCAAACTCACCGCAGCCCCTACCGCAAAGGCAAACAGCAGCGGGCGTGCCAGCAGCGGCGCTTTGACCTGCCACCAGGCTCGCCATGGGGTCGCCCCCAGCAGCAGGGCGCTCTGGGTGATCCGCGGGTCGAACTGGCGATAGGGGCCGTGCAGGCAGAGATAGACATAGGGAAAGACAAACAGCAGCTGACTCCAGAGCACCCAACCCCAGCCGATGCCGTCGCCCCCCCACCCGAGGCTGAACCAGTCCACCCCGAGACGGATGCCAAACAGCAGGCTGGCCTGCGGCAGCAGCAGTGGTAAGCAGATGAGCCAGAGCGGCCAGAGGCGGCGGCCCGCCTTTTGTGCCTCCAGACTCAGCACCGCCATCGCCAGCGCAATAGCCCCGCTCGCCAGCGCCAGCAGGATGCTGGTGGTCAGCAGCGGCGATAGAGTCGGCAGCAGGTCGAACCAATAATGGCCGCTCCACTGGCTCGGCCAGAGGGCGGGAAAGGGCCAGCGCCGGGCCAGCGACCAGAGCAGCAGCGCCGCCAGCACCGCCAGATTGAGGGTGATCAGAGTGAATGCAGAGCCTGCTGCGAGCCGGTTGGCAAGGGGATGGGGCGCCGCCCGTTTGCCATCGAGCCAGCAGCCTTTGCCCATCTCTTTATGAAGCCACTCCAGTAATCTGAGCAGGGCGATTAGCAGCGCCGTGATGGCGAGCAGCAGCAGGGCACCGCTGGTAGTGGCACCGCGCCAGAGCAGATCCGGGTCCTGATACCAGAGCCACAACCGCACCGCCAGCGGGGCGGGGGCATCAGGCCCGAGCAACTGGGCGAGATCCACCACTGCCACACCATATGCCGCCACTGCATAGATGGGCAGACGCAGAGCAGGCCACTGCGCCGGCAGCAGCAGGCGCCACCAGATCTGGGGGGCGCTGAAGCCAAGGCTTGCCCCCAGCCACTGCTGGCGTGCCACCCTGGCGGGGTCTTGCGCGGCGATCGCCATCAACAGCAGGAAGGGAGTCTCCTTGAGGGTCAAGGCGAGAATGAGCCCGAGTCCGGCGGGATCGCGCAGGGTCTGCCAGTCGGGGGGCAGTTCAAATCCGGTGAGGGTCGGCGAGAACAGGCGCAGCAACCAGCCGGAGGGGGCGAGCAGAAAGGCAAAACCGATGGCAAAGGCGACGTGGGGCAGCGCCAGCAAGGGCGATAGCAACCGACGCAGCCAGCAGAAGGCCCGGCTGTCGCTGTGGGCCAGCAGCAGAGCGGTCAGCAGCAGACTACCGAGGGTTGAGGCAGCGCCAATCCACAGGCTCAGCGCAGCCGAGTGCCAGAGGCCCGGTTGGGCCAGCAGCAATTGCAGATGGGGTCGGGTCAATCCCTCAGCCAGCAGCTGCCAGCCCCCCGCCAGCAGCGGAAGGCCAAAAACCAGGGCGCACCCTGCGGTAAACAGGGGGCGCCAACCGAGGGGATCGTAGTCAAACCGGCTCATCAGTGGCCGTAGCGCTCGGCCCAGGCGGCTTCGAGCCTGAGCTGCCAACTGGGGTGGGGCTCTGCCACTGATTTGAAGCGCAGTGCGGGTTGTCCCTTGGCGGAGTCCGGCAGGGCATCGCTGCGCAGCACGCTGGGATCGCCCCAGTACGCCGGATCAGCCTTGCGCGCCTGAGCGGCAGGGCTTAGCAGGAAGTTGGCGACCACCTTGGCCCCCGCGCGGGCGTTGGCGTTGAAGGGGATGGCGAGAAAATGGCTGTTGGTAAGCGCCCCTTTCTCCATGGCAATCGCTTCCACACTGGGGGGCAGGGCGCCAATCTGGGCGGCGCTCTGCGCCTCCTGCGGGTTGAAGCTGATGGCCATCGCCAGCTCGCCATCATCGAGTAGCTGGCGGGTTTCGGCGGCGCTGTTGGGGAACAGCTTGCCCTTGCGCCAGAGTGTCGGGTGCAACTCATCGAGCCAGGCCCAGAGCGGGGCGGTGAGCTTGGCAAAATCGCTTTCGGTCGCTTCCCGATAGAGGGGGGCGGGGTTTGGCGTCAATTCCAGCAGGATCTGCTTGAGAAAGCTGGAGCCATGGAACTGGGGCGGCTTGGGATAGGTGAAGCGGCCGGGATGGGCCTTGGCCCACGCAAGCAGAGTTACTGCTGAGGTGGGCGGGCTGGCGACCTCTTCGGTATCGACCATCAGATTGAGCTGGCCTATGCCCCAGGGGGCCTCCAGTCCCTCTACCGGCAGGGTGAAGTCTTCACTCACCGGCAGACTATGGTCTACCTGCGCCATGTTGGGCAGCTCCTGAGTAAAGGGGGCGCCGAGCAGCCCCTGCTCCTTGAGCGCCTTGAAGTTCTCGCCGTTGACCCAGAGCAGGTCGATGGGGCCGCCAGCTTGCTTGCCCGCCTGCTTGTTGGCCAGCAGCTGGCTGACGCTCTGGGCGATGTCATCCACCTTCACCTGCACCAGCTTGACCTGATAGTCGCGCGCCAGCTCCTGCCCGGCCCACACCAGATAGGCGTTGATCTCCGGGCTGCCGCCCCAGGCGTTGAAGTAGACGGTCTGCCCTTTCGCCTCCTCAAGGGTCTGTTGCCAGTTGTTATCAGGGCTGGCAAACAACGGGCCGCTGGCCAGCAGTGGCAGGGCGCAAAGCAGATGGGCCACTCGGCGCCTGAACAGTGAAAATGGCTTGAGCATCAAAGTTTCTCTGGTTGTCAGGCGCCACGGCGCCAGCGGTGATAACGGGCCAGCAGGGTCAGCACCCGGGTGGGCTGGTGGGCCCGTTTCCATTCACCCGCCACGTATTTGTTCCCCTCCATCAGGGTGGGATAGGCGTGGATGGTGCCGAGGATCTTGCCAAGGCCCAAGCCATGGCGCATGGCGAGCACGAACTCGGCGATCCGCTCGCCGGCGTGAGTGCCCACTATGGTGGCACCCAGGATCTGATCCTTGCCGGGTACGGTGAGTACCTCGATAAAGCCCTGACGCTCGCTGTCAGCGATGGCTCTGTCCAGCTCGGCCAGCTCGAAGCGGGTCAGCTCGAAGGGGATGCCCTGCGCCCTGGCCTCTTTCTGGTTGAGGCCGACCCGGGCAATCTCCGGCGTGGTGTAGATGGCGGCCGGCATGACCCGATAGTCGGCCCGAAAGCGCTTGAACGAACTGAACAGGGCGTTGACCGCGGCATACCAAGCCTGATGGGCGGCGGCATGGGTGAGCTGGTAAGGGCCCGCTACGTCCCCCACCGCCAGAATGCTGGGGTAGTTGGTGGCAAGGAAGCCATCGACCGCTACCGTGCCGTTCGGAGCCAGCTCCACCCCCAGCTCTTCGAGCCCGAAGCCGCTGACGTTGGCGACCCGACCCAGAGCCAACAGCAGCTGATCCCCTGCAATGGTTTGCGTTTCGTCGCCCCGGCGCAGTTGCAGCCGGATGGGGAGATCCTCAGCCGCAGGCAGATAGTCGGCTCGCTCGGCACGCCAGCCGGTGAGCACCCGTACGCCGTCGCGGGCCAGCTGATCCGCCAACAGCTCGGCCACCTCCCGCTCTTCGCGGGGCAGCAGCTGATCCGAGAGCTCTACCAAGGTAACGGGCACACCTAGCAGGGTAAAACTTTGGGCCAGCTCGCAGCCTATGGGGCCGCCGCCCAGCACCAGCAGCTGGCGCGGCGCAGTGCGCAGTTGCCAGAGAGTGTCGGAGGTGAGGTAAGGTACCTGCTCAAGGCCCGGCAGCTTGGGCACTAGCGGCCGGGCGCCGGTGGCAAGCACGATATGGCGGCTGGCAAGGCGCTGACCGTTCACCTCCACCTGCCAGGGAGAGACCAGCCGCGCCTCCCCTTCGATGCACTCCACTCCAAGTCCTTCATAGCGCGCCACCGAGTCATGGGGTTCGACCTCCTTGATGACGCGGGCGACCCGCTCCATCACGGCGGCAAAATCGGCGCAGGTTTTGCTCGGGTCAAAACCCAGTTCACTGGCCCGGCGCTGCTCTGCGGCAAAGCGGGCACTTCGGATCAGTGACTTGGAGGGAACGCAGCCGCTGTTGAGGCAATCGCCTCCCATCTTGTGCTTCTCGATGAGCGCCACCTTGGCCTTCACCGCCGCGGCAATATAGCTGGTGACCAGACCGCCGGCCCCGGCGCCAATCACCAGCAGGTTGTAGTCATAGCGTGTCGGCTTGCGGTAGGGGGCGTGTAGCCGATGCAGGGCGAGGCGCCGCTGCAGGCTCTTGAGCAGCATCGGCATCAGCCCGAGCAGGGTCAGCGCCACCATCAGGCCGGGGGAGAGGATATTGCCGGTGCTGGTGAGGTTGGCAAGCTCGCTCCCCGCCAGCACGTAGACGAAGGTGCCGGGCAGCATGCCAAGCTGGCTCACCCAGTAGTAGGTGCTGACTCTGATAGGGGTGAGCCCCATCAGCAGGTTGACCAAAAAGAAGGGGAAGATGGGGATGAGGCGCAGGCTCAACAGATAAAGCGCCCCTTCCTTCTTCATGCCGGCCTGCAAGCTGGCCAACTTGTCGCCAAAGCGCCGCTCGACCCAGTCGCGCAGCAGAAAGCGGGCGCTGAGAAAGGCCAGGGTCGCGCCAATGCTGCTGGCAAAGGAGACCAGCAGCAGGCCCCAGGCAACGCCGAACACGGCGCTGCCGGCCAGGGTAAGCAGGCTGGCGCCGGGCAGGGAGAGGGCGGTGCTCACCACATAGACGGCGACGAACAGCAGGGCGGCGCTGACGAAATGGCGGTCGACCAGGGCGGCCAGCTCGACCTGACGGGCTTGCAGCTGGGGCAGGCTCAGGTAGTGGCCAAGGTCGAAGGCGAAAAAGGCGCCGATGAGGCAGCCCATCACCAGCACCAGCAGCAGGCGGGAGCCTCTCATCAGGCGTCCTTGCTATCCGGCTGGGCCGGACGCACTGGCTGCACCGGCAGCTGGCAGAAGCCTTGCGGGGCGATATCGAGGGCGGCGTTGAACTTGGCCGACATGTTCTGGAAGGCGATGAGGCCGGTCAGCTCCACCATGGCATCGTCGTCGAACCAGGGCTTGAGGCGGGCAGCCTGCTCATCGCTGACCCCATCGAGGCCCGTCATCGCCTCGGTGTAGTCGAGAACGGCCCGCTCCCGCTCGTCGAATAAGGGGCTTTCGCGCCAGTTTGCGAGTGCCTCCACCTTCTCGCTGGAGCCCGCCCGCTTGATGAGGGTCATGGCGTTGATGTCGACGCAGAAGCGGCACCAGTTGAGCTGGGAGACCCGCACCGTCACCAGGGAGCGCAGCACGGGGTCGATGGGGGAGCGCTTGCGGTTGATGACGCCATAGAGGGTGGCGACGGCAGCAAACAGGCGCGGTGAGCGGCCCCAGCACTTGCCGGGAATGAGCACCTGACCGTAGTTGCGCTGTTGCAGCCAGAAAAAGGGGCGGATAAACCAGGCATATTCCCGGTCGGGTTTCACCTCGACGCGCATTGATGACCTTCTTATTGCTTCAAATTGGGTTTGTAGGCCTGACCCAGCCGCTCGTTGAGGCGGATCAGAAAATCCTCGATCCGTGCCCGGTTGGTGCCCAAGTCGCTGCGCCCCTGGCGGGAGGCGGAGCGCATGTCGATGCGGGTTTCGCTTGGGCCGACAAAGACCCGCAGCGCCACATCATCCTGAAAACCGAACCAGCCGGTGGTGGCCACCGCATCGAGGCCATCCGGACTTGGCCGCACCTGCCAGCCGAGCTGCTCCATCAGGGCGTGGGCTTCGGTGATCACCTCGGCCGGGGAGGCCTTGGTATAGAGAGGACCGGGTTTACCCTCAAGTGCTTTCAACGGAGCCGGATTAATCGGTAGATCCTGCGCCGTTCTGAGCTCGCTGGCCCAGCGCAACAGGGGCGGGTTGTAAGGATCCGTACTGACATCGTTGACCAGCGGTACGCGCAGCGCCTGTATCACAAAGGCCAGAGGCAGCAGCAGCGGCACTGCGCCCCAGCCATTGGTGTGTCGGCTGCGGCACCAGGGGAGGCGCACCAGCAACACCAGAGAGATGATGGCTCCAAGCAGGCAGAGGGTGAACCCGAGCCACCAGGGCCAGAGATGAAAGCGGCTGCCAAGAGCCCCTGCCAAAGGGAGCAACCAGGCCAGCAGTGGCCACCTGTATAAGCTGGGCATAGCGCGGGATCCATCCTCGAAGTGCGGAACGTGCCGAGAAGAATAAACTTAATAGCCTGATAACGTTAGTAAATTCGTGTGTGCTCAGGGGGCTTTTGGCCCATGTGTCAAGGGAGACGGTAAAACAGCGCGAGGCCCGTTGCAAACGGGCCTCGCTGGAAGGTGATTGGGGTGCGCTGACGGTATGGATCAGTTGCGATAGAGCACCTTGATAAGATGGAAGCCGAACTTGGTGCGCACCGGCCCCAGTACCTTGAGCAGCTCACCCTTGAAGACTGCATCGTCAAAGGGTTTGACCATATCCCCTTTGTTGAACTCCCCCAGATCGCCACTGCGTTTGGCAGAGGCACAGGTGGAAAAACGCTTGGCCATCTGGCCGAAGTCAGCGCCCTTTTCGATCTTCTCCTTGATCTCCAGACACTGTTTTTCGGTCTTGACCAGAATGTGCTGGGCACAGGCTTTTTTCATCGGGCGCTCCTCGGGTATTGGGGTTGGCAAATCGGGGGCGCAAGATTACCTCAATTGGCCGCGTCCGTCAGCCGCCAGCGCAGCTTTGGGGCGTGCTTGCCAGATTATCTCCAGCCCGAGCAGGGCGTAGAGGCTCCAGATGGCCAGCGGATTGAGCCACTCGCCGCCCAGTTGCATGGTCATCAGGGCGCCGGCTGCCAGCAGCAAGGTGATCCCCGGCAGGCGCCAGTAGGCGGGTAGCGGCGCCAGCAGAGCCATGGCCAGCAAGATCCCGAGGCCAAACGGCAGGTTGAGTGCGGTAAAGGCCAGCGCCTGCTGGCCACTCATGCCGGTCAGCAGGGCCAGCAGGGCGCTGCAACAGGCGAGAAAGGTGATGAACTCGAGACGATCGGCAATATAGTCAGCCATCTGTTCGCTACGTGCATGCATGATGTGTCTCCTTTAAATTGCTGACTTCAAGTGTGGGGCAGGGGGGGCGGCAAGGGGAGCGGGATAATTCGATTGCCCTGAACGAGCATTTCTTAACCGCAATTGGTTGCGTGTTGTGAGGCTCTCGCATTCGACGAGATTCTGCTGCGAAAGCGCGTCGTGGGACCAGGCTGCCGACAAATTCTGTCGCATGTTGTTTTGCGTGCCGTTGCTGGCGGGAATCCGGACGTAGCGGGTATGTGGTACTGGTGAGCGCGGCGTTGGGGTGAGATGAGGGCTAGGGTCGGCGTTTTGAGCTCGGCAGCACGTACCCGAGCGGATGATTTGTAGCCAACGTCTTCAAAGATATGGTGAATTTGCCACGGATGCCGCACTGTTGCCAGCCGGTGCCTATGTTAGGATAGGGCTCGCAATTTGCTGGGGTGCTCCGTTTCTCTGCCTCCGATGTGCCGTGAGCCGCTCCGCCATCTTAACCAATTTTCAGGAATATTGACCTTTGACAGGATGCAATCCGTCCCTGCTGACAGGGAGTTCGCTCTTTGGCTCAGCCCTTCGACGTAGCCTCCTGGTGCTCGGGTTGGGCCTTATGCTGTCGCTGATGGCCACCCCCGCACTGGCTGCCAAGCTCACCTATCAGGTCAAGGGGTTGAAAGGGGAGAACAAGGATAACGTTGAAGCCTACCTCAACGCCTTGCCCGTCTATCAGGAGCGGCAATACCGTCCGGCTCGCGCCAAGATCACCGAGAGCGTGCAAAAGGCGCTGCAGGTGTATGGTTACTACCAGCCCAAGATCACCCTGAGCCGCGACAAGAAGACCCCGTCCAACGTCCTGATCGAGGTGGACAAGGGGGAGCCGGTCATCGTCTCGCGCCTCGATATTCTGCTGGAGGGGGATGCCGGCAGCGACGAGGTCTACAGCGCCCTGCTCGATCAGTTGCCGCTCAAAGAGGGTGATCCCCTCAACCATGCCAAATATGAGTCGATCAAGGCGGATCTGGGCAGCCTCGGGCTGGCCCGCGGCTACTTCGATGCCAAGTTGGGCAAGAGCCAGGTCAAGGTGTTCCCGGACAAGGGGACGGCGGAGATCTACATCCTCTTCCAGTCGGGTCACCGCTACCACTTTGGCGAGATCCGCTACGACGCCACCCCCGAAGCGCTCCACCTGATTCGGCCGCTTATCAACATCAAGAGCGGCGACCCCTATCTCGCCATCCGTCTGGCCGAGATGTCGCAGGATGTCTCCTCCACCAAGCTGTTCCGTCAGGTCGATATCAAGCCGGTATTGAGCGAGGCGAGCAACTACCGGGTGCCCATCTCGGTGACCCTCGACAACCGGGTCGATCACGAGATTGAGACCGGTATCGGCTATGCCACCGACGTGGGGCCGCGGATGAGTGCCACCTGGGAGAAGCCCTGGGTTAACCGCTATGGCCACCGCCTCTTTGCCACCGCCAAGGTCTCCCAACCGGAGGCCGAGCTCAGCTTCGACTACCAGATCCCGGTGGGCAACCCGCTGCGGGACTACTACTCGATCCAGACCGGTTACCAGTACAAGGACAACAACGATACCCGTTCCGACCTGACGACCGTCGGTGTGCACCGCTGGACGCGGCGGCCGGAGAGCTGGGACCGGGATGTCTTTATCCGGCTGGAAAACGAAATCTATACCCAGGGTGCCGACGAGGGGAACAGCTTGCTGCTGATCCCCGGTGTCTCCTGGTCGCGGCTGCGGGTGCGCGGTGGTCTGGTGCCCGACTGGGGCGATCGTCAGCAGCTGACGCTGGAGTTCTCAGACCCCTCCTGGGGCTCCGACATCAGCTTTATGCGGGTGTGGGGGCGCAGCAAGTGGCTGCGTACTCTGGGGGATAACCACAGATTCCTGATGCGTGCCGAGCAGGGGGCCATCATTGGCGACAGCTTCTCGCTGGTGCCGCCTTCTCTGCGTTTCTTTACTGGTGGTGATCAGACGGTGCGCGGCTTTGGCTACGAGACTATCTCGCCGACCGGCTCGGACGGCAAGCTGACCGGTGGCCGCTACACCAGCGTCGCCAGCATGGAGTACAACTATCGTTTCAGCGACAAGTGGCTGGGAGCCCTGTTTGTGGATGGCGGTACCGCCACCAATGACTACAGCGAGCCGTGGAAGATTGGTACCGGTGTCGGTGTGCGCTGGGTGACCCCCATCGGTCAGGTCAGGCTGGATCTGGCGGTCGGGGTATCGGAAGAGGACAAGCCCTTGCGGCTGCATTTCGCTCTGGGGCCTGAATTATGATCTGGGTAAAACGCATTTTTCTCTGGCTGATGGGGCTGATTTTCCTGCTGCTCATCGGCGTCAGCCTGCTGGGATTCACCCATCAGGGCAACAAGTGGTTGTGGCAACAGGCCAGGGCGGCGCAGCCCTCCCTCAAGGGGGAGTTGGTGGCGGGCCAGCTTGGCTATGGTTGGACTCTGGAAGGGGCGGGTTGGCAGGATGAGCTGGTGGATGTCACCGTCGATCGCGCCGTGCTCGACTGGGATCTTGGCAAACTGCTGCAGGGCAAACTCTGGATCAAATCTCTTGAGGTGACCCATCCGGTGGTGAAGGTGGCCGACTCGGAGCCTGCCCCGGAAGAGCCGTCGGAGCCTTTTGTCTGGCATCCGCTCCCCCTCAAAATTCAGATCGACAGCCTCAAGGTGGCTGACCTCGATCTGGCGGTACCCGGTGTTGCCGTGACGCTGGGATCCCTCGATATCGGCGCCACCCTCAATCGCAAGGGGCTGATCGTGCGCGGGCCCGTGCTCGATGACCTGAAGGTGACACTGGATGACTCGGCGCCCGCCAACGCAGGGGCCAGCTCCGCCAAACAGCCAGCCACGGCGAACGCCAAGCCCGTTAACGCCAAGAGCGCTAAAGATAAGAGTGCTAACGAGCAGCAAGCCGGGGCTGCGGTTGCTCGCACCGACAAGGCCAGCATCGAGACTGCCAAACAGGGTAAGGGAGCGACAGTTGCAAAAACTGCAAAGGCAGCCCCCATTATCCTGCCCGCCATCCATCTGCCATTCCCCATTCAGCTTGAAGGGGTGAATGTTACCCGGGTGCAATACAAGCAGGGTGAGCTGGTCGAGGGGATCGACAAGTTGCAGCTCTCTGCCAGTGCCGTCGGCGATCGTATCGAGGTGCGCGAGTTGTCGCTGCGCCATGCCATGGCGGATCTGGCGCTCAAGGGCAATATCCGGCTGGGGGATGACTATCCGCTGGCGGTGACCCTGGATGCCAAGGCCCGCAAGGGGTTGCTCGATGGCGAGCTGCAAGGTGAGCAGGCGACCCTGACCCTGGGCGGCTCGGTTGGCAAACTGGCACTGACGCTGGCAGCCAAGGGGCCGGTGGCCGCCAACCTCAAGGGATCTCTGGCCGCGCTCGATCCGGATCTGCCCTTCGATCTGGCTCTCGACTGGAAGAGCCTCGGCTGGCCGTTGCACAAACCTGCCAAAGATGAGCCGAACTATCGGCTGGATAAAGGGAGCCTGACCGCCAAGGGCAAGCTCTCCGGCTACCAGTTTGCCTTCAATACCGCTGGCAAGGGCACCGATGTCCCTCCCTTCAAGGTTGTGCTGGAAGGGAAGGGTGATCTGGAGCGGCTCAGCAAGATCGCTTTGCAGCTCAACGCCCTCAAGGGGGAGCTCAAACTCGATGGCAAGCTCGCCTGGCACAAGGGGATCGAGTGGCAGGGGACGACCCTGTTCAAGGGGATCAATCCGGCCGAGCTGGTGCCTGAGTTGAAAGGGACGCTGGCCGGTGAGCTGGAGAGCCGGTTTGCGATGAACGAGGCGGGCCACTGGGAACTCAACCTGCCCAAGCTCAAGATCGATGGCAAGCTCAACCAGTATCCGCTGGCCCTCAAGGGTGAGCTGCGCGGTAACGACAAGATGGAGTGGCAGATCCCGACCCTCTCGCTGCAAAGCGGTCCCAACCAGCTGCAGGCCAAGGGGAGCATAGCCCCTGCTCGCTGGCAGCTGGATGCGGCACTGGATGCGCCCCAGCTCGGCGGCATTTATCCCGGTCTGAAGGGGGATATCAAGGGGCAGGTGAAAGTGAGCGGCAACCAGCAGACCCCCAGAGTGGCTGCCGACTTGACCGCTGGCCGTCTCTACTACGCGGGAACCAATCTCGGTGGCATTACCCTCAAGGGCAACGGCGCGCTGGGGGCCAGGCCAGCTGGCGAGCTGTCACTCTCGGTTGCCGAGTTGACTCAGGGGGCCACCAAGCTGAGCCAGCTGCTGCTCAATCTGAACGGTGATTTTAACCAGCATCAGCTGACCCTGACCATGAAGGGTGACCCGGTTGCGGCCAACCTCAAACTGGCGGGCGGAATGCGTGGGGATCATTGGCGTGGCGCTCTCTCCGAGCTCAAGCTGAAGACCCCGCTGCGCCGCTGGGATCTTACCTCGCCCTGGGATCTGGATGTGGATCTGCCGCGCCAGCGCGTGGCAATGGGGGATCTCTGCCTTGGCTCGCAAGGGGCCAGCCTCTGCGTGAAACGGAGCCAGGTCTCGGCAGCGCAAGGCTCGCTGGAGTTTGCACTGGCCGGGTTTGACCTCAAGCGGTTGCGTCCCTGGTTGCCGGACAACTTTAGCTGGCAGGCGGTGCTCTCTGCCGACGGCCGTGCCAGCTGGCGCGGCAATCAGCCGACCCTCCATGCGGTGGTGCGCACCACGCCGGGTACCTTTGTCACCGATGATCTCAAGACCGATTATCAGCAGCTGGCGCTGGGCCTTGATTTCGAGCGGCAGCAGGCGGCTATTCGTCTCGACTTTGCCTCCAAACAGATCGGCAATATCGATACCGAGCTGCTGATCAGGGAGCCCGCCGGTCGCGGTCTGCTCGGCGGCCAGCTCAAGTTTGATGATCTCAAGCTCGACACTTTTGCCCCGCTCATTCCGGAGGTGCGCTCCCTGCACGGGGTCATCTCGGCCAATGCCCGTTTTGATGGCACTTTGGCGGCGCCGCTGCTGTTTGGCCAGCTCAATCTGAGCGATGGCGAGGTGCAGACCCACTCCGACATGGTGACCCTGACCAAGCTGGTGACACGCCTCAAGATCGAAGGCAACCGGGCCGAGCTGGATGGTTCCATGCTGGTTGGCAAGGGGCCGCTGGCACTGGGGGGCTGGCTCAGCTGGGCCAAGATGCCGGTGACCGGCAGCCTCACCATTCAGGGCAAGGAGCTGGAGGCGCAGTATCCGGGGATGGGGCGGGTGAAGGTATCCCCCGATATCGCCGTCTCGCTGGGTGACGAAACCCGGGTGACCGGTCAGGTGGATATCCCCTGGGCACGCATTCTGGTCAAGAGTCTGCCTGACTCGGCGGTCGCCGTCTCTGACGATGTCACCGTGGTTTATGATGATCTGCCCCCACCACCCAAGCAGACCAGCCTGCCGCTGGCGATGAAGGTGGCGATCCGCCTTGGCAATGATGTGAAGCTGGAGGCGATGGGGCTCAAGACCGATGTGTCGGGCGGCATCAATATTCGTCAGGATCCGGGCAAGCCGCTGGCAGGCAATGGTCAGCTGGTGCTCACCAATGGTCGCTTCAAGGCATATGGCCAGAACCTGATCATCAAGGAGGGGCGGATCCTCTTCTCCGGTCCACTTGATCGCCCCTTCCTCAATATCGAGGCGTACCGTGACCCCGATACCATCGAGGGGCAGGTGACGGTGGGGGTGCGAGTGACCGGCCCGGCCAGCAAGCCGGCGATCAATGTCTACTCCGAGCCGCAGATGGCGCAGTCGGAACAGCTCTCCTATCTGCTGCGCGGCAAAGGGTTGCAGACCGGCGGTGAGGATGGCGGTTTCAACGGCCTGCTGGTGGCCGGTGCTGTGAGTCAGGCCAACGGCGTGGTGTCGAGCATCGGCGAGTCGCTCGGGATGAGCGATGTTTCCCTCGATACGGCAGGCAGTGGTGACAACACCCAGGTGACCCTGTCGGCCTATCTGCTGCCGGGCTTGCAGTTCCAGTACGGGGTCGGGGTGTTCAGCCCCATCGCCGAGTTCAAGCTGCGCTACGAACTGCTGCCGCGCCTCTATCTGCAGGCGATGAGCGGGGTGGCACAGGCAGTGGATATCTTCTATCGCTTCACGCTCTGATGGCGGTGAGAACTGAACAACGGGAGGCTCTGGCCTCCCGTTTTTATTTCGCGCTCGCCAACAGACAAATGGCGCTAAAGGTTGGGAGTGCAGAGGGATAACGGATTGGACGGGCCAGAAAAGCGAAAGCCCGGCGCAAGGCCGGGTTTTCTGAATGATGGTGGAGGGAGAAGGATTCGAACCTTCGAAGGCAGAGCCGTCAGATTTACAGTCTGATCCCTTTGGCCGCTCGGGAACCCCTCCACGGGGTATTGCTTCATATTTTTGCACTTGAATGGTGGAGGGAGAAGGATTCGAACCTTCGAAGGCAGAGCCGTCAGATTTACAGTCTGATCCCTTTGGCCGCTCGGGAACCCCTCCCCAAGTGCGAGGCGCATACTAACAGATCTTCCGCTTTTGTGAACCCCTGAAGCGGATTTTTCCATTAAAAGAATTGGATATGTGGCCGATAAGAGATGAAATCACCATTTTCAAGAGTTATCCCATGCTACCCAGTTCAATCCGTAATCAGCTGCTCGTCGATGAAGGCCAGTTGGGGCAGCGCCTCAACAAGGATCTTCAGCATGGCGATCGGGCTGATTTTCGATTGCAGCTGGCGCTACTGACCGATGCGGTGGAAGAGCAGCCCTGGTTCGATGCCAAGCCGGCGGCAAGCCCTGACCAGCGGGACTGGCGAGCGCACTTCGAGCTGCGAGAGGCTCAGGTGCTGATGGCCGAGGGAGCGGGGAGTGACTGCAGTGCCATCAATGAGCGGTTGCAGCAGGGGGGAAGCATGGTGGATGTGCGGCTCTGGCTGGCACTGCAAACGCCGCCACTGGTAGCCAGACAGCCGCTGATCGATGAGGCGGTGTTTGACAATCTGACGCTGCTGGGGCGCGAGAAGCTGCAACACAAGGTAGCCAGTGTGCCGCGTGAGGAGGATCCGCTGGTGCTGTTGCCGGTGCTTGACCGGTTGCAGCAGGGGGTCGATACCCGCCTTCACTGGCTCAGTTAGGGACTGGAGTGTCTCTTGCTCTGCCTGCTGAATATCAGGCAAACAAAAAGGCGGGATAACCCGCCTTTATGCTCTTTGTGATCCTCGATGCCTTATGCGTCAGCTTCGTCCGTTTCAACCTGCTCCTTCAACGCGGCATTGGCGCGACGGGCAATGGGTTTTTCGGTATGGCGATTGAGTTGACGCTCCAGTTTTTGTCCCAATTCGTTGATGGCGGCGTAGAGATCCTCATGCTCTGCCTGGGCAAACAGTTTGCCGTTGGGGATGCCAGCACTGGCTTCGACAATGAACATCAGACGCTCTTTGGAGACAATCACATGGGGTGTGATGAGAGGCACCTGAAGACGTTCGAGCTTTTCAAAACGGGATTCGATACGCTCGCGAATAGCCGGGGTGATGTCGATGATTTTGCTGGTAATTTCGATTTTCATATAGGCCCCCTTCGGGTCGTCTTGCTTGTGTCTTCACCTTCAGATTACTGATTGGTGGTACTTAAAATGTGACATAAGTCACAAAACGCAGCCATCATTATTCAGCAACTTATAAATTGTGATCTTTTCCGGTTTCGTGCCAAAAATCGCTTGAGCTCCTTGAAACTGGCAGGCAGTATGACGGGAATAGGATCGTTTCTGTCCCCTCTTGGCAGCACCCTGTGTCGACCTCATATCCGGTTCCCACTGCTTGATATCGCATGTTTGCACTTTGCCCCTCCTGTCTTCGACCTCATGAGCGGATCCGGGGGCAGTTGCTGCTGCCTGTTGCTGGACATCAAACGTGGTCGGTTGTTGTGTTGGAGTCATAAATGAAGCATCAAGCCACGCAGGTCATGTGGTTTTTTGATCGGCAGCATGATCAGTGGAGTCTCTCTGATCAGGGTACCTGCCAGCAGTGGCAAGGAAAGGGTGTCCATCCATGGGCCGACCAGCTGCTGCCGGAAGATGAAGCGGGTTTTGCCGACTTCCTCATCCGCCTTCATGAATCACACCTGCCGGAACAGTTTATCGGTCACCTCAGAGATAAAGAGGGAGCCCTCAACCATGTGCTCTGGAGTGGCCAGTTTGTGCCCAACCAGGAGGTCTGCTGTGGTTGGCTGCTCCCGCTTGCCGCAACGTCTCTCAAGCTCTCTCTGCCTTTGCTGCAGACCAGTCTGCTCACCCAGCTGGCGCAGGCGCTCTCTGCCCGCACCGGGCTCGACTTCTTCAACACCCTGGTCAAACAGCTCTCCCACATTCTGCAGGTCGATGCGGTCTGGGTCGGTGAGCTGAGCTCGGCGGATCGGGTGCGGGTGCTGGCCGCCGACGGGCTGGCGCTCAAGGATTACCCGCTGGTGGGAACGCCCTGCCAGCAGCTCTATCGGCAGGGTGCGGTCTGCCTGGAGGTGATCTCCGAGCAGGAGGAGTACCAGCCGTGGCTGGCAGCCGGTCAGACCTATTACGGTCAGCCGCTGTTTGATGGCCGGGGGCAACTGCTGGGCCATCTGGCGCTGCTCAGCTCGGCACCGGCAGATATGGCGAACCTCAACTCGGTGCTCAACACCTTTACGGTGCGGATGGTTGCCGAGCTGGAACGGCTGCAATCAGATGCCCAGATGCGCCTCTCTGCGGTAGCTTTCGAAACCCATGAGGGGATCATCATCACCGACCCGGGCTTCAAGATCCTGCGGGTCAACAACGCCTTTAGCCAGATCACCGGATTTGATAGCCAGGCAGTGCTCGGCCTGCAGCTGGAACAGGATCTCTGGCCCAATCTGGGGGGGCTTGGTTACGAGCTCAATCCCCTGAGCCGCTGGCAGGGTGAGACCCAGCGTCTGCACGCCGATGGTCATACCTATCCCCAATGGGAAATCGTGACGCCGGTACAGGATGAGAAGGGGGGCATAAGCCACTTCGTCATCTGCTTCGAGGATATCTCCGAGCGCAAGGCCGCCGAACGGCGGATCCAGGATCTCGCCTATTACGACGAGCTGACTGGTCTGCCCAACCGCCGCCAGCTTCATGAAACCCTGGTTCAGACCTTCAATGAGGCGACCCACAGCTGCCTGATCGGCGCGTTGCTCTTTATCGACCTAGATCACTTCAAGACCATCAACGACTCCCTTGGCCACGCCACCGGCGACTGGCTGCTCAAAGAGGTGGCAACCCGGCTCAAACGGCTGGTGCGTCAGGGCGATTGTCTGGCTCGCCTCGGTGGGGATGAGTTCGTCCTGCTGCTGCCGTCGTTGTCGGCCAGTCCGCCCCAGGCGGAGATGCAGGCTGATATCATTGCCGAGCGGCTCATCACCGAGATTGCTGCGCCCTACACCTATGCGGGGCAGGTGCTGCACATTGGTGCCAGCGTCGGCATCACCCTGTTTCCGGATCGGGAGCAGGGGGTGGATGACCTGCTCAAGCAGGCGGATACCGCCATGTATCAGGCCAAGTCGGCCGGCCGCAAGACTCGCCGTTTCTTTGACGCCTCCATGCAGCAGCAGGCGGATCGTCGCCTGCACATCCACAACGAGCTGCGCAACGCCCTCAACCAGCAGGAGCTGACGCTCTACTATCAGCCACAGCATCTGGTGGATGGCGGCGATATCATAGGTGTCGAGGCGCTGATCCGCTGGCAGCCGGCGGGGCGTGCACTGGTTTCGCCAGCCGAGTTTATCCCCATCGCCGAGGAGAGCGACCTTATTGTCGATATCGGCAACTGGGTGCTCCATGAAGCCTGTGCCCAGTATGTGCTGTGGGAGGAGAATGGTATCCATATCCCGCAGATCTCGGTCAACGTCAGTGCCAAGCAGTTCCATGCCACCGACTTTGTCGAGCGGATCCACGATGTGCTGGCGCAAACCGGCATGGATCCGGCCTGCCTCAATCTGGAGATCACCGAATCCGTGGTGCTGGGCCATGCCGAGGACACCATCAGCAAGATGACGGATCTCAAATCCCTTGGCATCAGCTTTGCCATCGACGATTTCGGCGCCGGCTACTCCTCCCTGAGCTATCTCAAGCGGCTGCCTGCCGACGAGCTCAAGATCGATCGCTCCTTCATCCAGGACATCCCGAAGGATGGCGACAACATGGCCATTGTCGAGGCGGTGATCGCCATGGCACGCCACATGGGGTTCAACGTCACTGCCGAAGGGGTGGAGTCACGCCAGCAGCTGGAGTTTCTCAAGGCGCAGGGGTGCAGCTTCTATCAGGGCTACCTCGCCTCCAAGCCGTTGCCGGTGCCCTATCTGGAGAAATATGTGCAGCGCCTCGCCAGGCAGGAGTACCCGCGTGAAATTCAGCTGAGCGGCGTAGAAAAATAGTCTCCTCTCCCCGCTGTCGCCTTGGCTGGCAACGGGTAGAATGGGAGGCAGTAGACCCACCGCCCGCGGGCGGTGTTCTTGCCTCGCAATGGAGATGTTCAGTGAAAGCTGTATGGGGAATTGTTTTGTCGGCGCTGTTTGCGCCGGGTCTGATGGCACAAACAGCGGAGCAGTCGCTGTACCGTCAGGCCTACGATGCGGTAAAGGCCGATGATCAGGCCCGTTTCCAGCAAATTCGAGCCCGTTTGGCTCATTATCCCCTATTGCCCTACCTCGATTATTACCAGCTCGCCTTTCGGCCCGGGGCGGCCGACTACAACGATGTGACCCGCTTTATCCGCGAGCATGGCGACACTCCCCAGTCGAACCGGCTGGAACGCAGTTACCTCACCTATCTGGCCCAGAGCGAGCAGTGGTCGCAATTCCTGCGCTTCTATCCGGCCAAGCCGAGCTCCACCGATCTGCTCTGCATGCATTATCAGGCGCTCTACAACACCGGCAAACAGGGTGAAGCGCTGCAGGGGGCTGGCAAACTCTGGATGAGCGGTCAATCCCGCCCCGATGCCTGCTCGCCGCTCTTCAAGCTGTGGCAGGCATCCGGTCAGCGTACTCAGGAGAAGATCTGGCAGCGGATGACCCTGGCGTTCGAGGCGGAGAACCCCAACCTGATCCGCCATCTGGGGGCCAACCTGTCGGGTAGCCTGCAAAGCTATGGCGATCAGATGGTGACCCTGTTTGAACAGCCTGCCAAGGCGATGAATCCAGCTTATTTCAGCAGCAATCCCTACTCAAGGAAGCTGCTCTCACTCGGTTTGGCCCGTTATGCCAATCAGGAACCCGAGGCGGTACTGCGCCAGCTGGCGCTCTTTCGCAGCCGCTTTGGCCTGACCCAGGCCGAGGTCAAGCCGGTTGAGCGTGCCATTGCCCGGCGCTTGCTGCTGGATCGCTCACTGGCCCAGCGTAGCTGGCTCGACAATACGGTAGTGCGGCTGGCTGATCCCGATATCACCGAGCTGCGGGCCCGTCTCGCGATTTGGGAGCAGGATTGGCGCGGCCTATCCGGTTGGGTGAAAAAGATGCCGATGGCGCGTCAGAAAGAGGATCGCTGGCGCTACTGGATGGCGCGCTCCCTTGAAGTGCAGGGGCAAAAGAAACCGGCTCAGGAGCTCTATCTGGAGACCGCCAACCTGCGCGGTTTCTACGGGTTCATGGCGGCCCAGCGTACCGGCGTGCCCTACCGTATGGTCAATCAGGGGGTGAAGCATGTCCCGGACTGGCGCACCGCCAGCCAGCGTTGGCCCTTCCTGCTGCGGGTGCGCGAGCTGCTGTCGATGAACGAAATCACTGCAGCACGGGCCGAGTGGATCCACAACATGGATCGCAACCCGGTGGCTCAACGCATCGAGTTTGGTCATATCGCCCTCAATCAGGGGTGGCATGAGCTGGCTATCCTCTCCAGCATCCGCGCCGAGGCGTGGGATGCACTGGAGCTGCGCTTCCCCAAACCTTACAGGCAGACGTTCAGTCAGGTGGCGCGGGAGCGGGCGGTCAACATGAGCCTGCTCTACGCCATCTCCCGTCAGGAGAGTGCTCTTTATCCGATGGCCCAGTCACCGGTGGGGGCGCGCGGCCTGATGCAGCTGATGCCCTCGACCGCCAAAGAGACTGCCGGCAAGCTCGGTGTGCCCTATCGCAGCGAACAGCAGCTGTTTGATCCGGCGATGAATGTCCGGCTGGGCAGTGCCTACCTCAAGCGCTTGCTCGATCTCTACGATGGCAACCGGATCCTGGCGGCAGCGGCCTACAACGCCGGGCCCGGTCGGGTGAAGCGCTGGCGCGATCAGAGTGAAAACAAGCCGATGGATGTCTGGGTCGAGAGCATCCCCTACAAGGAGACGCGCAACTACGTGCAGAACGTGTTGTCGTTTGACCTTATCTATCAGCACAAGCTGCAGCAGCCGCTGCGCTTCATGTCGGATCGGGAGCTCAACCACGCCTATTGAGCACGGGGCCGCCAGTCGGCCCCGTTTTCAAATCCCGCAGGCAGCGGGTATCATCAGCAACGCTCTGTTACAAAAGGAAACATGAGTGGTGATCGGGCTCCGGGAAATGTTCCAGGGAGCGGGATATACTCGGCCGTCGGCACCAGCAGGTTCCCCTCACAATAAAGGAATGGATAGTGGCAACGATAAAAGACGTTTCTCAGCTGGCAAATGTGTCTATTTCCACCGTATCGCGCGTGATCAACAACACGGCGCAGGTCGCCCCGGAAAAGCGCGAGGCAGTATTGGCGGCCATGAAGGAACTGAATTTTCGGCCCAACAGTTTTGCCCAGGCTCTGGTCAGCAAGCGTTCCAACTGCATCGGCGTGCTGGTCGGCGACCTCTGCGGTGGCCCCTTCTTCGCCCAGATGATGCGGGGCATTGAAACCATGGTCGATCGGGCCAACAAGTTCACCATTGTGATGTCGGGCAACCATGACATTACCCGCGAACGCCATGCCATTCAGGCCCTGCTGCAGCGTCAGTGCGATGCCCTGATCCTGCACAGCAAGGCGCTGCCCGACGAGGAGCTGAACGAGCTGGCGGCGGGTACCACTCCCATCGTCTTTATCAACCGTCAGGTGCCGGGCTTTGAGGATCGCTGCGTCTGGCTCGACAACAAGGCCGGGATCACCACGGCTTGCCAGCATCTGCTCGATGCCGGTCATCGCAAGATTGCCTTTATTACCTCCGACGACGAGGAGTTCGTCGATGGTCAGCAACGGATGGCGGGCTATACCCAGACGCTGGGGCGGGCTGGTATCTCCCTTGATCCGGCCCTGATCAGCCGCGGCTTTGCCGACGAGAACGGTGGTTATGTGGCGATGAGCGAACTGCTGGCGCGCGGTGTCGAGTTCACTGCCGTGCTCGGTTTCAACGATGGCATGGTGGCCGGGGCTATCTCCTGCCTGCTGGAGCGAGGTTACAAGATCCCGCAACAGGTGTCGGTGGTGGGCTTCGACGATATCCCCTATGCCCGCTACATCTATCCCAAGCTCACCACGGTGCGCTACCCCATTGAGGAGATGGGCAGCCGTGCCGCCGAGCTGGCCTTGCGCCTGCTCGATCACAAGCCGGTAGACGGGTTGCCGCTCAAATTCGAAGCCCAGCTGGTGGAGCGTGAATCGGTCGCCTGATCTGCGGCGAGAAGTCCTGAGCAATATGGCCCCATCGGGGCCATATCTTTATCCGCCACATGCGTTCCGGTTTTACCCCGCCAGGGCAATCCGCTGCTGGCGGCGCGCTTCCACCCCTTCGGCAAGGGTATCGAGCACTATCCGCGTCTGCTCCCAACCGATGCAACCATCGGTGACCGACTGGCCGTAGCGCAGCGGCTGGTTGCCTATATCCTGGCGTCCCTCCTTGAGAAAACTCTCCACCATGACGGCGGCGATGGTGTGGCAGCCGCTGCCCAGCTGGGCAGCCAGATCCCGTGCAACGGGCAGTTGGCGGGCGTGCTGTTTCTGGCTGTTGCCGTGGCTGCAATCGATCATCAGCCGAGGTGATAGGTGATGCTGGCGCAGCAGCTCGCCAGCCTCTGCCACATGATTGCTCTGATAGTTGGGCAGGCGGCCACCGCGCAGGATCAGGTGACCATCGGGGTTGCCATGACTGCGCACCAGTGCCAGCCGCCCGTCACCGGAAGGCTGCGGATAGAGGTGCGCGGCCCGGCTGGCAAGGATGGCCTCGACCGCGATCCGGACGTTGCCATCGGTGCCGTTTTTAAAACCGATGGGGCAGGGGAGGGCCGAGGCCAGCTGGCGGTGCAGTTGGGATTCGGTGGTGCGGGCACCGATGGCGCCCCAGCTGATGAGATCCCCCAGATAGAGCATGCTGGTGAGATCGAGAAATTCGGTGGCACAGGCGAGCCCCTCTTGCCCGAGTGCCAGCAGCAGTTCGCGCGCCTGGCGCAATCCCTCCGCCAGCCGATCGCTGCCGTCCAGACCCGGGTCGAAGATAAATCCCTTCCAGCCGAGCGTTGTGCGCGGCTTCTCGAAATAGGTGCGCATCACCAGTTGCAGCTGATCCCCGTATTGGCCCTGCAGTTCGGCCAGCCGGCCACCATAGTCGCGGGCGGCGGCCGGATCGTGAATGGAGCAGGGGCCGATCACCAGCAGCAGGCGGTCGTCCTCTCCCTGCAAAATATGACGGGCAAGCTGGCGGCTGCGCGCTATCTGACGGACGAGTCGGGGAGGGACGGGGTGATCTTGCAGCAACTCATCCGGTGTGGGCAGGGTGGCAAGGGGTGAAGCATTCAGAAGTGAGGTGAACATGAGCGATCCTTATGGCAATGGAAACCTGCATGCTCATTGCTGTCCAGTGGGGATTTTCCCCTTATTGTGTCGGGCAATGCAGCGCGGGCAAGAGGCCCGCGCTGTTGGCTTGATGAGCTTTAGAAGCGGGCCGAGCCACTGATGTAGTAGCTGCGACCCGGTTCCACGTTCTGGAAGGTGGCGTCTTTCTCTTGCAGGCGCACATCGGTCAGGTTGGTGATACCGACCCGCAGATCAAAGTTGCTGGTGACCTTGAAGCCGGTGCCCAGATCGAAGGTCTGATAGCTGGGCAGCTTGTGCAGCACCACGGCCTTGTTGACGGTCTGCTCCGCATACTGGGTGCCGGTGTAGGTGGTGCCAACGAAGGCGTTGACCCGCTCGGTAGCCTGCCAGGTCAGCTTGGCGTTGGCCTTGTGCTCCGGCCGTTCGGGCAGGGCCTGACCCTGATCGCCTTCCGCTTTCAGGTAGGTGTAGTTGGCACCCAGATTGATGTCGTCGGTCAGATCGAGCCTGCCGGTCAGCTCCAGCCCTTTGGTGGTGGCCTTCTCCAGGTTGTACCAGGTGCGGTCAGTGGAGTTCGGCAGCTGTTTGAAGGTGAGCATGTCGTCGATATCGGAGTAGAACAGGGTGGCGCTGGTCTCCCAGATCCCTTGCCCTGCGATGACGCCCAGCTCGTAGTTGGTGCTGGTTTCCGGCTTGACCTTGTCACTGCCATAGATACGGCAGCTGCCGCCGCAGCTCTCGATGCTGTAGCCGTTGGAGTACTGGTGCGGTGCCGGCGCCTTGAAAGCCTGGCTGACACCGCCTTTCACGGTCACCACATCGTTCAGTTCGTAAACCAGGTAGCCGCGCGGGGTGAAGTGACTGCCGTAGATCTCGTGGTGATCGTAACGGCCGCCCAGAGTCAGGGTCAGGCTGTCGGTCAGGCCGATCTCGTCCTGAGCAAACAGTGCCTCCTGGGAGTGACTCTCCTTGCCGCCGATATCCTTGTAGCTCACCGCATCCACCAGCTCCCGATCCAGATATTCGCCACCCAGCGTCAGGTAGTGGTTGGCCAGCGCCAGATTGGTGTAGCCCTTGAGGGTGAAGGTGTTCTCCTCCAGTTCGCGCTGCTGCGGGGCCGAGTAGCTGGTATTGAAATCGTCGATTTGGGAGGTTTCGTAGTTGGCCATGACGGTGGTGTCACCCCAGCTCCAGTTCCCCTTGTGAGTCAAACCAAACAGGTTGCGATCGTTCTGCTGCTGGCGGCTGTGCACCTTGTTGCCGGTCTTGCGGAAGATATCGAGGGGCCGCTCATCCTGGTTGTACAGATAGTCAAACTCGAAGCGTTGCTGCTCATCCACCAGCCAGCTCAGGGTAGAGGCAAAGTTGCGGGTCTGTTTGGCTTCGATGAGCGGGATGCCATCGGCCGCTTCGGGCGGAGTCCATGCCTGACGGTCATATACTTCGCCATTCATCCGGATCAGCAGGTTGTCGGTCAGCGGGCCGGTAAAGCCCAGGTTGGTTCTGTGCTGATCGCCGCCATCCTTGCCTTCAATGGCCTTGAAGTCGGCATCTGCCGCCCCTTGCCAGGTTTTGCCCGGCTGCTTGGTGATGATGTTGATGACACCGCCGATGGCATCGGAGCCGTAAAGTGCCGACATGGGGCCACGGATCACCTCGACCCGCTCGATCATGCCAAGGGGCACCGGGGTGTTGTCGAAGTTGCCACCGCGCCACAGGGCATTGGAGGAGGAGAGGCGTTTGCCATCCACCAGCACCAGCGTGTATTTGCCCGACATGCCGCGAATGCCGATATCGCTGCGGCCATTGGTGTCGGTCTCGGCCTGGATGCCCACTTCGTGGCGCAGCAGGTCGGCAAGGTCATTGACCGGTGCGGCCTTGATCTGCTCGGCACTGATAACCGAGATGGAGGCGGGTGCCGAGCGGGTATTGTGCGCCGTGGTGGTGACAGTGATCACCTCATCGGCTTGAGGCACGTTATTGGCGGCGATCGCTTGCTGGGTCAGCAGGGTGACGATGGTGGTGGCCAGCAGGCTGGGGGCAATAAAACGGGAGGTTGAGGATTTCATTATTTACATCTTCCATAACATTCAAATGATAAGCGTTATCATTATCAAGTTGAATTTGCTCCGATCGCAACTCTTTTTTATCGGTGATGTTCGGTTTCGTTCGCCCCTCTCTTTTGATTAAAAAGAAGTTAATGAAATTGATTATCATTTGTATTGATCGTTTTTTCACTCCTTGTTAGGATGCCGCTCACCCTGCGATGTTGTGAGTCAAATGACTCACATTTTGTCGTTTCAGGCAGTGATTCATTCCAAGGAGTAGCACCGTCATGTGTGACCATGCACTGGAAGAAGAGTGGCCCGCCGCAACGGCCGGGCTGGATAAAGTGTGCTGTTTTGCCAGCGGTGACAGGGTATTGGTCGCTTCCGGTATCCACGACAGTTTTACCGGCATCCCACCGGAAAAACTACTCGCCCATCTACGTCAGTTGCGCCAGCAGGGGATGGACAATCCCATCGCCATCGGCGCCATCCCGTTTGATACCCAATCCCCTTGGCATCTGGTGATCCCGACGCAATCGCAGTGGGTCAAACGGGATGCGCTGTTGCCTGCCAGCTGTTGTCAGCTCCATGGCGATGTGAGTGAAGTGACCGGCTCAGCCCATTATCAGGGGGCAGTGCGGGCGGCACTGCAGCAGTTCAGCGAGGGTCAGCTCGAGAAGGTAGTGCTGTCGCGCGCCATCGATGTGCAGAGCGCAGAGCAGACTTCCCCTGCACACGCCTATGGCTCCCTGCTGGACCAGAATCCGGGCGCCTATGTGTTTCAGATCCCGCTGCCGGAGGGGGAGACCCTGCTTGGCGCCAGCCCGGAGTTGTTGGTGTCACGCAGCGAGATGGCGGTGGTGAGCAATCCGCTCGCGGGCTCCCGTCCGCGCCCCGCTTTTCCTGATCAACCGGCGGCCAGTGCCGAACTGCTGGGTGCCCAGAAGGATCGCTATGAACATGCGCTGGTGGCCGATGCGGTCGCTGCGGCCCTCTCTCCCTTCTGCCGCGAGTTGGACGTCCCCCTGGAGCCGCAGGTGATCGCGACCCCTACCATGTGGCACCTCTCGACCCGCATCGCCGGGCGGCTCCATGAACCCTCTCCCGTGTTGGCTCTGGCGCTGGCGTTGCACCCGACGCCGGCGGTGTGCGGCACACCGCTCTCGGCTGCGCGTCAGGCCATCGCCCGGCTTGAGGGGTACGATCGCCGCTTCTACTGCGGCGCCGTCGGCTGGATGGATGCCGATGGCAATGGCGAGTGGGTAGTCACCATTCGCTGTGGCGTGCTGGCCGGCAGACAGCTGCGGCTCTATGCCGGCGCTGGGGTGGTGGTGGGCTCTTCGCCCGAAGCAGAGTGGCAGGAGACCGCCGCCAAGCTCGGCACCATGCTGCGGGCGTTTGGTCTCGAAAGCCGGGAGCCGGAGGTGACAACATGAAGCCGCTGGTGCCCTTTACCCCCTGGCCTGCAGAGCTGGCGGCCCACTACCGGGCACAAGGTTGGTGGTGCGGGCAACCGCTCACCGCCCTGCTCGATGACTCCGCCGAACGTTATCCCGAGCGCACGGCCCTGATCTGCGGTGAACGTACCCTCAGTTATGGCCAGTTAAAGCGTGAGGTCGATGCGCTGGCGGCGCGGCTGGCGGCGCGCGGGCTGGGTCATGGAGATACCGCGCTGGTGCAGTTGCCCAACTGCGCCGAGTTTTATATCTGCTGGTTTGCCCTGATCCGCTGCGGTGTGGTGGCGGTGCATGCCCTCTACAGCCATCAGCGGCGCGAGCTGGTGGCCTTTGCCCGCCAGATTGAGCCCGCCTTGCTGGTACTCAGCCCCTCTCACCCCGGCTATGACGGTGAAGCGGGAAGCCTCGCGGCCCTTGACGAGTTGGCATCGTCCTCCTGCCAGACACTGCTTTTCGAGCAGGTTGAAGGCGCAGGTCTTCAGTCTGGATTTGCATGGCGTCAGCCTCAATCCATGACCCGTGCAGATGGTTCTGTGCAGGTGGCTGCTGCGCCTACACCGACTCCAGCCGATCAGGTCGCCTTTTTCCAGCTTTCCGGCGGCAGCACCGGTACCCCCAAACTGATCCCCCGTACCCACGATGACTATGGCTACAGCGTGCGCCAGAGCGTGGCGGTGTGCGGCTGGGATGAGCGGGTGATCTATCTCTGCGCCCTGCCGGCGCCCCACAACTTTCCCCTGAGCTCCCCCGGCGCACTGGGGGTGTTTTATGCCGGTGGCTGCGTGGTGCTGGCAAAGGATCCCTCTGCGGCAACCTGTCTGCCGCTTGTGCAGCGTCATCAGGTCAACTGGGCGGCACTGGTGCCACCGGCGCTGGCGCTCTGGCTGGAGGCGGCCAGCTACTATCCACAGACCTCTCTGGAGTGTGTGCAGGTGGGGGGGGCGCGCCTCAGCCCGGCTCACGCCGAGGCGGTGGCGAGCCGCCTTGGTTGCCGCTTGCAGCAGGTGTTCGGCATGGCCGAGGGGCTGGTCAACTACACCCGCATCAAGGATGACCACTGGCACATCGTCAATACCCAGGGCCGCCCGATGAGCCCGGGTGACGAAGTGGAGGTGCGGGATAGCGATGGGCGCCCCTTGCCCGATGGCGAGTGTGGCGAACTCTGGACGCGCGGCCCCTACACCTTTCGCGGCTACTTCAAGGCAGATGCCCACAATCAGCGGGCTTTTGACCGGGACGGTTTCTACTGCACCGGCGATCTGGTCTGCCGCTTGCCCGGCGGTCATCTGATGGTGGTGGGGCGCAACAAGGATCAGATCAACCGGGGCGGGGAGAAGATCGACGCCCTCGAGATTGAAGCGCTGCTGATTACTCATCCGGATGTGCGGCAAGCGGCGCTGGTCGCCATGCCCGACCCCATGCTCGGGGAGCGCAGCTGCGCCTTTTTGATGTGCCGCGAGCCCCTCAATCTGCCCCGCTTGCGCCGTTTCCTGCGCGAGCAGGGGGTGGCCGATTACAAACTGCCCGATCGCTTGGTGCTGGTGGAGCAACTGCCCCACACCCCGGTCGGCAAGATAGACAAACAGACGCTGCGCGAGCAGCTCGCCAAGGAGTGTGCATGACCATTCAATCCCTCGCCGCCTACCCGCTGCCCACCGCTGAGGAGCTGCCCACCGGGCGGGTGAACTGGCCCTTCGAACCGGGCCGTGCCGCCTTGCTGGTCCACGATATGCAGCACTATTTCGTCGACTTCTACGGGCCGGACAATCCGCTGATCAATCAGGTCATCGACCATATCGCCACCCTGATCCGTCAGGCGCGTGCCCTCGGTATGCCGGTGGTCTATACCGCCCAGCCCGCCGAACAGAGTCAGGCCGATCGGGCCCTGCTCAATGACATGTGGGGGCCGGGACTGACCCGAGCGCCGGAGCGTCAACCAATCGTTCCGGCGCTGGCGCCCGAGCCGCAGGATACGGTGCTGACCAAGTGGCGCTACAGCGCTTTTTGCCGCTCACCGCTGGCCGAGCTAATGGCCCAATGGGGGCGGGATCAGCTGGTGATCTGCGGCATCTACGGCCATATCGGGGTGATGCAGACGGCGGTCGATGCCTTTATGCGCGATATCCGCCCCTTCCTGGTGGCAGATGCCATCGCCGACTTCTCCCGCGAGGATCATCTGCTGGCGCTCTCCTATGTCAGCCGCAATGCCGGTCGGGTGATTACCGTGGCCGAGGTGATGGCGGTGGCCAGCAAACGTCCCCTGACTCGGGAGTTGCTGCGCGCTCAGGTGCTGGCGCGGTTGCCCGCCGAGATGCAGCATGAGCAGCCCACCGAGGATGACAACCTGCTCGACTACGGTCTCGACTCGCTGGCGGTGATGGGGCTGGTGGAGGAGTGGCGTCAGCAGGGGCTGGTGGTGGAGCTGGCTGAGCTGTCTCGCATTCCGACCCTGGCCCACTGGTGGGGGATCCTCTCCCGTCAGCTCAATGTCAGTCAGGACACGGCTCATCAGGTCAACGAAGATCACGTCAGCGAGCCGGAGTGCACCCCATGAGCGAGTGGCAAGGCAGAACCGTCTGGGTAACCGGCGCAGCGCAGGGGATTGGCCATGCGGTGGCACGCACCTTTGCCGAGGCGGGAGCCAGCGTTGTTGCGTTCGATCTGCAACTGGCCGAGGCGCTGCCCGGCAACGTGAAGGGGGTGGTGATCGACGTGAGTGACAGCGAGGCCGTGACCCGCTGTTGCGAACAATTGCTGGACGAGGGACTGGGACCCGATGTGCTGGTCAATGTCGCTGGCGTGCTGGCGACCGGCAGGATTGATGAGGTGGATGACGCTCTCTTGCTGCGCACCTTCGCCATCAACACCTTCGCCCCCTTCTACCTGATGCGGGCCCTGACCCCCTGGTTTAAGGGACGGCGCAGGGGCGTCATCGTCAATGTCTCCTCCAATGCCGGTCGGGTGCCGCGAGTGGGGATGGGCATCTATGGCGCCTCCAAGGCGGCGCTGACCAACCTGACCCAAACGACAGGCTTGGAGCTCGCCCCCTATGGGGTGCGCTGCAATCTGGTGTCGCCGGGCTCGACCCGTACCCCGATGCTCTGCGGCATGTGGCAGGAGGGGGAGGCTGAGCAGCGCGAGGGAGAGCTGCGTACCATCGCTGGCCTGCCCGGGCAGTTCAAGCTGGGGATCCCCCTTGGCAAATTGGGAACACCTGCCGAGGTGGCGGCCTGCGTGCTGTTTCTCGCCTCCGATGCCGCCAGCCATATCACCCTGCAGGATCTGGTGGTCGATGGCGGTGCCACCCTGGGGGTCTAGCCCGTGCGCTGCCAATCTGGCAGGCGTGACACTCTCTTTATGGAGGAGGCTTGGCCTCCTCGCTTTTCAGCCATGCGAGCAGGGGCAAGTCACTGCTCGCTCGATGTTTGCGCAAGGACATTCCCATGGAACAGACAATGGCGATGCGCGCCACCCACCTGCGTAGTGATCACCCGCGCTGGCCACTTACCACCGCTCAGGCGGGCATCTGGTTTGCCCAGCAAAAATACCCGCAAAGCCCCGCCTGCAATACCGGCGAGTACTGGCTGCTGGAGGGGGCGCTGGCCCCCCATCATTTCACCCGCGCAGTGCGCCAGACCATCGACGAGATCCCCGGTCTGCACTGCGCCTTTGTGGCCACTGCCGATGGCCCGCAAATGGTGGCCAATCCCGCTTGCGGGCAGTTGGCCGAGTGGGATCTGCGCAGCGAAGCCGATCCGCTCGCAGCCGCGCAGGCCGAGATGCGTGCGCAGCTGGCCGCCCCCTTCAATCTGGCCGGGGGGCCGCTGTTTGCCACCACCCTCTATCGCCTTGGCGAGGGGCGGTGGGCCTGGTTTATCGCCGTGCACCATATCGCCATCGACGGCTTTGGCCTGAGCCTGCTCTGCCAGCGGGTGGCGAGTTGGTATGAGGCGCTCTGTGCCGGCGAGCAGCCAGCACCCTGCCGCTATGCATCCCAGCAGGAACTTTTGGCCGAGGAGGCGGCCTATCAGGATTCGCAGCGCTCCGCGCGGGATCGCGAGTTCTTCGTGCAGCAGCTGGCCGGGGTGGAGAGCCCTGCGTCGCTCTCCCGCCGTCCGGCGCAAGGGCCGGGCCCCACTTATCGTCTTGAGCAGCGGCTTGCTAGCCGCCAGTGGCAGGCACTGGTAGGGCGGGCGAGTCGCTCGGCCTGTCACCCCTACAGCCTGCTGCTGGCAGCAGTGGCCAGCTATGTGCAGCGGATGAGCGGTGCTGGCGAGGTAGTGCTGGGTATTCCGCTGATGGGGCGGCTGGGCTCAGCGGCGGCCGATACCCCCTGCATGAAGGTCAATGTGGTGCCCCTGCGCATCGAGCTGAGTGGCACCAGCCGGGTAGGAGAGTTGCTGGCACAGGTCGAGCGGCAATTTGCCGCCCTGCGCCGTCATCAGGGCTGCCGTCAGGAGTGGTTGCAGCAGCGTCAGCCGGGCCAGCCGCTGTTTGGCCCTCAGGTCAATCTGATGCCCTTTGCCCGCACCCTCAGCTTTGGTGAAGGGCGCAACCAGGTTTGTGGTGAGGTGCAGGTACTGGCGGCGGGGCCGGTGGAGGAGTGCGCCTTCTACTTTGCCGAGGAGGCAGGCGCTATGACCCTGACCCTCGAAGCACATCAGGGGCGCTTCAGCCAACAGGAGAGTGAACGTCATCTGGCCCGACTGGTCGCCTATCTGGCGGCCTGGAGTGAGGCTGATGATGAGGCCCTGGCAGTGCGTTTGCCGCTGTTACTGCCTTGCGAGCAGGCTGAGCTGGCGCGCTGGAACCAAACCGACCATCCGTTGCCGACCACCACCCTGAGCGCACTGCTGGCCGAGGGGCTGGCGGCGGCAGATCAGAGTGCCATCGCGCTGGAGTGTGGCGCCGAGCGTTGGAGTGTGGCCGAGCTGCGCCAGCGCACCCGCCAGCTGGCCAGCTATCTGGCAGGGAGGGGCGTGGGCCCCGGTTGTCGGGTGGCGGTGGTGAGCCCGCGCTCTCCCGAGCTTATTCTCGCCCAGCAGGCAATCATGGCGGTGGGTGCCGTCTATGTACCCGTTGACCCGGACTATCCGGCGGAGCGGATCGGCTACATTCTGGCCAGCAGCGATCCTGCGCTGGTGTTGACCAGTCGCACCTTGCAGATGCCGCTCGATGTGGCAGCGCCACTTGTCTGCCTCGATGCACCCGGTGTGGCAGAGCAGCTGGCGACGATAGACGTGGCGACGATAGCACCTTGCAATCTGCCAGCCCCCAGGCCGGAAGATGCGGCCTATATCATCTACACCTCCGGCTCTACCGGTCGGCCCAAAGGGGTGGTGGTGAGCCACGGCGCCATCGTCAACCGGCTGCTCTGGATGCAGCACATGTATCCCATCGGCCCGGCGGATCGGGTGCTGCAAAAGACTCCGGCCGGTTTCGATGTCTCCATCTGGGAGTTCTTCTGGCCCTTTATGACCGGTGCGCGGCTGGTGCTCGCCAAACCGGGTGGCCACAAGGATCCCGCCTACCTTGCCGAGCTGATTGAGCAGGCCGGGATCACCACCTTGCACTTTGTCCCCTCCATGCTGCAGATCTTCGTCGCACAAGCCGAGCCTGCTCGTTGCCGCGCCCTGCGGCAGGTCTTCTGCTCCGGTGAGGCGCTGCCCGCGGATCTGGTGCAGCGCTGGTATGGGACATTTTCAGCCCCCCTGCACAACCTCTATGGCCCGACCGAGGCGGCGGTGGATGTTACCTGGTATCCCTGCAGGGCAGACGAGGCGGTAACCAGCGTGCCCATCGGCTATCCGGTCTGGAATACCTGCATCCACATTCTCGACCCTTGGTTGCAGCCGGTGCCCCCCGGTGTGGCGGGGGAGCTCTGGATCGGCGGCGTGCAGGTGGCGGATGGCTACTTTGGCCAGCCCGAGCTCACCGCCGAGCGCTTTATTGCCAACCCCTTCGGGGCAGGACGACTCTATCGCAGCGGCGATCTGGCCGCCTGGCGCGAGGATGGCGCCATCGAGTATCTGGGGCGCCTCGATTTTCAGGTGAAGATCCGTGGCCAGCGCATCGAGCTGGAGGAGATCGAGCAGGTGCTGCTGCGCCATCCCCGAGTGGCGCAGGCGGTAGTGTTGGCCCCCGAATTTGCCCCCGGCGATCGCCGTCTGGTGGCCTATGTGGTGACCGCAGATAGCAGAGATCTGACGCTGGCCGAGCTTACACCTGCCCTTGGCGCCGCCTTGCCCGACTACATGGTGCCGGGGCTCCTAGTCACTCTGGCTGAGCTGCCGCTCACTCCCAATGGCAAGCTGGATCGCAAGGGGCTGCCGCTGCCCGATATGGCGTCGGCGGTGGGTCAGTCGCTGCCGAAAACCCTGCTGGAGGAGCGGCTTTGCCGCCTCTTCGCCGAGGTACTGGGGCTGGCGCGGGTCGGCGCCGACGATAACTTCTTTGCCCTCGGCGGCCACTCCCTGCTGGCGGCACAGTTGGTGGTGCGCATTGAAGAGTCGCTTGGACAGGATCTCACTCTGGCCAGCCTGTTCGAAGCGCCGAGCCCCGCCCAGCTGGCGCGCCGTCTTGGCGGCGAGCGGGAGGCTATGCCCATGCTGTTGCCCCTACGGGCGCCCAGTGCGCAGTCGGGCGCATCAGGACCCTCCCTTTTTTGCGTCCATCCCGCAGGCGGGCTCGGCTGGTGTTATGCGCCGCTGGTACCCCATCTGCCGGGCGACATGGCGGTCTATGCCCTGCAGGCGAGGGCGCTCTGCCAGCCGGATGCGCCGTTGCCCGCCAGCTTTGACGAGCTGGCACTCGACTATGTGACCGAGCTGCGCCGCCAGCAGAGCGAGGGGCCCTACTGGCTGCTCGGCTGGTCGCTCGGGGGCATGCTGGTGCACCGGATGGCCGCCATGCTGCAAGAGCAGGGACAGGAGGTGGCCATGGTGCTGCTGCTCGATGCCTACCCCTGTCAGCAGTGGCAGACCCAGCCGTTGCCCGATGAGCAGCGGATGCTCGATGCGCTGCTGCGGATGGGGGGCATTGCGGTTGCGGACGAGGCGCTGGATTCCCTCACTCGCGACCAGGTGGTGGCTCGGCTGGGGGAGGAAGGGAGTGCGCTGGCCATGCTCGACGAGCAGGTGGTGAGCGCCATGATTGAGCTGGTTGGCCACAACAACCGGCTGATCCGCCAGCCAGTCGACTACTGCTATCACGGGGAGGTGACCTTTATCGAGGCGTCAGCCTCCCGCCAGCCCTGGCTGGATGGGCGCGGCTGGGAGTCGCTGACAAAAGGGGAAATCCGCTATGAGCGCTTCCCCTGCCTGCATCAGGAGATGGTGCATCCCGACTGGCTGGCGAAGATCGGCGCCCTTATTTGTGAGCGGGTCGATGGGGTTGGACAACAACCGGACATCCGGCAGGAGGGGGACGCATGACCCCGGTTGCCGCCATCCGTGAGGCCTTGCTGGCGGGCAAGCTGGTGGGGCTGGGGGAGCCGCACTGGCACCCGGATTTTATCCGGCGCCAGCACGCCTGGCTGTGCGATCCGGCGCTCTGGGGAATAATGACCGACCTGGTGCTGGAGTGCGGCAACCGCCGCCATCAGGGCTTGCTCGATGCCTGGCTGGCGGGGGAGGAGAGCTGGCAGGGGGAGCCGCTGACGTTGGCGCGGCTCTATCCGGTCTGGCTCGACTCCTGCGCCTTTCCCGCCTGGATGGCCCCCGAGTTTCCAGCTCTCTTCGCTGCCCTGCGCCAGAGCAATCTGGCGCGTCCTGAACATGTGCGGCTGCGGGTGCATCTCTGCGAGCCCTTATTCGAGTGGCAGGAGATGAACCCGGAGCTGTGGCAGCAATACAACAGGGGGCGGGATCAGGCACTGGCCGACTATCTTCTTGCACTTCCCGCCCGCGGCGTGGTGGTGCTGGCGGGAGCACGTCATCTGCTCAAAGCCGCAGGAGATCCCCACTTTGCTCAGCCGACGCTGGGCAAGTTGCTGGAGGTAGCACGGCCGGGTTGGCTGCATGTGCTTCACCCCTGGCCAATGGTTGATGAGCAGGGGGAAGAGGAGAGGCTATGCGAACTAGCAGGTATCACGACTGCCGACCTCTATCCCCATTGGCCGGCGCATCCGCCGCTGGAGACTCTCATCGATCGGCTGGTGCGCGTGGCTGACAGGGGGCGGGAGATGCGAATTTGCCCCACCTTGCTGGCAGATCCCTGGCGTAGCCACTTGCTGAGCCGCGTTCACCTGCTGCCAGTTGGCATGGCCCGCCAGCTGCAACAGTGGCTGGCGTAACTGCTGATTGAAGTAACAGAAGGGGGAGCAGGCTCCCCTTTTCAATATTTGGCATCCTGTCTTCAGCACTGCAAAGTTGCACCATTTACGGCATACCTTGTCTATCATCGCCGAAAATTCAGCTCCTTCGCTACTTTAAAGAAGTTTCTACTGGTCTTACCTGAGTAAATGTCTTTGCTTTTTATTTAACAAGGTATTTACATCTAAGTGTCACCAGCATCGGTGACGCCTACAACGGCAAGGAGCCAGTTATGACCCATGTCGACATCCCTTTCCTTCGTTACCTCGATGCGGAAGGGTGCCCGGTCGCCACCTTACCGACCTGGCTGGACAAGGCGATACTGCACACTTTCTACCGCAATATGGTGATGGTGCGCAGCTATGACAAAAAAGCGATAGCGCTGCAACGAACCGGCAAACTCGGTACTTTTCCCTCCCATCTCGGCGCAGAAGCCGTGGGGATTGGCATTGGTCTCGCCATGCAGCCGCAGGATGTCTACGTCCCCTACTATCGGGACATGCCCACCCTCTATGTGCGGGGCGTGCCGATGGAGAAGAACCTGCAATATTGGGGTGGTGACGAGCGGGGCAGTTATTTTCTCAAACCTGATGGGACTCCCTCTGAAGATCTCCCCATCTGCGTCCCCATCGCCACCCAGATCACCCACGCCTGTGGCATTGCGTCCGCCTTCAAACTGCGTAATCAACCGCGCGTCGCCGTGGTCACCATCGGCGACGGCGGCACCTCCAAGGGAGATTTTCTGGAGGGGCTCAACTGCGCCGGTGTCTGGCACCTGCCGATGGTCATCATAGTCAACAACAACCAGTGGGCCATCTCGGTGCCACGCAAGTTGCAATCGAGCGCTCCTACGCTGGCCCAGAAGGGGATTGGTGCCGGGGTGCGCAGCCTGCAGGTGGATGGCAATGATGTGGTCGCTGTCTACGATGCCGCTCGCAGTGCCGTTGAGCGGGCCCGCAGCGGCAAGGGACCGACCCTGATCGAAGCGGTCAGCTATCGCCTCGGCGATCACACCACGGCTGACGATGCCACACGCTATCGCGACGGGGCCGAGGTCGAGGCTGCCTGGGCCAAGGAGCCCGTCAAGCGGCTGCGCCAGTTTATGCACAGCCAGGGGTGGTGGGATGAAGAGCAGGAGCAGAGCCTGCTGGCGGAGGCCGCCCGAGAGGTAGAGCAGGCGGTCGCCCGTTATGAGGCGATGGCGCCCCAGCCGCCGGAGGCGATGCTCGATTATCACTATGCCAGCCTGCCCGCCGAACTGCTGTCCCAGCGTGAGCGAGTGATTGCCAAGGGGATGAAACAGGAGGCTGGCCATGAGTGAGATCAGTTTGCTGGAAGCGGTCAACATGGCCCTTCACTACGAGATGGAGCACGACCCGGATGTGGTGGTACTGGGCGAGGATGTGGGGGTCAATGGCGGGGTGTTTCGCGCCACAGTGGGCTTGCGCGACAAGTTCGGTTTCAAGCGGGTGATCGACACACCGCTGGCCGAGGGATTGATCGCCGGGGTGGCGGTCGGCATGGCGACCCAGGGGCTCAAGCCGGTGGCGGAGTTCCAGTTTCAGGGCTTCATCTTCCCCGGGATGGAGCAGATCATCTGTCAGGCGGCGCGGATGCGAAACCGTACCCGTGGCCGCCTCTCCTGTCCCCTCGTCTATCGTTCCCCTTATGGCGCGGGCATTCACTCGCCTGAGCATCACAGCGAGAGCGTTGAGGCGCTGTTTGCCCATATTCCGGGGCTGCGGGTGGTGATCCCCTCCAGCCCGAGGCGTGCTTATGGCCTGCTGCTCTCGGCCATCCGCGATCCGGATCCCGTGATGTTTTTCGAACCGGATCGCATCTACCGCTCGATGAAATCCGAGGTGGTGGATGACGGTATCGGCTTGCCGCTGGATGTCTGTTTCACCCTGCGCCCGGGCCGGGATATCACGGTAGTGGCCTGGGGGGCTTGCATTCAGGAGGTGATGCGGGCGGCGAACCTGCTGGCCGAGCAGGATATCCAGTGCGAGGTGCTGGATCTGGCCACCATCAAGCCGCTGGATATGGAGACCATCCTTACCTCGGTGCGCAAGACCGGCCGACTGCTGGTGGTGCACGAGGCGTGCGGTAGCTTCGGCGTCGGTGCCGAAATTGTGGCGCGGGTGACCGAGCAGGCACTTCCTAGCCTCAAAGCGCCCCCCAAGCGGCTGACCGGCGTGGATGCCGCCGTTCCCTACTATCGCAACGAAGCGTATTACCTCATTACCGAGCAGGATATCGCCTATGCCGCTCACCAGCTGATGGAGAACCAGTGGCTATGAAATTTTTCAAATTACCGGATCTGGGTGAAGGACTGGCCGAAGCCGAGATCGTTGAGTGGAAGGTGAGTGCCGGTGATACCGTCGAGGTCGATCAGGTGCTGTTGTCGGTGGAAACGGCCAAGGCGCTGGTGGATGTACCCTCTCCGGTGGCCGGGGTGATCGCCCGTCTCTGCGGCGCCGAGGGGGATATCCTCCATATCGGTGCGCCGCTGGTGGAGTTCGAGGGGGGTGAGGATGATGGCACCGTGGTGGGCAAGGTGAGCGCCCATCAGCAGCATATCGAGGATCACTTTGTGGTGGGGGCAATTGCCCCCGGTGGCGCACTGGTGCAAGCCATGCCAGCCGTGCGACTGCTGGCACAAAAATTGGGTCTGGATATCGACCGGATTAAGGGGAGTGGCAGCGGCGGCATGGTGACCGAGCTGGATGTGCAGCAGGCATTCGAAGCTCAGCAAAGTAGCGGCAACGAGTTCCTCAAAGGGTCACGACGGGCCATGGCCAAGGCGATGGAGCTTTCTCATCAGACGGTGGTGCCGGTCAGCATTACCGACGAGGTGGATTTGCGTCACTGGCGCCCTGATGAGGATGTGACGGTGCGCCTTATCAAGGCCATTGGCGTGGCGTGCTGCGCTGAGCCCTCGATGAACGCCTGGTTTGATGGTGAAACTCTATCACGGCGGCTGTTTAAAGAGGTCAATGTGGCCATTGCGGTGGATTCCAAGCATGGCCTCTATGTGCCGGTGATGGAGAACGTGGCAGAGCGGGAGGGAACCGATCTGCGCCAAGGGTTGGATCGGATGATCGCCGATGTGAAGGCGCGCGCCGTGCCGCGCGAGATGTTGCAGGGGGCGACTATTACGCTCACCAACTTCGGCGCCATCGCGGGTCGCTATGCCAGCCCCATCGTGACACCGCCGCAGGTGGCCATCATAGGGGCAGGCAAGCTGTTCGAGAAAGTGGTGTTCATCCATGGTGAAGCACGCCCCGTCAGGGCGTTGCCGCTGTCGATGACATTTGACCACAGAGCCTGTACCGGCGGCGAGGCGGCACGCTTCCTCAAGGCACTGGTACAAGCGCTGGAAGCGCCGACCCTGTAACGGTTGTGCCCTGCCGTTGGCAGGGCACAAATTTGTTTGCGTAATCTACAAAGCCACGTATAATCCTAGGCAGCTTGAAAGGGCGATAGTTATGTCAATGAATTTGATGTTTTACATCTTTTCCTGTTGTTCATAAATTAATCCCGTTTTTTGAGCTTTACCCGCTGAAAAGCATAAGTAATTATTTTGAATACAGGTTTAAAGATATGTCTAACATGATCACCGGTACCGTTAAGTTTTTCAACGAAACCAAAGGTTTTGGCTTCATCCAGCAAGAAAACGGCCCGGACGTTTTCGTTCACTTCAGCGCCATTCAAGGTAACGGTTTCCGTACCCTGGCTGAAGGTCAGCGCGTACAGTTCTCTGTGACCCAAGGTCAGAAAGGCCCGCAGGCTGAGAACGTAACTGCTCTGTAATTCTTACAGAATTTAAGAAAGCCGTGGTGCCCTTGGTACCACGGCTTTTTGTTTATATGGCCTTTTTTCCTGACTCATACGGTGTGTGAATCATGTTCCAGACCCTGTTACTCCTGACTGCATTGACCCCGATTGTGGATGAGCCCGTGCCGGTACAGGCAGCTATGGAGGCAGAGAGGGTTTGCCAGCAGTTTGTCCATGTGCGGCTAGGTGAAGAGCGGCTACCGGACGAAATTGAGGCCCGCCAGATCCCCAACAGGGAGTCAGAGTGGCTGGTCGATGGCAAAGTAAAAGGACCCGAAGGTCCTTTGCTGTTTGCCTGTCATCTCCATCAGGGAGAGCGCTGGGAGCTGCTCAACTTTTCGCTGTGGGCTCCTCAGCCGGTCAAAGCGGTTTGAGTGCGACCAGCAGGTGCTGCAAATGCTCTACCATGGTCATGCCAAACGGGGTGAGGTAGCCGCCATCTTCGGCACTGATGAGCCCCTGCTGATGCAGGCGAACCGCTGCCTGGCACAGCTCTTCAGACATGTCGCTGCGTAATTTGATGCCCAGGCTCATGTTGGCCGGATCAAAGCATGCCAGTATCTTCAACTGGTTTATTACGTCATCAGAAATCTGATCGATACCAATCATGGATCTACTCCTTACGCTAAAGATGTATGCAAACTAGCACTCCCGGATCCACTTTAGTGGGCGCTGGTTCAAACTATTGGTCTTTGTCTCTGTCGTACCCTGCCGAGTGCTGTTTTTTTGGGCGTAATCAGATGGTTGCCACTTCTCCCTACAAGCCCCTCACCATGCCAAACGTGATAGGATAGAGCCCTCCTGTTAACCGGACGGTTCGCTTGCGGCTGTTCGCCCAGCTCAAGGTATTGCTCATGGTCAAGATCACTCTGGTATCCCTGCTGCATTCACACTCTGCCGGTTTTCCGGTCTACCCCGTCTCGCTGTTGACCTCCTTGCTGGAGAGTCATGAGGGTGATCTGTGGTTGCCTGCCCGCAATGGGAGCGATATTGCCCAGCTGCGCAAGCATGCCAAAGGGGCTCAGGCCCGTGAACTGGCGAGTCTCGATGCCGGCTGGTGCGACTTTGCCACCGGTAAGGAGGGCGCGACTGCCGAGCTGGATGCCTTGGCCAACTACGATGCCGAGATGATGGAGAACCTGCAGATGTATTGGCACAGTGCTGCCAAGATCAACAGTCCCATCAGTGACAACCTGTTCGAGCTGCGCCGCGAAGTGGTCGATGAAGCGCACGGCGCCAAACTGGCGACAGCCTGGCTGGCGCAGCAGCAGCTTCGCTTTGAGCAGTTGATGAGTGCGGCGGCAAGTGGTCGGGATCAGCTCTGCTTTGTCGAGGTCGAGTCAGCCTACTGGCTGCGGCAAAAACTGAGTGAAACGCCGGATGTGGAGCTGATCACCCCGGCGTTTTAATCCGGCCAATGTGGCTATCCTGACTTTTTTATCCGGCTCCCTGCTCTATCCTTATGGGCGTTCTGTTTCCCCCGTCTGGCGTCAGGGGGCGGCAGGCTGGACAAGCTGACCACAAGATGTGAACATGGCGCCCTTTATCGATTGAGAGAGACTTGGCCAATGAGCTATGAACTGAGCGACACCGAGCGCAATGCCGCGCTGCAACTGAACGCTGACTACCGTTACGATCACTTCATCAGCAAGCTGGTCGAGCATGAAGAGCTGTTTGTGCTGACCGATGAGCACGGCGTCATGATGCTGACTACCGACGATGAAGATTGCATCCCGGTATGGCCGCATCCGGAATACGCCAAGGCGTGGGCCGAAGGGGAGTGGGCCGAGTGCAAGCCGCAGTCCATCACCCTCAAGGTGTGGCTGGATCGCTGGATCGACGGCATGGAGCAGGACGAACTGTGCGTCGCCGTGTTCCCGACCCCGGATCAGGAAGGTATCGTGTTGGAGCCGGCCGACATCGCCGACGCTATTGCCCAGAAGCAGGCCAAGCGCGGCTAATCGCCTCCAGCTTGACGCGAGCAACTCAGGTTGCAAAAAACCAGGTTGCAAAAAAAGACCCCGCCAGTGTGCGGGGTCTTTTGCTATCTCTGCCGCTGGCTCAGGGCTGCTTGAAGCGGGTATCGACCTGAGTAACGGGAGGGAAGCTCTGGCCGCTCTTGATGGCCTCCAGCGTTTCACTTTTTACCTGTTCGTCGATCCAGAACAGACCGCCATAGCTGTAACCACTGTTGCCGCCATCGAGGGGCCAGTGGAGCAACTCGCTCTTGGGCGTAGCGGGGACCTTGGGCAGTTTTATCCAGCGCCAGGCGCCATCCCGGGTGTAGGGCACCTGATAGGTGGGCACGAAGCTGGCAAGCTCATAGAGTCGCTGCTGGATCTGGCGCGACAGCTCGGCCTTTTTGCCAAAATCGAATGCCTTGTCGTACTGCTCTACCAGGGCGGTCATCGCCTCGTCATCGATGTTCATGATGTTGTTGGTCTGCGGCTTGTGGGCGTTGATCTTGTGAAAGTGCTCCCAGTAGGCGGGGTAGCGGCCAGCGCTCCAGGCCATCCAGGCACTCTGGTGCTTTTTCTCCAGCATCGACTTGAAGCCGGCCGAAGCATCCATCAGGTTTAGCTCCAGATTGAGTCCCGCCTTCTTGGCCTCTTCCCGCAGCAGGGTCAGGCGCTGGGCGTGCTCTGCCGTGGTGTAGGTGATGGTCAGGGTGAGTGGCTCTCCCTTGCCGTTTTGCAAAATACCGTCAGGGCCGGCGGAGGTGAAACCTGCCTTGGCAAAGTAGGTGCGAGCCAGTTTGGGATCGAAGGGCCGCGCCTTGAGATCGGTGTTGGTAAAATCTCCCTGACCCGCGCCGTAGCTGTTGAGGCGCTGATAATCCCCGCGCAGCAGGGTGGTGAGCATCTTGTCGATGCTGAGGGCGTGCTGGATGCCGAGCCGCACATCGAGATTGCTCAGCAGCGGATCGGCGGTATTGAGATAGAGCCCCGTGGGGGATTGCGGGGTCTGGTTATAGAACCAGAGCCGCTCGATATAGCCCTTCTCGAACTCCGGCGTTTTGCTCTTGTCATGCCACCAGTTGGGCATCACCAGCGGGAAGGTATCGAGCTCGCCGCGCAGGAAGTGCTGCCAGGCGATGTTCTGATCCCTGATCACCTTGATCTCGAGTCGCTCCGGATTAAAGCGGCGCTGGAAGTAGCGCTCGTCATCGCCCCACCAATCCTTGACCCGCTTGAAGGTGATCGATTTGCCCTTCTTCACCTCGTCGAGCTGGTAGGGGCCGGTGACCGGTAGCACCTTCCAGTTGTACTCCTTGACCCAATTGCTGGTGAGCTTGATGGCGTGGCTTGGCTCCGGGCTGATGGGCAGTGACTCCAGCAGATCCTGGCGGCTCTTTGCGGTGCCGCTGGTGATGGAGAGGGTGTGGTCGTCAAAGCGGGTCACATCGACAATCTGGGTACTGTAGTAGTTGTTGTACCAGGGATCGTTTATCTCCTTGCTGCGCATCATCTTGAGGGTAAACACCCAGTCATCGGCGGTGACCGGTTGGCCGTCCGACCAGCGAGCTTTCGGGTTGATGCGAAAATAGAGGGTCTTGTTGTCGGAGCCGAAAGCCCATTCACTCGCCAGCATCGGCATGGGGTTTCCGCTAATGGGGTGAGTGGCCAGCAGCGGCAGGTTGGTCTCCCTGACATAGGCGGCAAACGCACCGTTGGAGTCAGGCCCGAATTTGCGCAGGGTGAGGGGGAAGCTGGTGACGAAGTCGCGGAATGTCCCCCCCCGTTTGGCAGCAGGATCTGCGTAAACGGGATCCGTGTTGTTGCTCTCCCACTTCAAATCGGCTGGCAGAGTGGCGCTCCAGCCGTAGTGACTCAAACAGAGGGTCAGGGTGATGGCACTGGTGCGAAGAAGGCGCGGAATGATCCGGGATCCGGCGGTGAATGTCGATGGCATATCCTTGCTCTCCTGATAGCTGCGTCCTGCAGGTCACCTGATGGTGGCTTCAGCCCCGTTGGGGACAGGCTCATGATGGAAATTTTCCTCGCCCCGGTCAATGGCGGCGGGCAAATAAGGGGTCAGGCGGCAGCCTGCGGTTTGAACCAGCGCAGCCGTCCGCCCAGCAGATGTACCACAAAGCCGAGTAGCACCAGAGCTGAGCCCAGCCACTGCAACGAAGTGGGATGCTCGTCCAGCAGCAGGGCTGCCGCCACCATGCCGACGCAGGGCACCAGCAGGGATAGGGGGGCTACCTGCGCCACCGGATAGCGCATCAGCAGCCGCCCCCACAGGCCGTAGCCGAGCCAGGTGGCGACAAAGGAGAGATAGAGCACGCACAGGAAACCTTGCCAGCTGATATTGAGCAGGCTGCTCGCCATCAGCTCGGGCCCCTCGAACAGCCAGGATAGCGCGAGGAAGGGGAGGATGGGCACCAGTCCACCCCAGGCGATAAGGCTCGGCAGTGTAGTCTGATAGCGCAGCCCGATCTGGCGATTGATGACGTTGCCAAGGCCCCAGCAGGCGGCCGCGCAGAGGGTCAGCACGAAGCCGAGCAGGGTCAGATTGCCTTCGCCATGGGTGGCGATGAGATAGAGGCCGGCCCCCGCCAGCGGCAGGGCCACCCAGTGGTGGGGTTGCCAGCGCTCACCCAGCCAGATCATGGCGAACAGCAGGGTGAACACCACCTGGGATTGCAGCACCAGCGAAGCCATGCCAGCCGGCATGCCGAACTTCATGGCGCAGAACAGAAAGGAGAACTGGCCGAGGCTGATGGCACCGCCATAGGCCAGCAGCCAGCGCCACGGCATGGCGGGTCTGGGGACCAGCAAGATGGCGGGGAAGACAACGCCGATAAAGCGCAGCGCCCCAAGCAGCAGAGGGGGGATGCCCTCCAGCCCCCACTTGATGGCGACGAAGTTGAGCCCCCAGCAGAGGATGACCAGAGCGGCCAGAAACTTGTCCTTGGTGTGCATGCTGCGTCCTTCGGTCTGTGGCCCGGGAGAGGCCAAAAGAGGACGAGCATACCCCAGCCTCTGTGGGCGCCGTCAAGCTGCAGGACGGGATAGCGGCTTGACAACGGGTGGCAAGGTGCGATTCAGGCGGCGACGCAGTGTACTGTGATGCCGCGCGCGGCCAGGGTGGCCCGCATGGGGGCAGGCAGGGCGTCGTCGGTGACCAGCACGCCGATCTGCCCCGGCGTACCGAGCGGGCTCGGGTGGATGGCGCCGAACTTGCTGCTGTCGGTGATGACCACATTGGTCACCCCCTTGGCCAGCACGCTATTGACCACGTCGGCCCGCATCATGTCGCGGCCGGTGAAGCCCATCTCGGGATGAAAACCGTCTACCCCGATGAAGGCCTTGGAGAAGTGCACCTGCTCGATGCACATCCGGGTCAGCGGCCCCACCACGCTCTCGCTCTGATGCTGGAACAGGCCGCCGAGCAGCACTACCTGAGCCTGGGTGTCGCGCAGCAGGTGGGCAATGTAACTGCTGATGGTGATGATGGTGACCCGCTTGTGCAGGGCCAGATGGCGGGCCAGCAGGGCGTTGGCGCTGCCCCCCTCGATAAAGACCGTCTCGCCATCCTCCACCAGCTGGGCGGCCCGCTCGGCGAGGCGCTCCTTGAGCAGGTAGTTGATGTTCATCCGGGCATCGGGGTCGTCGCTCTCCAGCGCCATGGCCGAGCCGTGCACCCGCTTGAGCAATCCCTGCTTTTCGAGCGCAGTCAGGTCGTTACGCACCGTCACCTCCGAGACCCCGGTACGTTGGGAGAGCTCGCTCACGCTCATCTTGCGGGCCTGATGGACCAGGGTGAGGATCAGTTGGTGGCGTGGGTTCATGGGACCTCGCTGGTTGACAGTGGATAGCGGCAAGCCACCCCGCGGGTGGCTTGCCGGTCATAAAGGGGCACAGCTGCCCCTGGTGGGGCCCGTCAGAGACTGTGCTCGGTTCGGGCGATGATATCATCTTGCGCATCGGGGGATAAGGCAGTGAAGAAGGCTGAATAGCCTGCCACTCGCACCACCAGATCCCGGTACTGATCGGGATGGGCCTTGGCCGCCAGCAGGGTTTCCCGCGAGACGATGTTGTACTGCACGTGCCACCCCTTGTGTACCTCGAAGAAGGTGCGCAGCAGGCTCATCAGCTTGGCCTTGTCCCGTTCGTTTTCAAGGCTTGCCGGGCTCAGCTTCTGGTTGAGCAGCACCCCGCCGAGGATGGCCGCCGTGGGCAGCTTGCCGAGGGAGTTGAACACCGCCGTGGGGCCGAGGCGATCCGAACCCGACGAGGGGCTGGCCCCTTCTGCTAGCGGGGTGCGGGCGTGGCGGCCATCCGGGGTGGCCATGGTGGCTGCACCAAAAGGCACGTTGGCCGAGATGGAAGAAGTGCCCGCATAGTAGGTGCCGCCGATGGGGCCGCGCCCGAAACGGGTGTTGTGCAGTCCCTTGAGCTCGTCGATGTAGCTCTGGTAGGCCTGTACCAGCAGCATGTCTACCTCGTCCAGATCGTTGCCATATTTGGGGGCGGCATTGGTGAGGCGCATGCGTAGCTGCTCGCCTTTGACCCCGGCAAAATCCTGCTCGAGCGCTTCGGCCAGCTCACGCTGATCCACCACCCCCTGTTCGAACACCAGTTTCTTCAGGGCCGCCAGACTGTTGCCCAGGTTGGCGATCCCCACCTGCAGGCCGGAGACCCAGTCATAGACGGCGCCCCCCTGCTTGATGGTTTTGCCGCGCTCGATGCAGTCATCCACCAGGGCGCTGCAGAGGATATCGTGGGCCTGGGCTTCCAGCACGCTGTCGACCACGCAGTCGATCTCGATGGACTTGCGGGTGAAGTAGCGTACCTGCTCGTCCCAGCGCGCCATCACCTCGTCGAAGTGGCCGAAGGTGCCGTCCCGCAGTGACTGGGACTGGGGCAAAAATACCTTGCCGGTGGTGGCATCGCGGCCGCCATCCAGCGCCGCCAGCAGGATGCGGGCGAAGTTGATAAAGCTCATGCCGGTGCAGCGATAGCCCCACTTGCCGGGCACTGCGGTCTCGATGCAGCCGATGGCGGCGTAGTGGTGGGCATCCTCCTCACTGACGCCGAGCTTGATGAATTCGGGGATCACCACCTCGTCGTTGTTGAAGGCGGGCATGCCAAAGCCACAGCGGATCACCTGAATGCAGGCGTCGAGAAAATCCTCGCTCATGCCGGCGTGGTAGCGCACCGAGAGGTTGGGCTGGGTCGAGCGCAACTGGCCACAGGACTCCAGAATCGCGTAGGAGAGACCGTTGACCGCGTCATGGGCTTTGCCCCCCTGCCAGTTCTGGCCGCCGATGGTGACGTTCTGATAGAGCGGGCTGCCGGCGGATGCCTTGGAGTGGGTGCCGGAGCGGATCTTGTTCACCTCCAGCAACTTGAGCCAGCACCCTTGCAGCAGTTCGATGGCACGCCCGCGCGGCAGGGATTCCGACAATTCCACCTCGCGGCGATACCAGGGATAGAGGTACTGGTCCATCCGGCCAAACGACACCGAGTGGCCGTTGGATTCGATCTGCAGGATGAGCTGGATGAAGTAACAGAGCTGCAGCGCCTGCCAGAAGGTCTCGGGGGGCTGGTGGGCGATGTGGGCGCAGTTGAGTGCTATGGTCTCAAGTTCACTCCGGCGCTCGGGGCGCGATTCCTGTGCTGCCATGTCGCGGGCCAGCGCGGCGTAGCGTTCGATGTGCTGGCTGACGGCATCGAAGGTAATGGCGACGGCCTGCAAAAACTGCTCGCGTTGCAGATCGGCCCAGTCAGCCAGATCGAGCCGGCTGCGCCGCTCGGCCACCTTGGCCTTGAGGCCATCGAGACCGAGGGTGAGCAGCTGCTCGTAATTGACTGCAAGGTGGGCATCCCCCGAGGTCATGTTGCCCTCGGCCTTGATGATGCCGCTCTCCAGCAGTCCCTTCTGTTCATCGGTAAAGAGGCCATAGCAGCGATCCTGTACCGTCTGGCCGCGCCAGAAGGGGGTGAGAGTGTGGATGATCTGCTTGTCTCTCATGCTCACCGCAAAGCCGGCGCCGGGGCGGTCGGCCAGCTCATCGATCTCCTTCTCGATCCAGCCCACCGTGTATTCGGGAAAGAGCGGCGCCGCCCGCACCTGACTTGCCTGGTTGCCGACGATGAGCTCGTCGTGCTTGATCCAGATGGTGCGCTCCTTGAGGTGGTGGGCCAGCGCCAGAGCGCGGCGCACCGGCAGCGGCCGTGCCAGATGGGCTTGATAGGCCTCGGTGTAGTGACGGGCGCGCTCGGTGCAGACCGGCGGTTGGACGATGTGGATCAGGCTCTCCTTGTGGGCACGGATCCGCGGGGGCAGGGTAGTGAGGTCGAGCTGGGTCATGGTCTTATCCTCTGGTCATTGTGCTGTGAGTGGCTGATGTCATGGGGTGTTGCTAGCCCCGGGTGAACGGGGTCAGCCTCTGCTCACGGGCACACTCATGGGCAAAGGCGAGCAGTGCCGGGTCATCGAGTGGCTGCAGGGGGGCCTGATAGGGTTGGTCGAGCAGGGCGTACTTGCCCGCGCCCAAGGTGTGGTAGGGGAGAAAGTGGATCTCCTGCACAGTGCCAAGGCTGGCTGCGGCCTGGGTGATGGCTTCTATGGATGCGCGGTCGGCATTGAAACCGGGGATGAGCGGCACCCGGATCTGCATCGCCACGCCGCGCTCGGCCAGACGCTTAAGGTTGGCCAGAGGCAGGGCGACCTTGCCGCGGGTCCAGTCGAAGAAGCGCACTTCATCCACATGCTTGAGGTCTGCCAGCAGCAGGTCGAGGTGGGGGAGGCTTGGTTCAATCTGGTGCCAGGGTACGTGCAGGCAACTTTCCACTGCGGTATGGAGCCCCTCGGCTTTGCATCGGGCCAGCAGGTTGGCAGCAAATTCGGGCTGCATAAAGGGCTCTCCGCCAGAGAGGGTGACTCCGCCGCCACTGTGCTCGAAGAAGGGGCGATCCCGCAAGATGGTGGCCATCAGGGTGTCCAGGCTCTCCTCCCGGCCGCACACCTGCAACGCTTCGCTCGGGCAGAGGCCGCGCAGCCGTTCCACATCCTGATTGCTGAGGGCAGAGCGGACGAGCTGGACACCCTGACTGTCACGCAAGATTGCCGGACAGGCATCGCTGCAGAGCCGACATCCCTCGATGCATTGGCGCCGGTCGAGTAGTATGTCCGGCTTGGGAGAGCGGCTTTCCGGGTTTTGACACCAGCGACAGGCCAGCGAGCACCCCTTGAGAAATACCAGGGTGCGAATGCCGGGGCCATCGTGAGTTGAATATCGTTGCAGGTCGAAAATCATACCGCCTCCTTTTGTATTTGCATTCTATTTGCTTTCGTTCGAAAGTTGATTTGATTTTGATCAAATAAAGCGCGGATGTTATTTCGCTAAAATGGCGACAGATTGAACATCCCTTTAAGGAGTCAGAGATGGAGCTTTATCTCGATACTGCCGATGTGGCTGCGGTGCGCCGCTGGTCACGGATCCTGCCGCTGGCTGGCGTCACCACCAATCCGTCCATTACCGCGGCAGGCGGCATGCCGCTGACCGAGTTGCTGCCCGCCTTGCGGGAGGTGCTTGGGCCCAAGGCGCGGTTGTTTGCCCAGGTGATGGCCAAAACCGAGACCGAGATGGTGCGCGAGGCGTTTGCCCTGCGTGAACTGGACCGGGACCTGGTGATCAAGATCCCGGTATGTGAAGAGGGATTGGCAGCCATCAAGACCCTGACTGCCAACGGGGTGCCGACGCTGGGCACGGCGGTCTATACCCCGCTGCAGGGGTGGCTGGCGGCGGTGGCGGGGGCTGAATACGTGGCACCTTATGTCAACCGGCTGGATGCGCAGGGGGGCGACGGCATTGCCACCGTGCAGGAGCTGCAACAGCTGCTGGCGCTGCATGTTCCGGGCAGCAAGGTGCTGGCGGCGTCGTTCCGCACGCCGCGCCAGGCGCTCGACTGCCTGCTGACGGGCTGCCAATCCATCACTCTGCCGCTCGACGTGGCCGAGCAACTGCTGAGAGTGCCGGCGGTAGACGCGGCGCTGGCGAAATTCGATCAGGATTGGCAGCAGGCATTTGCCTGAGCCTGATTGAAGGCAAGATGATGGGGTGGCAGAGGGCTAAGCTATAAAGGAGAGCCCGATGTGACGGGCTGGTGTCGATGGCTGACCGGAGGTGCCCCATGAGCGACCACTCCCTGCTGCCCCATGGTGAAGATCTGCGCCGCGCCGTGCGCTGGCTCAGCGAGCACCATCAACACGATATTCGAGCCATCGAAGAGGCGTGTATCCGTTTTGATTTGTCGCCACTGGATGAGGAGTTTCTCATCCAGCATTGCGCCGAGCGGCGGCGAGAAGGCGAGCCAGGCTAGACGGAGCGGATTTAGACGAAGTTGGCCAGATTGATGCCAAACTCCTTGGGATCAACCGTGTTTTCGATGGTTTCCTGAACCCCGTTTTTGGCGAGATCCAGCCACTGCACATCAAGGTAGTGGCGCTGGGTCGCGTGATAGATCACCTTGACCACCGGCTTGAGCGGCTCCTGCTGATTGCGCTGCATGACGATGGCCAGCCGCTGGTTTGACAGCTGCACCAGCGTACCCACCGGATAGACCCCCATGCATTTGATGAACTTGGTGACCAGCTCGGCATCGAAGTGGTTGTGCAACCCCTTGAGCAGGATGCGAAACGCCTGGGTCGGCTGCATTCCTGCCTTGTAGACCCGATCCGCAGTGATGGCGTCATAGACATCAACAATCCCGCTCATGCGGGTATAGAGTGAGAGCTGATCGCCTTTCAGACGCCGCGGATATCCGGTGCCATCGAGCCGCTCGTGGTGGTTGGCGGCCACTTCCAGCATGGTGGGGGTGATGCCTGGTGTGTTGCTCAATATCTCGTAACTGTGCACCACATGCTGGCGCATGATATCGAACTCCTCGTCAGTCAGCTTGCCCGGTTTGTTGAGCACCTCGTCGGGCGTCATGATCTTGCCCACATCGTGCAGTAACCCCCCGAGCGTCAGCTCCTTGAGCACGCTGCGCTCCAGTCCCAGATAGCGGCCAAAATTGGCCAACAGGATGGCAACGTTCATGGAGTGCTCCATCAGGTAGGCATCCTTGGCGCGGATGCGGGCCAGACAGAGCATGGCATCGCCGTGAGTAAACATGGTGTCTACCATCTCTTCGGCGACTTCGGCCAGCGGCGTGATATCGATGGGTTCGCCCGCCTTGAGGTGGCTGATGAACTTGCCTTGCAGCTCGCGCGCTTCCTGATAGAGGCGGCGGATCTTGAGCTCCTTGCCCTCACCGTTGGCACTGACCCGGCGTCTGGCCTGATCGCTGCCGTTGCCAAGCTCCGGCGAAGCGACCGCTTCGCTCTCGGCATGACCCAGCTTGCTGCGGGAGAGATCGATCCGCACCGTGAGTACACCCTGACGAACCAGATTGGCAATTTGTCCCTGAGTGGTGACCAACCCCATCTGGGCAATTTCCATCCCGCCGGTCTGACTGGCAATAGCGATGACATACATGCCGGGTTTCAGCTGATTGACGGGGATGACAGGATAGGATGCTTGAGACTTCATGGCGGCTTCCCGAGATTTATTATTATGAGTATCGCCCGTGATGGGTCATAGCGCAGTGTAACATCGGATGGCCACTTCGTCACAATTGGCCGCCCGTTAACAGTGGCGTTGTCGCCCCCGCCAGATATAATGTTGCCCCTTTACTTTTTGGACTCCGAGGTTGTGAATGCGGCTTGATAAATTTCTGTGCGACTGTTCCGATTTGACCCGTTCGCTCGCTGGCAAACTGATCCGTCAGGGTGAGGTCATGGTGGATGGCATCGTGGTCAAGCAGCCCGCTTTTCATATCAACGAAGAGAGCCAGATCGAGTTCGACGGCGTTGTCCTGACGCTGGATCGCCGCAATCGCTACTTCATGCTGCACAAACCCGAGGGATATGTCTGCTCCAACGAGGATCCCGATCATCCGACCGTTTTCTTCCTGATGGATGAGCCCTCCATGGGCAAGCTGCACGTGGTGGGGCGCCTTGACCTCGACACTACCGGCCTGGTGCTGGTGACCGACGACGGTCAGTGGTCCCATCGCATCACTTCTCCCCGCCACGAGTGTGCTAAGACCTATCACGTCTGGTTGGCCGATCCGGTGAGCCCCGATGCGATCGAGCTGTTCGCCGAAGGGGTATACCTGCGTAACGAGACCGATAAAACTCGGCCTGCCCAGCTTGAGTTGCTGGGTGAGTGCGAGGCGCGCCTCACCATTCATGAGGGCAAGTACCATCAGGTGAAGCGGATGTTTGCCGCCATCGGCAACAAGGTGGTGGGTCTGCACCGCGAGCAGGTCGGCGGCTTGGCGCTGGATGCAGATCTGGCGCCCGGCGAGTACCGTGAACTCACGGCCGACGAGATCGCTCTCTTCTAAATCCTCCCGGGTGTCAGTGGCCGCTGGCACCCAGTACCAGCACTGTGCCCAGCGTGGCGAGCAGGGTTCCGCACCATGCCGCCGCCGAAGGCCGTTCCCCCGAGTGCCACCACAAGAGCGGCAGCAGGATCACCGGCGTGGTGGAGGATAGAATCGCCACCATTCCCACATCGCCGTGTCGCAATGCGAGCAGGATCAGCGTCATCCCTAGCGCCATGGCCAGAAAGCCGTTGATGGCGATCATGCCGAAGATTTGACGGTTGATGGGACGAAATGGTCGGGTCAGCGGCAATCCGGTCAGTCGGAATGCGCAGTGGGCCAGCAGGGCGCTGACCATCCTGACTCCCGATGCACTCACCGCATCGACGTTGCCGCTCATCATGACCGGCTTGGCGATGATGGCGCCCAGACTCTGACAGAGGGCGGCGGTGAGGCCCAGAGCCACGCCGATAGCCAGACTTCCCCGTATCCGCTCCCATTCGCTGCCACTGCTGCGCCGACCAAACAGGATGGCCAGCATGACGCCGGCAAAGACCAGCAGGGCGCCAGCCAGTCGCGAGCCGGTCAACTGTTCGTTGAAGATCCAGAGCCCGAGCAGGGCAGAGAAGAGGGCATGGCAGGAGAAGAGCAAACCGCTGCGCCGCGGGCCGAGCCGGTTCATGCAGGCGTAGAGGGCGGTATCGCCGATAAAGATACCGATCAGTCCGGACAGGGCGAGTAGGGGAAGGGCGCTGCCGGAGAGGGTGTGCCAGCCGCCAGTCAGCAGACTGATGCTGCCAAGCATCAGGCTGACCAGAAACATCCGCCAGCGGCTATAGGCAAACGGGCCCAGATGGCGGGCTGGTTTGACCGAAATCAGGGCGGCAACTGCCCATAAACTGGCCGATGCGAGAGCCAGCCACTCATAACCCATAAAAACTCCCGAAAAAATTAACCCTAAAGACTCCATCTCCGGGGCAAGCCCGATACAATACGGGGCGTTTTCGGGGATAACAAGGGCGGCATCAGGCATTCATCAGGCGCGCCGTCGGCCTTCCCCTCCTGCAGTGGTTTTATTCGAGGTTTTGTCATGAGGTATGGTCTCTTCCCCCGGCTGGCGCAACGCTGGCTTTCCCCGCTTTTGCTCGGTGTGCTGGCGCTACCGCCGGCATACGCCACTACGGTGGAGATGGCGCCCCGCTTGTCGGATCGGCAGGTGCTGGTCAAGGGCAATGGCGGTGAACCCGACTCTCTGGATCCGGCGTTGATGCGCAGCGGTTTTCCCGGGGAAGAGGTGCTGGTGGATCTCTTTGAAGGTCTGGTCAGCGAGGATGGCCAGGGACGCATTGTTCCTGCCCAGGCTGCGCGTTGGGAAGTTAGCGAAGATGGCCTCGAATGGCGGTTTTTCCTGCGTCCACAGTTGAAGTGGTCCAATGGTGATCCGCTGGTTGCCGATGACTTTGTCTACGCCTGGCGCCGGCTGCTTGATCCTGCCCTCGGCTCTCCCTCGGCGACCTTGCTACTGACTGCCGGGATCAACAATGCCCAGTCCATCTATGCCGGTGCGCTGGAGCCCGCCAATCTCGGGGTTGAGGCGCAGAGTGACCAGATTTTGAAAGTTACTCTGGAGCGACCGGTGCCCTATTTCCTGCAGCTCATCAGCCAGCTGCCATTTGTGCCGGTCAATCAGAAGGCTATAGCTCGTTTTGGCAAACAGTGGACCGAGGCCGGCAAGCTGGTGAGCAATGGTGCTTATCGCTTGGCAAGCCGGGTGACCAACGAGCGGCTTGAGGCGGAGCGCAACAGCAATTACTGGAATGATCGCCATACCCGTATTCAGCGAGTCACCTACCTACCCATCGCCTCACAACATGCCGAGCGCTTGCGTTATGAAGCGGGCGAGATACAGCTGACCAACCGGGTATCGCCCGACTATTACCAGAAGATGAAGCAGAGCGATCCGCTGCGAGTCTGGGGATCGCCGTTGTTGGGTACCTATCTCTATACCTTCAACGTGCGCCGCCCCGAGTTGCAGGATGTGCGGGTGCGCCAGGCGCTCTCCATTACCATCGACCGCTATCAGTTGGCCAAGTCGGTGATCGGCCAGGAGGAGCTGGCGGCCTGGTCTCTGGTGCCTGATATGCCGGGTTACTCCCACCTCTCTCTCCCTGTTGCACTGGAGGATCAGATGACCCGCCAGGCCAGGGCCGTTGCATTGCTGACCGCAGCCGGTTACAGCAGTGCTCATCCACTCAGGCTGAGCATTACCTACAACACGGCAGATACCCACAAGAAGATAGCTACCCTGATTGCCGATATGTGGCGTCAGTTGGGGGTTGAGGTCACGCTCAACAATCTGGAGTGGAACAGCTATCAGGTTGCCAAGGATAGCGGTGATTTTCTGGTGGCAAGAAGCTTTCTGTTCGGTGATTACGTCGAGCCCTCGGCCATGTTGAACAGTTTCCGCTGCCAGGATCTGCGCAACGAGAGCGGTTACTGCAATCCCGATTTTGATCTGTTGCTGGAACAGGCGGTCAGTACTCTGGATGAGAAGAGCAGGGTTGCACTCTATCAGCATGCCGAACAGCTGCTGATGGAAGAGGCGCCTATCATCCCCGTGTATCATTACAATCAGATGCGACTGGTTGATCCCACTTTGCACGGGTTGCCCAGCCAGAATCTGAAAGGGACGATTGCCACCAAGGATCTCTATTTCGGCCCGCTGTAAGGAGCACTTCATGAAACTTGCCATTATTTCCGACATTCACGGCAGCATCACAGCGCTGGAGCTGGCGTTGTCACGGCTGGACTCCTGGCAGCCCGACCACTACCTGTTGCTCGGCGATCTGCTCAACCACGGCCCGCGCAATCCCGTGCCTGAAGGATACAACCCGGCCGCAGTTGCCGAGCGGCTCAACGAGCTGGCCCCCTATATCATGGCGGTGCGTGGAAATTGCGATTCCGAAGTGGATCAGATGTTGCTTATGTTTCCCATCACAGCCCCTTACAACCAGCTGCTGGTTGATGGGCGCCGCTGGTTTATGAGCCACGGGCATCTCTACCGCCCCGATGAGGTGCAACTGCCTGCGGACAGTGTATTTTTGAGCGGCCATAGTCATGTTCCGGTACTGGAGCGGCAGGGAGACCAGATCTTGATGAATCCGGGCTCCATCTGTTTTCCACGCGGTGAACTGCCGGCCAGTTATGGCTGCTATGAGGCGGGCGTACTGAGCGTCAAGAGTTGTGTCGACGGGCGAGAATTACTGCGACTGGCGCTGTAGGTCTTATTGATTGCAGAAAGTGGCAAGGCCCGATTCGTCGAGAGTCAGGCCTTGATACCGAAGGAGCGGGTGCCTGAGCGGGTATTGCCCTTGGCATCGTAGGTGAGGCTGTTGCGATCGCGCAGCTGGCTCAGAAAGCTCGCAAGACGGCGATTGGAGACAATACTGAGCTCCAGCAGTCGACCGTTGAGGTCATTTTGTTCCTGACAGGCATCCAGTTTTTCCCGGAGCCGGGTCATCTCGTCAGGATAAGCTGCCAGTTGCTGAGCCAACTCAGGCAATTGGGCCAGCTGTTTATCCAGACTCTCTATCTCAGCAAGCAGCAGCTGTTTTCGCTCGGTGAGTTCAGGCAGGGCCAGTGCCTGATGCTTTTCGAGCAAGGAGAACTCCTCTTCCAGAATGCTTTGCATCTGGCTGAGGTGTTCATCCTGGGTGTGCAGTAACGAAGGCAGATCCATCATCCGAGAACTTTGTCCAGATTGGTCTCAAAGCTGAACATCTTTTTGGCCACAGCTTCGCTGTTAACCTGATATTCGCCACTGGCAACGGCTTTCTTGAGCCGCTCGACCTTGCTTTCGTTGCCGGTAGAGGCCGTATTGAGATTCTGCTGCATCTTTTGCAATTGTTGGGCCTCACTGGTCAAGGAGACGGAGTCCAGCTTGACTGCAGCCGCTTTATTTTCGGGCTCTGGCGAAGAAGAGGTGACTGACTTGCTGCCTGTCCCCTGGCTGCTAACGGTGTTTTGCAACCGATTATTCGCCAAGTTGTTGATATTGTTGATGGCCATTTGAGTTACCTTCGTCTGCTTTAAGGTTTGCTTACCTGTTTATCGGTGCGACAGGTCAAAACTTTAGAAAAAAGTTGGTGATAAACCCGACATTTAAAAAGTGACCGTTACGGCACCGACTGCACTGACTTTTCCTTCGACAGTTTTTCCGGAGCGAATATTAACAAGCTTGATGATCTCTCCGAAGCTGCCATCTTGCAAGGCTCGGGCCATGGTTTTGATCTGGAAGCTGCTATTTTCGGCTGTCAGAGTGACCTGATCACCTTTGCACACTACACACACCTGACTCAAACGGATTGGTTGCCCCGGTTTGATTTCTCGTTTGCTGCGTACGCCGACCAGCATGCTCATGTCGGTCAGGTAGTCGCCGCGGATCAGCGTCTGATCCTGATAACCCAGTTGCAGCTGGCTTTCACTCAATAGGTCGCCTTTGGCAATCGGAGCGTTGACCGTTACATAGGGCTTCTGGATGCTCACTCGTACCGGAAGATAGACATCCCAGGGTTTGTCTTCCTCACATTTCAGG
>NZ_JRGM01000031.1 GCF_000764665.1 Aeromonas lacus | reverse complement strand
GCTCTGCCCACATAGCAGCAGGAAATGGGATAGCACGAATTGAGTTAGCGGTTTTGCCTTTCCTGATTCTGACAAGGTGAACCCCATTGTTAACCTCAAAATCGTCAGCCGTCAGAGCAACCAGCTCCCCTATCCGGCAACCTGTCAGTAGACCAAATTTGCTTAGGATCTTCAGAGGATAATCGGCATGTTTCAGAATCTTAGCCATTTCCTCAACGGTGAAATCCACATACGACTGTGATCCCCCTGTAGAGAGCACATTGGCATTCTTGAATGGATTGTCCCCTGATGCGTTCTTGCGTAAGTAACACCATTCCCATAACAGGGATAACGCGCTGAGGTAGCCTACACGGGTGCTGTCGCTCTTGGCATCTTCCAATGACTGAAGCCATAGGGTAACGTCTCGGCGTTCAATGGTGGAGATTCTGGGGTCTTTCTTGCGCATGAATGCACAGAGACTATCAGCCCCATTGCTCATCTTACTGAGAGTTGCCTTTGCCTTACGCTTGGCTGGGTCTTGCTTGCTATCGAAGTCGAGGTAAGCATTCACTGCCTCTTTCAGCGTTATCTCATACTTGGCTGCTATAGCCTTCTCGCCTCCGAGCACATACCGGATCGCGTCCGCTTCAACTTCATCACCCCGAGCCAATGAGTTCTCTACGTCATAGGCATCATAGAGGTCTTCATGGATGATCTCGGCGCTCTCGTTACCCTGCCAGATAGTTGTAGGGAGCTTCTGCTGGGATTCGCGTACAGCCTCCTGAATCTCTTCAATCATGGCGTTGAAGCGTGACCTCTTGGGCTCTTGGGCCATCTGGTCAGCAAGTAGTTTGAACTGGGCTAGAGCGGCATCCCGCTTGATGATGGCTTCCCTGAGATCTGAGGTCTCTAGGGTCTTAACGTAGACAGTCTTGCCCCTGAAGAAGGGATGGTTATGAAGAATTTTAGGCACATGCCAGTGAATGAACCAACGCCCAGCGCGGCTTGTAAGAGCGTAAGTTGTACTACGGCTTTTCATACGGTCTCCCCCTGTGCTAGAGTGCGAACCGTACCATAAACCGGACAAAGCGGCGAACATAAGCCACTGATTAATAAGGGATTCAGAGAGTTAGAACACCACGAAGAAGATAATGAACTTCATGGTAATGACTCGGGTGACCTTGATTTAAGGGCGCGAATTATATCAGAACTTTGTGGCCAGCGCCTACTGGATGAGCGTTTGCTCACATTCCCCCACGCAGTGTTTGCCGTGCAGCGCCAATCTTGCGTATATTCCCGACCCTGCACCCCGGCACCACTTCTGGCGACAGACCGATACGATGAAGACCTATATCTACTACCCCGGCATGGAGGTACGTGACGAGCTCTGGCTCAAGTTTGCCCTGCTCTATCTGGAGCGACTCGCCTTTGTCTTCACCGTCAGCGAAAAGAGCGGTCTCACCGCCCTGCAGCAAACCCTCGAGCAAGAGACCGATCTCCTGGCCGAGCGACCCGATGCCGCCTTCTTTGCCGCCATCACTCCGCAACTCGAAAGCCAGTTAAGCGGTTTGCTTGCTCCCGATTTTGTCCGTCACAAGGTGTTTGGCAACAAAGAGCTGGTCACCCGCTGGCGTCAGGGGGCCAACCACGACTGCTTCTGCCCGGATCAGGCGGGGCTGGAGCGGCTGCACGGCTTTTGCCTCAACCATGGTTTTGCCAGTCGGGATCACGGGGGGATCAGAATGGCACGGCGCTTTGCCAATTTGCTCTCCATGCGTCTCGCCCGTGAGTGGGCACTCGCCAATGACGGGGCGCTCATTACCGATCACGACTATCTGGACCGCCTGCTCCATCTGCTCGAATCCCGCTACCACAATCGCGGCGGTCAGGATTGCTTCCACCTCGAGATCCCGTTGCAAGTGCCCACTCACCTCTGCGAGATCTCCTTCGCCGAGCTTATCGCCCTGCGCGGGCGCAGCGGCTTTCGCCAGCAGTTGGCCGAATTTCATCTGGCCCTCGACAACCTGCTCACCATGTTGGGTAGCGGCTATGCCGACCCGGCAGCCCTGACCCGCTTCGAGCAGGCCCGGCAAAGTCTCAATCAACTGCTCGGCCCCGAAACCATCAGCATGCCACTCACCACCCTGATCAGCACCAGCCTGCCCGCCGTGGCGATGCTTCACCAGTTAAAGGCGAGCCATCCCGAAAGTGACCTCATCTTCCATCCCATCAAGAAGAGCCACTTTCACCAGCGCAAGAGCCAGCACTTCTTCACCAGGCTCGGCCATCTGCGCCAACCGGGCTGAACCAGCGGAATAAAAAAGGGGTTGGCATCTGCCAACCCCTCTCGTTATCTGCAGCCTACCAATCATCACCCCGGTGATTGGCCCGCTCCTGCGCTTCACGGCGCGCTTCCATCGCCCTGTCACGGCGGATATTGGCAGGAGTACAGGCAAACTTCTTCTCGACACAGCGATACCAGCCATCGTTGGCCAAGCCAAAGGGAGAGCCATATTGTGGCTGCTGCGAGCGGCCAAATTCGCTGCTCTCCTGGATCGTTGCACAACCCGAGCCCACCAGTACCAGCAGGGACAACAGAATGCGAAGGGACATCTCATACTCCTCGGGATTTGAACGAACCCTGAATTATGCCCACACCAACCGCAACGCTCAATAATTCATGCATTTCAGATGGTTAATTACATACTGCTTAGTGGTCGCTGGTAAAATGCTCAGAGTGAGGTCAACGGATAACGGTACCGGCCTCATCACCATCGGGATGCACCATGCGAAACTCGATACGATCGCTGTTGCCCGCCTCGTCCACTACCACCAGCTGATAACGACCCGCCACGCTCAGCACCTGATCCCCGTCCCAGCGCAGCCGCTGGCCGTTGAGAAACCAGGCCGGTCTGCCGACGCCGCCCAGCACCTTGGGCTGCAACCGGTAGCGCTGGCTGCGGATCAGGTTGCCTTCCCCCAGCGCCACGATGCGGATCGGGGCCTGCAGCTCGGCGCTCTGCCCCTCACCTTTACAACCGCTGGCGAGCAACGCCTGGCGCCGCTCGCCGGGGAATCGCCACGGCTCCAGCGACAATGGCCAGAGCGCCCGAAAACCGGATTGCGCCGCATCGGGGCAGCGGGGCAGGGTCGGCTTGCCCTCGGCGGTCAGCGCAACCTGGCGCAGCGGCGAAGGCCAATCCATGGGGTCCGGCAAGGTGGGGGGATCGCGCCCTTCCAGCAGCCAGGCGCTTTGGCGCTGCAAACAAGTTTGCGGCAGGGTCGCGCTCGCCTTGCGTCCCAGCGGCCAGCAGATCTCGGCCTCGCTCACCGTATTGGGTTGTACCGGTAGGGGGCTGTTGTCGGCCAGTCGCGAATAAACCGAGAGCAGCAACGGCACCGCCGCGCTCTGGCCGTAAAAACCTGGCATGGGGGTGCCATCGGGGCGCCCCAGCCAGACGCCGATGGTCCAGCGACCGGAGACCCCCATTGCCCAGCTGTCACGATAGCCGTAGCTGGTGCCAGTCTTCCAGGCCAGCCGGTTGACCCGGCCTGTCGCCTCGCTGGCAAAGGGCTGATCTGAGCGTCCCTGCGCGCTCAATATTTGCCAGATGATCCAGGCCGCCCCCGGACTCAGCAAGGGGCGCGACACCGCCTGCTGCCCCGCCAGCCAGACCGGCATCGCTACCTGCCCCTCACGGGTCAGTGCACTATAAAGCGCCACCAGTTGCTCGAGCCGGATCCCCGCCGCCCCCAGCGCAATGGCCGGATTGGGTTTGTCGGAGAGGGCCAGCCTCACCCCGGCATTGTCGAGGCGGCTGACCAGCTTGTCCGGCCCGATCGCCTCCAGCACCTGTACCGCCGGTACGTTGAGGGATTGTTGCAGCGCCTGAGCGAGGGTCACCGGCCCCTGAAAGGCGCCGGAAAAGTTGGCGGGTCTATAATCCGAGCCCAGCCTTGGCGCATCAGAGAGCAGGGAGGCCGAGTGCACCAGCCCCTCGTCCATGGCCAGGCCGTAGATAAAGGGCTTGAGGGTGGAGCCGGGAGAGCGGATCGCCTGCACCATGTCGAGGTAACCGTGGCGGCGCAAATTGCCATACTCGGCGCTGCCCACATAGGCGCGCACCGCCATGGTTTTGTTATCTACCAAGAGCAACGCCGCTGAGGTCTGCTCGGGGAAACGGCGGATATAGCTTGCCACCCGCCCCTCCAGCCAGCGCTGCAGATCGCCGTCTATGGTGGTGTGCACCAGCGCCCCCGCCTGATTGTCGGCGGCAAGGCGGGCAAACAGCGGCGCCTCCATCGGCGTGAAGTGACCGCGGGCCAGCACCGGCTCGATGCGCCCCTCCTGCCACACCTGCTCGGGCCAGGCGCCCTGCGCCACCAGTCGCAGCATCACCTTGTCGCGGGCGGCGCGGGCCCGCTCGGGATGCCGGTCCGGCCGGTTGCGACTGGGAGCCTGCGGCAGCACCGCCAACAGCGCAGCCTCGGCATAGGTCAGCTTGGCGGCGCTCTTGCCGAGATAGGCAAAACTTGCCGCCTGCACCCCCTCCAGATTGCCGCCAAACGGTGCCCGGTTAAGGTAGACGGTAAGCAGGGTGCGCTTGTCGTAGTGCCACTCCAGCTGCAGCGCGCGGGCCATCTGGCGCAGCTTGCCGGGCACGCTTCTGTGGTAGGGCTCGATGAGACGCGCCACCTGCATGGTGAGAGTCGAACCGCCCGACACGGCCCGCCCGTAGCGCAGCCACTGCCAGACACCGCGCACCATGGCCACCGGATTGACCCCGGGATGGCGCCAGAAGTGGCGATCCTCGTAACCCAGCAGCGCCTCGATATAGCGTGGGGAGACCTGTTCCAACGTCACGGGGTAGCGCCACACGCCGCTGGTGTCGGCAAAGGCGCGCAGTGGCCTCCCCTTCATGTCGAGCACTACCCGCGCATAGGCAGGATCGAGTGGCGGCGGCGGGAAGAGTCGATCCAGCGCCAGCAATGACAGGAGCAGAGCTACAACGCCCAGCACCGAGACACGCAGCCAGCGTGGCAGGCGGCCAAGCCAGCGCCAGCAAGCGCGGCCACTGCGACCCAATTTCAGCCAGCCGCGCTGCCAGCGAGTGAGCGGGCGAACCTGCTCAAGGGAGGGGACGTTACTCAGAGGGCGTCTGCGACTCACCAAGCGCCAGCTAATCAGAAATCGTTACCTCATGAATATCCTCACCCACAGCCCGCAGCTCGGGCCGGTACATATCCTCCACCTGGGTCGGCGGCACCTGATAGCGACCCGGCGTCACCGCCCGCATCAGGTAGACCAACTGCTGGTTGCTCCCCTCGCTCAGATCCAGCGCTGCCGTGTAGCGATCGTCGCGAAACTCCTGATGCTTGAGATAGTCGTTCCACTCGCTCTGCCACGCCGATTTCCCCTCGATGGAGAGCTCTTCGAGCTTGATGCTGTTGCCAAGGGCCGGGTTCTCCAACTCAAAACCAGCGGGCACCATCTCCACCAGCAGAGCATCGGGCACCGCCGATTTGCTGCTGACATTGAGCCGCACCACCACCAGATCGCCGACCTTCACCTTGGCGGGATCAAACGGCTGACCGTCGCTGTTGAACCAGCTGCGGGTCACGCTTATCCCCTGACTCAACCGGGTAGGAGCCTGCTCGGGATAGCCGATAAGGGTGCGCTGCACATAGAGGGATCCCTTGCCCTCGTTGGTGACGGTGCTCGCGGCCAGTGCCTCGGGGGCGCCCAGTTGCAACGCGGCCGAACCGCTCAGGGATCCACTGCCAACAGAGGAGGTCAACTTGGCCTGCCAGTCGACGGCCGGGTCGAAGCGGGCGAGTCGCAACAAGGCGAGCCGCTCCTGAGTGCTGAGCCACTGACGATGGGCCAGAGTATCGGCCACCTTGGCACTGAGGGCTGGCCAGCGCTCCGCAGCCAGCTTGTGCTGGCGCAGCAAGGAGAGCTCAAGGGCTTCATCGCGCAGCGGCGAGCCGTAATCCCCCAGATAGTCGTCACCGCGCTCGGTCGCCAATGCCCGGCTGAGGGCCTTGGCGGCGTTCTGCTCATCCCCCATGGCCGAGAGTGCCAGCGAGAGGTGCAAGAGCGGCAAACCGGAGCGGGCGTGATCGGCCTGCTGCTCCCAGACAAGGCGCAAGGTAGCGAGCGGCGCCTTGCCCACCCGGGCCAGCACATAGGCACTGTAAGCCTGATAGGCAAGACGGCTGTGCTCGGGGGCACTGCTCCAGCGCTCACCATACTGGCTGTCGGTGAGATAACTTTGCAGCCGGTTCAGCGCCTGATTGAGCATCGCCTCCGGAACTGCATCGCCGGCCTCCTTGCGCGCCAGCAGGTAGTCGGCGGCATAAGCGGTGAGCCACTGCTCCTCGTCGGAGCGACCATCCCAGAGGCCAAAGCCGCCGCTGGGCAGTTGCAACCGCTGCAGCCGTTGCAGCAGGGCGCGTTGCACATCCGCCTCACTCGCCGCTTTCTTGCCCTCTGCGGGTTTGCTCCAGGCGGCCCGCTCATCCGCCGTGGTCAGCAAGTAAGGCCAGGCACGGGACAGGGTCTGCTCCAGACAGGCGTAGGGGTAGTCAGCCAGCGCCTGCCACTGTGCTGCCGGATCCCAGGGGGGAGTGCCGGAGAGGCTGAGCAGCCCCTGCAGGTTGGCACGCTCCAGCCCGACCAGCTCAGCTGGCGCAAAGCTCATCTGCTGGCCGGGGGACAGCATCTGATAGCGCTGGCGAGTCTCGGCAGGCCAGGGGGAACGCAGCGGCAAAGTCCAGTCGCGGCTGATGGCAAAATCCTTGCCGCTGGCCGCCAACTGCAGGCTCGCCACACCGCTCGCCCCGGTCACGGTGAGCGGCAGGGTCAGCCACTGCTCCTCGCCATTTTTAAGGGAAAGGGTGCCGGGCAGCTCACCATTTGCCTTGAGCCCGCCATTGAGGGTCCAGACAAGGGAGAGGGTCTGCTCCTCACCACTCATGTTGCGCAGCTGCACCAGCGCCCGGGTCTCATCGCCTCTGGCGCCAAAGCGCGGCCAGCCAATTTCGGCCACCAAGGGCGCCACCACCTTGACGGCGCGCTCCGCCTCACCGACTTGCTGTTCATTCCAGGCCAGCGCCATCAGCGCCAACTCGCCGTTGAAGTTGGGCAGGTCGAGCGGGATCACCGCCTTGCCGCTCTTATCAAAACTCACCTCGCCACTCCACAGCGCGGCGATCTCGACCCGACTCTCCAGCGCGCCGCCCTTTTTCAGCGGCGCCCGATCGCCCCCATAGTTGAGGCGGGCCAGCTTGCCATCTTGCGGCGGGATCACCTGACCGTAGTTGTCGAACAAGTCCTGGGCGAAGCGCTTGCGGCCAAAGAAGATCTCGAACGGGTCGAGGGGTTGATAATCGCGGATATTGAGCACGCCCCGATCCACCGCCGCCAGCACCACCCGCCCCTGACTGTTGGGGCTGGAGGTGGCGGTCACCTCCAGCCGGGTGAGCGGCACGGCTTTGTCCGGCGCGCTCAGGGTGAGCGGCAGACGGCGCGCTTCCCGGTCCAGGGTGAGCGGCACCAGGCCGACAGAGCGCAGGCTCTGCCCCTGCTGCTTGCCGACCGGTTTGGAGGCGCTGTCTGGCGCGGCGATCTGGGCCGAGATATGCAGGTCATGACGCTGCCACTCGGGGCTGACCGGGATCTCGAACTCGCCGCGGGCATCCTTGGCATCGCCACCGGCGCCTTTGAGCTCGATACGCTGCCACCAGCGCAGGCCGTCGCCATCTTCCACCAGCAGCAACCCCTTGCCGGGGCGTGGGGCCACCAGGGTCACTTTGGCCTTGTCACCCGCCTGATAGGCGCGCTTGTCGAGAGTGATGGCTATCTTGTCGGGCCGCGCCTGCTCGCCACCGCCGCCCCAGGCGTAACTGCCGATCTCTACCCGCAGGCTGGATTGATGGCCCTGACTGTTCTCCACCTCCAACCGATACCAGCCCGCCGCCAGTTGCAGCGTGAGCGGGGTCGGCCCCTTGCCATCCAGCTGCAGGGTCTGCTCCTGCTCCAGATAGGGCTGGCTATTGAACTCGTACTTCCACCCCTCGCCATCGGCGTAGTGCCAGTAGTAGTCGCGGTACTCGTTGATAAGGCGCACTTTCACCGCCCCTGCCACCGGTTGGCCTTGCTCATCGAGGTTGAGGATCTGGAAGGGGAGCGGCTTGCCCCCCTCTACCCGATCAGCCACGAAATCGGCCTTGAGTGCCGGCCACTGGCTGCCCGCGGGCCAGCCATACTGGGTGCGGCTGCGATTGACGGCACGGCCACCGGGCTCGGAGAGCGACACCCGATAGGCCACCTCCAGCGGCCCGAGGGCGCGTACCCCATCGAGCTCATCAGCTAACGAAAAAGTCCCCTGCCCCTGCGCATTGAGGGTGAGATTCAGCGGCTCGAGATCCCTGGCCTGCTCGGCGAGCAGCACGTCCCCCAGGGTGAACTCCTGCCACTGGGTAAAGGGCATGGTGGCACGGCTGATTTTCACCTCCGCCTTGGCCTTGGTGGCGCTCGCTGGCGCACCGTAGAGATAGTCCCCCTGCAGTGGCAGGGTGAGAGCGGCGTCCAGATCCGTCACTTCACCATCCGGCCCCTTGCCAAGCTGCAGTTTCAGCCGTTCAGGCAGAAATTCCTCCACCAAAAAGGGCCACTCAAAGCGGCTGCCAGCGGCGGTCTTGAGGTTGATGGTCCAGCGCCCGAGCGGCGCATCGTCAGGCAAACGCAGGCCGTAGTGGGCCGCGCCCAAATTGTCCGGCAGCAGCCGTTTCTGTTCGAGCAGCTGGCCGTCCGGCTGCTTCACCTCCAGCTCCACCGCCATGCCCGGCAGCAGCTGGCCATCCTGCCCCTTGAGCAGGATCTCGCTGTCGAGCCGCTCACCGGGGCGATAGAGATCGCGTCCGCTGAACAGATAAAGCTGCTGGGCCTGCCAGGGCTGAGTGCCGAGATCGAAGGTGGAGAGATCGAGCGCCGCCCCGTCGAGGCGCAGCACCGCCAGATGGTTGCCCTGCTCAGCCAGCAGCAGGCGGGCCCCCTGCACCTGATCGAAGCGGCGATGACCCTGCGGATCGGTATTTTGCACCTGCAGCCGGTTGCCCTTCTCGTCGAGCAGAGAGAGCTGCACATCCTTGAGCGGGTCGGCGCTGGCCAAGGAGCTGACGAACACCTCCAGCTGATCGCGGTAATGGCGGGCAGTGAGCCCCATGTCGCTCACCGCGAAATAGGTGGTCTCCTTGCGCCAGTCGTAATTGCCAAGGGGCGACATCACCGCAAAGTAGACGCCAGCCTCCGCCAGCTGCGGCTCCTTCACATTGATAAGACGAGTCTCGCGCCGGTTGGCATCGAGCTCCAGCGCGTAACGGCCGCTGAACACCCGCTTGGCCCGCTTGGTGATCTGCTCAAGTTCCCAGTTGCCCATGCCGGAACCGGGGCGATATTCCGCCAGAAAACGGGGCAGATATTCCGCATCGACCCGGAAGAAGTCGATATTGACCTCGTCCACATTGACCGCGCTGATGGGCAGGCGAAGTTCCTGACGCAGCGGCAACACCATGCCGCTGGCGGTAAAGGAGGCCCCCGCCTCCAGCGGGCGGGTCTTGAGGGTCCAGCTCTGAGGGGATGGGCCGAGCCCAGCCTTGAGGCTCACCTCGTAGCTTTTATCGGGCTGCACGTTCGGGAAATAGAGGGTGCGACCATCATCAGCCAGGATCCACTCCCCCTGCACCTGCTTGCCCCCCTCGCGGACCGCAAGCCAGCTCTGCCAGTTTGCCTTGGGCGCAAGGGGGCCGGAGAAGACCAGCGCCAGCGCCGGGGCATCCCGATATTGACGGGCATTGGCCTGCACCACAGAACCCGGTGCCCCCGCCTCTTGCTGCGCGGCAGGCTGTGTGGTCGGCCCGTTGGCGACAGGCTTGTCGGGGCCGCAACCAGCCAGCAGCAAACCGGCCAGCCCGGATAGCAGCAGGGCCGACCAGCGGCGACGATTCAGAGGGTGTGCTCCTTGGACAGAGCGACGGGAAACCGGGCGAGCGTGAAAGAGGCGCATAGATTCCATCCTGGCTGGGATCCGCTGCAACAGCAGCGAGGCAGCAAACAGAATAAAGCATCGAGCGCCCCTGACACAAAGAGGATTCTCGCGGCGACAGGCGGAGGCCATCTTGCTGCGACAACGGCCGCCCTTTCAGAGCGGCCGCCAACTCAGCAGAGCGAGCTCAACGGAGGGGGGATTGCTCTCTTTTGGCACCGCCCTTGAACCAGCGAAAGAGAATAGCCGTGACGGCGATAAGGAAGAGCACCAGAGAGGTGATGAGCAGCATTCGGGTCAACAGTTCGCTGTGGGCAACAAAGAACGGCACCGTCATCGCCAGCTTGCCTACCAGGCTCAGACAAAGTGACCAGAGCACTGCGCTGGCAAAACTCGCCACGCACATGCGCAGCGCGCTCAGGCGACCTATCCCCATCAACATAGGGGTCAGCACCCGAACGAACGGAATAAAGCGGGAGGCAAACATGGCCAGAAAACCATACCGATTCAGCAACCGGGTCGCTTTGGGCAAACTGTCGGGCGGCAACATCCGCTCGATATGCTCCATAAAGCGGGTGCGCTGCAGCGCCCTTCCCTGCAGATAGGCAAGCACGGAGCCAAACCCTGCCGCCAGTGGCAGATAGATGAGCGTCACTTCCGTCCCCAGAACCCCCATCCCCACCAAGCCGCCAGCCAGCAGCACCAGACTGTCTCCCGGCAGGGGGAGAAAGACAAATGCCGACTCCAGAAACAGCACCAGCATCAGACAACAGATGAGCATGGGCACCGCCTGCATCTGGATCAGGGCGTCAAAGTCCTGATGCCAAATGGCCATCAACATATCCAGCATCTCTTACTCCCTACCACAACGTTCACCGTGAACGAGGCAGGGTTATAGCACTCCCCCCATGAACAAAACGTTAATTTTGTCTCGCAGAGAGAAAAAAATGCGGCGAAATGGCGCCGGGCGGCAAAAAGAAAAAGCCCCTCATCTTGCGCGCACAAGGGAGAGGGGCAAACAGGCACAGAAAGGGGTTACTCGGCAGTAGCCATCTGCCAGGTTTTAAAGCCGCCGGAGAGGTTCTTCACCTTGAAGCCGTGCTGGCTCAGCAGGCGGCAAGCGACGTGACCGCGCAGCCCGACCTGACAGCTGATAAGCAGCTCCTTCTCTTTGGGCAACTCGTGCAGACGGCTGCGCAGCTCGTCGAGCGGAATATGCATGGCACCCGGAATGCGGCCCAGCTTGTCGAGTTCGGGGCCGTTGCGTACATCCACTACTTGCTGGTGAGGATTGCGAGCCTGCACCTCGGCCACGTGGCAGAGCAGGGTATCCCCCTTCAGGTGATTGCTCGCCACGAACCCGGCCATGTTGATCACATCCTTGGCCGAGCCAAAGGGCGGCGCATAGGTGAGCTCCAGATCCTGCAGGTCAAACACGGTGAGACCGGCGCGCTGGGCCACAGCCAGCACGTCGATGCGCTTGTCGATGCCATCCTTGCCCACCGCCTGGGCACCGTAAATCTTGCCATCCGGGGCAAACAGCAGCTTGAGGCTGACCGGATGCGCGCCCGGGTAGTAACCGGCGTGGCTGCCCGGGTGGACATAGACCTTCTCGAACGGCAGCCCCAGCTGTACCAGCCGTTTTTCGTTGAGCCCGGTGCTCGCCACCGCCAGATCGAACAGCTTGCAGATAGCAGTACCCTGAGTCTTCTTATAGGTTTCGGCTCGGCCCAGCATATTGTCGGCGGCAATGCGCCCCTGCCGGTTGGCTGGGCCCGCCAGCGGGATCAGCACAGATTCGCCGGTGACGAAGTCAATCTCTTCTACCGCATCCCCCACCGCATAGATAAAGGGATCCGAGGTGCGCATGCCTGCATCCACCTTGATGCCGCCGCGCGGCCCCAGCTCCAGCCCGGCCTTGGCGGCGAGCAGGGTTTCCGGTTTGACGCCGATGGCGAGGATCAGCAAGCCGGTATCAAGATGTGAACCATCATTGAGGACCAGACGCAGGCCACCGCTGTTGGCGGTAGCCACAGCGGCGGTTTTCTCGGCAGGCAGATACAGACTCTCGATGGCAGCGAGGCCGGTGCGCAGGCGCAGATCGATCCCCTCTTCACGAATGCGGGCATGGAGCATATTGGCCATCTCCCTGTCCACCGGCGCCATTACCTGATCGGAGAGCTCCAGCAAGGTGACATCCAGCTTGCGCTGGTGCAGCGCCTCCATCATCTCCAGCCCGATAAAGCCGCCGCCCACCACGGTGACGTGGCGCGGTTGATCGTGGTGAAGAGAGGCCAGAATCCGGTCCATGTCGGGGATATTGCGCAAGGTATGCACCCGGGGGCTATCGATACCGGGAAAAGGCGGCCGGATCGGCGCGGCGCCCGGGCTCAGCAGCAGCACGTCATAGGGTTCGCGCTGCTCTTCACCGGTTTGCAGGTTGCGCACCAGCAATGTCTTGCCTGCCCTGTCTATCTCGATCACATCGTGGAAGACTCGCACATCGACGTTGAAACGGCGTTTGAAACTCTGGGGAGTCTGCAGCAGCAAGGCATCCCGATTGAGGATATCCCCCCCGATGTGGTAGGGCAGACCGCAGTTGGCAAAGCTGACAAACTCGCCCCGCTCGAACATCACGATCTCCGCCTCTTCGCTCAGCCGGCGTGCTCTGGCGGCCGCCGATGCGCCCCCCGCAACCCCACCGATAATCAGGATCCGTTTCATCTGCAAGACTCCTCCTAGAAGATAATGGCCAATAAATTAGCAATCCCTAATTTAGATTTCAATGAAATTTTGTTTCCCTCGATTTTGCAGTATTCTTGCAGCCCCGACGGTTGCTTAACAGGATGTTGTTCGTTCATGTCGTCTACCGCTCTCAGTCATCTTCCCCCTGCCCTCCAGACTCCCCTTTTCTTTCGTCTGGATCTGCGCAGTCAACGGCTGGTCGCCCTGACCGACGTGATGCAAACGCCGCTCTACTGGCTCGACGAACCGCGCGCCCCCTGGCCTGCCCAGCTGCCTGCCGAACTGCGCCAGCCCATCGAGCAGATGCTGGCCAATGGCCATGGCGGCAAACTCTCCCTGCGCTTTGGCGGCCAGCTCTGGCACATTGCCATCGCCCACGAGCAGGATGGCTTCTGGCTTATCTGCCTGCAGCATCGCCACCTGGAGCCGGTCTCCGAACTGGCACTGCAACTGCCGCGCCTTAGCCAGATGGCGAGCCAGCAACAGTATGCCCTCCTGCTGGAAACCCTCAAGGAGAGTCTGGGCGCTGATCGACTCATTCTCTGGCACTATCAGGCCAACGGCGATCTGGGCTGCGAGCAGCTCACTCCCGTCTTTACCTTGGGCGTTGATGGCATCTATCCCATTCGTGGCGACAGCCGCTATATCCGAGCCCTGCGCACCCGCAAATCCCTGAGCTTTTCGGAAGCAGCTCATCAGCCGATGCTGAGCAACCACCTCTATCTGGCCAGTGCCGGCGTCAGCTCGCGCCTCGACGGTGCCATGCTGGAGCAGGACAAGCTCTTTGGCGTACTCAGCATCGAATATCTCGACCCCACCCCTCTTGGCGACGAGATGCTGCAACTGGTGCGCCACTGCGCCCAGCTGCTTGGCCACTGGCAACCGGTGCAGGAGGAGAGCGCAAGCGACCTCGCCCTGCCTGCCGAGCTGCACCAGCTCACCGGCATCGACTACTGCAAAACGTTGCTGCAGTGGGCCAAAGCCGCCAGCGGTGCACGTGCCGGCTGGATCGGCGAGTTCCAGCCACGGGGGCAGGATCTATGGATCATTCCCCGCTGCGTCCTCAATGACGAGACCTTCTCCGCCCTCAAGCCCCTGCAGATGGATCCGGGCCCCGGCAGGGAGCTGTTCCAGCACGGGCAAGCCATCTATGTGGAAGATCTGGCGCTGCGTTATCCCAAGGCGCACCGTCTGCTGGCCCTCAATGCCAGGGCCTATATCGGCATCCCGCTGCACAACGCCGGGGGCACGCCAACCGGCCAGCTCACCCTGCTGCTCGACGAGACGCTGAGTGATCCGGAGCCCCTGCTGGACCTCTTGAGCAGCCAGCACGAGCGGGCCGCCATCGAGCTCAAGCGCCTGGCCACCGACGATGCCCTGCGCCTGGCCGAAGTGGCCTTCAATACCCACGACGGCCTGCTGGTGATGGATCACAACGGCATCATCCTCAAGGTGAACCACTCCTTTACCCGCATCACCGGATTTGGCGAAGTGGAGGTAGTTGGCCACTCCATCCGCAAGTTGCGCCCCACCTACTACGGCGATCATCTGAAAGAGGATGTTAGCCGTGCCGTGGCCGAGCAGGAGTTCTGGCTGGGTGAGGAGCGCTGCCTGCATCAGGATGGCCACCTCTTCCCGGTGCGCCTGATGGTGAGCGGCGTCAAGGATGAGCGGGGGGAACTCAGCCACTTCATCTGCAGCTTCTACGACATCACCGAGGAGAAAGAGGCGGCCAGACACATAGAGCAGCTCGCCTACTACGACGATCTCTGCGGCCTGCACAATCGCCGTAGCCTAAACACCATTTTGCAGCGCACGCTGGAGACGTCCGATGGTCAGTGGGGGGCATTGCTGCTGGTCGATCTCGACAACTTCAAGTCGATCAACGACTCCCTTGGCCATACCTGTGGCGATCTGCTGCTGCAAGCGGTGGTGCACCGCTTCAAGGAGCTGCCGCAGGACAATCTGGTGCAGGCTCGCATCTCGGGGGATGAATTTGCCCTGCTCTTTACCCAGCTCGGGCAGGGCGAGGTGACCGCCAAAATTCTGGCAGAGCACTTCGCCCGCGAGTTGATGGGGCTGTTTCGCACTCCGTTCGAGATAGCCGATCACAAGCTGCACTGCAGCGCTTCGGTCGGGATCAGCCTCTTTGCCGGCAACGGCATGGATCACCTCACCCTGATGCAGCAGGCCGACACGGCCACTCACATGGCCAAGCGCGCCGGTCAGGGCAACTACGTCTTCTTTACCGAAGCGATGGCCGAGCAGGAGAAAAACCGCCTCACCCTCACCAACCAGTTGCGCGATGCCCTGCGCCACCACGAGATGCAACTGCACTATCAGCCGCAATATCGGGTCGACAATGGCTCGTTGTCGGGAGTCGAGGCGCTGCTGCGCTGGCAGCGCAGCGATGGCACCATGGTGCCCCCCGGCGAGTTCATCCCCATCGCCGAGGAGACCAGCCTGATCCTCGAAATCGGCTACTGGGTGATGAAAACCGCCTGCGCGCAATACAGCTTCTGGCTCAACCGCGGCCTGCAGATACCTCACCTGTCAGTCAACGTTAGCGCCCGCCAGTTTCACACCCAGGGCTTCGTCCAGCAGGTGGAGTACATTCTGCGCGATACCGGCATCCCGCCTTCCCGCCTGCTGCTGGAGGTGACCGAATCGGTGGTGCTGGAGAATCGCATCGAGAGCATCGCCCGCATGCGCCAGCTCAAGGAGCTCGGCATCCTTATCTCCATCGATGACTTTGGCACCGGCTACTCGTCGCTCGCCTATCTGCGGGATCTGCCCGCCGATGAGGTGAAGCTCGACAGAAGCTTCATCCAGACCCTGGTGCACAGCGAACAGGACCGAGCCATCGTCAAGGCGATCCTCGATCTGGCTCAGGTATTCCGCTTTACCGTCACCGCCGAAGGGGTGGAGGAGGAGGCGCAACTGGCCATTCTCCGAGAGCTGGGATGCCAGCATTATCAAGGGTTCCTCACCAGCCGCCCGCTCACCATCAGGGAGTTGGAACAGCTGCTGGACGGCAACGGGCCGGACTAAAGGTGTAGGATCAATAGGGGTTTATGTAATAAAATAACGGCCTGCTCGAATCGTTGGAGTTGTCTATGTCAGTCATTAACCGGATCCCTGCCGTTGAAATCAGTGAACAAGCCGAGAGTCACGGCGCCATTGGCCGGATCCATTCCGTTGAAACCTGCGGTACCGTCGACGGTCCGGGAATACGCTTTATCGTATTCATGCAAGGATGCCTGATGCGCTGCAAGTACTGCCACAACCGCGATACCTGGGATACCGAGGGTGGCCGCGAAGTGACAGTGCCGGAGTTGATGAGTGACATCACCAGCTATCGCCACTTCATGAATGCCTCCGGTGGTGGTGTGACCGCATCCGGCGGTGAAGCCATGCTGCAACCGGCTTTCATTACCGAACTCTTTACCGCCTGCAAAGAGAAAGGGATCCACACCTGTCTCGACACCAACGGCTTCGTCCGTCATCTCGACGAACAGGTGGACAAGTTGCTCGAACAGACCGATCTGGTGCTGCTTGACATCAAACAGATCAATGACGAGAAACACATTCCGCTGACCCACGTCAGCAACAGATACACTCTGGAGTTTGCCCGCTATCTGGCGGCCAAAGGCAAGACCATGTGGATCCGCTACGTGGTGGTGCCGACCTGGAGCGATGACGACGAGAGCGCCGAAGGGCTGGGCCAGTTCATCGCCGAGCTGGGCGAGAGCGTCGAGAAGGTGGAGCTGCTCCCCTACCACGAGCTCGGCAAACACAAGTGGGACGTACTGGGCGACCCGTACGAGCTGAGCGGGATCAAGCCCCCCAGCAAGGAGACCATGGAACGGGTCAAGGGCATCCTCGGCAAGTACCACAACAACGTCAAATATTGATGTGCAAGCAGGCTGACTCGTCAGCCTGCTCTGTTTTCGGGTGGCATGGTTCTGGCTGCCTAGGGTAATCCGACCGCCTCGTGAGTGAACGAATGATGAGTGAAGGACAACTCGCCGCTCTTCTGATCTGGCTGCTGCTACTGACTTTCAGCCTGCGCCGCACCCTGTGGCAACTGCTCCATGACAATCCCCTCTATCAGCATCTGCTGCTGGGAAGCGCCATCGCCCTCATCCCGCTCTGGATGCTGCGCGCCGGTCTGCACGACGGACTGGAGGTGCATTTTCTCGGGCTCACCACCCTCACCCTGCTGCTGGGCTGGCGGTTGGCACTGCTTGCCCCCTGCCTGACCCTGCTGGTACTCGACTACTTCGGCGTGACCAATCTGGCCGACTTTGGCTGGCAGGCGCTGGTTGGCATTGCCCTGCCGGTGGCCAGCAGCTGGCTGCTGTTTCTGGCAACCTGGGCCTGGCTGCCGCGCCATCTCTTTGTTTATATCTTCGTTGCCGCCTTTCTTGGCGGCGCCCTCGCCATCTCGGTCAAGGTGGCAGCCAGCGCCCTGCTGATGGGGCTGAGTGACAGCTACCCCTGGCACATCATCACGGCGGATTACCTCTCCATCTGGCCGCTGCTGCTGTTCCCCGAAGCCCTTCTCAACGGCATGGCGATGACGGTGCTGGCCATCTACCGCCCCCACTGGGTCAACACCTTCTTCGATCGCACCTATCTGGGCAAATAACACCTTTTCCCCTATCTGCGCCCATAAAAAAGGAGAGGCCGTGGCCTCTCCTTTTGCTATTCCGAATTGTGCCAAATCCCGGCTTAGTGCAGCTTCAGGGTCGGGCGCAGTACCCGGTTGATACGACCCACCAGCATGATGAGGCCGGTCTTGACGTAGCCGTGCAGGGCGATCTGGTGCATCCGGTAGAGGGAGATGTAAACCAGACGGGCGATGTAGCCCTCTACCATCATGGAGCCGCGCATCAGGTTGCCCATCAGGCTGCCCACGGTGGAGAAGCGGCTGAGGGATACCAGCGAACCGTGGTCGTGGTAGAGGTAGGGCTTCATCTCGCCACCGTTCATCTTGGCCAGAATGTTCTTGAACGCCTGGCTGGCCATCTGGTGGGCAGACTGGGCGCGCGGCGGCACAAACTTGCCATCCGGCTGCGGGCAGGCGGCGCAGTCACCGATGACGAAGATGTTCTCGTCACGGGTGGTCTGCAGGGTCTCTTTCACCACCAGCTGGTTGATGCGGTTGGTCTCAAGACCGGCGATATCCTTCATGAAATCCGGTGCCTTGATACCGGCAGCCCACACCATCAGATCCGCTTCAATCAGCTCGCCATCCTTGGTGTGCAGACCTTCGGCAGTCGCTTCGGTGATCATGGTGGCTGTACGCACATCCACACCCAGCTTGACCAGCTCCTGATGGGCAGCGCCGCTGATGCGCTCCGGCAGGGCCGGCAGGATGCGGGGGCCCGCTTCCACCAGCGTCACCTTCAGGCTGTCAGTGGTCAGGTTCTTGAAGCCGTAGGCATAGAGCTGCTCGACCGCGTTGTAGAGCTCGGCAGAGAGCTCGACGCCGGTGGCGCCGCCGCCGACGATGGCAATCTTCACCTTGTCGCCCGGCTTATATTCGGTCGCGAACTGCAGGAAGCGGTTCATCATGCTGTTGTGGAAGCGATGCGCCTGGGAGGGGCTATCGAGGAAGATGCAGTGGTCCTTGATCCCCTTGGTGTTGAAGTCATTGGAAACAGAGCCGATGGCCATCACCAGATAGTCGTAAGGCAGCTCGCGCTCGTTGACCACGATGTCGCCACTGTCGTCGTGGATCGGAGCCAGTACGATGCGTTTCTCGTCGCGCTTGATATCGGTCAGGGTACCGAGCTGAAAGTCGAAACCGTGGTTCTTGGCGTGAGACTGGTAGCTCAGGGCATCGATGCCCGCGTCCATGGAGCCGGTGGCTACTTCGTGCAGCAAGGGCTTCCACAGGTGGGTGCGGTTACGATCGACCAGAGTGATCTTGGCCTTGTTCTTCTTGCCAAGCTTGCGACCCAGACTGGTGGCCAGCTCCAGACCACCGGCGCCGCCGCCTACAACGACAATATTCATCATGATGATTTTTCCTCGGTTCCTCAAAACGAAAGGGAGCCATTGGCTCCCTAAAACGAAATCGGTCGACGTGATGGATCAGGCTTCTTTGAAGGCCTTCATCCGCTGCAGATGGTGCGAGATGTTTTTGAACTTATGGGTCTCGCGATCATCCCACACGATGTCGTAATAGTTCTTCAATTCACGTTCAGTGTCCCGATTATCGCGCACTTCATCCTGAACGGAAAGGATGCACAGACAGTTTCCTGAATTTTTCTTACGAAATTCAGTTACACACTTGGTGCCAATATCCTCGTACTCCTCCGGCCGGTCGATCTTGCCCTGCATGTTCTCTTCGGGGTGCAGATTGGGGTTGAAGATCACCTGACGAATGCCGCACAAAAAGCCGATGCGCTCGCTCCAGTAGCCGCCGAGTCCGACACCGCAGATGAGGGGCTTGGGATCTGTGCTCATGTCGAGCTGCTTCTTCACTTCCTTGAGCAGGTGGCTCATATCATGACGGGGGTGAACCGTGCTGTAGTGCACGAAACGCACATCATCATCAATAAACTGCAACTGCAGCACTTTCTCGTGATTGCCGGGGCTGGTGGCATCAAAGCCATGCAGGTAGATGATCATGGATAAGACCTCAGGATCTGTGTCGGTTTTATCGAAACTACCCCAGCGGCAGCCTCACGCGCCACCAAAACATCCAACTTTTTTGCTTTGGATCACGCCAGCCCCTGCAACAAGATGCTGCGCGGGACCCCTTGCCCGGCACAATACACAAGCCAGCCCTATCAAAGTGAGAGGCGGTGGCCAAAAATGATACCGCCATTACCAATCTGAGACGCCCGGCGGCCCCCTTTGTCCCTCTTCTTGTGCCTGATCCCGATCCGGATGTGATTGATCCCTCAAAAAGCCAAACGTTTTCACCAACAGTCACGATTGAGCATGTTTTGTGCACTGACCATGGCCTGCACCGGATCCCTCTCTCTTGCCCATCCCGATGAGCTTGGCGATCCACGCACTCGATAACATCTGTGACCGGGAAAACCGCGGCTTTCGCTATCTTGCCCCAGCCCGTTGCCGGGGCTCGCCAAGGAGAGATCTGTTGATGAACGAGACCAATCCCCCCGCCTCCCGACCGGGAAAGCGAATACGTCCCGATGACGAAGTGGAGCGCATGCTCCCCGCTGGCCAGCTATTTACCCTCGGCCTGCAGCATGTGCTGGTGATGTACGCCGGCGCCGTCGCCGTCCCTCTGGTGATAGGCGGCAGTCTGGGACTGCCCAAGGAGCAGATCTCCTACCTTATCAGTTCGGATCTCTTCTGCTGCGGCATCGTCACCCTGCTGCAGTGTGTCGGTATCGGGCGTTTCGCCGGGATCCGGCTACCGGTTATCATGTCGGTCACCTTTGCCGCCGTGATGCCGATGCTGGCCATCGGTGCCAATCCGGATCTAGGGCTCACCGGCATCTTCGGCGCCACCATAGCCGCGGGTATCATCTCGACCCTGCTGGTGCCTCTGATAGGCCGGTTGATGCCGCTCTTCCCCACCGTGGTGACCGGGGTGGTCATCACCTCCATCGGGATCAGCATCATGCAGGTGGGGATCGACTGGATGGCGGGGGGCAAGGGCAACCCCGAATATGGCAGCCTGCGCTATATCGGCACCAGCTTTGTGGTGCTCGCCTTCATTCTGGCTGTGACCCGCTTCACCAAAGGTTTTTTCAGCAATATTTCGGTGCTGCTCGGGATCATCTTCGGTTTCATGGTCGCCATCGCCATGGGGGAGGTGAGTCTCGACGGTCTTGGTGAGGCGGCCTGGTTTGCCCCCATAGTGCCGTTTGCTTTTGGTTGGCCCACCTTCGATCCCATCTCCATCGCCACCCTGACGGTGATCATGCTGATCACCTTCATCGAATCGATGGGGATGTTTCTGGCCCTTGGCGACATCGTAGGCCATCCGGCCAGTCGCGGCGATATCGTACGCGGGCTGCGAGTGGATGCCATCGGCACCATCATAGGCGGTGTCTTCAACAGCTTCCCCCACACCTCCTTCTCCCAGAATATCGGGTTGGTGAGCGTGACCGGAGTATCGAGCCGCTGGGTTTGCGTGATGTCCGGGGGGATCCTGCTCGCCTTTGGTCTCATCCCCAAGATGTCGGTGATGGTCGCCTCCATCCCTCCCTTCGTGCTGGGGGGCGCAGGCATAGTGATGTTCGGCATGGTGCTGGCAACCGGCATTCGCATTCTGGCGCGGGCCGACTACAACACCAACCGCCACAATCTCTACATTGTCGCCATCAGCCTCGGGATCGGCATGATCCCGACCGTCTCCGGCTCTTTCTTCCAGCACTTCCCGGCGGCACTGCAGCCGCTGTTTCATAGCGGCATTCTGCTGGCGACCATCAGCTCGGTAGTGCTCAACCTCTTCTTCAACGGCTACCAGCCGGATCTGACCCACCAGACCAAACCATTGCTGGTCGGCCCGGTCAAACCGAAGCAGGAGCAGGCATAACCAACAGGCCCCGGACACCTGTCCGGGGCCTGTCACTCACATCACAGCTTACCCAATCAGGCTGGCAGCTGCGCAAAGCGCTCTACCGCCTGCGCCACCTGCGCCAGGCTCCCCTGCCAGAAGGCCGACTGGCGAATATCCTGCCCCAGATGTTTTGCCACCAGCGCCTCGGCGCTCATCCGGCCGGTATCGCGCAGCAGGTCGCGGTACGCCTGCGCCACATTGTCGTCTCCCGCCGCCTTGCGACTCATCAGTTGCTCATAAACACCGAGGCTGAAGAGATAACCGAACAGATAGGGATAGTTGTAAAAACCCAGCCCGGCGATGGAGAAGTGCGCCTTGGCCGCCCAGAACATGGGGTGATAGCGGCAGAGGCTCTTCTCATACCAGCGTCCCCACGCCTCGTCGGTCAGCGCCTTGAGGCGGGCCGGTGCAACATAGCCATGCTCCCGCTCGGCCACCAGCGCCCGCTCGAAGTCGAAACGGGCCGGGATATTGACCAGGAAGGTGGCGGCACCATCGGCCTCGGCCCAGGCGATCGCCAACTGCTCCTCGGGGCTTTTTGCCTGCTCGAACAGAGCGCTGCGCACCAGCGTTTCGGCGAAGATGGAGGCCGTTTCGGCCAGCGTCATGGGATAGCTGCGCTGACTCATCGGCAGATCGCGGATCACCCAGTTGTGCCAGGCGTGGCCCAGCTCATGGGCCAGCGTAATGACATTATCCATGGTGCCGGCATAGGTGACGAAGACCCGCGGCTCGACCGGTTCGGCAAACTTGGTGCAGTAGGCACCGGTGCGGCGATTTGGCGTGGGCGCCGCATCGATCCACCCCTTTTCGGCCATCATGCGGGCAAACTCCCCCATCTCGGGATCGAAACGAGCAAAAGCATCGGCAATCAACTCGATCGCCTCCTCGAACGGGATCTCGCGGCTGCTGGCAGCTGGAGGCGGCGCAAAGAGATCCTCTGCCCCCAGATCGTCGATGCCAAGGCGTTCGGCCATCAACCCCAGCGCCCGCTGCCCCAGGGTTCGCGCCTGCCAGGTCTCGCTCATCAGCGTATCCAGGGTAGCGCGCTCGATATGGCTCTGATGACAGGAGAGATCGAGCGCATCGAGCTGCCGCTCACTGCCGCGCTGGCGCGAGAGCTCCAGCCGCCAGCCGTTGATGGCGTTGAGGATGGCGGCCACCGTCTCCTGCTCTCCCTCCCAGCCGGCGCTGATGGCATCGAATGCTTCACGGCGCAGGGATCGCAGCGGGCTGGAGAGCAGATTGCTCGCCTCCGCCAGTCCCATCTCGCGGCCATCTATCTCCAGCCGGATCTTGCCCACCAGATCGTTGTAGAGGTTACCCCAGGCGTGCAGACCATCGGTACCAAGACCGATCACCAGCTGCTCTGCCGCCACCGGCAGACGCTGATCCTGCAATCTGCGTTCGTGACGCAGGCGATACTCCTCCTCGCCAAGCAGGGGATCCGCCATCAGCAGGCCAAATTCGGCCTCCGGCAGCGCCAGCATCAGGTCTTCCACCGGCGCCAGCGTCTTGAACAGATCGGCATTAAGGGCGCGAGCACGGGACGCCAGCTGCTTGGCCAGGGTATCGCGAGCATCCTGACTGCCCCGGCAGGCCGCCAGAATCGCCACATTCCAGCCGGTATGACGAATGCGGCGGGCACGCAGACGCACCTCCCGCAGGCAATCTTGCCGCGCATCCCCCGCAAGACCAGCCAGATTGGCGACCAGTGCCGCCAGTGGTGCCAGGGCGGCACGGGCCTCGGCCATGTCGGACTCAAGCTCGGGACTGTCGAGAGCGGGATAGATATGGTGGTTGTGCCACTGCTGAAGGTATCGGGTTGCTTGCATTGAAGGCTCGTTATCAAGATGTCAAACAGGGAGAGATGGCCGTCAGCGCTTGTCGCTGGCGGCCCCGAAAGATAATGCAGACGCTTATTTGGCTGGCTTGAGTTTGCTTATCAGCGTCATCGCCAGCACCAGCAGCAGGCCCGCCACCACACCGGCCACGGCGTTGAGCAAAGTGGGCGTCACCGCCGCCAGTACGGCCCCCACTGTGGGCAGAGTGGCGACAACAGCGGCGGCACCTTCAATGAGGTGATGGGCAAAAGGCCAGCCATGCACCAGAATGCCGCCGCCCACCATAAACATGGCGATCGTCCCTACCAACGCCAGCAGATGCATCAGCTTGGGCGCCGTACTCAGCAGTCCCTGCCCCACCGCGCGGCGCAGTGCCCCGCCATCCGGCTTTTTCAGAAGATGCAGGCCGATATCATCGAGCTTGACGATAAGCCCCACCAGACCGTACACCCCGATAGTCATCAGCAGGGCGATACCCGCTACCACCGAGAGCTGCAGGGCGATGCTCGCCCCCTGTACTGTGCCAAGAGCGATGACGATGATCTCGGCGGAGAGGATAAAGTCGGTGCGGATCGCCCCCTTCACCTTCTGCTGCTCGAAGGCCACCAGATCGTCAGGAATGGGGCCGGCGTGATGTTCACCTTCCTCCTGATGAGGCAAAAACTTGTGCGCCAGCTTCTCGGCACCTTCAAAGCAGAGGTAGGCGCCCCCCAACATCAAGAGCGGGGTGATGAGCCAGGGCACCAGAGCACTGATGGCGATCGCGGCAGGCACCAGAATCAACTTGTTGCGAAATGACCCCTTGGCCACCGCCCACACCACCGGCAGCTCCCGCTCGGCGCGTACCCCGGAGACCTGCTCCGCATTGAGGGCAAGATCGTCCCCCAGCACCCCGGCGGTCTTCTTCGCTGCCATCTTGGTCATCAGCGCAACGTCATCAAGCACGCTGGCGATATCGTCGAGCAGGGCCAACAAACTGGTTCCGGCCATATCAGAGATTCCTTATATCAGTGAGAACAACCCCTGGAGAAAGGTGTGCGGTCTGATGACCATCAGGGTCAGCAGGGCCACCTCATAGCGATGGCAGGCCATCATCGGCCGCGCCAGGCAACCGTCGCTCGCCATCTGGGGTTACTTCTTTCGGGCAAAAGATGGCACAGTGTAACGAGAAGCTACCGTTTCGGCAGCACCCCGGAGCCATTTGTTATTGGCCCTCCTCAACACACCGGCAAGGAGTCCCCATGCAGCCCTGGCAACCTCTGCTCGATTTCTGGTTTGGCGACCCGGCCGACGACGCCCTGCGTGCCAAACGACAAGCCCCGCTCTGGTGGGGCAAAAGTAGCGAGACCGATGCCCTGCTGGCCCGGCGTTTTGGCGCGCAAGCAGAGGCGGCCGCCAACGGGGCGCTGGCCGACTGGGCCGATCTGCCCCACGGCAGGCTGGCGCTGATCCTGCTGCTCGACCAGTTGCCACGCAATATCCATCGCGGCACACCCACCGCCTTTGCCCGGGATCCGCTCGCCCGCGAGCAGTGCCTCAAGGGACTATCTCTTGGCATGGACCGACAGCTCTCGCCGCTGGAGCGGGTCTTCTTCTATCTGCCGCTGGAACACGCAGAATCCCGCGAGCAGCAAACCAGAAGCGTGGCCCTGTTTGAAGAGCTGGCCGCCGAGCAGGCGCATTCCCCAGCGAACGAGACCTTCGCGGGCTTTGCCGACTTTGCCCGCCGCCATCAGGTGATCATCGAACGCTTTGGCCGCTTCCCCCACCGCAACGTCACTCTTGGTCGCACCTCGACGCCGGAAGAGGCAGCGTTTTTGCTGCAACCCGGTTCGGGCTTCTAAACCGGCCAGCCATAAAAAAATCCCCGCCATGGTCATGACGGGGATTTCTCTTTGCACCGGCCAACCCTCTGGTCAGCTCAAACCATGCTTATGCCTTGGCGGGAGCACTCTCGCCCAGTTCTTCGGTCTCGCCCAGACTGTCTTCGGTCTTGGCTACCACGCTGGCGGCGATGGCGTTGCCCAGCACGTTGGTGGCAGAGCGACCCATGTCGAGGAAGTGATCGATACCCAGCAGCAGCAGGATGCCCGCTTCCGGAATATGGAACTGGTTCAGGGTCGCGGCAATCACCACCAGAGAGGCGCGCGGTACCCCGGCCATCCCCTTGGAGGTGACCATCAGCAGCAGCAGCATGGTGATCTGCTGGGCGGTGGAGAGCTCGATGCCATAAGCCTGAGCGATGAACATCACCGCGAAGGTGCAGTACATCATGGATCCGTCGAGGTTGAAGGAGTAACCCATCGGCAGCACGAAACTGGCGATGCGTTTGTCACAACCGAACTTCTCCAGACGATCCAGCGTCTTCGGATAGGCCGCTTCGGAGCTGGCGGTAGAGAAGGCAAGCAGGATGGGTTCGCGGATCATCGCCAGCAGCTTGATGATGCGACCACGCAGGAAGGCGCCACCCATGGCGATCAGCAGCAGCCAGAGGCAGCCAAGGGCGATGTAGAACTGGGCCATGAAGCTGCCGTAGGTAACCAGAATACCCAGCCCCTCTTTGGCCACCATGGCGGCAATGGCGCCAAACACGGCGAACGGCGCAAAGTTCATCACGTAGCCGGTCACTTTCAGCATGATCTCGGCAGCACTGGCCATCAGCACCACAACCGGTTTGGCCAGATCGCCCAGCGCCGCAGCAGCCAGACCAAAGAACAGGGAGAAGACCACGATCTGCAGGATCTCGTTGGTGGCCATCGCCTCGACCACGCTTTTCGGAATGGCGTGGGTCACAAAATCTTTCAGGGTAATCGCGCCGGCAGAAATGCCAGAGGTAGCGGCATCATTGGGCAGGGAAAGGGAGAGGCCCACCCCCGGCTGCATCAGGGTGACCATCACCAGACCCAGGCTCAGGGAGAGCAGGGAGGCCAGCATGAACCAGCCGAGGGTTTTGGCACCGATACGACCCACGGTGCGGGTATCGCCCATCTTGGCGATGCCAACCACCAGAGTGGTGAAGACCAATGGCGCGATGATCATCTTGATCAGTCGCAGGAAGATATCGGTCAGGATCGTGATGTTGTTTGCAAAGTCTGCCGCCTGATCGGCAGCAAACAGGCGATAGCCCTGGCCGGTAAGGATGCCAAGCAACATCGAAATGAGGATGGCGACCGTCAGTTTATTCATTTTCATGGGGGAGTCCCGGTTTTGATTGGTGCAAGCCGTTGACAGTGGCATGGGAGCCACTACAGTCCGTTTTTGTGATCCGAGCCGTTGATTCCTGGCGGCTGGTATGCTGGGAGAATGCCTAAAAGCAGGGGGTAAATCTAGAGGCTTATTCCAGAATTTTATGCTGCTGTTAGATGTATGTGATATGGATCTTGCAACAAACCGATATTAATCACCGTTTATTTTAATATCAGCAAGATATTTGGTGGAAAGCGACTGTTCATTAATTGCCCGCTTTAGCAACCGGAAGGTAAGCATGGCCGAGATGGTGTGTTGTACCTGCATCTGCGTCATGAAGGTGTCTGGCTCATCCTCGTCAAAGCCGAACATGGGGCGCTCCGGGGTCACCCTCACCGCATCGCGCGCAATGGTCAGCTCCTCCACCTGCAGCATGGGGTAACCCTCCCGCTGCGCCAGCTCCCCTGCCCGCTTGAGCACATATTTGCGGGCCGTCTCCCTGTCCACCAGATCGTTGCCGACAAACTCCAGCTGCCACTTGTCGGGCGCAAGGCGGGTCTCGGAAAAGCCGGTGCGGCCGTTCCAGAACGACTTATCCTGCTGATATGGCGTGGCGCAGCCGCCGAGCAGCAGGGAGAGCAAAACCAGAGATCGCCAGATGGATGCAGAGAGAGACACGATAACCCCCGTCAGGGCAGAACAGTGTCGCTACTACAGCACAGCGCAAGGGGGATAGACAATCGCAGCAACGGCGAAGAGCAGAAAAGAAAAAAGGCCTTGTCGTTTGACAAGGCCTTTTCCGGGGAATGATGGTCGGCGTGAGAGGATTTGAACCTCCGACCCCTGACACCCCATGACAGTGCGCTACCTGGCTGCGCTACACGCCGACGAAGTCAGTCTTAGCTGACGGGGGCTGAGTTTATGGAGATGGCCCAGCCCTGTCAACAAAGAAACGCCGCCAATTCCCCGACAATGGTGCGTTCGCCTGCTTTGCGAACAATCAGCGGTTAAAGGTCAGCCGCTTGCCCAGGATCTGGTCAGTGATCTGCCCGTTTTGCCAGGCGATCTGGCCGTTCACCAGCGTCATCTCCACCGTGCTGTGGAAACGGTAGCCGTTGAAGGGCGACCAGCCACAGTGGTAGAGGATGTTGTCATCGTTGACCACGTAGGGCTTGCCCAGATCCAGCAGCACCAGATCGGCAAAGTAGTCCTCGCGGATGTAGCCGCGATCCTGCACTTGGAAGCGCTCGGCCACCGCGTGGGAGGTCTTCTTGACGATAGTCTCCAGGGTGAACACGCCGTTGTGGTAGAGCTCCAGCAGCGCCTGCAGGGAGTGCTGCACCAGCGGCACACCGGACGGCGCCTTGAAGTAGCTGTTCTGCTTCTCCTCCCAGGTGTGGGGAGCGTGGTCGGTGGCGATGATATCGAGCACGTCATTGCGCACCGCATCGAGCAGCGCGTGCTGATCGGCGGCACTCTTCACCGCCGGGTTGCACTTGATCTGGCTGCCCAAGGTCTCGTAATCGGCTTCGTTGAAGAACAGATGGTGAACACACACCTCGGCAGTGATGTTCTTGTCTTTCAGTTCACTCAGATCGTGGCTGGCGGTAAAGAGCGACAGCTCCTTGGCCGAAGTCAGATGCAGCACATGCAGCTTGGCGCCGTACTGCTTGGCCAGCGCCACCGCCATGCTGGAGGATTTGTAGCACGCCTCGTCACTGCGGATGCGACCATGCTCGCCCATCGGCACATTCTCGCCCCACTTGGCCCGCGCCGCCTCTTCGGCTTTGGCGATGGTCGGGGTGTCTTCGCAGTGGGTGACGATCATCACCGGACTCTCGCGGAAGATGGCCGCCAGGGTCTCCTGATTGTCCACCAGCATGTTGCCGGTCGAGGAGCCCATGAACACCTTGACCCCGCAGGACTGCTTGGGATCGAGGCGCTTGATCTCTTCCAGGTTGTCGTTGGTGGCACCCAGATAGAAGCTGTAGTTGGCGACGGAGGAGTTGGCGGCGATCTGGTATTTGGCTTCGAGGGCGTCGAGGGTGGTGGTCTGGGGATTGACGTTGGGCATTTCCATGAAACTGGTGGTACCACCGGCGACGGCGGCCCGGGATTCACTGGCGATGGTCCCCTTGTGGGTCAGCCCCGGCTCCCGGAAATGGACCTGATCATCGATCATTCCGGGGATGAGGTGGCGACCTGCGGCATCGATCACCACCGCATCATGCGCGTCGATATCGGGTGCGATGCGGGCAATCCGTTCCCCCTCGATCAACACGTCGGAGGCATAGATACGGCCTTCGTTGACCAGGGTGGCATTCTTGATAAGCAGTTTGTTCATGGGGGGTTCCAGTTCCTTTGCCGATAATCGCGGGTCATAATAGCGCAAAACTGCCCTTTCTCTGTAGCAAGGCCTGACTGATGAAGTTATTTGTAAGAGATTTGACCGTGATCGACTCCAGCTACCTGTGCGAACGCCGCGGCATGGTGGGTGAGAGCTGGCTGGTAGATATCGAAATGAGCGGTGAGCTCAACGAGATGAGCATGTTGCTGGACTTCGGCCGGGTAAAGAAGCTGATCAAGTCGATCATCGATGACGAGGTGGATCACAAGCTGCTGGTCCCGACCGAGTGCTCTCTGGTGCATGTCGAGACGCAGGAAGATGGCGAGAGCTGCGTTGATCTGCTGCGCCCCGGCCGCTCCATCCACCTGCGCTGCCCGACCCAGGGTTTTGCCTTTATCCCTGCCCCGCAGGTCGACAAGGAGTCGGTCACTCGCTACCTGCTGGCGGTACTGGCCAAGCGGCTGCCAGGCAACATCAAGGATCTCTCCCTGACCCTGCGCCAGGAAGCCATCGACGGCCCCTTCTATCACTACAGCCACGGCCTGAAAAAGCACGATGGCAACTGCCAGCGCATCGCCCACGGCCACCGCTCCCCCATTGAGATCCACGTCGATGGTGAGCGCGATGGTGAGCTGGAGCTTAACTGGGCCGAACGCTGGGCCGATATCTATCTCGGCACCGATGAGGATAAAGTGGCCCTCGAAGAGCTGGCACTCAGTGCCCGCGCCAACGTGCAGCTGGGTGAACACCACACCGGCTTCAAATATGTGGCGCCGCAGGGGCTGTTCCAGCTGGCCATCCCCAGCGCCGAGGTGGAGATGATCGACACCGACACCACGGTCGAGCTGCTGGCCTGCTATATCGCCCGCGAAGTGAAGAAGATGGTGGGCGACAAGTTCGTCAAGATTGTCGCCTATGAAGGGGTCGGCAAGGGCGCCATCGCCTACGCCTGATCCCCTTGTCACTGCCGCAAACAACAAGGCCCCGCAGATGCGGGGCCTTGTTATTTCAGCCTATTGCCATCAGGCGCTCAAGCGGAAGCGCTTGACCAGGCTCTCCTGCTGCTCGGCGAGGGAGTCGAGCTGCTGGCTGGTCTGGGCCACCCGCTCGATCCCCTGATAGTTGAGATCCGAGATATCGGAGATGCGGTTGAGGTTGGTGGCGATGTCGGCGCTGGTCGCCTGCTGCTGCTCGGCGGCAGAGGCAATCTGGCTCGACATGTCGCTGATGAGCACCACGATCCCCTGCACCTCCTCCATGGCGTTGTTGGCGTGGGAGCTCTGATCCATGCAGCTGTCCATCTCGCGGGAGCACTCCTGCATCACGGTCACCGCTCTGGCGACCCCCTGTTGCAGGTTCTCGATCATGGTCTGGATCTCGCTGGTGGATTGCGCAGTGCGCCCCGCCAGACTGCGCACCTCGTCGGCGACCACCGCAAATCCGCGCCCCTGCTCGCCAGCGCGTGCAGCCTCGATGGCCGCATTGAGGGCCAGCAGGTTGGTCTGCTCGGCGATGCCGCGAATGACATCGAGAATGTTGCCGATCTGGCTGCTCATGCTGCTCACATCGCCAATCACCTTGCCGGTCTGTTGCAGCTTGCCCGCCAGCTGATGGGTGGTGGTGATATTACCTGCCATCACCTTGCGCCCCATCTCGGAGGCCTTCTCCACATCCATCACCCGCTCCAGAGTCTGGTTCGCAGCCTGCGCCACCTCGCGCACCGAGGCTTCCATCTGGGTCATGGCGGCCGCAACCGAGGCGGTCTCCTGCCGCTGTTTCTCCAGATCGGCCCGTACCGATTCGGTGGTGTGGCGGTTGCCGTGGGCAGCATCGTTAAGCTGGGCCGACGCTTGTGAAAGCTGCGCCAGCACCTCCCCCATCTGGGCAATCAGCAGGTTGATCTGGCTGCCCAGCTGGCCAAATTCGTTCTTGCTCTGAAAACCGATACGCTGGGTCATGTCACCGCGAGTCACCTCGGAGAGAACCCGCAGCAGCTCCCGCAGCGGACGACGGATCGCCTTGCCCAGGGTGTAGGCTACCAGCATGGCGATCAGGATGGCGACCACTATGCTCGCCCCCTGAGTCAGGGTGCTCTGGCGCTGCACCTCTTTGGCATGCTGGATACTGCCGTTCATCAGCTGCTGGCTGCTCGCCGTCATCCGCTCCAGCCGGTTCTGGATCTCGACGATCAGTGCGCTGGCCTGCTTGCTCTTCTCCCGCATCAGCTCCTGCTGCTTCATCAACGCCAGATACTGGGCCAGCACCCCTTCGCTGGCAGTGGTGTCGCGCACGAAGCCGTGGACATAGTGACCCATGTCGTTCTCGAAATTCTTGAGCTCACCCTGCAGATCCTTGATGGTGCTGTTGAACCCCTCGATCTGCATCTTGTTGCGCTTGAGCGCCCCTTCGATGGGAGCCGGAATAGTCTGGTTGAGGGCATCCATGGTGGAGAGTTCGATTGCAGAGAGCTTGGTGGTCAGGGTCTCGGAGAGCATCTTGATGAAGCTGTCGTCGATGGTGATCATCATGTCACCCAGATTCTTCTTGAACTGGGGCAGGCTGACCTGAAACTGCCCCTTGGCCAGATTGACCTTGTGCAGCCGGGTGAGCAGTGCCTCATGCTCGCCGGGCAGGGTATCGGTGAGCTCCAGATAACGCGCCACCTGCTCGCCAAGGGCGGTCATCTCGCCCTGCAGCTCGGGGTGTTCGGCCACCTGCTGACGCAAGGCGGCCAGGGTCTTGTCGACCTGCGCCTTGGCCTGTTTCAGCTCAGCCACTTCGGCCGGCAGCTGCTTGGGGTCCTGCTCGGTCAGCACATCCCCGAGCCACTTGTTGGCGCTGAGCAGAGAGATCTGGGTCTGACTGCTGGAGATCACCAGTGGCATCGACTGCTGGGTAACCTGTTCCAGCGCCCCGCCGAGGGTCTCCTGACTACGAAATGTGAGCAGTGAGCTGGCCACCATCACGGCCACCAGAATAGCGAAGCCAAGATAGACCCGCTGCAAGATGGAGAGATCCGACATTGATTGTTTCATTATTATCCCGCTGTATATGCAAAAGTCCCTTGCCTGAGTACCCCGTCCTTTTGATACCCTGCAGACCACCCTGAACAGGCGCTACAGATGACGTCCCTCCGGCTATCGGTATTTTTAACAATAACTGAAGGGAATGGGACATCAGCTGTGTCAAATCTCGGCTTGTGTCACACTTGCCGTGCAGCCCGGAGCCGCTTGGGATCCAAATTCGATTTTCTTTTTCTCATAAGGGAGTTAGCCATGGCGCAAGAAACCATTTTCAGCAAAATCATCCGTAAAGAGATCCCCGCCGACATCCTTTATCAGGACGATCTGGTGACCGCTTTCCGGGACATCCAGCCCAAGGCAAAGACCCACGTGCTGATCATCCCCAACGTGCTGATCCCTACCGTCAACGACGTGGAGCCGGAGCACGAACTGGCTCTTGGCCGGATGTTCACCGTGGCCCGCAAGCTCGCCGCCGAAGCAGGCATTGCCGAGGATGGCTACCGCCTCATCATGAACTGCAACCGCCACGGTGGGCAGGAGGTCTACCACATCCACATGCATCTGGTCGGTGGCCAGCCGCTGGGACCGCTGCTCAGCCTGTAATGACTCGCTACATCGCCACCTGCCGCAGCGCCATGTTGCTCTGCGGCGCCCTGCTGTTGCTGGGGGGCTGCGCCTCCCGCTGGCAAGACATGTTCGTCTCTTACTCCGATCAGATGGTGCCACTGCGCAACCAGCTGCTGCTGGGCCATGCCGCCGAGGCGCTGCCCGAGGTGCGCGACTCCACCCTCGGCGATGACACCTTTGTCCTCGACCGTCTGGAAGAGGGGCGCATCGCCTGGCTCGCCGGTCAGGATGCGGGCAGCAAGCAGGCGTTTTCTGCCGCCGACAGCCGCCTCGAGTGGGAAGAGAATCAGGCCGAATACCGGCTGAGCCACGGTCTGGATCAGGTGGGCAGCCTGCTCACCAACGACCAGTCGATGGCCTACCTCACCCCCGATTACGAACGCACCATGCTGCACCACTATCTGGCCCTCAACTACCTGCATCGGGGGGATGCCGATGGCGCCCTGGTGGAGGTGCGCCGGGCCAATAAGGTGCAGGAGCAAGCCCTGAAACGGCGAGCAGACGAGGTACGCAAGGCAAAGAATGAGAGCGAAGAGGCCGAGACCGAGGGGGAGATGCGCCAGCTGATGTCGCGCGGCGCACCCGAGCTCGACCGGCTGATCGGCAAGGTCAAGAACGGTTTCCAGAACGCCTATACCTTCTACTTCTCCGCCGTGCTCTATGAGGCGGCGGGGGATCTCAACGACGCCTGGGTCGATTACCAACGCGGCTACCAGATAGCGCCGGACAACCGCAGCCTGCAAGATGCCTTGCTGCGTCTGGCGGTGCTGCGTGGCGCGCCGGACGAGATCCGCGCGACCGAGAAAAAGGTGGGTCGCAAAGCGCCACCACCCACTAAAAATCAGGGCCAACTGGTGGTGCTGTTTGAAGATGGCCTGATCCCGGCACGGCGCGAACTGTTCCTGCCGCTCCCAATCTCCACCTCCCGCGGCGATTTTCGCACCTTTACCGTGGCCATCCCCTATTACGATAATCGGGCCAGCGACACGGGGCCGCTCACGGTCACGCTCGGCAAACGGGTCGAGCAGACCAGCGAATTGGTCAGGCTGGAAGCGCTGGCCGCCAAAGATCTGCAGGAGCGGCTGCCCGGTATGCTGACCCGGCAGGCGCTGCGGCTGGTGACCAAGGAGCAGATGCGCCGCACCGCCGCCAAAGAGGGGGGCGATGTAGGCAATATTCTGGTGGGGATCTTCAATACCCTCTCGGAACGGGCTGATACCCGCAGCTGGCTCACGCTACCGGCACAGGCATCGAGCTGGCAGGGAATGGTACCTGCAGGTGAGGTAAATCTCACCTTGGGAGCAGGTGCCGCCCAGCGTCAATTGCCGCTAACCATTCATAGCGGCCGCACCACTCTGGTCTGGGTTCAGCGCCTCGGCGCCGGCCTGACCACCCGGGTGATGCCGCTCTGAGCAAGCGGCGAAGAGAGATGAGCAAGACGATTAACCGGGCAGCCCCAGTGCTGCCCCACTCACTCCAACCAAGGAGAGCAAGATGAAAGCATACGGGTTGGCCCTCGGGTTCGCGCTGCTGCTGACCGGCTGCGCCACCAATACCTCCGGTGTGGCGCTCTATGGAGCACCGGGCGCCGCAGCGGTGACGGAGCAGCATCAAAACGTCAACGTCACCCTGACCGAGCTGAGCCGCCATGAACAGAACGCCCTGCTGCAGGTCAATGTGGCCGCCGCCAGCACCCAGCGTGGCGACAACAAGCTGCAATATATGTTCTATTGGTATGATGAGGCCGGTCAGGAGGTCGCCAGCGACGGTCGTGGCTGGACACCGCTCAAGCTGCACGGCTATCAGACCCGCACTCTGTCAGCCCTGGCCCCGACCCCGACCGCCCGCGGTTACCGGATTTATGTACGTGAAGTGATTGAGGAATCCTACTGATGAAAATGAATCATGCCCTGCTGATCCTGACCGGCGCATTGCTGCTGGGCGGCTGCTCCAGCACCACGGTCAGCTACGGTGATCCGACCGAAACCGAAACGGTCACCGTCGATTACGGCTCCAGCGATCTGCAGGCCATCGCCGACAAGATGGCGGATTCCATGCTGGCCTCCCCCGCCACCAGCGAGATCACCGCCGGCGGTCGTCCGGTGATGTTTATGGACTCCATCCGCAACAAGACCTCCGAGCACATCGATACTGAAGCGATCACCGACACCATCCGCACCAAGCTGCTGCGGGCCGGCAAGTTCCGCTTCGTCGACATGAGCAAGGTTGCCGCCGTCAAGCAGCAGCTCGAATATCAGCAGAGCAGCGGCATGGTTGACCCGGCCTCCATGGTGCGACTGGGCAAGCAGACCGGTGCCCGCTACATGGTCTATGGCAACCTCGCCAGCATCGTCAAGGACAATGGCAAGGTGAAGGATGTCTACTACCAGATGACCATGAACCTGATGGATCTGCAAAGCGGCGAACTGCTCTGGGCTGACCAGAAAGAGATCCGCAAGCAGGCGAAGAAGTCCACCTTTGGCTGGTAAGGCTCACCCGGTGATGCTCGCCCCCGACGCCCTGCTCGCCACGCTGCCCGTCCCATGGCGAGACGGGACTCTCGAGCCGCTCGGCGCGGGCCTCACCAACAGCAACTATCGACTGCGCCTCCCTTCGGGGCGCAGTTACTTTTTGCGTCAGGGCCATCCGGATCCGGTGCGCCTTGGCATCGACCGGGCCACCGAGTGGCAGCTCTATCAGGGAGCCATGAAGTCGGGTCTGGCACTGCCCTGCCATTACCAGGATCCCGCCAGCGGCCTGATGCTGCTGGAGTGGTGCGACGAGCCAAACTGGCTAGAGGCTGCGCCCTCCGTCGCCAAACAGACCCGTTTGCTGGCAGATGTGCTGCGCAAGCTGCATCGCCTCCCCCTTCCCTCTGTGGTGATGGCGGTACGGGCCCACGCCGCCGGTTATCGCGCCCGGTTGGCTCAGGTACCGACCTGGCTACCGACGCTGGAGCGCAGCCTGCTTGCCAACCGCGAACCCGACGATTGCTGGCGGCCTTGCCACCATGATCTCAATCCGGCTAACTTGTTGGGTCACGCGCCCTGGGTTATCGACTGGGAGTACGGCGCGGCAGGCCATCCCGGTTTTGAGGTGGCCAGCATCCAGCGCACTCACGACTGGCCCGCAGAGCGCCGCCTGGCGCTGGAGGAGCACTATCTGCGCTCGCTACCACGCCATGAGTGGCCCGATTTTCAGAGCGAGGCGTTCATCCCCTGGGTCGACTATATCGGTCTACTCTGGGCTCTGCTGATGGCGGAACAACACGCTTCGCCCGACTACGACGCACTGATTGCCCTCAACCGGCAACGACTGGAGTGACAGATGATCAACAAGGTGCGCTGGCACAAGCCAAAAACCTGGGGTCTGCTACTGCTCGCCCTGCTGCTGACCGGCTGCTCGACCCGGGTCATCTACTACTGGATTGATACCGCCATCATCTGGCAGCTGGACGACTATTTCGTCCTCACCTCACCCCAGAAGGATCTGCTGAGCCGCGAGGTCAAAGGGCTGATGGCATGGCACCGCCAGCACGAACTGCCCCGCTACGCCCGGGATCTCGATACCCTCGCCAAAGCGGTGGCCAGCCCCATGACACCGGAGCAGATCTCCACCAATCTCGATGCGGTGCAGCAGAGCCTGACCCGCACCCTGGAGAACGCCATTCCCCGTACCGTCAGGCTGGCGAGCACTCTCAGCGATGAGCAGGTGACCCGCTTCATGGCCGATCGGCTCAAACGCCAGCAGGAGCGGCAGCAGGAGTTTGCCAGCGAACCCAAAGAGAAGATGCTGGCGGAGTTTCGCGACAAGATGAACCAGCGCCTCGAGTACTGGATTGGCGAAGTGAAACCGGCGCAGGCGCCACTGGTGGCACAGTGGGCCGAGTGGCAGTACGAGCTGATGCCCCCCTGGCTCGAGTTCCAGACCTCCTGGACCAAAGAGCTGGACAGGCTGATGCAGCAGCGCCAAAGCCCCGATTTCACCCGCGAACTGACCGAACTGCTGGCACAGGGGGATGGCATGATGGATGGCCGCTTTACCGGTTATACCGAGCAGTCGCGCCAGCGCACCGTCAACTGGCTCTGCGCCATGAGTCAGTCACTGGATCTGGCCCAGCGGGCCCATCTCTACTCACTGCTCAAGGGCTATGCTCGCGATTTCCAGCAGATGACCGGGAGCTGACCAAGGGGCTTCAGAATAATCCTAATTGGGCGGCAAGGGTTGTCCCACCTGCGCTGCCTGTGGTAGTTTCCCTTTTCCATTTATCGGGAATACCCTTTTGCGCCTTATCGACAAAGTCAAACTGGGGCTGGTGGCACTCGTTGTCTCGCTCACTCTGCTTTGTTCCATCAATGTGATGGAAGGCCCGCTGCTACCCGATCAGCAACAGACCCAGAGCCTCTCGCAAGCGAGCGAGAGCGACGATGGTGTCATCAAGTTTGTTGCGACCAACCAGAATCACCTGCTGCGTTTTGAGCAATCCCTGCGCAGCGACAACCAGCCCAAGAGCGTGGTCTACGAGCTGATCCAGAGCTGGTCAGCCCAGGCGATCCTGCTGGTGCTGCTTGGCTGGCTGTTGCTGGCCGCCCAGCTCTACCACAAGCAGCTCTTTCGTGATCCCTTCGCCACGATTCACCGCCACCGGCTGCAGCGCCAGTATCTGCAGTACCGCTTCACCCAGAGCTATCTGAGCGCCTGACCCCGAGGGGTTGGCACATCCACTGTTTGCTCATCTCCTCCTTCTGACGGATCCCGCTTCGGCCTGATCCGCACTTGATGCATCCATTTTTCTGCGCCTTGCCGAGCCTTGATGCTATCGGCCTGCGCACCATTCTCCTGACAGAGGCCAATTTGCCATGAGAAAAACCAGTCATACCCTTCTTAACCGCATGAGCAAGTGGCAGTACGCCCTACTGCTGCTCATGCTGCTGACCTTTACCTTCTATTCGCTGCCCACCTTCTTTGGTGAGCAGCCCTCTCTTGGTCTGCACGGTCAGCAGAGCCTGACCACCAAACAGCAGATGCTGCTGACCGACAACCACCTGAACCCGGCCAAGATCATCGAACAACCGGAGCGGGTCGAGCTGGTCTTTGCCACTCAGAGCGAACAGCAAAGAGCCAAACAACTGCTGGAGCAGCAGGGCCTCGACAGCGCAGCGCTGACGCTGGAGTTCCACTCCAACGCCCCGACCTGGATCAGCCGCCTTGGCGCCGATCCCATCAAACTCGGGCTCGATCTGCGCGGCGGCTCCCAGCTGCTGATCGGGGTCGATGTCGATTTCGTCCTCGATGCCCAGACCAAGAATCTGGTCGACACCCTGCGCACCCGCTTCCGTGAAGCCAATCTGCGCGGTGCGGGTGTGGCCCGGGCCGATCTCGGCAGCGTCAATGTCACCCTGCCGGAAGCTGACGATCAGAGTGGCTGGCTCACCATCATCAAGGAGAGCGCCGGCACCCGTCAGGATCAGTGGAAAATGACCCGCAGCGGCAATCAGCTCAAGCTGGTGTTGAGCGAGGCCGAGCGCACCCAGCTCATCAACAACGCCGTGACCCAGAACCTCTCCATCCTCAAAAAGCGGATCAACGAACTCGGCATCGTCGAGGCCTCGGTACAACGTCAGGGGCAGGATGGCATCCGCATCGAGCTGCCGGGCGTGCACAACCCCAAACAGGCGAAAGAGGTGATCGGGGCGACCGCGTCACTGGCCTTCTACGAGGCCAAGGCTGACAGCCACTTCTACATCGCCGATCGCAACGGTCAGGCCGTCGGCATGGCGCGCCGGCCAGTATTGACCGGCGAACACATCGTCGATGCCCGGGCCAACATGGGCGAGATGGGTCAACCGCAGGTCAACATCGTGCTCGACACCCTGGGCGGCAACAAGATGAACCAGTTCAGCCGCCAGCATGTGGGCAAGCCGATGGCGACCGTCTTCACCGAGTACAAGACCAATGCCCAGGGCAAGCTGCGCGCCCAGAGCGAGGTGATCAACGTCGCCACCATCCAGACCGCCCTTGGCAACCAGTTCCGCATCACCGGGATTGGCAGCCTGCCGGAAGCGCAGGAGCTCGCCATGCTGCTGCGCGCCGGCGCCCTCACCGCACCGCTCAAGATCCTGGAAGAGCGCAGCATTGGCCCGACCCTCGGGATGCAGAATATCGAAGCGGGCTTCACCGCCCTCGGTTTCGGCATGGCGGGCATGATGCTGTTCATGATGGCCTGGTATCGCAAGTTCGGCTGGGTCGCCATCACCGCGCTGGTCGCCAACCTGTTGATGCAGGTCGGCATGCTGGCGGTGCTGCCGGGGGCCGTGCTGACCCTGCCGGGGATCGCCGGTCTGGTGCTGACGGTGGGGATGGCGGTGGATACCCACGTGCTCATCTTCGAGCGGATCAAGGATCGCCTGCGTGACGGCGGCTCGCTGGCCAACGCCATCGACTTTGGCTATCGCTCGGCATTTCGCACCATCTTCGATGCCAACATCACCACGCTCATCTGCGCCGTGGTGCTCTACTCCATCGGTTCCGGGCCGCTGCAAGGCTTCTCCATCACCCTCATTCTGGGACTTATCTCCAGCATGGTGACCGGGATCTGGGGCACACGCGCCATCATCAACCCCCTGTGGGGCCGCAGCAGCGAGCGCACGCTGAAGGTGTAACGGGGCGAACCGCCCCCTGATGAGCGGATCCGGCTCCGCCGCCGGTCATGGAGATGGCCAGCCGGGCGCACCGGATCAGAGACATTTCCCCCGCAGTGCCAAGGCACGTCGGGATGCGGCCGCCAGCCAGGTGCTGGCAGGCCAAGGAGAGAACTATGTTGAGAATGATTGTTGCCATGGGTCTGACCCGCTGGCGTTATATCGGCCTGTGGGCCTCTATCGTACTGACAGTAGCGAGCATCGCCATGCTGCTGGTCAACGGCCTTGCCCTCGGCCTCGACTTTACCGGTGGCACCCTGCTGGAGTTTCATATCCAGACCCTCAAGGAGGCCCATGAGCTCAACGCCATGCTCACCTCCCCGCTGGCGGGCGCGGTGGAACTCAGCTCTGCCGGTGTTCCCGGCGAGTGGCTGATCAAGCTGCCACCGCACGAACTGCCCTGGCAGGCCACCGAGCTTGCCACCATGCTGACCCAGCAACTGGGCATGCCGGTCGAGCTGCTGCGCACCACCATCGTCGGCCCGCAGGTGGGCGCCGAGCTGTTCCAGCAGGGGATGCTGGCGGTGCTGGTCGCCTCTCTCGCCATCTCGGCCTATCTGGCGTTTCGCTTCGAGTGGCGTCAGGCCATCGGCATTCTTATCTCGGTGATCCACGATGCCATCGTGGCGCTGGGATTGCTGGCGCTGTTCAACATCGAGTTTGATCTCAACGTCATCGCCGGTCTGATGGCGGTGATCGGCTACTCCCTCAACGACAGCATCGTGATTTCGGACCGTTTGCGGGATCTGCTGAGCTCGCGCACCCAGATGGGGATCCACGAATGTTCTGATGTCGCCATCAAGGCCACCTTCAGCCGCACCATGATCACCTCGGGTACCACCCTGTTTACCGTCGGGGCACTGCTGCTGTTTGGCGGCGATACCCTCTACGGTTTCTCCTTCACTCTGTTCACCGGCATTCTGGTGGGGACCATCTCCTCCATCACAGTGGCCTCCACCGTGCAGGAGCTGCTGGGTCTGAGCCCGTTGGCCTATCAGAAGAAGGGTGAGGAGCCGCTGGCAGAGGCGGCATAACCGCCCTTGTTACGGTTCTTTTTACGGTGTGTTTTACCTCCCACCTTCCGGCCCCTGCACACTGGCAGGGGCCTCTTTCCTGCCCCTTCTTTTAACGCTGTTAGCTTCTTTTTACGAAGAAAATTTACGAGTGAGCAGATTGACAGCAAATGATGAAAAAACAACCACACCTTAATAACAAAAAAGTCATTTTATTACGGCATACCCCGCAAAAATGTGACTGAAAGCACTTTCTTTAGGTCTCAAAAGCGGCAAGATTGTAGTGATTTATCTACAAAGGGATACAAGATGTTGTTACAACCTGCCAATACAGCAAAAGCGAGACAGTTGCTGAACGAGACCATGGCTTTGGTTCTCGCCGGAGGGCGGGGTAGTCGCCTCAAACAGTTAACTGATAACAGAGCGAAGCCTGCAGTCCACTTTGGCGGAAAATTCCGCATCATCGATTTTGTGCTCTCCAACTGCATCAACTCCGGCATTCGCCGCGTCGGTGTGGTGACCCAGTACAAATCCCACAGCTTGCTGCGCCACCTTCAGTCCGGTTGGTCTTTCTTGCGCTATCAGATGAACGAGTTCATCGACCTGCTGCCCGCGCAGCAGCGCGTGGACGAGGTCAACTGGTATCGGGGCACCGCCGATGCGGTCTATCAGAACCTGGACATCATCCGCGACCATGGCCCCAAATATGTGGTGGTGCTGGCTGGCGATCACATCTACAAGATGGATTACGCCGCCATGCTGCTCGACCACGTCAACATGGGTGCCAAGGTGACCGTTGCCTGTATCGAAGTGCCGCGCAGTGAAGCGAGTGCCTTCGGGGTGATGGCGGTCGATGGCGATCGCAAGATCAATGCCTTTGTGGAAAAGCCGGCCAACCCGCCTGCCATGCCGGGCAAGGAAGATACCTCCCTCGCCTCCATGGGGGTTTACATCTTCGATGCCGACTATCTCTATCAGTTGCTGGATGAAGACATCACCAACGACGAATCCCATCACGATTTCGGGATGGACGTGATCCCCCGCGTGGTGCGGGAAGGGACTGCGTACGCTCACCCGTTTGGCATGTCCTGCGTCGGCTGCAATGCCGAGAAGCGCCCCTACTGGCGCGATGTGGGCACAGTGGACTCCTTCTGGGAGGCCAACATGGACCTCGCCTCCGTCACTCCGGAGCTCGATATCTATGATCAGGACTGGCCCATCTGGACCAGCCAGACCATGACGCCGCCAGCCAAGTTCGTGCAGGACAGAAACGGCCAGCACGGCATGACCATCAACTCGATGTTCTCTGGCGGCACCATCGTCAGCGGCTCCTTTATCCTGAGCTCGGTGCTCTTTACCAATGTGCGGGTTCACTCTTTCTGCACCCTGGATCAGGCCGTGGTCTTCCCCGGGGTCGAGATCGGGCCGGGCTGCCGCCTGCGCCGGGTGGTGATCGACAAGGGCTGCAAGCTGCCGGAAGGGATGGTGATCGGTGAAAACGCCGATGAGGATGCCCGTCGCTTCTATCGCTCCGAACAGGGCATAGTCCTGGTCACCAAAGAGATGCTGGACAAACTCAAGGCGTAATATCACGTCTTGAACGGGGCTCTGGCCCCTATTCGAAGGGGCCATCAGGGCCCCTTTCTTGTTTCTCTGCGGTGTCGAGCCAGCTCTCCCTTTATGCTCTTTTTACCCTCTCTCAGCACCAACCGTAAACATTTAATTACAAAAATCACTCCCCATCACGCTATGTCTCACTATTTTATTACCATAACGACTATGTCAACGCGTTTTTATCTGCATAAATGGCAGTAAACCCGCTTGTTTCACTTGATTGTTTGTTTTTACTTGGTAAGGTGAGGGCGGTTGCGTAACAAAGCACGTACCAATGTAAACATAAATGTACGATTGCTTTTAGAATTCAGTCCAGAGAGAACGACATCATGCAAAGAGATCCCCTGAACAACATCCATATCCAGTCCGAACAAGTGATGATCACGCCTGCCCAGCTCAAGGAGAAATTGCCTATCTCCGCCAAGGCGCTGGCATTCGTGCAAGGGGCCCGCAATACCATCGCCGATATCATCCACCGCCGTGACCACCGCCTGCTGGTGATCTGCGGCCCCTGCTCCATCCACGACATGGAGGCCGCCAAAGAGTACGCAACCAGACTCAAGGCCTTGCATGATGCCTATCAGGACTCTCTCTACATTGTGATGCGGGTTTACTTTGAGAAACCCCGCACCACGGTGGGCTGGAAGGGCTTTATCAACGATCCCAATCTGGATGGCACCTTCGACGTAGAGCTGGGGCTGCACCGTGCCCGCGAGCTGCTCTGCTCGCTGGCCGAGATGGAGCTACCGCTGGCGACCGAAGCACTCGACCCCATCAGCCCGCAATACTTGGCCGAGCTCTTCTCCTGGTCAGCTATCGGCGCCCGCACCACCGAATCCCAGACCCACAGGGAGATGGCCTCCGGCCTCTCAATGCCGGTCGGCTTCAAGAACGGTACCGACGGCAATCTGGGCACCGCCATCAATGCCCTGCAATCGGCCTCCTCTCCCCACGCCTTTATGGGCATTAACCAGCAGGGTCAGGTCGCGCTGCTGCAGACCCAGGGCAACCCGGATGGCCATGTGATCCTGCGCGGCGGCAAACACCCCAACTACGACTCGGTCAACGTGTCGCTGGCCGAAGAGGCGCTGGAAAAAGCAGGCCTGCAGCCGGGGCTAGTGGTGGATTGCAGCCACGGCAACTCCAGCAAGGATCACCGTCTGCAACCCAAGGTGGCTGACAACGTCATCCACCAGATCCTGGAGGGGAACCGCTCCATCATCGGGGTGATGCTCGAGTCCAACCTGTTCGAAGGCAACCAGTCAAGCGAGCAACCCAAGTGCGAGATGCGCTACGGTGTCTCCATCACCGATGCCTGCATCGACTGGGAAACCACAGAGGCGCTGCTGGCCCGTTGCCACAGCCAGCTGGCGGCGCCACTCAAGAGCAGAACTGGCCGTTAAGCCGTGATATCTTGATGCAACATATTGAATCACAAGGTGCCGTTGCAGGCGGCACCCACAGGGACTGAAGATGGCAGAAGAGTTGAATGCCCTCAGGGATAAGATTGATGCGGTAGACAGGCAGCTGATCGATCTGCTGGCCGCTCGACTAGCGCTGGTGGGAGAAGTCGGTGAAGTGAAGAGTCGCCACGGCCTGCCCATCTACGCGCCGGATCGGGAGGCCAGCATGCTGGCCCGCCGCCGCGCCGAAGCCGAGGCACTGGGAGTGCCGGGCGATCTGATCGAAGACGTGTTGCGCCGGGTGATGCGCGAATCTTACACCAGTGAAAAAGATACCGGCTTCAAGTGCATGAAGCCGGATCTGGGCAAGGTGGTGATCATCGGCGGTCAGGGCCAGCTTGGCCGCCTGTTTGGCCATATGTTCACCCTCTCGGGCTATCACGTCGATACCCTCGAACAGGGCGACTGGCCAAGAGCGGACGAGATCCTGCAGGGCGCAGGACTGGTGATGGTAGCGGTGCCCATCGACATCACCTGCCAGATCATCGACCGGCTCGGCAACCTGCCCGCAGATTGCCTGCTGGTGGATGTCACCAGCGTCAAATCCGCTCCGCTCGAGCACATGCTGGCGGTGCACCGGGGGCCTGTGCTGGGTCTGCACCCCATGTTCGGACCGGATGTGGCAAGCCTTGCCAAACAGGTGATCGTCTGCTGTCAGGGACGTGACGCAGCCGCCAGCCAGTGGCTGCTGGAGCAGATGACCATCTGGGGCGCCCGCCTGCAGCAGGTGGAAGCCAAGGCCCACGATGAGGCGATGACCTTTATCCAGGCACTGCGCCACTTTGCCACCTTTGCCTATGGCTGGCACCTCTCCCGGGAAGGAGCCAATCTGGAGCGGCTGCTAGCGTTGAGCTCTCCCATCTACCGGCTGGAGCTGGCCATGGTGGGGCGGCTGTTTGCCCAGGATCCCCACCTCTATGCCGACATCATTTTGTCGTCGCCACAGAACCTGGCGATGATCCGGCGCTACTACCAGAACTTCGGCGAGGCGCTGAGTCTGCTGGAGCGTGGAGACAGGGACGGTTTTATCGAGGCGTTCAGCCAGGTTTCCGGCTTCTTTGGTGACCATGCCGACCAGTTCCTGCGCGAAAGCCGCACCCTGCTGGCACAAGCCAACGATCGCCGCCAGCACAGCTGATCGAACCCGCGCCAACCGATTACCAAGGGAAGATGCCTCTCATCTTCCCTTTTTATTGGTACGCCATTTATTGCCACGCTATTTCTTGGCTCTCTATTTATTGACACGCCCTCCCAAAGCCCCAGTCTAAACACACGCTGGAGATCCTTTTGCAGACCACGCACTTCCCTTATCAGCTCACCAGCTGAAAATAACCGCGCCGGTTTTCCTACCCACTGCTAATGGTCGCTCGCTTGCCACCCATCTGACGGCAATCGGCAATCGGCA
>NZ_JRGM01000030.1 GCF_000764665.1 Aeromonas lacus | reverse complement strand
GAGGCCATATAACGAGCACAGCCCACCAATACTTGCTCCACATCTAATAAATAGTGAATTTTCTTTATCACTAAAAACATATGAATTCAATATAGTTAAAACCAGACATCCTTGGGCAAATAATATTTCATTAGTATAGCCACCAACACGCTCAATACCATTAGATAAGGAGTTAAACGTGAGAATACCAAAAACAAATCCGCTGATGATAACTCCATATATAGAAAGCCTGCGAACAGTAATTGTTATTGGGACTAGAAATGAAAATGCAGCAAAGAAAATACTTATTCTAATTATTGAGCTATCCTCTCCATGTAATAACCGGCTTATTACTAACATGGTGCCATATATTAAAATCATTATAGCTAACCTATTAGCACTTCCATTACGGTTAAAATTATGTTCTTTATTAAAGATACGACTTATTACACCCAATGATATAGATATCACTATAAGTAAGGACAAATAACTATGACCTTTTGAAGATGCATATAACCCAGCAAAAGCAAAAAACATAGTGAATGCAAACATGTATTCGCTTGTTTTTTCAAGAAACAATTTTAAATTCATACATCTTCCCGTCGAAAAACATAATTCCCGCGGATCTTGCGCCACATCCCAAACACATCGGTACGGGGGAAGATGGCGATCCGGCGGATCTGGTAGGAGTCCTGGTGCATCGCTTTGGGGCCGCTGTTGGTGGCAACGGCAAAACGGTATCCTGCGGCGATGGCCTGCTCTTTAGCACTGTCGTTGATGTCTCCGTAAGGATAGGCAAACGAGAACAGCGGCTGACCAAGCAAGGCCTCCAGCTGGCGTTTGTTTTCCTGAATTTCATGTGCCTGCTGCTCTGACGAGAGCTTGCTCAGGCGAGGATGAGTCAGAGTGTGACCACCAATCTCCACATGGCCACTAGCCGCCAATGCCTTGATCTGCTCACCATTCATCAGGGAAACTGACGTATCGGGATTGGTCGGATGCTCCACATCCCAACGGTTATAACCTTCGCCAGTCACCACGTACACCACGGCTTTGTAACCATATTTTACCAGCAGGGGCAGCATGCGGGTCAGGTTGTCCTGATAGCCGTCATCGGCTGTGATCATCAGGTACTTCTTGCCGTACTGCAGGCGGTGGATAAACCCTTTGTCCGCCAGATCGCGGAAAGTCAGGGTCTCGTAGCCGAGCCACTTCATCAGGCGCAGGTGCTTTTCGAACATGGCGGTCGGCATCCAGGTACCGTGCACCCCTTTCTCGCTCTCGTGCTCGATAAAGCGGTGGTACATGATGACCGGCATCTCGCGGCGCAGGGTTTCGACCACCGCATCCTGATAGATGGACTCCAGTCCGGAGACAACCCCCTGCAAACCGTACTCGTCCTGAATGCGCTGACGAATGGCTTCCGGCACCACCTTGCTTACGAGGGCAGATTCGATTTTGCCCTTCAGCGCAGCAAAATCGATAGCCAGATCCTTGGGACCGATATCGCCGAAGTTGCTGGCCAGCACTTCATCCAGATTCTGTTCCGTCACCAGACCGATGGCCTTGGCTTCGCCGATAGCGAAGGCGGGCCGACCGCACAGCAGCGCTTCCATGGCTACTCGACCGGCGCCAATTACCAGGTCGCAACCAGCCAGCAGAGCAGGCACATCATCGACATAACCGACAAACTCGGCACGATCCTGAAAACGGGCAAAACGCTCGGGCACGCGGGTCCCGCTGACAATCCGTACCTTGCAGGCATCCAGATCGAGTACTTCGTCAAGCAGGCGGTAGCAGAGTTCCCCTTTGGGGCCACTCAAGCGGCCAATGATGGCGATCACCGGCTTGTCATTATCCGGCGCCGGCATGGGCTGAAACTTGTCGGTCTCGATACCGTTGCGCAGCACCTGCACGATCGCCGGATCGACCCCCAGGTTGTCGATGATCTGCCGTGCAATATCCTCGCAAACAGCAACCGCCCTGAATCCAAGGGCATGGAAGGCTTTGCGGGATGCGTGTACCGGCTGGCGGCCATGTACCGTGGTGATCATCGGGGTGCCAGTCAGTTTGCAGGCAACATAGCAGCTCCAGCCGGAGGCGCGGGAGTGAGCATGCACCAACTGGATATGGTGCTTCTTGATGAGGTAGATGAGGTAAAAGACGTGCCAGAAACGGCGCAATATGCTGCGCTTGTTGAATCGAAGCTTGAAGACGGGACCAAGGGTCGGCTTGGTCAGCGTATCCGACACATAAAAGACATTGTGACCACGCTGGGTCAGTTCGTTGCCGACCGTGGTGGCATAAACCTCGGCGCCCGTCACTTCGAGCTGGGAGAGTGCCATCAATATGTTCATTGCGTGGTTACCCGGTAGAAACTGAGAAAAACAGTGACAAACAACAGAGCCGGAAACAGGTATAGTCTGCTTCCGGCTTGTCTAGATAGGCAGTGTAAAGCTCACCCGTTAGCGGTTGAGCCACGCCATATAATCCGCAACCCCTTCGGCAACGGTTTTGAACTCTGCGTCATAACCTGCGTTGCGCAGTTTGGTCATGTCGGCCTGGGTAAAGCTCTGGTAGCGACCCTTGAGGTGATCCGGGAAGGGAATGTATTCGATAGAGCCCTTCTGATGATGCTTGATCACCGCTTCGGCCACGTTCTGGAACGGCTCGGCGCGACCGGTACCACAGTTGAAGATGCCGGAGTGCTGCGGGTTCTGCCAGAACCACAGGTTTACCTTGCAAACGTCATCGATATAGATGAAGTCACGCATCTGACCGCCGTTGGGGAAACCGTCGCAACCTTCGAACAACTTGGGATTCTCGCCCTTCTTCACCTGGGTGTTGAGGTGGAAAGCGACGGAAGCCATGGAGCCTTTGTGCTGCTCACGCGGACCGTAGACGTTGAAGTACTTCAGACCGACAACCTGAGAGTTGATCTCGGGGATCCAGCGGCGCACGTACTGGTCAAACAGCTGCTTGGAGTAGCCGTAGACGTTGAGCGGCTGCTCGAACTTGGGATCTTCGATGAAGTTGTCGTTGCGACCGCCGTAAGTGGCGGCAGAAGAGGCGTAAATGAAGGGAATTTCACGCTCGATGCAGTAGTGGAACAGATCCTTGGAGTACTCGTAGTTGACTTCCATGATGAACTTGCCGTTCCACTCGGTCGTCGCTGAGCAGGCACCTTCGTGGAAGATAACCTCAATGCCGTCCCACTCTTCGAATTCGTCGCCGGAAACGATGCGCGCCTGGAACTCGTCTTTGTCCATGTAGTCAGCGATGGTCAGATCGACCAGGTTGACGAACTTGGTGCCGTCGGTCAGGTCATCAATGACCACGATATCGGTCCGTCCTTGAGCGTTCAGCTGCTTGACCAGATTGCTGCCGATAAAGCCAGCACCGCCAGTTACTACGATCATGGAGTTTGCCTCTCGTACGTTGATGGCTACATGTGACTGCTTGTTAAAGCTGTGTATAGTGAGCCAATTTGAAATTGCCGAAAAGTTTATCACGGGCAGTCTGGGGATTCGACCTTGTTCCATTTGCCCCGGACAGAACCCGTTGGAGGAATGAGTGATGAAGACCAGAGACAGGATCATTCACAGCGCCACCGAGCTGTTTAACGATCAGGGTGAGCGCAACATCACCACCAACCATATTGCGGCGCACATGGGCATCAGTCCGGGCAACCTCTATTACCACTTCCGCAATAAAGAGGACATCATTCACTCCATCTTCGATCAATATGCCCGCCACCTGAGCGAAAGCTTCATCCCGACCCGCAACCGTGAAATCACCCTGCAGGATTTGATGGGTTATCTCGATGCCATCTTCTATCTGATGTGGCAGTTCCGCTTCTTCTACGCCAACCTGCCGGACATCCTGAGCCGGGACGAACCACTGCAGCAGAAATACCTCAAGGCGCAAGAGCAGATGAGATCCTCGGTCGTGACCCTGCTCAAGAGCCTGCGCGAAGGGGGCATAATAGATGTGACCGACGCGGATCTGCCGGATCTCGGCCAAACCATCAAGATGGTGGTCACCTGCTGGATCCCGTTCCAGATTGCCCAGGCTCCCAATACCCGCATCACCAAGCCACTGCTCTATCAGGGAGTGCTGAAGGTGCTGTTTCTTCTGCGCCCCTACGTGCAACCGCAAGTCTCCGAACAGATCCAGCAACTGGAGCAACACTACCGCCAACTGGCCCAACCAGTTGAGTGAGATCTGTTTCACAATTGTTTAATTGCAGAACAATAATTTGAATTAACCGCAACAAACTGAAGTAAAATGTGGCCCTCTGTTGATACTCAGCTGAAATAGCCAATAAGGATCGAGGATGTCTAACGGATTCTATCGTCACCTGACCGAGCAACTGAATCAGGTGCAAGCTGAAGGGTTGTACAAGCAGGAACGCATCATCACCTCCGCCCAGCAGGCAAGCATCGCCGTGGGTGGGGAGCAGGTACTGAACTTCTGTGCCAACAACTATCTGGGATTGGCCAACCACCCGGATCTGATCGCCGCCGCCCATCAAGGCCTCGACAGCCACGGCTTCGGCATGGCCTCGGTTCGCTTTATCTGTGGCACCCAGGATCAGCACAAGGAGCTGGAGCAGAAGATGTCTGCCTTCCTGGGCACCGAAGACACCATCCTCTACTCCTCCTGCTTCGATGCCAACGGCGGCCTGTTCGAGACCCTTTTCGGTGCCGAAGATGCCATCATCTCCGATGCCCTCAACCACGCCTCCATCATCGACGGCGTGCGGCTGTGCAAGGCCAAGCGCTATCGCTACGCCAACAACGACATGGCCGAACTGGAAGCCCAGCTGAAACAGGCTGACGCCGATGGCGCCCGCTTCAAGCTGATCGCTACCGATGGCGTCTTCTCCATGGATGGGGTCATCGCCGACCTCAAATCCATCTGCGATCTGGCCGACAAATACGATGCGCTGGTGATGGTCGATGACTCCCACGCCGTCGGCTTCATCGGCGAAAACGGTCGCGGCACTCATGAATACTGTGGCGTGATGGATCGGGTCGATATCATCACCGGCACTCTGGGCAAGGCGCTCGGTGGCGCCTCCGGCGGCTACACCTCCGGCAAAAAAGAGGTGATCGACTGGCTGCGCCAGCGCTCCCGCCCCTATCTCTTCTCCAACTCGCTGGCCCCCTCCATCGTTGCAGCCACCATCAAGGTGATCGACATGCTGGCCGAAGGTCACGACCTGCGCGCCCGCCTGCAGGAAAACAGCCGCTACTTCCGCGAGCGCATGAGCGCCGCAGGCTTTACCCTAGCTGGCGCCGATCACGCTATCATTCCGGTGATGCTGGGCGATGCCAAGCTGGCTGCCGAGATGGCCAGCCGCATGCTGGCGGCCGGTATCTACGTGGTGGGTTTCTCCTTCCCGGTAGTGCCGAAAGGTCAAGCGCGCATTCGTACCCAGATGTCCGCCGCCCACACCCGCGAGCAACTGGACAAGGCGATCGATGCCTTCATCCGCATTGGCCGCGAGCTCGCCATCATCTGATTTGTATCGAGGGGCCCTGTGCCCCTCCCTTCTTTCTGCATTCATAGCAAAGGATCCGCCATGAAAGCCCTGTCCAAACTCAAGCCCGAGATCGGCATCTGGATGACCGACGTTCCCGCACCGGAGCTGGGCCACAACGACCTGCTGATCAAAATTCGCAAAACCGCCATCTGCGGTACCGACATCCATATCTACAACTGGGATGAGTGGTCGCAGAAGACCATTCCTGTCCCCATGGTGGTGGGTCACGAATATGTCGGCGAAGTCGTCGCTATCGGCCAGGAGGTGCGCGGCTTCGCCATCGGCGATCGCGTCTCCGGTGAAGGCCACATAACCTGCGGCCACTGCCGCAACTGCCGCGCCGGCCGTACCCACCTCTGTCGCAACACTACGGGGGTGGGTGTCAACCGCCCCGGCGCCTTCGCCGAATATCTGGTGATCCCCGCCTTCAATGCCTTCAAGCTGCCGGACAATATCCCGGATGAGCTGGCCGCCATTTTCGACCCGTTTGGCAATGCGGTGCACACCGCCCTTTCCTTCGATCTGGTGGGTGAAGATGTTCTCATCACCGGTGCCGGCCCCATCGGCATCATGGCTGCCGCCGTCTGCCGTCATGTCGGTGCCCGCCACGTGGTCATCACCGACGTCAATGAGTACCGGCTGGAACTGGCACGCAAGATGGGCGCCACCCGTACCGTCAACATCGGCAAGGAGAAGCTCGCCGACGTGATGAGCGAGCTGGGAATGACGGAAGGGTTCGACGTGGGGCTGGAGATGTCCGGCGTACCGAGCGCCTTCCAGGAGATGCTCGACAAGATGAACCATGGCGGCAAGATTGCCATGCTCGGCATCCCCCCCTCCACCATGGCCATCGACTGGAACAAGGTGATCTTCAAGGGGCTGTTTATCAAAGGGATCTATGGCCGTGAGATGTTCGAAACCTGGTACAAAATGGCCAGCCTCATTCAATCCGGACTGGATCTCACCCCCATCATCACCCACCGCTTCCACATCGACGAGTTCCAGCAAGGCTTTGATGCCATGCGCTCCGGCCACTCCGGCAAGGTGATCCTGAGCTGGGATAACTAACCTGTGGCCCTTAACTTGTTAAAACCCGGCATCAGCCGGGTTTCTTTTTCAGAAGCACATCGTCAGACAGCGTGATACGGGCCAAAAGTTTGCTTGCAGAGTGTTTAACACTTCACACACAAGCGTTTAAATGGCTGTAACTATTCGGTTATAATCCGTCCGGTTCACAGGGATAATAAGAGAGTGCTGGGAGTATATGAGCGTGCTGAAAAAACTGAGCTATCTGCTGGCTGTCGGTATGACCGCGGTCAGCCTGTCCGGAGCAGCATTTGCTGCTGACAATATGTCACCGGATGCCATTGCCGAGCGGATCAAACCGGTCGGTCAGGTCTATACCGCCAAGGATCTGGAAGGTATTGCCGGTGCGGGCGCAGCGCCTGCGGCAGCCGCTTCTTCCGGCCCGCGAGATGGCGAAACCGTGTTCAAGGGCGCCTGCTTCGCCTGTCACGACACCGGTGCAGCCGGCGCGCCCAAACGTGGCGACAAAGCGGCTTGGGAGCCCCGTATCGCCCAGGGCATTGAAACGCTCAAGAAGCATGCCATCGGTGGCTTTACCGGCAAATCCGGCATGATGCCTCCGCGCGGCACCTGCGCAACTTGTAGTGACGAAGAGATTGAGAACGCCATCCACTACATGATCGACAAGCTCTAAGTATTTGAAAGGGCCGCATATGCGGCCCTTTCAATCTATCGCCTTCCAGCTACTCTTGTATGGTAGACATACTCGGGAGTTGCTCATCTCATGTCGTCCCAATCCATCGAATCCCACTATTCAACTCCTCTGTTGGCGTTGGTCTCGGCCATTATGGACTTTCCTGCGCCACACACAGCAACGACCGACAACTACGACGCCCTGATCCAGCAAATTGATCAACTCTGTCCTCTGCAACATTTTGGCATGCTTGGCCTCTCCGATACCGGGTTGAACTGGGTCTATGCCCACAAGATCAGTGATTCGTTCAAACAGCAGCTGGGGCGGGAGCAGTCCCGGATCACCGATCAACTGACCCAGCTGGATGAAGCCGATGGCTGGTGCGTTTTTCCTATCGAACATGGCCAGGTACAGTGGTTGCTGGCACGCAGCACACCAACAGATCTCCCGACCCTGCGCTTGCTGCTCGAATGTCTGGCCAAACGGCTGACCGAAACCCAGGCAGGCTCCCATCTGGCAGAGCCCCCCTCTCCGCTGATCCGTAAAGACCCCAACTGGCAGAAGAAAATCGAGAGCATCAGCCGCATCATGCGACTGGCCAATACCCTTCCCGGTCAGGCCCTCTTCTCCCAGCTGGAAGCTGTGTTGCGCCAGATGCTGGCCATTGAAGACATGCTGCTGGTTCGGCTCAATACTCACAAGCTGGAAAAGGTCTACCCGGCGACCCCCCATCAGAGCGATGAGTTCATCAGCGGCTTGTGTCATAGCACCAGCAATATCGAGGTCAGCAAAGAGTCGCTGTTCTGGCACAGCATGCCGCTGCGCCTGCAACAACAGTATTTCGCCCACTTCATTATCAGCACGTCCAACCCATTGGAGGCAGATGACAAACTCTTCCTCGACTTTTTACGCGGCCAGCTGACGCTACTGCTTGAGCTGAAGCGGATCCGCCAGCAACTCAACGACATCAATACCGAAGACTCCATCAACCAGCGCCTCCAGCAGCTGCGCCAGACCAACCTCAGATTGCAAAAGCAGCTCAAACAGCATCAGGAGCTGGAACGCAGGCTGCAATTTGACGCCCTGCACGACCCGCTAACCCAGCTGCCCAACCGGGCCCTGCTGATGAATCACCTCAACCACGCCATGACCCACTACAACCGCTACAAATCGCCTGGGTTTGCCGTGATTTTTATCGATGTGGATCACTTCAAGCAGATCAACGACACCCTGGGCCACAGCGCCGGGGATCAGTTGCTCAAGGAGATAAGCCGCCGCCTGCAAACCTGCATCCGGCAAAATGATTTGGTAGCAAGGCTGGGGGGAGACGAGTTCGTCATCTATCTGGACAGCAGCAAGAACGATGATGACATCAGTCCGGTTTTGAACCGGATCATCAGCCGGCTCTCCTACCCTTTCAGGCTGCTCGGCAACGAGCTGAGCATCACCGTCAGCCTGGGCGTATCTATCGCGTCCGAACAAACAACGGACATCAGCCAGTTGCTTCATCAGGCCGATCTAGCCATGTATCAGGCCAAGCGCAATGGTCGCAGTCGTATCGTCAGCTACTCGGAGGATTGCATCAACCAGAACTGGAACTCGCCGGAAGAGATGCTGGCCAGAGCCCTGCGCGAAGGGCGTATCGTCCCCTACTTCCAGCCAGTGATCCGGCTGCAGGACAGCCGACTGACCGGCCTTGAGGTGATGGCTCGCTGGTTGACGGAAGAGGGAGTGCTGAAAGATGCCTTTGATTTTATCCCGCTGGCGGAACAGTGCGGCCTTATTCTCGATCTGGATTACCAGATCCTGCGTCACACCTGTCAGCAGCTGAAAAACTGGCTGCCACTCTCGGGACAGAGCAAGTTCAAGGTGGCGATCAATCTCTCCGGCAAGCATCTGGTCAACCACGACCATATCATGCGGCTGATAACCATTCTGGAAGAGGAGGGAGTCTCCCCCAGCTACCTGATCTTTGAATTCAACGAGCGGGAGCTGTCACGGCAGGATTCCGATGCGCTGGCCTCGCTGCACGAGCTGCGCGCCAAGGGCATCCAGATCAGCCTCGACGATTTTGGCACCGGCTTCTCCTCCCTCAACGCCCTGTTCCACTTTCCGGTGGACTACATCAAGGTGGATGACAGCTTTACCCAACGCATGTTGCAGTCCCCCAAAGACCTCGCACTAATCCGCGCCATGCGCGACATCTGTCAGGATCTTGATTACACCTTGGTGGTGGAAGGCATAGAGAACCAGCAGCAATTGCAGAAGCTAATCGATATTGGCTGCCGGATGGGGCAGGGGCGTTATATCTCACCGCCCATGCCGGGCACAGACATTATCCCGCTGCTCACCCCCAGCAGCACACCGCTTTAATCCTTCTTGAACATGGCGCGCAGATTGGCCACCGCCATCTGCCCCTTCTGCTGGCGCTCCTCGGCCGTCACCTTTTTCTGGTTTTCCCACTCCAGATCATCCTGCGGCAGCTCCAGCAGGAAGCGGCTCGGCTCCGGACGCACAGACTCGCCGTACTGACGCCGCTCCTTGCAAAGAGTAAAGGTCAGCTCGGTCTGGGCCCGGGTAATGCCCACATAGGCGAGACGCCGCTCCTCCTCGACGTTGTCTTCATCAATGCTGGTCTGGTGGGGCAGCAAGCCCTCCTCCATCCCCACCATGTAGACATAGGGAAACTCCAGCCCCTTGGAGGCATGCAACGTCATCAACTGCACCTGATCGGCATCGTCCTCCCCCTCGTTGCGCTCCATCATGTCGCGCAGAGTGAGGCGAGTGACCACCTGAGCCAGCGTCATCGACTCTTCCAGCTCATCCCCTTCCAGCATCTCGGTGATCCAGCGGTAGAGGGTAGAGACGTTCTGCATCCGCATTTCGGCCGCCTTCGGGCTGGGGGAGGTCTCGTAGAGCCACTCTTCGTAATGGATCTCCTTGATCATATCCCGCACCGCCTCCACCGGATTGCCGCGCTGCGCCTGATCGCCAAGACGAACCAGCCAGTTGGTGAATGCCTGTAGGGCCACCAAGCCACGGCCGGAGAGGTGCTGCTCCAGCCCCAGCTCGAAGCTGGCGGCAAACAGACTCTTGCCACGCTGGTTGGCATACTGACCCAGTTTTTCGAGGGTGGTGGGGCCGATTTCCCGGCGCGGCAAGTTGACCACCCGCAGGAAGGCGGTGTCCTCGTCCGGATTCACCAGCAGCTTGAGGTAGGCCATGATGTCCTTGATCTCGGTGCGGGAGAAAAACGAGGTGCCGCCGGAGATGCGATAGGGAATCCGGTTGGTCATCAGCGCCTTCTCGAAGATGCGCGACTGATGGTTGCCCCGGTAGAGGATGGCGTAATCTTTGAACCGGGTGCGATTCATGAACTTGTGGCCCATCATCTCAGCGGCGATCCGCTCCGCTTCATGCTCCTCGTTCTTGGCGAACAGCACCTTGAGCTTCACCCCTTCATCCAGCTCGGAGAAGAGCGCCTTGTCATAGACGTGCGGGTTATTGGCGATCAGGATGTTGGCGCACTTGAGGATGCGCCGCTTGGAGCGGTAGTTCTGCTCCAGCTTGATCAGCTTGAGGCTGGGGAAATCTTCGCTCAGCAACACCAGATTCTGCGGCTTGGCACCGCGCCAGGAGTAGATCGACTGGTCATCATCCCCTACCACGGTAAAACGGGCCCGCTCACCGACGATCTGCTTCACCAGCTCGTACTGGCTGGTGTTGGTATCCTGATACTCATCGACCAGCAGGTAACGGATCTTGCTCTGCCAGCGCTCGCGCACCTCCTGATTGCTCTTGAGCAGCAAGGTGGGCATCACGATGAGGTCGTCAAAATCCAGCGCGTTATAGGCCACCATCTGGCGGTGATAACGCTCGTAGAGCTGGGCCATCAGCACCTCTTCCGGCCCGCGGGCGATACGCATGGCGCGGGCAGGCAGGATGAGGTCGTTCTTCCAGTTGGAGATCTGGCTGATAAGGGCCGAGAGCTTGTCCTTGTCGTTGTCGAGCTCGTCTTCAGTCAATTCTTTCAGCAGCGCCAGCTGGTCGGTGTCATCGAACAGGGAGAAGTTCGCCTTGAGATTCAGGCTCTTGTGCTCACGACGAATAATATCGAGGCCGAGGGTATGGAAGGTAGAGACCATCAGCCCCCGCGCCTCCTTGCGCCCCAGAGTCTGGCCGACCCGCTCCTTCATCTCCCGCGCCGCCTTGTTGGTAAAGGTAACTGCGGCGATGTTGCGCGCGTTGTAACCACACTGCTGCACCAGATAGGCAATCTTGTTGGTGATGACGCGGGTCTTGCCCGATCCGGCACCCGCCAGCACCAGGCAAGGGCCGGAAACATACTTGACCGCTTCGTTCTGATTGGGGTTGAGCTTCATGGGCCGGATCTCTTGGCTTATGATGAGGGGCGGCATTGTACCAGAAATCACCCGACGAGCCGTACCTGCTGCACGGCAGGCAACCGCCAATCGGGCTTATCGCGCCTTGTGTTCGGGCGCTATTTTCAGGATCATGGCCGACCTTCCGAGATGATGACTTTTTCCAGATGATGAGGGGAGCATGAATCAGCAACAGCATGACCAACTGCGCAGCCAGTTTCCGGCCTTGGCGCAGGAGGTAAACGGCCGCCCTCTGGTCTATCTGGACAACGCTGCCACCACCCAGAAGCCGCAAGCGGTACTGGATGCCATCGCTCACTACTATCGGGCCGACAATGCCAACGTGCACCGTGCCGCCCATGCTCTGAGTGGCCGCGCGACCCGCGCCTTTGAGGCTGCCCGCGAGACGGTCACCCGCTTTATCAATGCGCCCCACAGCCACGAGGTGATCTGGACCCGCGGCACCACGGAGGCGATCAATCTGGTGGCCCAGAGCTGGGGGTTGAGCGAGCTCAAGGCGGGGGATGAAATCATCCTCAGCACGCTGGAGCATCACGCCAATATCGTCCCGTGGCAACTGGTCGCCCAGCGTACCGGCGCCTTGATCCGGGTTATCCCCCTTGATGAGCGGGGCGATCTCGATCTGGCCGCCTATCACGCCATGCTGGGGCCACGCACCCGGCTGGTGAGCGTAGCCCACGTCTCCAATGCCCTCGGTACTGTCAATCCGGTCGCCCTGATGGTAGCTGCCGCCAAAGCGGTTGGCGCCGTGACGCTGATCGACGGTGCCCAGGCGGTGGCCCATCTCGAGGTGGATGTGCAGACCATCGGCTGCGACTTCTACGCCTTCTCCGGTCACAAGCTCCATGGCCCGACCGGCATCGGCGTGTTGTGGGGCCGCACCGAGCTATTGGAACGGATGCCGCCCTGGCAAGCAGGTGGCGAGATGATCGATCGGGTCAGTTTCAGCGGTACCACCTTCAATACCCTGCCCTTCAAGTTCGAGGCGGGTACCCCTCATATCGCTGGCGCTATTGGCCTCGCTGCCGCCATCGACTTTGTGATGGCGCAAGACCGGAGCTCATTAGCCAAGCATGAAGAGACGCTGACCGACTATCTGGTCGCCGGCCTGCAACAGGTGCCGGGGCTGCGTCTGATCGGCGAACCCGGCCAACGTGCCGGTGCGGTCTCGTTCCTGCTCGACGACATTCACCCGCAAGATGCCGCCACCCTGCTCGATATGCAGGGGATCGCCCTGCGAGTCGGCCATCACTGCGCCATGCCGCTGATGGAATCGCTCGGGATCGGCGGCACAATGCGCGCCTCGCTGGCCTGCTACAACAATCGGGACGATGTCGACGCCCTGCTGGCCGCCCTGCACAAACTCAGTGACTTCTTCTAAGGCAGACAACCGAATGAGTGACCTCACAAGCTATACCCAGATTGGCCTTGAGCCCAATGCTGACAGCATCCGCCAGCAGTTTGCCGCCGCTCACGGCTGGGAGAACCAGTACCGGCTCATCATCCAGCTCGGCAAGCTGTTGCCCGCGCTACCCGGTGAATGGCAGCAGGAGGAGTTCCGCCTCAAGGGATGTGAAAGTCAGGCCTGGCTGAAGGGAGAGAAAAGCGAGGATGGCTGCTGGCACTTTGCCTGTGATTCCGATGCCCGCATCGTGCGGGGCCTTATCGTCATCGTGCTGGCGGCGCTCAACCACCAATCGTCTGCGGCGATCCAGGCTTTTGATATGGAAGGGTATTTTACCGAACTGGGACTTGAGAAACACTTGAGCCCGTCACGGGGTAACGGGCTCAGAGCAATCGTGCTGGCGATCCGGGAGCAAGCAGTCTAACCTGCCTTGTTCAGCGGTCGATTAGGCTTCGCTAATCGACCCGGCGTTTTCATTCCCGGCCTCTTTCTCGGCGCGGGCACCCCGCTCGGCAATCTTCTTCAAGACCCGGGACGCAGCAACCAGCCCGAAAGTTGCCGTCACCGGTGTCACGGCGCCAAAGCCGGAGGCGCAATCCATCTTCATGGTGCCATCGCTGGCCGCCTTGGCCTGACAGGTGCCACCATTGCCATCCGGATAGCTCAGCTGCTCGGTTGAGAAGACACACTCCACCCCGAACTTGCGCGCCGGATTCTTGCTGAAGTTGTGCAACCGGCGCAGGTCGGAACGCACCTTGGCGGCCAACGGGTCCTGGATGGTCTTGGCCAGATCGGCCACGGTGATCTGAGTCGGGTCCATCTGCCCGCCAGCACCACCCGCCACAATCACCGGGATCTTGTTGCGCTTGCAGAAGGCAATCAGCGCCACCTTGGCCTTGACCGAATCGATGGCATCCACCACATAGTCAAACTCCCGCTTGATATGCTCGGCCAGATTGTCGGCGGTGACGAAATCGTCCACCTCGATCACTTCGCAATCCGGATTGATGGCGCGAATGCGCTCGGCCATCACCTCGGTCTTGAGGCGACCAACCGTGCCCTGCATGGCGTGGATCTGGCGATTGGTGTTGGTGATGCAGATATCGTCCATGTCGATCAGGGTGATCTGGTTGATACCGGCCCGGGCCAGCGCCTCGGCCGCCCAGGAGCCAACGCCACCGATCCCCACCACACAGACCTTGGCCTGGCTAAAGGACTGTAATGCATCCTGACCATAAAGACGGGCAATGCCCCCGAATCGCTTTAGATATTCTGCTTTCATACCACCACCTTGCTTGAGGGCGGCCATTATAACGACAACCACCGTCAGCGGCGATGGCAGAACCGGAGAAAATCGAGGAGGAAAAACAGAGAAAACGACAGGGAAGAGGGAATAAAGGTCAATATTCAGGCGACTTGCTGATTTTCAGGCAATAAA
>NZ_JRGM01000003.1 GCF_000764665.1 Aeromonas lacus | reverse complement strand
AGAGAACGCAAAAGAATTTCCAGCCAGCCTAGATGCAGCAAAAGCACAGCTTGCAGAGTTCGATTGTGCAAATTTAAAAGAATACTTTATGCAATACGCAGAAGCGATTGACACTATGTTTTGCACAGTAGGAGATGCAATTGTTATTTTGGATGAACCATATGATGACGTTGCATTCAACGTTGGTTCTCATTTTATGTTCGTGCATGACGAAACAGAAACCGTACAAGTAACGCCTATTTCATTCAGTGATATCCCACAAGGTGCAATTGCTTTTAGGCTGACAAAATAATAACAAGGAATAGATATGGGATTCTCAATAAAGAAAGCATTTAAAACCTCGCTTAATCCATTTAAGCAGCTAAAGAAAGACATGAATCGCATCACTAAGTGGCTCGGGTTAAATCCAAAGACACCAGAAGCAGAGAAGAGACAGGATGAGGGGTTCGAGTTAAGCACAGAAGGCGCAACACGCGGTATAGGCATGATCTACGGTAGAACCCGCTGTACTACCTCTGTGATGTACCACGATGTATCCAATGACCAAAGCATCATCCCAGCCGCTTCTATTGCTGGCTTGACGGGGCGTGCGCTGGAGCAACGCCTAGTGGAGCTGAGACGCATCGGTGTACCCGCCAGTGCAGAAGGCCAATGGCTATGCACAGTTGCCACTATTGGGCATGGCCCAATCAACGGGATCAAGCAGATCTATTTCGGCGGTGAACCCATTCTGAAAGATCGTGATATCCAACTTACCGAGCACGGTTATGTCCCAGCGGATTATATCTTGGATAAGTTCAAGAAGCAGGGAATCGTTATCCAGTACAAAATGGGCAAGCAAGATTACTTCTTTAATGAAGTTGCTGCACGTTGCCCCAACTACAA
>NZ_JRGM01000029.1 GCF_000764665.1 Aeromonas lacus | reverse complement strand
TAGCTGAACGTCACATCGTCAGAATAAAAGAGATGGGTGTCCAATTTTGATTCTTTGCCCAGCCACGATATCTCCAACACCCCTTCCCAATCCCACCACTACCTCTCCTTTCTCGACACCCGCCATCCCATCAATACCAGCATCAATACAGCCCCCGGCAGCCAGACCCAGTAGAGCTCGGAGAGGATCACCGCCTCACCTCGGGCGGTGAGATAGGCCTCCAGCTTGAAGGGGGCGACCCGGATCACCTGCCAGGGGGCGAAGAAACGTTCGTCACGCCACGGCCAGAGCCAGCCAACCCCCTTGCCGCCAGTGGTGAGGGAATCGAGCAGGCTGTGGGAGAGCAGAGAGACCAGCAGAAACGACCAGACGGTGGCGGCGCTGGCCCGAAATTGGCGGTGAAACAGCATGGCCAGCGTGGGCAGGACAAAGGCGAACAGCAATGAGTGACTAAAGCCGCGGTGGCCAAAGACATGGCCATAGGCGACCCCCAGTTTGAAGGCAAGCACATCGGCATCGGGCAGCATGGCGATGGCAACCCCCGCCAGCAGCAGGCGGGGCGAGATAATCCGGCTGCCAAGCCCCAGTCCAAGGCAGAGAGGGACGGCGGCGTGGGTGACTATGGTGGGCATAGAATAAAGCTCCAACTGAAAACGTGAACCTACCCTACCCCCGCTCGGTGAAGTGAAGGTGAAGTGCGCTTTCTTTTGTTGTTGGATATCCCCCTCGAATTCTTATCCATCAGCCATAAGAGGCGTCACTCAGAAAGTGATGAAAACGGATGTTACACGAGCCCCCTAAGCCTGGGCCGAGCTTCTGTCGTTTAGCCCTTCGGTATTGGCTCGTTCGTTGTGTGTCGAACGCAGGCCCAATCAGCGTTGGCACGTTAACTTGAAATGTTCATTTAACAGCGGCTGACATGCAGAACGGGATCGTGATAAGTAGTCTCTTCGATTCACATCACAGGGATAGTGGCAGCGATGAATGTACCAAAAAGCGTCGTGCGGATTGCGAGCGTTATCAGCCTTTGGTTATTGACAGGGTGCATGGCAGAGGCCGCCTCTGCGCAGCCGCAGCAAGAGCCGTACGCGCTGATCTATAACGGGCCGGTTTCTGATGAGGATAGCACGAAGGCGATTGCGGATGTGGTCAGGCAGGTGGGCTTGCCAGTCAGGTATCTCTCCAATATCGAGGCGCTGCCTGCAGAGCTCGATAATGCCAGGGTGTTTATCGTTGGTGGCACAGAGGATGATGTTGAGCCGCTCCTCAATGGGTTTACCCCGCAAGCGCGTTCGGCGTTAAAAACCTATTTGCAGAATGGTGGCCGATATCTCGGGATCTGTGGGGGTGCCTTTGTGGCATCCAGCGGCTGGTCTGAGGACGAAGGCTTTGTGCCGGCGCTGGGCCTTGTTCCTGCCACATCCGATGATTATGACGGCGACTTTAGCGCCAGGATCTTCCCGATCACCTGGCTTGGTGAAGAGCGCCAGATGTATTACCAGGCCGGCCCGCAATTTACGCCAGTGCCAAGCCCCGAGCAGGTCAAGGTCATCGCCCATTTTCAAAACCATCATATTGCCGCGCTGATCAGCTCATACGGCAAAGGCAAGGTGGCCGTTTCCGGGCCACACCCCGAAGCCCCTGAATCATGGAAAGCGAACGCGGTGGACGGCGACAAGATGGAGTCGAATATTCATTTAGCAGTTGGACTCGTCAACGAGTTGCTCTCCGAAGAGCCCGTCACCCATTCGAAGTAGTCGCATCCCTACGCCCCTGGATTTGGCCCCATTGCTCGGCCCGGAAGTCAGGGTACCCAATCAGCCGCTATCCATAAAAGACCACCGACCTGCAAAAGGTCGGTGGTTTTTATCGGTGGTAGATAACGGGTAGCCGATAGAGAGCGTTCACTACCTCAACCCTAACCCTCGTCGGGGCGCGAGCACCACTCTTCCTGATCCTGCGGTTGTCTCTTTGTATGAACGCGTAAAGAGCGGCTGACGGCGCGTTGGCCAACCTGGTATTGAACGTGGTGGCCACCCTTTGCAGAAGAATGATGCACCATCGCCCGGTGAGGTGTACCGGCAGATTTCCGGCTTGTTGCTGTGCCCATGATCACACACTCACAACTCTCACCGCTCTCTCACCACGCCCCCGCTTTTTATCATCTAGAGTTACCGGGCAGTCCAAAAGCTGCTGATTTATATACATTCGCCGCCAAGAGGGATCTTTTTTCATGACCGAGCATATCGATCTGCTACCTATCAACACGGATGATGAGCAGGACGCAGGCAACCGTTACCTCTACTACACCGAAGGGGATCTGGCCCGCATTCTCGCCAATCTGGAACAGCTGCGTCATGCGGTGTTTCCTGCCGCCATCGGAGAGAGTGAAACGGGCGCCGCCGTGCCCCACAACTTTCCGTCCGTCTGTCTGGTGGGGCTGGGACGCTGCGGCTCCAACATAGCGCAGGATGTGGCCTCGCTGGTCTACAACGCCCGCAGCTTTTATCTCAATGAGTTCAACAGTGAAGAGCAACGCAAGCGGGAGAAGGAGTTTGGTCCGGTGAGCTGGATCCGGCGCAACCTGCGGCTGCCAAACAACGGGGCCCGGCCAGTCTTTCTGATCGAGCCCATGGTGATGCTGGGGGATCTGGACAAGGACATCGATGGCCGCATCCGCCACTCCAATCGCAGCGGCGAAGGTGGCTCCTTGCGTGACTACGCCAAGATGCGGGTGATGGACTTGTCGGAGATCCACGCGGGGGGCGCGGGTAACGCCCCCATCCTTGGCCAGTATCTGGCCAAGATCATCCTCAACAAGAGCCCCCACTACTTCGCCAACTCCGAGTGGCAGGCCATTCATACCTATCTGGTGGACTCCTGCGGCATCAAGGCCAACCAGTCACGCCTCTATTTCTACATCTTCAGTGCCGGGGGCGGCACCGGCTCCGGCATGGCCTCCGAGTTCGGGCTGGCCCAGCAGTACTCCTACATGAGCAAGACCTTTTCCCCCCCGTCAGAAGAGGAGGAGCACCTCTCCCTCGGGGAGCACTTCATGTTCGATCCCATCTTCACCAGCGGCATCTGCATCCTGCCCAATATCTGTGATCGGGGTATCGAGATCTCGGAAGCGCTGCACATCAACGCAGGGCGCCTGCTGTGCAAGTACCTGGCCGAGGAGTGGGACTTCTCCTATCACTTCGACAACGAGCAGGCGTGCGATGCCAGCATGCTCAAGCGGATCAGGCCCTGGAATGCCATGATGCTGATCTCCAACGACATCATGCGCTACGCCGAAGAGAGCGACGATGGCGAGATCCAGCACGTTGACGTCAACACCATGGAGAAGTACGCCAACCAGTACATCTCCCAGCAGATCTTCAACATTCTCACCGCTCAGGCCGTCACCACCGACTACGACGAGAACTACTTTCGCCGGGCGGGCATCGACATCAGCGAGACCATTCGGCTCGATGCCAATGATCTCTTTATGAGTCTGGCGGGGCCGGTGGCGGTGGCGTATGCCGAATCCATCTCGCCCCCCGGCGGCCTGTTTGACAAGGAGGGTGGGCTCAATGTGGATGATCTCTTCACCCGTTCCATCGAGCTGCCCCACTTCAACAAGATGACCCAGGCCATCGAGGGGATCAGTCTGCTGCCCATCGAGGCGGGCAACTATCGGGAGTATCTGGACGACTATGTGAAAAGCGGCCATGACCCGGCCCACCTCAACGAGCTGCACTTCTTCAAGAACTGCTCCTCTGTGGTGTCGATCATCTCCCTGCCCAAGGAGTACAAGCTCTCCTATATGGATCTCAACCGGCTCAAGTCTCACCTCAACGGGCTCTTCCCCAATACCACCCTCAAGCGCTATGCGCTGGTCATCGGGGCGTCGGCCAACATCTCCCTCACCACCCTGATCGTCAAGAGCCCCTGCCTGAGCGATGACTTCCTGACTCTGATCGTGGCCTTTATCAAGCGCTGCTTTGCCAAGGATCACTATCGCTTCGATGAGCATCTGGACAAGGCGGTGATCGAGATGATCTGCAATGAGGAGTGGAACGATGCGCTGCTCGACAGCATGCTCAACGAGTTCGAAAACCCGGCCAAGATCCTCGATACCAACTGGTACGCCATCAAGCCCATGTATGAGAAGAAATATCGGGAGCTTATCCGCGAGAAAGAGAAGTTCGTCTCCATCAACGATATTCGCCTCAGCCGCGAATCGGTGAAAAAGGCGCTGCTCTATCTGCGGGAGATCTATCGCCACCGGGTCAGCAAGACCCGTATCCTCTCCCTCAACCCAAGGCTGGGGGAGGCAAACTCTCGCTAGCACCATGCCCATAAAGCAAAGCGCCCGCCCCACATGGGGCGGGCGCTTTTTTACTGGCGCAACCTCGTTTTATCTCATCAGAGGGAGACAAAGATCCCGGCCAGGGTGGCACTCATCAGGTTGGCCAGGGTCGCCGCCAACACCGCCTTGAAGCCCATATTGGCCACATCGTGGCGGCGCTCCGGCTCCATGGTGCCGATGGAGCCGAGCTGCACCGCAATGGAGCCCAGATTGGCAAAACCGCACAGCGCGAAGGTGATGATGATCTGGGTGTGGGCGCTCAGGTCAGCCTTGATATTGGCAAAGTCCAGATAGGCGACGAACTCGTTCATGATCACCTTCTGACCAATCAGGGATCCTGCCGCCATCATCTCGCTGGCGGGCACGCCAATCAGCCAGGCCACCGGGGCAAACAGATAACCCAGCAGCTGCTGCAGGGAAAGATCGGCCCAGCCGAACCACTCGCCGACGGTGGTGAGACCGGCGTTAATCATGGTGATGACGCTGACAAAGGCGAGCAGGATAGTGCCGATGGCCACGGCGATCTTCATGCCGCCCATGGCGCCGCCCGCCAGCGCGTCGATGGCGTTGCTGTAGTCGCTCTTGTCGAGGGTGATCTCGGTCTGATCGCTCACCTGCTGCTGCTCCGGCACCAGCAGTTTGGCCATCAAGAGGCCACCCGGCGCCGCCATAAAGGAGGCGGCTATGAGATATTTCAGATCCACCCCCAGACCGGCGTAACCACCCAGCACCGAGCCCGCCACCGAGGCCATGCCGCAGGTCATCACCGCAAAGAGCTCGGAGCGGGTCATACCCGCCAGGAAGGGGCGAATAAGCAGCGGCGACTCCCCTTGCGAGAGGAAAATGTTACCGGTGGCCACCAGAGATTCGGCACGACTGGTGCCGAGCAGACGGTGAATGGCGCCGCCCAATACCCGGATCACCCACTGCATGATGCCGAAGTGGTAGAGCACGGCGATCAGCGCGCTGATAAAGATCACCAGCGGCAGCACCCGCACGGCGAAGATAAAGCCGTTGCTGGCCAGATCACCAAACACGAAGCGGATGCCGCTGTCGGCAAAGCCGAGCAGGGCGGAGACGCCACTGCTCATGGCACCGAGCATGATTTGTCCGGGGGGGAAATAGAGCACCAGAGCGGCAAAACCGGTTTGCAGGGCGAGCGCACCCAGCACGGTTCGCCAGCGGATGGCGCGGCGGTTTTCACTGGCCAGCCAGGCGATAAACATCAGGGCCAGCATACCGACCAGACTCAATAACAGTGTCATCTTGCACCTATGAAGAGAGGAGTTTCATATGGCAAGTCTGCAGAGAGGCGTCGCGGGAGATCCGGCGGGAGAGGTGCCGACCCACGCGACACGCAGACCACAAACCTACAGGTTAGTGGCGGGTCCCATCCTGGGGTCATTCACGTTCCGGGTGACAGCATGTATCGGGTGACGCCAGCGCCGTCGCAGGGGGAGATGCGGCCGGGTGGCAGGTCGGGCGGCGATGGTACAGTGATCATCGTCACAGAAAAAGCGGTAAAACGATTGGCCGGAGTAACTTTTTCAACTTGTTCACACAACGAAACAGGGCCAGCGTGATGCTGGCCCTGTTTCAATCCGTACTTGAGTACTCAGATGATTACTTGAGGCGCTTGCCGCTCGCATCCACCACCTGCTCGCCATCTTCCTTGACGAACGCCCCTTTTTGCTGGCAGGGCAATATATCGAGCACCAGCTCCGACGGGCGGCACAGTTTGGTGCCGAGGGGGGTGACCACGATGGGGCGGTTGATGAGGATCGGGTGGGCCAGCATGGCATCGATCAGTTCATCATCGCTGAAGCGATCTTCCGCCAGAGCGAGCGCCTGGTAAGGGGGCACATTCTGGCGCAGCAGATCACGCACTGGCATGCCCATGGCGGCGATCAGCGCCACCAGCTGGTCACGGGAGGGGGGCGTCTCCAGATAGTGGATGATGGTGGGCTCGACGCCGCTGTTGCGGATCAGCGCCAGAGTGTTGCGGGAGGTACCACATTCCGGGTTGTGATAGATGGTGATTGCACTCATTTGCCTGTCTCTCATGACTCAAGTGAATAGAAAATGGATAGCATCAGTTCGCGGCCATCAGTTAGCGGCTTAGCCCCGCTTCGTACCAGGGTTTGCTGGCGTTAACCACCCGCACCACCAGCAGCATGACCGGCACCTCGATCAGCACCCCGACCACGGTGGCGAGCGCCGCGCCGGAGTGAAAGCCGAACAGGCTGATGGCGGCGGCCACCGCCAGCTCGAAGAAGTTGGAGGCACCGATCAGGGCGGAAGGACAGGCGACCGAGTGCTTCTCCCCCACCTTGCGGTTGAGCCAGTAAGCCAATCCCGAGTTGAACAGCACCTGGATCAGGATCGGCACCGCCAACAGGGCAATAACCAGCGGCTGCTCGATGATGGCGTTGCCCTGAAAGGCGAACAGCAGCACCAGAGTGAGCAGCAGGGCCGCCACCGACCAGGGCTGGATGCGGGTCATGACGCCGTCAAAATGGGCCTCTCCCTTTTTCAGCAAGGCCTTGCGCAGCAGTTGGGCGATGATGACCGGGATAACGATATAGAGCACCACAGAGGTGAGCAGGGTATCCCACGGCACTACTATGCTGGAGACCCCGAGCAGCAGCGCCACCAGCGGCGCGAAAGCAAACACCATGATGAGGTCGTTCACCGCCACCTGCGACAGGGTGAAGTAGGGATCGCCGTTGGTGAGGCGACTCCAGACAAACACCATGGCGGTGCAGGGGGCCGCCGCCAGCAGGATCAGCCCCGCTACGTAACTGTCGAGCTGATCTGCCGGCAACCAGTCGGCAAACAGCACGCGGATAAAGAGCCAGCCAAGGAAGGCCATCGAGAACGGCTTGACCAGCCAGTTGATAAAGAGGGTGACCCCAATCCCCTTGAGGTGACCCTTCACCTGATGCAGGGCGCCAAAGTCGATCTTGAGCAGCATGGGGATGATCATCACCCAGATCAGCAGCCCCACCGGCAGGTTGACCTTGGCCACCTCCATGGCGCCGATCGCCTTGAAGAGATCCGGCGCCCCCTGCCCGAGGCCAATCCCCACCAGAATGCAGAGGGCGACCCAGGCGGTCAGATAACGTTCAAAAAAGCCGATGGCAGGCACGGCCTTGGCATCACAGGTTGCAGACATGATGACTCCCGGTGCTATTCGCTTGAGCACCTGTAATTGAAAATGTGAATGACTGATTACCCTGACAAGGCGCCGCCAGGGGATGTCGTAGCCGGTTACCCCTTGTTGCAGCAGGGTTGCGCAGGCAGAACATGGGGGGAGCAGGCCGACTCGGCGCGCATCACGCCGCACGCTTCGGGATGACCGGCGCAGCACTCCTCGGTGAGGTAGGCAATCACATCCAGCATCAAGGGGATATTCGCGCGGTAGCGCAGAAAGCGCCCCTCCTGCTCCACCGACAGCAGACCGGCGTTGAGCATCGCCTTGAGGTGAAACGAGAGGGTATTGGGGGCAATATCGAGTTCGCTGGCCAGTTCGCCCGCGACCCGCCCCTCCAGCCCGGCCTTGACCAGCAGCCGCCATACATCAAGCCGGATACCGGAAGCCAGCGATTCGAAGACCTTGGTGGCCATCTCTTTGTTCATAATTTCCCCTCGTTGAACGCTCTTTTATTTCAACTATACAAGAATCATTGAAATGATCAATTTGCAGACACTCCTTTCGCCATGATGAGAAGGAAGAGCCAAAGAATCGGGAGGAGAAGCCGGGAACGGATTGCTGTGGGTAAAACAAAGACGCCCTCCGGCAGGGAGGGCGTCAGCCAAGGGTCTGCAACAGACTCTTACTTGGTCACGGGAACGGCGTTGAAGGTGAGCAGGGCCGCCTTGTTGGCATCGCTCAGAGTCAGCTGGTTGCCGTTGATGGAGTAGGTTGCCACCTTCTCCAGCTTTTGCAGGAACTCGGTCTCTTTGTTCATGGCGTCGCCGATGCACATCATGCGAGTGGAGCCCATGGCCCCCAGCGTCAAGACACCGTCACCCTGCTTGGTGATACCGCCAAAATAGCGGTTGCAGCCGCCTTTGCCCGCCACCTTGCCGTCGACAACTTGCAGGGTAAAGGTATCGCCGGTGGCACCTTGCAGTTGCCAGCCGGATGCCTGCAGTTGAGTCATGGTAGAACCGGTCGCCATGGCGCAGCCTCCCAGTGCCAGCGCGGCCAGCAGAGTCAGTTTCTTGTTCATGGATTCACCTCTTAATGATTGGACTCATCAATATGGCAGCCTGTTTAACATGCTCAGCGCCTCAGCCAAAGCGATTTATTGTGATCAGAGTTCACTTAACTCCGCTCTGGCATGTGCCATGCTTAAGCTCAGTTCCGGACCCAGGGAGGGGAAAAGAATGACCAAGGCGCTACTCATCACACTGCTCGCATCCTGCACCAGCGTGGCCGCTCAGGCTGCCGACTGGGATCTCTTCAAGCAGCCAGCCGACCCCGCACTTTATGTCAAAAGTTACTCCGGGGTACTGCTCAACAGTCAGAGCCATCACAGCGACAGTTTTGATCTCTGGCTGGTCAACAGCGGCTATCAATATCCGGTGATGGATGATGTCAGCCTCTTTATGGAAGCGGGGCCGGCGGTCGCGGATCAGAACCGTCAATCAGGTTTCAACATGAGCTCGGGGGTACGCTATCAACTCTCCCCCGCCTTCAATGTCGGCAGCCAGATCCGCCATCTGGAACTCAATCAGGGCAGCACCCTGCTGGAGCTCAACTCCAGCCTGCTGCTGACCCCCAGACTCTCCCTGACCGCCAATTACGGCGTCAGCGCCTTTACGGCCGATCAGGCGCTGAGCCTGGGGGTGGGTTTCAACTTCTGAATCAGATCAGCGGCGTGGCACTCACCACTACGCCGTTGCGATCCGCGTAGATGTAATCCCCTTCATGAATGGTCACGCCGGCAAAGTTCACTACCGCGCCAAGCTCGCCCTGCCCGCGCTTCTCGGTCTTGACCGGACAGGCCGCCAGCGCCTTGACCCCGAGCGCCAGCGTGGCCAAAGTGCCCACATCCCGCGCCGCGCCGTGGATCAGGATCCCCTCCCACCCCTGCTCCACCGCCTTGATGGCCAGTTGATCACCAAGCAGAGCCCGACACAGTGAACCGCCCCCATCGATCACCATCACCTTGCCTTGGCCGGGACGATTCACCAACTCCCGCACCAGACTGTTGTCTTCGTAGCAGGAGAGGGTCACGGCGCGACCATAGAAGATCGCCTTGCCACCGAAATCGTGAAAACAGGGTTCAGCCACTTGCAGCATATCGCCGTGCTGATCGCAGAGGTCGGGCAGAAGATCCAGCATGATTTGATTCCTTTCAGATGCATGAAGATGTTCATTCTTTCATCAACAATTGGCTCTGACAATCCAGAAAGCAGCGATATCTCCCAGACAAACTGCTGATTTATCGCTTAATACCGGCACCAACCAGAGTTGTCCCCTTTTGACCCAGTAGATGGCGTTCTGGCCAAAGCGGGCAGCCAGTGCGCAAGCCTCTGGCAGGGGCAGCGCCACAGCGAGCGAGGACTCACGCCAGCTTTCATCCGGTGCCATCCCCCACACTGGGCCAGCCATATTGACGCCCGGCATGGCCTCCAGATGACGCCAAAGTGCCCGCTCGCGACGCCGGTTGCGACGCTCTCCCACCCATTGGCTGGCTGGATTCCAGGCTGGAACGATGGCAAATTCGGGCCAGGAAGGCATTCCAAATGGCGCTAAAAAGCAAATTTTCTTGTAGTTTTCCCACAAAATCATGTCAATCACATGTTACATTCCATTACATTTTATAGGGGCGAAAACACGGTTAAGGCCAAGTATGATGCTGTTGTGCTACGGTTTGACCTATATCAAAACAGAGTTAAAAAGTTGCTATCTGACGGCAAAGGGTGTTGTTATGCTCCTGTTAACTGATAAAATGCGGCAACTTCGTAATGGATGACCTTTCCAGGCTTTGCTCGAGTAGTCTTCTCGGGAACCTATAAGTGGCACAGGGATATTTGCCGATACTGATGCCAAATTCACACTATGCCGACCTGACCTTCATACCCAGGATGACGTAATTAATTTTCAGGATCAGTCAGGAAATCGGCTTGAAACGCCAAGAAGTGTTAAATTTAAGATAATTAACTGATAAGAATCTGGGAATACTCATGCAAACACCACACATTCTGATCGTCGAAGACGAACTGGTCACTCGTAATACCCTGAAAAGCATTTTCGAGGCAGAAGGCTACATCGTACTCGAAGCCAACAACGGCGACGAGATGCATCAGGCCCTCACCTCTCACACCATCAATCTGGTGATCATGGACATCAACCTGCCGGGCAAGAACGGCCTGTTGCTGGCCCGTGAACTGCGCGAGAACGACAACATCGCCCTGATGTTCCTGACCGGTCGCGACAACGAAGTGGACAAGATCCTGGGTCTGGAGATCGGCGCCGATGATTACATCACCAAGCCGTTCAACCCGCGCGAACTGACCATCCGTGCCCGCAACCTGCTGAGCCGTACCATGAACGTGGCTGCCGGTGGCGAAGAGAAGAAGCTGGTTGAGCGTTATCTGTTCAACGGCTGGGCGCTGGATATCAACAGCCGCGCACTGGTCAGCCCAACTGGCGACATGTTCAAGCTGCCGCGCTCCGAGTTCCGTGCCATGCTGCACTTCTGCGAAAACCCGGGCCAGATCCAGACCCGTGCCGAGCTGCTGAAGAAGATGACCGGCCGCGAGCTCAAGCCGCATGACCGTACCGTTGATGTGACCATCCGTCGTATCCGCAAGCACTTCGAAAGTGTCAACGATACCCCGGAGATCATCGCCACCATCCACGGCGAAGGTTACCGTTTCTGCGGCGAGCTGGAGCAGGAGTAATTCCGCACCGCTTACCCATCCGAAGAGGCGCCTATGGCGCCTTTTCTTTTTTCCGGATCCCGGGGCGCCATGAAGAGTGGAAAAGAGAAGCAAATCGCGGACAAACAAAAAGCCCACTCGCAGGAGTGGGCTTTTTGCGTTGAAGCTGGAGCGGGCAGCGGGAATCGAACCCGCATCATCAGCTTGGAAGGCTGAGGTAATAGCCATTATACGATGCCCGCCTGGCATCTGAAATTTGGAGCGGGTGATGGGAATCGAACCCACGTATGCAGCTTGGGAAGCTACCGTTCTACCATTGAACTACACCCGCGTCAGGGCTCCTACTATATGCATTTTGCCGGTGAGCGCAATGCCGTCCTTGCCACTTTTTTCAATAAATCAATCTGTTCGGACAAGGATTGAACAGTCGGTTGCTTTTTCAAGCAAACATTTTCAACACAGATAATTTACAAGGTTGCCAAGGCCAAACGGCGAGGATAGTCTTGCGCCACTCGACGCGAGGATGGTGGTAATGGATAAAAAAACGCAAAAACGTCTCTATGGCTGGTTGCGCACGCAATCGAGTCACGGTCGCCGCTGGATCACGATTTCCATCGCTTTTGGCCTGGGTCAGGGCATTCTGATGGTGGCGCAAGCCTGGCTGCTGGCGACCCTGCTCCACAGCTTCATCATTGAGGGCAAACAGCCGGAACAATCCATCCCCCTCTTTATTACCCTGCTGCTGGTAACCCTCGGCAAGGCGGCACTCGCCTACGGCCGCGAAGTGGCCAGCTTCAAGGCCGGCAGCGTGGTGCGCCAGACCATCCGCCAGCTGGTGCTCACTCGCTTAAGCCGTCTCGGCCCTGCCTATATCCAGCGTCGCCCGGCCGGCACCTGGGCCAGCCTGCTGCTGGAACAGATTGAAAACATGCAGGATTTCTTCTCCCGCTATCTGCCACAAATGGCCATCGCGGTCTTTATTCCGGTAGTCATTCTGGTAGCCGTATTCCCGGTCAACTGGGCGGCGGGCCTGATCCTGCTGGGTACTGCCCCTCTGATCCCCATCTTTATGATCCTGGTCGGTGTCGGTGCCGCCGATGCCAACCGCCGCAACTTCCAGGCGCTGGCTCGTCTCTCCGGCCACTTCCTCGATCGCCTGAAGGGGCTGCGAACCCTGCAACTCTTCATGCGCACCCAGGCTGAAGGCGACGCCATTCGCGACGCCTCGGAAGATTTTCGCGAGCGCACCATGGAAGTGCTGCGCCTTGCGTTTTTGAGCACCGCCGTACTGGAGTTCTTCGCCGCCATCTCGGTCGCGCTGGTCGCCGTTTACTTCGGCTTCTCCTATATCGATCACCTCGATTTTGGCCACTATGGCAGCAAAGTTACTCTCTTTACCGGCCTGTTCGTGCTCTTCCTTGCCCCCGAGCTCTACGCACCGTTGCGCGAACTAGGTGCCCACTACCATGCCAAGGCACAGGCCATCGGCGCTGCCGAACAGCTGCTCGAATTCCTCGAAGCCGAGGTGAGCGAGCCAGCCGCAGGCAGCACCCCTTTCCACGCCGACAGCCCCATCAAGGTTGAAGCCAAAGGTCTGGAAGTGCTGAGCGCCGAGGGCAAGGTGCTGGTCGGCCCCATCGACTTCACCCTTGCAGCCGGTTCACGCACCGCCCTGGTCGGCATCAGTGGTGCCGGCAAAAGCTCGCTGGTCAACGCCCTGCTCGGCTTTGCCCCCTATCGCGGCGAGCTCAAGGTGAATGGTCAGGAGCTGGCCACCCTCGACATGAGTCAGTGGCGCCTGCAACTGGGCTGGCTCTCGCAAAACCCGCAACTGTTTCACGCCTCTCTTCGCGACAACCTGCTGCTGGCCAAGCCAGCAGCCAGCGATGCCGAGCTGGAGGAGGCCCTGAAACGGGCGCAGGCATGGGAGTTTGCCATGGAGAAGGGGTTTGACTATCCGGTTGGCGATCAGGCGGGCGGCCTCTCGGTCGGTCAGGCCCAGCGCCTCGCGCTGGCGCGCACCCTGCTCAAATCGACCCAGCTGATGGTGCTGGACGAGCCGACTGCCAGTCTGGATCGCCACTCGGAGCGGGCCATTATGGCCACCCTTGAAGAGGCGATGGCCAACCAGACCCTGCTGATGATCACCCACCGCCTCGACCAGCTCGGCAAGATGGATCAGATCCTGGTGCTGGAGCGCGGTCAGCTGGTGGAACAGGGCAACTTCCAGCAACTTTGTCAGGCAGAGGGGCCATTCGCCCGGCTGCTCTCCCAACGTTCCGAGGGCTCTCTCGATGACTGATCTCTTGCCGTTTCTGCGCCTCTACCGTCAACACTGGCTCAGCCTCTCCCTCGGCCTGCTGCTGGCACTGGTCACCCTGATTGCCGGGATGGGGCTGCTGTCGCTCTCCGGCTGGTTCCTCTCTGCCGCCGCCGTTGCCGGGATGGCCGTCGCCAGTCGAGACAGCTTCAACTACATGACGCCGGCTGGCGGGGTGCGCTTCTTCTCCATCATCCGCACCGCAGGTCGCTGGGGTGAGCGGGTGGTGAGCCACGATGCCACCTTCCGGGTACTGACCCGGCTGCGAGTCTGGTTCTGGCAAAAGCTCTCGCCACTCTCCACCGGTACGCTGGCAGGCTTTCGTCAGGCGGATCTGCTCAACCGGCTAGTGGCCGATATCGACGCCATGGACCACGTCTACCTGCGCCTGCTCACCCCTATCGGCGCGGCCCTGCTCAGCAGTGCCGGACTGGTCTTCTTCCTGTCGTTTTTCGACAGTCACCTCGCCCTGACCCTCGGCGCCATTCTGCTGTTTGGCATGATCGCTTTGCCGCTAGTGTTCTACTTCCTCGGCCGTCGCCCCGGTCAGGCACTGATCGCCGAAAAGGCCAGTCTGCGCACCCGCATGGTGGATTATCTGGATGGTCAGGCCGAGCTGCAGATGTTTGCCGCCGCCCCCAAGGTACTCGGTGAACTGCAACAGGCCGAGCAGGCACTGCTCGCCGCCCAGGCCCGCATGGCCAAGGTGAGCGGGCTGGCCAACTTCTCGGTGCAACTGCTGAGCGGCTGGACCCTGACCCTGATGCTCTGGATGGCAGGCCACGGGGTTGCAGGGGCTGCGCCCGATCCCGTTACCGCCCTGATGGTATTTGCCACGCTAGCCAGCTTCGAAGCGCTGATGCCGCTGGCTGGCTCCTTCCAGCACCTCTCCACCAGCCTCACCTCGGCACGCCGCCTGAACGAGATCCTGCAGGAGGCCAAAGCGCCCGAGTGGGGCAGCGAACAGGCCCACGCCAGCCAGGGTGCCCTGCTGATCAATGACCTCTACTTCGGTTATCCCGGCAATCCGCAGCCGGTGCTGCGCGGCTGCACCCTGCAACTGCACGCAGGCGAGAAGCTGGCGCTGCTGGGCCAGACCGGCTGTGGCAAATCGACCCTGATGGGTCTGCTGACCCGGGAGTGGAGCCCGCTGGCGGGCAAAATTCTGCTCGATGGCAAACCGCTGACCGACTACAGCGAAGGGGCGCTGCGCGCCTCCATCTCGGTGGTGAGCCAGCGGGTGCATCTGTTTGCCGATACCTTGCGGGGCAACCTCAAGCTGGCGGCTCCGACCGCTACTGACGAACAGCTGGTCGAAGTGCTGACCCGGGTTGGCCTTGCCACCCTGCTGGAAGATGAAGCAGGTCTGGATGCTTGGCTCGGCGACGGTGGCCGACCCCTCTCCGGTGGCGAGCGCCGCCGTATCGGCATCTCCCGCGCCCTGCTGCACGATGCGCCGCTCTGGCTGCTCGATGAGCCGACCGAGGGGCTCGACAGCCAGACCGAGCGGGAGATCATGGCGCTGCTGTTCACCCTGGGAGCCGACCGCTCCATGCTGCTCATCTCCCACCGCCTGCTGGGGCTGGAGCAGATGGATCGCATCGCCCTGATGGAAGAGGGGCAGATCCGCCTCTGCGCTCCCCATCAGGAGTTGCTGGAGGATGAGTACTATCGCAGCCTGCATCAACGGCTGGCACCGGTCTGATATCTGCCTGATGGCGGTCACACCCTGACATTCAGGGTCAAAACGGGGCTGGCCGCCACAGGCGACTGGCCCCTATAATGGCCCCTCATTATTCAACAAGATGCCGACATGGAGCGCCTGCGCCTTTCTACTGTCCTCATCACCGACACAAGATACGAGATGATGAAACGCCTGATCCTGATGATGCCCCTGATTGCCTCCGGCTGTGCCAACTACGCCTTCAACAGCAATCTGGATAAAGAGAACTTCGACGACTACTTCAAACCCGGTAGCGTGCGGATTTACGAGCAAGCTCAGCTGGCCGATCTCAACTACCTCTACCTCGGCACCGTCGAGGGGGAATCGTGCCAGGCCGATGCCAAGCAACCGGTGCCCAACGCCGGTGAAGCGCGCACCCTGGCTCGCCGCCGCGCTGCCGACATGGGCGGCAACGGCGTCACCTTCGACAAGTGCAGCGAATTCAGCGATACCCCCGGCTGCCTGAAGCAGGTGATCTGCTACGGTCAGGCGCTGAAAGTGGCTGAAGAGAAGTAACGGCTCATGGCGCTCGCCATCGTGCGTCTCGGCTCGCCCCGCCTCCCCGACGAAGGACTGCGGATCGGCACGGTACGTCGCCCGCCACGCGGCGTACCAAAGACCGAGTTTGCCAGCCAGAACTGGTATGACGTCTGGTTCCCGAACCTGGCCCCCGGCAGCGAAACCATGAAGCTGGGGCAAGCCGCAGAGACGCCCGCCCAGTGGGCTGCCTTTGGCAAGGCGTACAAGGCGGAGCTGGCGACCCCGGCAGCCAAACACGATCTGGCACTGCTTGCTGCCCTCTCCCACACCACCAACCTGTCGGTGGGTTGCTACTGCGAGCAGGAGTCACGCTGCCATCGCGCCATTTTGCGGGAGTTGCTGGCGGCCGCAGGTGCGGCCATCCGCTAGCCCCCGCATGCAATGCCGGTAAAAATAAAAACAAGAGGGCATCATTACGATGCCCTCTTGTTTTCAGGGATTGCATGGCGCGTCTATCCGCACTTGCGCTATCTCACCTGCTGAAGCAGCAGCATCTCTTGCTCAATGGTCATCCCTTCAGCCACCACCGCATCCGGCGTGCGTGCCAGCCACTCGGCCAGATCGGCGGCCGTCTCCTCCAGCGGCCGGAAGTTGAGACCGTGCACGATGGCCGCCTCGGCACTGATGCGGCCATAACCGGCATACTCCGGCAACATATTGGGCAGCAGGGTCGGATAGCTCAGCCAGGGCTCGACACCGGCCGCGAGCAGTGCCTGCCAGGGCGCCCACTCAGCGTCAATGGGCGTAGCCGTCCCCACTCTCGCCGCCAACCGCTCGACCCAATCTGCCAGCGCAATACCCGGTTTGACCAGATTGAAAACTCCCGTCAACTGCTGCTCGGCAGCCCGCAGCACAAACTCGGCGCAGTCGCGCACATCCAGATACTGCAGTCGATCCTGCCCCGTCCCCGGCAACAGCCAGCGTCCACCCTGCTGCACCCGCTTCACCCACCAGGCCATACGGCCGGTGTGATCATGGGGGCCACACAATACGCCCGGGCGAAGGATGCAGAGCCGCTCACCCCAGCGGGCGCGATACTCCTCTTCGCACAACACTTTGAGCGGGCCATACTCCTCGGGCTGCTCGCCCGCACCGGTGGCATGCAGGGGCGCTGATTCATCCATTCCGGGTTGGGCAAAGTCGCGATAGACGCTGATGGTGGAGATAAAGATGAGCCGCTCGCAGCGCCCAAGCAGGGCCATCGACAGGCTCGCCGCCTGCTCTGGCCGATAGCAGCAGGTGTCGATGGCCAGATCCCACTGCCGCCCCTCTCCCTGCAGCGCGCCCAGATCGCCATTGCGATCACCGGTGAGTTGCTCCAGCTCCCGCCAGTCGGGATGCTGGTGATGGCCGCGATTGAACAGGGTCACCTCGTGACCCCAATCAAGCGCCAGCGCAGTCAGGTGACGCCCCAAAAATCCGGTGCCACCGATAATCAGCAGTTTCATCCCTCCCCCTCCCCATCCGGCTTATTGTTGCGGTCTTCGCACCGTGGCGAGCCAGCACAGCTCCTCCTGTTTGTCCCACCCTACGCAACTTGGCGCCAAGGCACAGCCCTCGATATACCGGGATGGGACGGGGATCACGGCAGCAGGCGGCGAGGGAGCCGCGCGGGGAAGCCTGCGTTTTGGGGCTGCATGTGCTAAATTGCCAGGGTTTTCAGCCAGGATCCGCCATGAAGTTCGAAATCGACACCCTCGGGATTATCCGCTCTCCCTACAAGGAGAAGTTCGCCATTCCGCGCCAGCCCGGCCTGGTCAAATCGGCCCGTGCCCGCCTCGAGCTGCTCCCCCCCTACGATCAGCCGGACGTGCTGCGCGGCATCGAGCAGTTCTCCCATCTGTGGCTCAGCTTCGTCTTTCACCAGACCATGGCGCAGGGGTGGAATCCGACGGTGCGCCCGCCGCGCCTTGGCGGCAACGAGCGGGTCGGGGTCTTTGCTACCCGCTCCACCTTTCGCCCCAATCCACTCGGTCTCTCGGTGGTCGAGCTGCACGGGGTAGGTCGCGAGCGCGGCAAACTCTGGCTGGAGCTGGGGGCCGTCGACCTGCTCGATGGCACTCCCATCGTCGATATCAAACCCTATATTCCCTATGCCGACAGCCTGCCGGAAGCCCGTGGCGGCTTTGCCCCCGATGCCCCGACCCCGCCGCTGGCGGTGAGCTTCAGCCCGGACGCCGAGTTGCAGCTGCAAACGTGGAGCCAGCGCTACCCCGAGCTGCGCCAGCTGGTCAGCGAAGTACTGGCGCAAGATCCTCGCCCTGCCTACAAGAAGGGCAAGCCGGACGAGAAGGAGTACGGCGTGCGGCTGTTCAACTGTAATGTGCGCTTTCGGATCAGCGAGCCCGCCTGTCTGGTCATTGCCATCGAACCGGCCTGACCATCAGGGTCAGGCAGATCTTTTCACGGGCGCTTCACACTGCTCACGGTTTAATTAACCTGTAAATTGTGTGGTATTGATCAGCTCCTCAACGAGCCGGCAGTGATACCATCTCCATGGCAGTATCATGCGGAAAATACAGACGATTTTCCTCTAACGGGCGCCCGGCCTGCACCTGTGTGCATCCGGCAGGCGTCGCCAATGGAGCTGGCCTCCTCCGATCGTTTCGCTCATCGGGAGATGCCACACGGATGTGACTCTTTGACTGAAGGAAACCAACCATGCTGATGAACAGTGAACAACGCTACGGCACCCTGAGTCTCGGGCTGCACTGGCTGACCCTGTGGGCCATGATCGCCGTCTATGCCCTGATCGAATTTCGCGACATTTTTCCCAAAGGAGACCCGGGTCGAGACCTGATGAAAGAGTGGCACTTCATGCTGGGGCTGCTGATCTTTGCACTGGTCTTTGTTAGACTGGCCCTGCGCTGGATGAGCCCGACGCCCCGTATCGTGCCCGAGCTCTCCCCCCTGATGCACAAGCTGGCCAAGCTCGCCCATATCGCCCTCTACGGCTTTCTCATCCTAACCCCGTTGTGTGGCTGGTTGCTGCTGAGCGCCGCCGGCAAGCCCATCCCCTTCTTCGGGTTTGAATTGCCTGCGCTGATAGCGCCGAGCCCTGACGCCAAAGGGTTTATCAAGGAGGTGCATGAAACCCTGGGCAACCTGGGTTACGCCCTGATTGCCCTGCACACTGTGGCCGCCCTCTTCCACCACCATGTGCTCAAGGACAACACCCTGACCAATATGCTGCCGCCGCGCCGCAGCTAAGGCGTTGTCGACAGACAAAAGAGGGGGCCATCATGGCCCCCTCTTGCTATCCAGCATCCATCAAGCCTGCTTGGCCAACGGCTCGCTGCCTTTGCCCCGACCCTCTTTGGCCAGTGCCTTCACATTTCCTTTCCCCTCGACGGGCACGCTCTCCAGCTCCTGATTGGCTGGTACCGGTGCGGGAGAGCTGGCAGAGCTCTCATCCGGACGAGAGTGACCGATAAAGTTGCCCCCCTTGCTGATGGAGAGGCTTCCCCCCTTGAACGTCCCCTGCATGCGGCCACTCTCGAGTATTTCGACTTCGGCGGCAGAGCAGGTACCATCCAGCAGGCCATTGATGATGACGTGGGGAGCCTTCACCTCTCCCTCGACACGGCCACCCGCCATGATGCGCAGGATCCCGTCGCTCAGCACTATGGTGCCGACCAGCACACCACGCACCTCCAGATCCCCCTCAAGCTGCAACTCCCCCTTGAAGCGGGCACCTGCGGCGATAACCGTTGCCTTTTCCGGCACTGAGCCCTCGCTCTTGGCTTTTCGTCCAAACATTCCGAATTTCTCCCCCAACCAGACAAGCAGAACCAGCGGCATGGGCGCCACTGGCCATAAATAGGCATCCGACCCCAGCACATAGAGCAGCAATGCGGCTCCCCAGCAGAGCCAGACCAGATAGAGAAGGTCGCTACGCTCCCGCTCCTGCAGGTGGCATCGCCACCTGATGGCCATCTCTCTCATCACCACACCCTTTGCAGCATGGCCAGTCAGCAAGCGCCGATGCGATGGCCATCGATAACAACATGCTCGGGATAGACGACCAATCGGAGGAAACTCTGAAGCCCGGGTGATTCAGTCCCGATACAGGCGGAAGGCATTAGGATACGGATTGACTCCGCATAGCGAACATCTTCTAATTGACTGCTTGGATCCCTATGACCGCCGCACACACCATGAAAATTCTCCTGGTCGAAGACGACAAGCTACTCAATCACCACCTCTCCTCTCTGCTGACCGAAGCAGACAATCAGGTCTACAGCACCGATCAGGCAGGGATTGCGCAGCACTATGCAACGGATTACCCCATCGACGTGGCCATCATCGATCTGGGTCTGCCCGATATGGATGGCCTGCAACTGATCCGCGAGCTGCGCGAGAAGCAGATCCCCTTTCCCATCATCGTCCTCACCGCCCGTGGCAACTGGCAGGACAAGGTGGAAGGACTGGAAGCAGGTGCCGATGACTATCTGGTCAAACCGTTTCAGAAGGATGAGCTGCTGGCTCGCCTCAACGCGCTGGTACGCCGCAGCGCTGGCTTTATCTCTCCCCGGGTGAAAGCGGGTGACTACGAGCTCGATCTCTCCCGCAAGGAGCTGACCATCGCCGGTGAAGTGGCCGTGCTGACCAGCTTCGAATACCTCATTCTGGAGTACTTGATGCGCAATGCCCGTCAGGTAGTCTCCAAACAGCAGCTGCTCGACCAGCTCTACGGCGATGGCGAAGGTGACCCCAACACTATCGAGGTCATGGTGAGCCGCCTGCGCAAGAAACTGGATCCGGAGGGTACTATTCAACCCATCTCCACCATCCGCCGTCAGGGTTATATCTTCAACCTGTCATGCAACTGATGAGATTCTGCCCGCTACTGCGGATGGTACGGGTGCTGCGCCGCTCGCTGCATATCAAGCTGCTGCTCAGCTCCCTGTTGGTGATCGCGCTCAGCATGGGGTTTGCCGTCTATGCCCTCTACCTCGGCCATGTCGAGGAGCAGACCCAGAAGGCGAGCGCCCGGATGCAGGAGAACCTGGCCAAACTCTTCTCCTCGACCGAGCCGAGCAATGGCGGCCCTACCGATCTCAGCCACATCTCCCGCAATGCCGGGGATGCTGACCTCGATACCCTGATTTGCCGCGCCGATGGTGAACGGATCTGGTCAAGCCTGCACATGCCGGAGGTGATCAAGGCCAAGGAGACCATCTGCGGCGACCTGATGCAGTATCTGGGTGGGATGGATCTCGACTACTTCTTCAAGAAGCACACCATCAAGAACGGCGAAAGCTACTTCGTCTACAGCCTGCGTTTTATCCGTAACCCCGGCAACGGCACCACCGCCTACTACGTGGTGATGATCGATTCGGCCAAGCGCTATCACGCTGAATCCATCGCCTATCTCGGTCATATCGCCCGTCAGGCGGTGCTCGCCTACATGCTGCTGGCCAGCCTGCTGCTGCTCACCACTTACTGGAGCCTCGGCTCCCTGCGCACCATTGCCCGCCAGATCGATAACATTCGCTCCGGCAAACTCGACTCTCTCTCCAGCGACTTCGAGCAGGAGCTTACCCCGCTCACCGAGTCGGTCAACCAGCTGCTGGAGAACGAACGGCAGCAAACCCAGCGCTACCAGCACGCCTTGAACGATCTCGCCCACAGTCTGAAAACCCGGCTGGCGCTGATCCAGATGACCACCCGCGAGCTGGAGCTGGGCCGGGAGATCCACGACAACATCAACGAACAGATCCTCACCATGGATCAGATGATCCAGTACCAGCTCAGACGCGCCGTCACTGGCCGCCAGCGCCTTGCCAGCAAGGGCACCGAGCCGGTGCCGCTCATCGAGAAGCTGCTCGCCAGCCTGACCAAGGTCTACCGTCACAAGAAGCTGCAAACCCAGTTTCACTTTGACGACGACGCCCTGTTCCATGGTGAGCAGGGGGACTTGATGGAGTTGATGGGCAATCTGCTCGACAACGCCTGCAAATTTGCCATCAGCGAGGTGCGGGTGACCCTGCGCCGCCATCTCGAGCGCTTGCGCATCGAGGTGGAAGATGATGGCCCCGGCATCGACGAGGCCAAATCCGAACAGATCTTCCAGCGCGGCGTGCGGGCCGACAGCTCCCCCGGCCAAGGCATCGGTCTGGCAGTAGTGACCGAAATCGTCCACAGCTACGGCGGCCAGATCCAGGTGGATGAATCTCCTCTTGGCGGTGCCCGTTTTACCCTGGATCTGCCCTGACCTCCAGCCAGCCTCCCTGAAAAACCTCTGCGTTGCGGGCGCTTTAGCGGCCCGCAACCCTGCGCTGATCAGACCACATATTGGTCGCATTCATGTCCCTCGATGTTACAATCCCGTCACAAAAATCGGGAAAGGTAATGAAAACATGAAGATCCGAATGCTATTGCTGGCCGCACTGCTCTGCCACGGCGCCGTACAGGCGCAGGAGAAAGCCCCGGCCGGCTGGCAAGATGGCACTATGACCCGTCTCAAGGCACAGGCCCTGCTGCAAACCCTCAATGCCACCTTGCTAAGCAACCCGAGCGCAACCGTCACCCTGCAAAACTGGTGCGCCGACCACAAGATGGCGGGCGAGCCGCGCATTCGCGCCCTGCGTGACCAGACAACACGCAAACCAGCCGATGCAGCCACCCGCGAGCTGTTCAAGATCGGCGCCGATGAGCCGGTGGGCTATCGCCGGGTGCAGCTAACTTGCGGTGATCATATCTTCTCGGAAGCGGACAACTGGTATGTCAAAAGCCGCCTCACTCCGGAGATGAACCAGCTGCTCGACAGCAGCGACACCCCGTTCGGGCTCGCGGTCAAGGCGCTCAACTTCAGCCGCAAGACACTCTCCTCCACCTTGCTCTGGTCACCCCTGCCGGCTGGCTGGGAGATGAAGATGCCCGTCATTGCCACCAACAAGGCACCGCTGACCATCCCCGAGCAGGTATTGCAGCACCGCGCCCTGCTTTCACGGGAGGATGGCACGCCGTTCAGTCTGGTGGTCGAGACCTACCGACGGGATCTGTTCGCCTTCCCGCTGGATGCGGGCAACGGTCAATGATCCAGCGCTGTTAAGCTGCCAATAAAAGAGGCCGGACTATCTCATTTCGTCCGGCCTGCTTGCTACACGGGAGAGCTTTCTGTCGGTGTTTAGTCAGATAAAAGGGACGGCACCATAGCGATTTGAATAGGGATTACCGCGCTTTGCCTTGAAAAAAAGCACCATCAGCGGGCCGATAATCGGGATTAATCCCAGCAGCAAAAACCAGCCATTGCGACCAATGTCGTGCAGACGGCGCACGCTCAATGCCCAGCAGGGCACAATAATAAAGAGACCATATACGCCCATCAGTTTGTAGCCATAATCCAGCTGTTTGGTGAGCAGCGAGAGGATGACACAAATAACGGTATTGATAAGAACGAACATCCAATATTCTTTGCGCGAGGCCCGTCCTTTGAAATCAGCAAATTTCTGAAATGCACGAAAATACCAGTTCATAAAAACTCCAGCTTCTGCGTCTATGTTGTTTTTGCACGAAGGAGACAGAAATAAGCGATAGCAAAACCATCAGTATTGGTGTTGGTCGCTTGTCATAACCTGCTGCGGCCAGACAAAGATAATTGGACATTGTGATATTCAGCAAGGCAATTTGGATTATAAAATATAAAAGAGAATACCCCGTTAATCACCGATATGGCCAATGAGCGGTGCCAGCTCTGGCTTTGCGCAGTGTGACAGGCCCCAAGTTTTAAAGATTTTTGATAATTTTTGATAACTTTTCATCGTGCAAACACGCACAATAAGGGCTTTGCAGCAGAGCCATAGGCGCTGTTTCCGGCCAATACAGGCCCCGAAAGCCGCAAAGGGAGCCCGGGTAACGAGTGGCAGCGGAAGAATCGAAGCTGGATAACGGCAGCCAACAGTGCGGTAACTGGATAAACGCTACGTTGGCAGGCCAGGCTCAATAACAGCGCATGGATATCAGGGATGACCAGATGAACAAGACAGCGGCTATATTCTCCATTCTCTTTAGCATGAATCTCCATGCTGGCCAGAACCTTACGACCATTAACAGCGATGCTCATCCGGTTATCGGGGTATGGCGCCTCAATTTTGCCGATACCAGCTGTTATGAAGAGTACGACTTCAGGGCGGATGGTCGTCTCTATACCTCGTCAAATCAACAGCAGATCGAATCATCCTATATTATTGAGCGCGAGCCATCCGCTTCCGGATTTTACAAGCTGGAAGAACATATTCTCAAAGAAAATGGTGGAAAAGACTGCCTGGATATGTCCCAGAATGAGGATACTGACTACGTCTACTATCTGAAATTTTCGCCGTCTGAAGATCAGTTTTTAATCTGTCTCGATGAAAGTGATGAAGAGTGCATTGGCTATTTTATTCGTCAGCCCAGTCCGCACCAACAAAAACTACAGCAGATATCGGCAACCACCATGTAGCCCTGTCTTTATGGATTCCATTTATTTTTTGCTGGCCAGATATTTACAATATAAAGAGAGCCTGGATGATTTCACAATAAATAAAAAATCCGACCTTGATTCGATAATAAATCTAACAATGTTGCCCACCAAAGAGATAAATATGGTTGTGCTAACCGGTTATATCATTGTGCCCGCCTCCGATTTATCAGCCGTCATGGGGGAGCTTGATAACCATATCCACCTGACCCGACATGAATATGGCTGCCTGCAGTTCGAGGTGACGCAAAGCAGACTCAACCCCTGCCGCTTCGAGGTCTGCGAGACCTTCCGCGATCCCGCCGCCTTTGCCGCCCATCAAGCCCGGGTCAAAGCCTCCCGCTGGGGGGAGATCACGGTCAATGTCGAGAGACACTATACCGTGACGGGACTTGGCGAATAGCCGTAGCCCCTCGCCTATTTTCCACCTTCAATGATTGAGAGACTTATGATCCGCCCATTATCCAAATCCGATCTCGATGCCGCAGTCGAGCTCTGGTATCAGGCCTCGGTCAAGGCACACGGCTTTATTCCCGCCGACTTCTGGCATGCGCAGCGTGCAGCGATGCGGGATATCTATCTGCCTGCCAGCGAGAGCTGGGTTTATGAGGAGCAGGGGCTGCTGGCGGGGTTTATCTCCTGGCATCAGGGCTCGGTTGCCGCCCTCTTTATCACCCCGAGCTTGCAATCACAGGGGCTGGGTCGCCAGCTGCTCGACCATCTCAAGGCCAGGTATGAGCGACTTGAGCTCACTGTCTACGCAGAGAATGAGCCGGCGCGGCACTTTTACACCCGCAACGGCTTTCACGAGGGGGAGCTGAGAATATGCGAGCATAGCGGCCACGCCGAGATCATGATGCATTGGCAGCGGGGCATCTGAAGTCAAAAACACTCGCTGATTGCTGACATGCTGCAGCAGGGCGGGCAGGCGTTGCCTTGAATGCCATGACGCCATTCTCTACAATGCCCCACTTTATATCCATTTCGGGTCATAGCCATGAGCGATACCAGCACCAAGCCGGCACTGCCGGATCACCTCTCCTGCAATCCCCGCAGCCCCCACTATGTGGCGGCCTGCTTCGAGCATCCGATCGGTATTCGCCTGAACGGCAAAGAGCGCACCGACGTCGAAGAGTACTGCATCAGCGAAGGCTGGGTGAAGATCCCCTCCCCCAAGGCGCTGGATCGCCGCGGTCAGCCCATCCTGATCAAGCTCAAGGGCACCGTCGAAGCCTATTACAGCTAATTGCAGCTGCCCGCTTCGGTTAAAAACAAGGCCACCCTCGCGGTGGCCTTGTTGTTTGCGTCGGTCAGCACGACGACAAGCTAGTCGGGTTTATACCCCCAGCCGATCGCGCAGGGTGTACCAGGCGGCGCCGGCGGCGGTGAAGGGGATACGGAACAGGCGGCCACCCGGGAAGGGGTAGTGCGGCAGTTTGGCAAAGGCATCGAAGCGCTCCGCCTGACCGCTCAGCACCTCGGAGAGGAGCTTGCCCGCCAGATGGGTGCAGGTGACACCATGGCCGCTGTAGCCCTGCATGTAGTAGATGTTGGGGCCGATGCGGCCAAACTGCGGCAGGCGCGACAGGGTGAGCAGGAAGTTGCCGGTCCAGGTGTACTCCACCTTGACGTCAGCCAGCTGCGGGAAGGTCTTGAGCATCTTGGGGATGATTAGCCGCTCGATATCAGCCGGATCCCGCGCGCCATAGACCACACCGCCGCCATAGATCAACCGGTGATCGCCGGAGGTACGGTAGTAGTCGAGCAGGTAGTTGCAATCCTCCAGACAGTAGTTCTGCGGCAAGAGTGAACGGGCCCGCTCCTCTCCCAGCACTTCGGTGGCGATCACCTGGGTGCCGCAAGGCATGCTCTTGCTGGCCAGTTCCGGCACCAGATTGCCGAGGTAAGCGTTGCCGGCCACCACGATAAAGCGCGCCTTCACCGCCCCTTTGGCGGTCTTGACCAGCGCCGGCTGGCCCGGAGTAATGCTGGTGACGGCGGACTGCTCGAAGATCTGCCCCCCCTGGATGCGGATCGCTTCCGCCTCCCCCAGCGCCAGATTGAGAGGGTGAATATGGCCGCCGCTCTTGTCGAGCAGGGCGCCGACGTAGCGATCGCTCGCCACCACCTCGCGCACCCCCTTGGCATCGAGCAGCTCCAGCTGCTCATTGCCCCACTTCTCCCAGCGCGCCTTCTGCGCCTTGAGCTCGTGCAGCTGCTTCTCGGTCTCGGCGGCAAAGACGCCCCCCTCCTGCAGATCGCACTGGATGTTGTAGCGCTTGATCCGCTCGCGGATGATCTGACCCCCCTCAAACAGCATGGAACCGAGCAGCCTGGCCTGATCCGGCGGGCAGTTCGCTTCTATGGTGTCAATGTCGCGGCTGTAGGAGTTGACGATCTGGCCACCGTTGCGGCCGCTGGCACCAAAGCCGACTCGTGCGGCCTCCAGCACCACCACCTTGTAGCCCTTCTCTACCAGATGCAGGGCGCTGGAGAGGCCGGTATAGCCCGCCCCGATGACGCAGACATCGCACTCCAGCTGCTCGGTCAATGTTGGGTAGGGCGCGTGTTTATTGGCGCTGGCTGCGTAGTAACTGTTTACATGTTCGGTCATGATCCCTGTTTCCTTACCGGTTCTGTTGCCAAACTACTGTCAGGATTAAAAGCTCGCCGGGGTGTGGGCGCTGACGATGCGGCAGGTCTGCCCCGACGGATTGCTGAAACTGTGGGGCTCGCCGGTGTCGATCACATAGCTGTCGCCCGCTTCGAGTTGATAGCTCTGGCCTGCCACCGTCAGGGTCACCGACCCCTCCAGCACGGTGCCGACCTCCTCCCCCTGATGCTTGACCTGCCCGCCGGTGTCGGTACCGGGGGGATAGGTCTCCAGCATAAAGCCGAGCTGGCGGCGGTTGTTGCCGTTGTGCACCAGCTTCATCGAGACCCCCTGACTGCCCAGCTCGATAAGCTGTTCAGCCTTGATCACCACGCTGCAGGGGCGGCTCTCCTCCTCGGCGAAAAAGCGCGACAGCGGCAGGCCATAGACGGTGAGCAGCTTTTGCAACGACGCCACCGAGGGACTCACCTTGTCCTGCTCTATCATGCAGATGGCGCCGTGGGTCAGGCCGCTCAGCTCCGCAGCCCGCCGCTGGGAGAGTCCCAGCTGGTGGCGCACTGCCGCCAACCGCTCGCCCATGGTACGGGCACCGTTCTGTGGCACCAGCTGCAGGCGAGCCTCGCTCTCACTGCTCTGTGGCCCGCTCATGGCAGGCCCCCTCTCATCTTCTGCCTGCACTCCCGCAACATGGGTCATCTCCCTCTTCCCTCTGGTTAAAATAGCGGACCAGCACCATCCCTGGCTGTTTGCAATGCTACACACACATCGTTAATTATTTTGCACACCCCAACCATCACACCAAGCCACCGGATCGGGGTAAACTGCGCTACACAGCCCATTTTCTAGCACGCAGCACACCAACAATTCAAATATATTTAACACTTGAAAAACATTTCAGCTCAATTTATGGTCTCCATGTGCTTATTATTTTATACGGCAGCACCACAGGATGAGCCGCATCATCGCCACCTTGCTGCCAGGTTTCACCATTGAGGCTTGCCATGTCCGCTACCAGCTCCAATCAAAGCTTGATCAAATCCCGCGCCTATATAGATGGTCAGTGGTGCGAGGCCGCCAGCGGCCGCACCTTCGAGGTCACCAATCCGGCTACCGGTGCCGTGATCACTCAGGTGCCCGACATGAATGAAGAGGATACCCGCCACGCCATCGCGGCCGCCCATGCGGCGCAACCCGCCTGGGCTGCCCTCACCGCCAAGGAGCGCAGCAACAAGCTCTACGCCTGGTTTTCCGCCATCACCGCCAACAGCGATGAACTGGCCCGCATCATGACCTGCGAGCAGGGCAAGCCGCTGGCGGAAGCCAAAGGGGAAGTGACCTACGGCGCCAGCTTCATCCAGTGGTTCGCCGAAGAGGGCAAGCGCGCCTATGGCCGCACCATCCCGGGCTTTAGCGGCGATCGCCGGCTGGCCACCATCAAGCAGCCGGTCGGGGTCGTCGCCGCCATCACCCCGTGGAACTTCCCGATTGCCATGATCACCCGCAAAGCGGGCCCGGCGCTGGCCGCCGGTTGCACCATTGTTATCAAGCCGGCCGCCGAAACACCGCTCTGCGCACTGGCGCTGGCGGTACTGGCCGAGCAGGCGGGCATCCCCGCCGGGGTCATCAATATCGTCACCAGCCACCAGCCGAGCGTGGTGGGCAACGAGCTGTGCAACAACCCGACTGTGCGCAAGCTCTCCTTCACCGGCTCGACCCGCATCGGCAAGCTGCTGATGCGCCAGTGCGCCGACACCATGAAGCGCCTCTCGCTGGAGCTGGGCGGCAACGCCCCCTTTATCGTCTTTGACGACGCCGACCTCGACGCCGCCGTGGCCGGGGCGCTCGCCTCCAAATACCGCAATGCCGGGCAGACCTGCGTCTGCGCCAACCGCATTCTGGTGCAGGCCAGCGTCTATGACGCCTTCGCCGAGAAGCTGACTGCCGCCGTCGCCGCCTTCAAGGTGGGGGATGGCATGAGTGAAGGCACCCAGATCGGCCCGCTCATCAATCCGGCCGCCGCCAGCAAGGTCGCCGAGCTGGTGCAACAATCTGTTGCCGCCGGTGCCGAAGTACTGCTGGGTGGCGAGCCCCACCCCGCCGGCCCCCTCTTCTACCGCCCCACCATTCTCGGCAAGGTCGCCAAAGACAACCCCATCCTGCAGGAGGAGATCTTCGGCCCGGTCGCGCCGCTGGTGCGCTTCGAGAGCGAAGCCGAGGCCATCGCGCTGGCCAACGATACCCCCTATGGTCTGGCCGCCTACTTCTATGGCCGCGACATCGCCCGGGTGTGGCGCGTCGCCGAGCAGCTTGAATACGGCATGGTAGGTATCAACGAGGGGATCATCTCAACCGAATTGGCCCCCTTTGGCGGCATCAAGGAGTCGGGTCTGGGTCGGGAGGGGGCAGCCGAGGGGCTGGAGGAGTATCTGGAGACCAAATACCTCTGCTTTGGCGCCATTCGCTAGGGCAGCAGAGGGCTAAAGCATCGTATTCATCGATGCTTTAGCCGCAAGATTCATCGCTTTTACAGATAGATGCAGACGTTTACCCGAGGCGGCAAGGGGCGTAATTTGGCCTGCGCTGCCTCCCAAGAGGGCTTCTGCAACACACACCACACGCCGCCGATCTGGCCCTATGGGCTAATTGGCGGTGATGGGCGTCAGATCGCCCGCCACATTTTCAGGGAATTTCGGGGCCAGCGCCCCTCAGGGAGGAAAGATGAGTCAGTCAGAATCAAACAAGGCGTGGCAAGCGCGCCGCGAAGCGGCCGTGGTCAACGGCGTTGGCACCCTGCTGCCGGTCTTTATCGACCGTGCGCAAAATGCCGAGCTGTGGGATGTGGAGGGCAACCGCTACATCGACTTTGCCTCCGGCATCGCCGTGCTCAACACCGGCCACAACCATCCGAAAGTGGTGGCAGCGGTGCGCGAGCAGCTGGAAAAATTCAGCCACACCTGCTTTCAGGTCACCCCTTACCCGGGCTATATCGAGCTTGCCGAAAAGCTCAACGCCCTGGTGCCCGGCCCGACCCCGAAGCGCACCCTGTTTCTCTCCACCGGCGCCGAGGCGGTCGAGAACGCCATCAAGATTGCCCGCGCCCACACCGGTCGCAGCGGCACCATCGCCTTCAAGGGGGGCTTTCACGGTCGCACCATGATGGGCATGGCGCTCACCGGCAAGGTGGTGCCCTACAAGACCAGCTTTGGCCCCTTCCCGGGCGAGGTCTACCACATCCCCTTCCCCGCCGATTATCTCGGAGTAAGTGAAGAGGATGCCCTGCACGCCCTCGACCTCTGCTTCAGCGCCGATATCGAGCCCTCCCGCGTTGCCGCCATCATCATCGAGCCGGTACAGGGCGAAGGGGGCTTCTATCCCGCCTCCGCGAGCTTTATGCAGAAGCTGCGCAGCATCTGCGATCAGCACGGCATTCTGCTCATCTGCGACGAGATCCAGAGCGGCTTCTGTCGCACCGGCAAGACCTTCGCCACCGAGTATGCCGGCATCGAGCCGGACATCATGACGTTGGCCAAGAGTCTGGCTGGCGGCTTCCCCCTCTCCGCCGTGGTGGGCAAGGCAGAGATCATGAACTCGGCCAAGCCGGGCGGCCTTGGCGGCACCTATGCAGGTTCCCCCATCGCCTGTGCCGCCGCGCTGGCGGTATTGCAGGTGATCGAAGAGGAAAAACTCAACCAGAAAGCACTGGATCAGGGGGAGCAGATCAAGACGGGGCTGCAACGCATAGCCGAGCGTTTTGACTGCATAGGTCAAATTCGCGGACCAGGTGCCATGGTGGCCATGGAGCTGGTGAAACAGCGCAATGCCGACCAGCCTGATCCCGACCTCACCAAACGTCTGGTAGCCGAGGCGGGCAAACGCGGTCTGGTCCTGCTCTCATGCGGGGTACGTGCAAATGTCATCCGTTTTCTCGCCCCGCTGACCGCCCCGGCGGCAGTGATTGACGAAGGGATGCAAATCCTTGAAAAATCACTGGAGGCCGCGCTGGCCTGACCAGCAGGAAAGTAACCGCTAACCTGTGCAAAAAAATGCAGTTTTGCCCCCTTTTTTTCTTGTCAAGGGGGCCCTGCAAATGCACAATGCGCCGCCACTGCAAGGACCGGTATTACCACATCTCGCCGGTCCTTTTTTGTACAGTGAACAAACCCATAAACGAGGCCGGATCACCCCCGGAAAAGATAGCGAGATTGGCAGCAATCTCCCGACACCACATTCAGTGAGGAACAACATGGGGCATCTCAATGCTTTCCGACCGGCTCTGCCCGGTGCGCGCCACCCCGGCGCCCTTGATTCCCGGGCCTCTTTCCCGGTTTCGTTGATGGAGTGTGCCGCCCCGGCACCGCGTGAGGAACAGGCATGATGAACGCCCAACCGGTTGGTCTGAAAAAGACCCTGAAACTGTGGCAGGTCGTGGTCATGGGTCTTGCCTACCTCACCCCCATGGCAGTGTTCGACACCTTCGGCATCGTTACCGAGATCACCGAAGGCCATGTCCCTACCGCCTACCTGTTTGCCCTGATCGGCATGCTGTTCACCGCCCTGAGCTACGGCCATCTGGTGCGCAAGTTCCCGTCGGCAGGCTCCGCCTATACCTATGCCCAGAAGGTGTTCCACCCCTATGTCGGCTTTATGGTGGGCTGGACCTCCCTGCTCGACTATATGTTCATGCCGATGATCAACATGCTGCTGGCCAAGATCTATCTGCAGGCGCTCTTCCCGAACGTAGAGCCCTGGACCTATATCTTCGGTCTGGCGGCGGTGATGACCGCCCTCAACCTGCGCGGCATCAAACTGGTGGCCAACTTCAACAGCGTCATCGTCATCATGCAGTTCAGCATCATCGCCGTCTTTATCGGCCTGATCGCCTGGGGCGTGCACAATGGCGAGGGGCTGGGCACCGTGACCAGCAGTCGTCCCTTCTTCTCCGAGCAGATCAACATCTCGCCGCTGCTGATGGGGGCCTCGATCCTCTGTCTGTCGTTCCTCGGCTTTGATGCCATCAGCACCCTGTCGGAAGAGACCCCTGACGCGGATCGGGTTATCCCCCGCGCCATCGTGCTGACGGCGCTGATCGGCGGTGTGCTGTTTGTCACCACCTCCTACTTCCTGCAGCTCTTCTTCCCGGACATCTCCCGCTTCCAGCATCCGGATGCGGTGCTGCCGGAGATCGCCCTCTATGTCGGTGGCAAGCTGTTCCAGGCGGTGGTTCTGGTCTGCACCACAGTGGCGGTACTCGCCTCCGGGCTCGCCTCCCACGCCGGCGTATCGCGCCTGCTCTACGTGATGGGGCGGGACCGCGCCCTGCCGAGCCGCTTCTTCTCCTATGTGCATCCGAAGTGGCAGACTCCGGCCTGCAATGTGCTGCTGGTCGGCCTGCTCGCCCTCTCCGCCGTCTCGTTCGATCTGGAGATGGCGCTGGCCCTGATCAACTTCGGCGCGCTGGTGGCCTTCACCTTCGTCAATCTGGCGGTGATTGCCCACTTCTATGTGAAACTCGGTCGCAACAAGAGTCTCAAGGATCATCTGATCTATCTGCTGCTGCCGCTCTGTGGCGCCGCCTGCATCGGGGTGCTGTGGCTCAACCTTGAGCCCTCCTCCTTCGAGCTGGGGCTGATCTGGGCTGCGCTCGGTGCCATCTACCTCTTCCTGCGCCTGACGGTGTTCCGCATTCCGCTGCGCACCAGCGAGGAGCTGGTGCAATAAGCCAGCCACGCGGATAAAACGATAAAGGAGCCTGCGGGCTCCTTTGTTTTTACTCTGTCATGCTGATTTTTTAGCGCGTTGCTCCCCGTTTTAACGCTTTGCGGTTGCTCTCCTTCACCGCGCTGGCGATCCCCTGATCAGCTGTGTGTGATGCGGTTATGGCCGCCACTTTTTGGCAGCCCCGCATGTTTTGCCATTGCGCTTTTTTCTGAAAATGTGACTGATTTCAAATCGGCCCCCGCCACTATCGCCCTCCATGACATGGCACTGACCAGACAAACCATTTAATTCAGTCACTTTAATGACTAAACATGCAATTGCTATTCTCCCCCGCCAACCCCCTTGTTCCCGCCAGAAAAGCCTCCGGGAGGTTGGGCAACTACCCGGGTGATGGCGGCAAATATGATCAGGATCAATCTTGAGGCGCAATGCGCCCTGCAGGGACAATCAGGACAAATTTCGCACAGCAGGGAAATAGTGCATAGCCCCCCTCTATGCCCCCGTAAAGAGGGGGGCGGCACGGGGTCAGCCACAGGGGGCGAGTGACCACTTACCTTCGCTGCGCTTATGCAAAAAAATGCGATATTGAGCCGATTATTGCTTGTCAAGGGGGAATCCCGAATGCACAATACGCCGCCAATAAAGGACCGATGTTCACTGCGACATCGGTTTTTGTATTTTGAAGAGCAGTGCAAACCCACCACAAGAGGCCGGAAACGTTCCGGAAGTGATACCCGAGATTGCCAACAATCTCCCGACGTTAATGAGGAAAAACATGGGGCGTTTCAATGCTTTCCTGCCGGCCAATACCGGTTTGCGCCTCCCCGGCGCCTTTGATCTGCAGGCCTGCGAATCCACCGCAATCCTGTACTCGTTGCAAGCACGTGCTGCGGCACTGATTGAGGAGAAAGCGTAATGGCATCTCAAGGCGCCAAGCTGCTCAAAACCCTGACCCTGACCCAAGTGATCGTCATGGGTTTGGCCTACCTGACCCCCATGGCTGTATTCGATACCTTCGCCATCGTCGGTGACATCACCGAAGGCCGGGTCGCCACTGCCTATCTGCTGGCCCTCGGCGGCATCCTGCTGACCGCCTTCAGCTACGGCCATCTGGTGCGCAAGTTCCCCTCTGCGGGCTCTGCCTATACCTACGCCCAGAAAGTGTTCAACCCCTACATCGGTTTCATGGTCGGCTGGTCCTCCCTGCTCGACTACATGTTCATGCCGATGATCAACATCCTGCTGGCCAAGATCTACCTGACCGCCATGTTCCCGGGTGTCGAGCCCTGGGTCTTCATCTTCGGTCTGGTGACCGTGATGACCTTCCTCAACCTGCGCGGCATCAACCTTGTAGCCAACTTCAATGGTCTCATCGTGGTGATCCAGCTGGCCATCATCACCATCTTCATAGGTCTGATGGCATGGGGCATCTACCACGGCGAAGGCGCCGGCACCCTGATGAGCAGCCGTCCGTTCCACTTCGAGTCAGCACAGCTGGTGCCGCTCTTCACCGGCGCAACCATTCTCTGCTTCTCGTTCCTGGGCTTTGACGGGCTGAGCTCTCTCTCCGAAGAAACCCCGAACGCTGGCAAGGTGATCCCCAAGGCGATCGTGCTGACTGCCCTTATCGGCGGCATCATCTTCGTGATGGTCTCCTACTGCCTGCAGCTCTACTTCCCGAGCCTCTCCCGCTTCCAGCATCCGGATGCGGTACTGCCGGAGATCGCCCTCTACGTCGGCGGCACCTTCTTCCAGTCGGTGGTACTGGTCTGCACCACGGTCGCGGTACTGGCCTCCGGCATGGCGGCTCACGCCGGTGTGTCGCGCATCCTCTACGTGATGGGTCGTGACCATATGATCCCGGAGCGGGTATTTGGCTACATCCACCCGAAATACCGCACTCCGGCCATCAACGTGCTGATGGTTGGCGCGCTGGCCCTCTCCGCCGTGTCGTTTGATCTGGATACCGCGCTGGCGCTGGTCAACTTCGGCGCGCTGGTGGCGTTCAGCTTCGTCAACCTGTCGGTGATCGGTCAGTTCTGGGTGCGCGAGAAGCGCAACAAGACCCTCAAGGACCACATCGTCTATCTGCTGATGCCGCTGCTCGGTGCCGCCACTATCGGCGCCCTCTGGAGCAATCTGGAGCAGAGCTCCCTCGAGCTTGGCCTGATCTGGGCAGGTCTCGGCGTGACCTATCTGTTCCTGCGTCTGGCGGTGTTCCGTATCCCGTTCCGTCAGTACGAAGAGGCGGCCGACGCCTGATCGCCTGCAGATAGCGCATAACAAAAGGGGAGCCATGGCTCCCCTTTTTGCTGCCGGTCTGTTGCCGGTCACACGGGCTTGGGCCCGGTCTGCTTACTGCTTATCCAGTACGGCGGTCGCCGCAGCCTTGAGCGGATCGCGAGCGATGGTTTTGGCATCCTGCTCCGCCTTGTGCAACTGCTGGTTTGCCTTGTCCATCTTCTGCTGCATACCGTTGCCGCTCTCCTTGAGGTCGGCGCGCTTCTCGCCCAGCAGGTCGGTGCGGCCTTTTTGCACCTCGGCTTTCACCTTCTCTTTCTCCTGCTTCACCAGCTTGCTGGTATCACAGTTGCCCTTGACCCCCAGAGTGGCATTAACCGCTTCGTTTTTGAGGGCCTTGTCGAGGTTGCAATCTGTTTTCAACAGGCTGGCCTGTGCCCCCGCCGAGAGCAGCCCCAGCGACAGAGAGAGGATCCATGCACGCATCATCTTGTTTACTCCTGCTTGCCAATAAAGGGGCGCAGTGTAGCGATCACGTCCCGGCTGGCAAGGCGACAGTGGCTGCACCACCCCTTTTGCCACCCCAGAGCCAACCGGCTCGGTCAACGCTTGTCGCCGCAGCTCGTCGTCATAAAAACATCATCGAAATGTCACGTTGTCATATTTCTGTCATTAACCACTGATTAAATGCGCGGGTCATCAACAACCCAAGACGGCACGGCCGTCCCAAGAGGCTTTATGCAACAGAGTGACTCCCAACAGCAGCAGTCAGCGACCCGCGCCCTGTTCAACTGGATGAGTGTCATCGCCCTGGTTTACCTGATCCTGGTAGCCGTCGGCGCAGTCTCCCACGGTTTCAAAGGTTTCTCCGGCGGCGCCGAGGGCGCAGCCCAGATCTTCGCGTTTGCCAACAACCCCTTCGTCGCCCTGCTGCTCGGCATCCTGGCGACTGCGCTGGTGCAATCCTCCAGCACTGTGACCTCGGTGATCGTCGGTCTGGTTGCCGGCGGCCTGCCCATCGGCATGGCCATCCCCATGGTCATGGGTGCCAACCTCGGCACCACCATCACCAACACCATCGTTTCGCTGGGTCATGTCCGCGACCGCACCGAATTCCGCCGCGCCTTCGCCGCCGCCACCGTACACGACTTCTTCAACCTGATGGCCGTGGTCATCTTCCTGCCGCTGGAGCTGATGTTCGGTCTGCTGCAACATAGCGCCGAATGGCTGGCCAACATGCTGGTGGGCTCTGCCAACATGTCGATGAAGGGCATGGATTTCATGAAGCCGCTGACCGCACCGGCCCAGCAGCTGATCGACAGCGCCGTCGCCTTCCTGCCGGGCAAGGGTGCCGCCATCGCCACCATCGTCATCGGTATCCTGCTGATCCTGGCCAGCGTCACTTATCTGGGCAAAGTGCTGCAGAAGGTGCTGGTTGGCCGCGCCAAAGAGGTGCTGCACAAGGCACTGGGCCGTGGCCCGCTGAGCGGCATCACCTCCGGTGCGCTGGTGACCATCATGGTGCAATCCTCCTCCACCACTACCAGCCTGATGATCCCGCTGGCCGGCGGCGGCGTGTTCAGCACTCGCCAGCTCTACCCCTTCACTCTGGGCGCCAATATCGGTACCACCATCACCGCTCTGCTGGCTGCCACTGCCATCAGCGGAGCCGGTGCCCAGCTGGCCCTGACCATTGCGCTGGTCCACGTGCTGTTCAACGTCTTCGCCGTGGCGCTGATTTATGGCCTGCCATTCCTGCGTGACCTGCCGGTGCGCGCCGCCGAAGGGCTGGCCCGGATTGGCAGCGAGAACAAGCTGCTGGCGCTTGGCTATGTGGCGGGACTCTTCTTCGCCCTGCCGGCCCTGATGATGGTCGTGGCCAAGTAAGCGCTGCCATCATAACAAGGGGCGAGTCACCGACTCGCCCCTTTTTACGTCTGCGCCACCCTGCTTTGCCTGCCCGCTCACATCCTCCCCCCCCTGTGGCTCGCCATGAGGGGCGGTGCGCGATAAGATGGCCCCTCATTGCACTCTTTGTCTTTCTTGGAATAGGAAAACCGATGAAATTCATACTGATCGCGCTGCTGGTTGCCGGTGTCGCCTACTACTTCTACTCCAGCAGCAATAACAAGAAGCTGGCCGAAGATAATGTTCGCAAGGGGGCCGAGTTCCTCGCCAGCAACAAGGAGAAACCGCTGGTGACCACCACCGCCTCCGGCCTGCAGTACGAAGTGCTGACTCCGGGCACCGGCACGGTTCACCCCACTGCCACCAGCAAGGTGAAGGTGCACTACGAGGGCAAGCTGCTGGACGGCACCGTCTTTGACAGCTCGGTCGCCCGTGGCGAGCCCATCGAGTTTGGCCTCAATCAGGTGATCAAGGGGTGGACCGAAGGGGTTCAGCTGATGGTGGAAGGGGAGAAGACCCGCTTCTATATCCCGGCCAACCTCGCCTACGGTGACCGCGCTGCCGGCAAAATTCCGCCGGGATCCGTGCTGATCTTTGATGTGGAGCTGTTGGGTATCAAGTAAGCCCCTGTGGCGAAATCCCACGCCCGAGCTGATCTTCAACGTGGAGCTGCCGGGTATCCAGTCAACCGTAGCTCGGAGAGCGGCCGACCATCAGTCGGCCCTCTCTGTTCGGGATTGCCTTCGGTCATCAGCGCCCATAAAAAAACCGCCCTCGGGCGGTTTTTTGCAATCAGGCAGAGCAGTTCGCCTAGATGGACTGCTCTTCGCCACCCAGGGCGGCAAACAGCGCCGGGATAAACTGGGATAGCTCGGCGGTCACCAGCGCAAAGTCGGCATCCAGACGGGCGGCCGGATCTTCGCTGGTCACGTCGTCGTTCTGCTCGCGCAGCTCTTCGCTGAACTTCAGGCGCTTGATGGAGAGATCATCCCCCAGCACGAAGCTGACGGTCTCGCCCCAGTTGAGGGCCAGCTTGGTCACCAGCTTGTCGTTGGCCAGGTGGTTCTTGATTTCATCCGTCATCAGATCCTGCTGCTTGCAGCGGATGATGCCGCCGTGCTCCATGGCACTGCGCAGCTCTGCTTCGTCTTCCAGGGTGAACGAAGCGGGCAGATTGCCCTCGTTCAGCCACTCGGTCATGGTGATTTCGGGCGGGTTCTTGAGGGCCACCGGCACAACCGGCAGGGAGCCGATGGATTTGCGCAGCAGTGCCAGCAGGTCGTCCGCCTTCTTGGCTGAGCCTGCATCCACCACCATCAGGTTGTCGGCCGGATTGATCCAGGCGAAGGTCTGGCTGGTACGGCTGAAGGCGCGCGGCAGCAGGGTATGGAGAATCTCCTCTTTGAGCGCTTCCTTCTCTTTCTTCTTGAGGGCGCGGCCCTGTTCGAACTCGATCGCCTCTACCTTCTCCGCCAGCATCTCCTTGACCACGGTACCGGGCAGCATCTTCTCCTCCTTGCGGGCGCAGATGAGGATGTGGCCGGAGGCGCTGTGGGTCAGGGTTGAGCCGAATTTGCCAAGGGGCTTGACCCACCCGAACCGGGAGATGTCCTGACTGCCGCAGGGGGTGAAGGCACAGGCCTCCAGCTGGGTTTCCAGCTGCTCCACGGTCAGGTCAAAGGGGCGGGTAAAGCGATAAATCTGCAGGTTTTTAAACCACATGGCGTCCTCGGTCTCGATAGATTGTCCGGCGGGCATTGTACTAGAGAGGCGCTTTGTGATCAGCCAATCATTCTTGCTAAATAAAGGGCGATCAACTTCACAGGGTGCCATCCCGGTTACCGGAACTGTCATCAAGTTCCCCTAGACTGCGAAGGTGAAGTTGTTAACAAGGATGAAGATATGTTGCGGCCCAGTCGCCCCGAAGACATGGACGAGATCGTCGAAATCTGGTTGCTGGCCTCCCTGCAGGCCCACGATTTTGTCGATGCCTCCTGCTGGTGGCAGGCTCAGGAGGATCTGCGTACCCGATATCTCGATCGCGCCTCCATTTGGGTGTTCGAGGAGCGCGGCGACCTGCTTGGTTTCATGGCGCTGGTAGACAACTACCTCGCAGCCCTCTTTGTGCGCCCCGACCGACAGGGACGCGGCGTCGGCCACGCCCTGCTGCAGGAGGCCAAGCGTCAGGGGGCGTCGCTCCATGCCAGAGTCTTCGTGGAAAACTCTCAGGCGGTGCGCTTCTACCGCCGCCACGGCTTCGTCATCGAGGCGGAGGAGTCCGATCCCCTTACCGGCCACCCCCAGTACAAGATGTGCTGCGAACCTGCATGAGCTGACGGCAGCCCCCTGTTTTACTTGAAAAAAGCACGGGGCATCCTCATCTTGTCACCATCGGGTGCCACCGGCACCATCCCAGGATCCGGGTTGCTTTCTCATGAAAATCCTCCATACCGCCGACTGGCATCTTGGCCATCAACTCCATGGTCACGACCGCCGTTTTGAACACGATGCCTTCCTCGACTGGCTGACCGACACCCTCAAGGTGCGCGAGATCGACGCCCTGCTGGTGGCGGGCGATCTGTTTGATACCGCCAATCCGCCCGCCAGCGCCTGGCAGCAGCTCTACCGCTTTCTGGCGCGGCTGCGCGCCGAGCTGCCTCACCTCAACATGGTGCTGATCGGCGGCAACCACGACTCTCCCTCCAAGCTGGATGCCCCCCACGAGCTGCTGCGGGCCTTTGATCTGCATCTGGTAGGCAGCATCAGCCGCGATGGCGATGGCAAACTCGAGACCGACCGTCTGCTGGTGCCGCTGCAAGACCGGGAAGGCAAGATTGCCGCCTGGTGCGCCGCCGTGCCGTTCCTGCGCAGCAGCGATCTGCGGGTAGAACAGCTGGCTGAGGGGCAGGACCGGCTGATCGAAGGGGTACGCCAAATCTACACCGAGGTGCTGGCCGAAGGGCGCACCCGCTGCGGCGAGGATCTGCCGCTCATCGCCATGGGCCACGCCTATCTGGCGGCGGGCCAGCTCTCCGAGCTTTCAGAGCGGCGGGTGCTCGGCGGCAACCAGCACGCCCTGCCTGCCGAACTCTTTGCCGGTGCCGACTACACGGCGCTCGGTCACCTCCATCTGGCCCAGAGCCCGGCCGACGGGGTGCACTACAGCGGCTCGCCGCTGCCGCTATCGCTAGCCGAGGCCAACTACAACCATCAGGTGCTGGAAGTGACCTTTGCAGAGGGCAAGCTCACCACGGTGGCATCCATTCCAGTGCCACGCGCGGTGGAGATGATCCGCCTGCCCCAGAGCCCTCTCGACGACGCATTGAACGCCATCGAGGCACTGACGCTCCCCCCTTGTCCACAAGAAGCACAGCCCTTCCTCGAAGTGCGGTTGCTGCTGCCCAAGCCCGAGGCCCGCATCCGCGAGCGGATTCTGGCGGCCATCGCCGACAAGCCGGTGCGGCTGGCCCGCATCAGCACCCAGTATCAAGGCTCGGGCGAAGGGCTGGCCGATGGCCGCGAGCGGCGCAGGCTGGATGAGCTCTCCCCCACTGAAGTTTTTCGCCTCTGCTATCAGCGCCAATTTGAAGGGGAACCCGAGGCACAGCTGGTCGCCTCGTTTGAAGAGATCCTTGAGCTGGTGAAGGAGTCCAACGCATGAAAATCTTGTCTCTGTCAGGTGAGAATCTGGCCAGTCTGACCGGCACCTTCACCATCGACTTTACCAGGGGGGCGCTTGGCGCCGCGGGCCTGTTTGCCATCACCGGCAATACCGGCGCCGGCAAGAGCACCCTGCTCGACGCCATTTGTCTGGCTCTTTACGACGAGATGCCGCGCTTTATCGCCAATCGCAAGAACGTGGCCGAAGTGGGCCGCATGGATGACGAGGAGAAGCTCAAGGCCAACGACGTGCGTGGCATCCTCAGCCGCGGTCACGCCAGCGGCTTTGCCGAGGTGCAATTTCGTGGCTGCGATGGCCGCATCTGGCTGGCCCGCTGGGCGGTGCGCCGTGCCCGCAACCGCGCCGAGGGGCGCTTTCAGGCGCAGGAGCGCACCCTGACCGATGTCGAGTCGGGTCAGGTTTTCTCTGGCAGCAAGCGGGAGCTGCAGGATCGCATCGACGAGCTGGTGGGCCTCTCCTGGGAGCAGTTCCGCCGCGCGGTGATCCTGCCGCAGGGGGAATTCGCCGCCTTCCTCAAATCGGACGCCAACGAGCGCTCCGCCCTGCTCGAACGGATGACCGGCACCGAGCTCTACTCCGCCATCTCCATCCAGACCTATGAACGGGCGCGGGAAGAGCAGCAGAAGCTGGCCGCCATCCATCAGCGCCTCGGCGACGTGGCGCTGATGGACGAGGCGACCCGCGAGCAGTGGGTAAGCCGGCAGGTGAATCTCGCCACCAGCCTCAAGCATGAACAGCAGCAACAGCAGCTGATGCAGGATCTGCGTGACCTCAACAGCCGCATCGCCGCCCAGCAGCAAGGTTGCAGCGAGGCTGAAGCCGCGCTGGATGCAGCCATGCAGGCCCATGGCGGCGCCGCTCCCGAGCGAGAGGAGTTCGCCCGCGCCGAGCAGGCGCAGGTGGCCCGCGCCGATCACGACGAGCTGGCCCGCCTCACCCTTGAGGTACAGCAGCAGGAGAAGGTGATCGCCGAGTTGGGGCCTGAGCTGGCCAAGCTCGAGGAGCAGACCCAGCAGAGCGCCCTCACCGAACAGCAGCTGCTGGCGGAGAAGATTGCCGCCGAGCGCGAATGGGGCGCCCTGCAGCCTGAACTCAAGCGGGCACAGGAGCTCGACACCCGCATTCGGGAAAAGCAGCAGCAGTTGCAGAAGATCCAGCAGGAGGGAACTCAGGAGCGGGAAGTCCAGCTCACCCTCGAGCAGGGGTGGCGCGAGCAGAGCCGACAGGTAGAACAGCTCAAGCAGCAGCACCAGCAGTGGAGCCTCTGGCTGGAAGAGAACAAGGAGCTGGCACCAGTGGCCCGCCAGTGGCAGCCCCTGCTCACCGCCATGCAGGATTGGGCCGAGGATGCCGACAAGCTGCAACAGCTGCTCACCCTGCGGGATCACAAGCTGCGCGCCCTGCAGCAGTTGCAACGCCAGCTGGAACAGGGCCAGCAGGAGCGCGACTACTGGCAACAGGAGCAGGCGCGGCTGCAACAGCAACAAAACGAGTTGCAGGAGCAGCAGTGGGAGAGCCGCCTCGCCAAGGCGCAGGAGCAGTGGCAGCAGCAGACCGAACAGCTGGGCCTACTGCGCCAACTGCTGGAGCTGGCCGACTATGGCCGCAACCACGGCGAGCAGCATGGCCGTCTGCAACAGGAGATTGGCCAACTGGAGCAGGCGCTCGGCAAACTCGCCACCCTTGGCGAAGAGCTGGCACCAGCCCGCGAGCGGCTTGCCATGCAGCGGGACGAGGCGCGCCACGCGCTGGAGCAGTCCCGGGCGGTGGCCACGTTCGAGCAGTATCGCCATATCCTGAGCGATGGCACCCCCTGCCCGCTCTGTGGCGCCGAGGAGCACCCCTACAGCCAGAGCCAGCCACAGTTGGCCGGCATTCTCGGTCAACTGGCGGAGCGGGCCCGCAGCCTGGAGCTGGAGTGGGAGCGGCTCAACCATCAATACATTCAGTGCGAGAGCGAGCGTCAGGAGCTGGCTCGCCAGCTGGCAGTACGCCAGCAGCACCTGCCGGAGCTGGAGGCGCGCGCCGAGCAGCTGACCCAGCGCTGGCTGCAGCTCGGAGGCGATACCCTGCTGGGCCACCCGCTGCCGCTGCGCCAGAGCCCCATTGAGTGGAACGAGCTGATGAGCACCCTGCTCGGCCACGGCCAGATGCTGGAGCAGGGGCTGGCCCAGAGCCAGCAGCTGCTGCGTCAGGCCCAGCTTGGCCAGCAGCAGTTGCAGGGGGTGCGTCAGCAGCTGAGCCAGCTGGGCGCCCAGCACCAGCAGTTCGAGCAGCAGTGGCAGGAGGCTGACCGCCAGCGCATTGCGCTGGAAGGGGAAGTGAAGGCAATGGGCGAGCAGGAAGCGACCCTGCGCCAGCGCCTCGAACTGGGGGGCAACCGTCTCGATGAACAGATGGCTGGCCAACCCTGGCGCCAGTGGCTCGGCAGCCAGCAGTGGCGTGAGTGGCAGCGGGCCTGCGAGGCCTGGCTGCACGGCCAGAGCGAGTGGGAGCGGCTGGCCAGCGAGATCGCCAGTCTCACCCCGGCCCTGAGCGCGCAGGAGGCGCGCCTGCAGACCCAACGCGAACTGCTGCACAAGCTGGAGCGGGACTACAAGGAGCACGAGCAGCAGCGGCAGGGACTGCTCACCAGCCGCGCTGCCTGTCTGGGTGGTGAGGATATCGCACTGGTCGAGAACCGCTGGCAGCAACGACTACAGCAGGTCGCCAGCGAACTGGAGGCGATGCAACAGAGCGCCCGCACCCTGCGCGAGCGGCAGACCGAGCTCAAGACCCGCCTCACCCATGTGGAGCAGGAAAAACAGGTGAGCAGCCGCCGTAAGCGGGAGGTGCTGGGCCGCTGGGCGGCCCACGCCAGTACCCTCGGCATCGCCGAATACGACCTGCGCCGGCTGTTGGCCATCAGCCCCGATGAGCTGAAGGCGCGCCGCGCCGCCCTGCAAGGGCTGGAGGATGCGGTTGGCGAGGCGCGCACCCGCCTTGCCGAGCGGCAGCGGGCGCTGGCGCTGGAGGAGAGCAAGCGGGAACGCTATCGCGAGCATCACCCCGAGCTGGCTGCCCTGCCGCAGGAGGAGCTGGTACTGCGGCTCACGGCACTGGAAGCCCACTGCCGCGAGCTCGACGAGCAACTGTTCGAGTGCAAGAGCACGCTGGCGCAAGCCGAAGCGGCCGCCCTCAAGGCGGGCAGCCTGCAGCAGGAGCTGGCCAGCCAGCAGGCAGTCGCCGATCACTGGCAAAAGCTGTGCGATCTGATCGGGCAAGCCAACGGCGCCAAGTTCCGCACCTTTGCCCAGAGCCTCACCCTCGAGCGCCTGTTGCTGGAAGCCAACGCCCAGCTCGCCGAGCTCTCGCCGCGCTACCGGCTGGAGCGGGTGCCAGGCACTGATCTGGCGCTGCAGGTGGTGGATCTCGACATGGGGGACGAGGTGCGCTCGGTGGACTCCCTCTCCGGTGGCGAGAGTTTTCTGGTGTCGCTGGCACTGGCGCTGGCCCTCTCCAGCCTCTCGTCAGGGCAGACCCAGGTCGAGTCGCTCTTTATCGACGAGGGGTTCGGCACCCTGGATCCGGACAGTCTGGATCTGGCGCTCGCCAGCCTCGACTCCCTGCAGGCCGCCGGCCGCCAGATCGGGGTTATCTCCCACGTCCAGACCCTGGTGGAGCGGATTGGTGTGCAAGTCAGGGTGGAAGCCCTTGGTGGCGGCGAAAGCCGGGTGATCGTCCCCTGACCGCAGCCCCCCGAACGACAAGAGCCCGCCAATTGGCGGGCTCTTGCTTGCACGGCGCTCGTTAATCGAAGCGATAAGCCCCCATGTAGAGGCTGCCGCCATCCCAGCTCTCGTGCAGCAGGATCGGTGCCTTGCCCTGCGCGGCCCCCAGCGCCACAAAGAGCGGGCGCAGGTGATCGTCATGGGGGTGAGACTCCACCGCCCCAGGGGCCAGCCGACGGTAGTCGAGCAACGCCTCCCGCTCCTCTGCCGCCATCGCCCCTTCCAGCCAGTCGACAAACTGGCTGGCCCAGCGCGGCACCGGCGACCCCTCGGGCCCCAACGCCCGCAGGTTGTGGGTAATGGCGCCGGAGGCAAGGATACCAATCCCCTGACTGCGCAATTCGGCAAGCGCCTCTCCCAGTTGCCAGAGCTGGGTCGGGGTGAAGCTGGCGGGGATGGAGATCTGCACCAGCGGGATCTCGCTGTCCGGGTCGATCAGGGAAAGCGGCGACCAGACCCCGTGGTCCAGCTCACGCCGCACCGGGGTCGCGCTCAGACCCGCCAGCGTCAGCTGATCACCCACCGCCTGCTGTAACCATTCGGGGCTGCTGGCTGGCCAGCGCATCCGGTAGAGCGGCTCGGGAAAGCCGTAAAAATCGTACATCAGCGCCGGATTGGGCTCGACGTTGATCTGCAACTCGCGGCTGAACCAGTGAGCGGAGATGACCACCAATCCCTTGAGATCCCCCAGCCGCAGGGTGCTCAGAAATCGGGTGGCAGGTTGATCACGCAACACCAGATCCGGTGCGCCGTGAGAGATAAACCAGACGGGGGCGAGGGACATAACAGTGACTCCAGCAAGGGTTTGGATGGCGATTTTTGCCGCAAGGCAACGCCGCTGAATTCATTATCAGCCCACCTCAACAGGTTAACAATCAGGCTAAATGGATAAGCACTATCAACCTATTATTGATAATAAGATGGCCAGCCCCACCATTGTCAAAAGAGGGCAGCCTGTCTGGTTAGCCCACTTTGCGGTTCCCCCACAACCTGATGACCCCTCAACGACTCTCGCCGGAAAGGGCCACGCGGGTCGCCGCCCCCTGCGCCAGCCACTCCTGCAGCAGCAGTCGCTCTGCGGCCACCTCTGCCGAGACCGGTGCCGCTCCTTCGGCAGAGTGGTTGCCGGTAAAGGCTGAGCGCCAGTGGTGATTACCCGGCCAGATAGCGTCAGGCATGGCATGGGCCAGCAACAGTGCCCCCGCCAGCAAAAGCAGGACCGGGCCACCCCATGGGCTGTTTTCCATCTGTTTCCCCTTCACAAGCGCGCCAATGGGCTAACATCTTTGCGCAAGCTGGTGACAAGACGGTGACAGTGAGCAGGTGGTCATTTTACAACATCTGAACCTTCTCTCCGCCAATAAGACACAGATGGCAACATTTGTCGTCAATCAGCTCAGACCAGTGGATGCATGCTCTAAAAAGTGACCAACAGGAAAACGTTATCCCTGAAAAGAAAACGTTATCTGGTCAAAACGTTGTTTCTGGATCATAAAAAGAATCCAAAAACTGGTGTATATTGCTCGGCGGAAACTCCTTAACCATGAAGACTGACATGAAAAAGACCAAAATCGTCTGCACCATCGGTCCCAAGACCGAATCCAAAGAAATGCTGGCAAAAATGCTGGACGCCGGCATGAACGTCATGCGCCTGAACTTCTCTCACGGTGATTACGAAGAGCACGGCACCCGTATCCGCAACCTGCGCGAAGTGATGGCCGAAACCGGCAAGCGCGCAGCTATCCTGCTGGATACCAAGGGTCCGGAAATCCGTACCATGAAGCTGGAAGGTGGCAATGACGTAGCACTGGTTGCTGGCCAGACCTTCACCTTTACCACCGACCAGACCGTGGTTGGCAACAAAGACAAAGTGGCCGTGACCTATGCTGGTTTCGCCAACGACCTGCGCGTCGGCAACCGCATCCTGGTTGACGACGGTCTGATCGGTCTGGACGTCATCGAGATCACCGAGCGCGAAGTTGTCTGTAAAGTACTGAACAACGGCGATCTGGGCGAGAACAAGGGCGTCAACCTGCCGGGCGTCTCCATCAAGCTGCCGGCCCTGGCCGAGAAAGACAAGCGTGACCTGATCTTCGGTTGCGAGCAGAGCGTTGATTTCGTTGCTGCTTCCTTCATCCGCAAGAAAGAAGACGTACTGGAAATCCGTGAGCACCTGAAAGCCCACGGTGGCGAGAACATCCAGATCATCTCCAAGATCGAGAACCAGGAAGGTCTGGACAACTTCGACGAGATCCTGGCTGTTTCCGACGGCATCATGGTTGCTCGTGGCGACATGGGTGTAGAGATCCCGGTTGAAGAGGTAATCTTCGCCCAGAAGATGATCATCGCCAAGTGCAACAAGGCCCGCAAAGTGGTTATCACTGCCACCCAGATGCTGGACTCCATGATCAAGAACCCGCGTCCGACCCGCGCCGAAGCCGGCGACGTGGCCAACGCCATCCTGGACGGTACCGATGCAGTCATGCTGTCCGGTGAATCCGCCAAGGGTAAGTACCCGCTGGAAGCCGTGACCATCATGGCGACCATCTGCGAGCGTACCGATGCCGTGATGCCGTCCAACCTGTCTGCTGCCAACGACAGCAACAAGCTGCGCATCACCGAAGCCGTATGTAAAGGTGCGGTAGAGACCTCCGAGAAGCTGGACGCCCCGCTGATCGTGGTTGCCACCGAAGGCGGCAAGTCTGCCAAGGCCATCCGCAAGTACTTCCCGAAAGCCTGGATCCTGGCTATCACCACCAACAAGAAGACCGCTGCCCAGATGGTTCTGACCAAGGGTGTGGTTGCTCACGTGGTTGACAGCATCGCCTCTACCGACGATTTCTATCGCATCGGTAAAGAAGCCGCGCTGGAAATCGGCATGGGCCAGAAAGGTGACGTGGTTGTGATGGTCTCCGGTGCTCTGGTACCGAGCGGCACCACCAACACCGCTTCTGTTCACGTTCTTTAATCGGAACTGAACAAGCTGAAAACGGCGCCTGCGGGCGCCGTTTTTTTTATCCCTCCCCCCTGCTTCGCAAAGGGTGCCGGTGTTAGAATCCCCGCGGATTTAATCCAGGTGGGAAATTTCCCAATTACCGCGCAATAACCCGGAAGTTATATGCAATCAACACCCTTCAAGAGAGCATCGGCCATCCTGTTGCCGCTGCTCTGCCTACTCGTCAGCCTCTGCGTTGCCCCGCAAGCCATGGCGCAGGATGTTCCCTCCCGCGCCACAGTCCAGCGGGCGCTGGACAATCTGGGCAAATCCGAGACCCTGACCGTCAGTCAACAAAACGATCAGAAGTTTCTGACCGATACCCTCGCCCTGCTCGACAGCATCGACAAGGAGGAGGCGAAAGCCAAGGCGCAGGCCCAGCGCATTCGCAATCTGCCGGGTGAGCTGCGCGACATCAGCGCCAAGCTCAACGACTTGACCCAGGGCAAGAGCCCGGAGCAGATCAAGAGTGAATACGCCAGCATGAGTCTGGCCGAGCTCGACAACCGCCAGCCCGATGTGCTGGCCAACATGCAGGCCGCCCAGGAGGCGCTCGGCGCCATCGGCAGCCAGCTCACCAACCTGCAAACCCTGCCGGAGCGCGCCCAGAGCAGCATGAGCCGCGCCTATCAGCGCAGTCAGGAGATCCGCAGCCGTCTCACTGCCGGCGAGAACGTCAGCAGCGCCGAGAAGATGAAGCTCAATACAGAACTGGCACTGCTCGATCTGCAAATTTCCCAGCTGCAAAAGGATATGGACAACCGTACCAGCATGCAGGATCTGGCGGTCAAACAGCGCGACTACCAGAACGCCCGCCTCACCAGTGAAGAGCAGAAGCTGCAACTGCTGCAGGAGCAGAGCAGTGCCAAGCGCCTCGGCGACACTGAGAAGACCGCCGAACAGACCGGCGAGCTGGTAGCGACCGAAGACAGCCCGCTGGTACAAAAAGAGCAGGTCCTCAACCATCAGCTCAGCCAGCAACTCATCAGCGCTACCACCAACCTCAACTCGCTGGTGCAGAAAAACCTGCAGGCCAAGAGCTGGCTGGAGCGCGGCACCCAGACCGAACGCAACCTCAACGAACAGGTGCAGATGCTCAAGGGCAATCTGCTGCTGTCACGCATCCTCTATCAGCTCTATCAACAGCTGGAAGCGGCGCCCACCATCGCCGTCAAAAACCTGGAAGAGCAGATCGCCGATCTGCATCTGGCCCAGTTCGAGCTGAGTCAGCAGCGTGACCAGCTGTTCCAGAAGAACCTCTATCTGGACAACCTGATCGAGGGCAGCAAAGAGCCGGTCAGCGAGGAGGACAAGGAGAGTCTCAGCAAACTGATCGATACCCGCATCAATCTGCTCGATCAGCTCAACCGCCAGCTCGACAGCCAGCTCACCAACGCCATCAGTCTGCAGCTGACCCAGCAGCAGCTGGCGCGGGTCTATGCCTCTATCGAATTTACCCTGCAGCAGCACATCTTCTGGGTAAGCAGCAACAAACCGATCGACTTCAAGTGGGCCATCAGCTGGCCGGCCCAAGCCTACAAACAGGCCTCCGACTGGGTACTGAAACCGGACTGGAGCCAGTGGCGCCAGGAACTGCTCGGCGTCTCCCTGCTCGCCTTCCCGCTGCTGCTGATCGGCGGCCTGCTGATGTGGAAGCGTCCAGCGCTGGCCGAACGCCAGAAAAAGATTGCCAAGGATCTGGGCCGCTTCCGTCAGGACAGCCAGTGGCACACCCCGCGTGCACTCTTCTTTACCCTGTTGCAACGCCTGCCGGGCAGCCTGTTCATTCTGGCGGGCGGCTTGCTGCTCACCTACTGTGGTCTGCTGAGCCCCAAGCTCATCTTCCAGATCACCCTTAACCTGGCCCTCGGTTATCTGGTATTCAGCATCTACATGGCGGTGATGCGCCCGGGCGGCCTCGGTGAATCCCACTTCCGCATCCCGCGCGCCGAGCTGCAGGCCAAGCGCAACAGCATGCGCTACCTCTGGCTGCCGCTGTTGCCCCTTATCATGCTGTCAACCAAGGCGGTGGTAGAACCCTCCACCTTGGGCAACGACGTGATCGGTCAGGCTCTCACCCTGATCCTGTTGGCACTGGCCGCCTATCTGGTGTTCCCCATCTCCCGCGCCCGCATCAAGGGCGAGGCGAGCATGACCCAGACCATGACCGCCATTGCGTTGGCACTGGCCCCGGTGGCGCTGATCGTGCTGGCGATGCTCGGCTACTACTACACCGCGCTGAAGCTGACCGGTCGCCTGATCGAATCCTTCTATCTGCTGATCATCTGGAGCCTGGTCTACCGCACCGCCCTGCGCGGGCTGGAGCTGGCGGCCCGTCGTCTGGCCTACCGCCGCGCCGTGGCCAAACGTGAGCACAAGTCCTCGGAAGATGCGGAAGGTGGCGAGTCCATCGAAGAGCAGCCGATGGATCTGGAGGATGTCAGCCAGCAGTCCCTGCGTCTGACTCGCACCGTGCTGATGCTGATCTTCGGCGTCGCCTTCTACTGGCTCTGGTCCGATCTGGTCGCGGTCTTCTCCTACCTCGACAGCATGGTGCTGTGGCACCGCAGTGAAGGCACCGGCGCCAATGCCGTGCTCTTCCCCATCAGCCTGAGTGACGTACTGATCGGCCTCCTGCTGCTCGGCGGCGCCTGGTCGCTGGCACGCAACCTGCCGGGTTTGCTGGAGGTGCTGGTGCTCTCCAAGCTGAACCTGGCTCAGGGGACGGCCTACGCCATCACCACCATGCTCAACTACGTACTGATCGGCTTCGGCTCGCTGACCGCCCTCTCCATGATGGGCGTGCAGTGGGACAAGCTGCAGTGGGTAGCGGGTGGTCTGTCAGTCGGTATCGGTTTTGGCATGAAGGAGATCCTCTCCAACTTCGTCTCCGGCATCATCATCCTGTTCGAGCGTCCGGTGCGGATCGGTGACACCGTCACCATCGGCTCCTTCTCGGGTACCGTTTCGCGGATCCGCATTCGCGCCACCACCCTGACCGACTTCGACCGCAAAGAGGTGATCATCCCCAACCAGCAGCTGATGACCGAACGGCTGATCAACTGGTCGCTGAGTGACACCGTGACCCGGGTGATCGTGCGGGTAGGCGTGGCATACGGTTCCGATCTGGAGCTGACCCGCACCCTGCTCAAACAGGCGGCGGACGAGAACAGCCGCGTGTTGAAAGACCCGGCGCCCATCGTCTACTTCCTCACCTTCGGTGCCAGCACCCTGGATCATGAGCTGCGCTTCTTCGTGAGCGAACTGGGAGATCGCAACCCGGCGGTGGACGAGTTGAACCGCAAGATCGACCAGCTGTTCCGCGAGAATGGCATCGAGATCGCCTTCAACCAGATGGATGTCTACATCAAGAACATGCAGGGGGAGGAGCAGAAGGTCGAATCCAACTCCGGCGCCCTGCCGCCACCTCCCGCAGAAGAGGGCAAGCAGCCCGCTTAAGGGAAGAGGAACCAACAAAGCCGCTCACCGATGTGAGCGGCTTTTTTATTGCGTTCACATGATCGGTCAGCGGATCGGAGGAAGCTCGGCAAGCCTTGGGGAGATGGCCACCCGGCAGGTGTTGCCCTCTCTGGCGACAGAATACTGTTATTTTATAAACAAAAAGGTTTATAAAATAAGCCACTAAACGTGCTGAATCATTACCGCAAGCCGCGCTGGTGACATCGGCAGACACGCAGCAGACCCCTCCGTTCTGGTGCAAAATGCAGCTCCTCCACCCTTTTCCCTGCTTTCAGATGAGACGAGAGCCCGCCCCGGCCGTGCCCCAGAAATCCATTTACCACCTGCGCTGGCTAACCTATGTTAGAGAAAGTGACAAAAGGATCAGGGAGCATCACGTGACGATGGAAGAGAGAGAACTGCAGCAGATCCTGTTTCGCTCCTTTGATGTGATACCGCTCCCCATTCTGGTGTCAGAATCGGTGGCGCGCCGCGAGGGTCTGCCCGATACCGGTGACAGCATCCCTGTTCGTCGCCATCGCTTTCTCAACCGCGCCTTTCGCGAGCAGCTCGGGTATGACCTGACCGACCTGCCCGATATGGACAACTGGTTTCGCCTCGCCTATCCGGATGCAACCTACCGCAGCGCGATCATTCAGGCCTGGCACACCGAGGTAGAGCAGTCACTGCAACAGGGGCTGGAAGTGGCAGAGATACCCGCCCTGATCCGCTGCAAGAATGGCCAGCACCGCTGGTTCGTGGTGACGGCCCAGCTGGGGGCCGATGCAATCCCGGATGGCCATATCGTCACCTTCCGCGACATTCACGACCTGCAGTGCATGGTGGAAGAGGTGAGCCGCCTCTCCTGTACCGACCCCCTCACCGAGCTGTGCAACCGTCGTGGTGCCGAGCAGCAGCTGCAATCCCACCGGATGCAGGGCGATGCCTTTGCCCTCGTGCTGGGCGATATCGACCACTTCAAGCAGATCAACGACCGTTACGGTCACCCTGCCGGGGATGCAGCGCTCTGCGCCGTTGCAGAAACCATGACTGAGCTGCTGCAACCGGGGGAGTGCCTGGCCCGCTGGGGCGGCGAGGAGTTTCTGCTGATCTTGCCGGATCACACGCTGGAGCAGGCCGCCTGCCGGGCCGAACGGCTGCGCCAGCAGGTCAGCGAGCAGGTCATGCCATGGCAGGGACAAGCTATCACTCTCACCATCAGCCTTGGCTGCGCCGCAACCCGGGGCGATCAGAGCATCGACTATCTACTGATGATGGCGGATCGGGCGCTTTATCTCGCCAAGGAGCAGGGGCGCAACCGGGTGGTGGTCGCGAAAGAGTAAAGGGAGGAGGGAATACGGTTTTGGCCCTGATCGCAGCCATAAAAAAACCGAAGCACAAGGCTTCGGTTTTTTATTGCAGTAACAGGCGCTTGGCCCGTCACGGCTTATTTCTTGATACGGATCACCGGGGTCTCGCCCACAGTCACGGCACCAGTCATCTTCACCAGCTCTTTGATCTCGTCCATGTTGGAGATGACCACCGGAGTCAGGGTAGATTTGGCTTTCGCTTCCAGAACGGCCAGATCGAACTCGATGATGGTGTCGCCGCGCTTGACCTGCTGGCCTTCCTGAGCGATACGCTTGAAGCCTTCGCCTTTCAGCTCAACGGTGTCGATACCGAAGTGAACGAACAGCTCGATGCCGGAGTCGGATTCCAGAGAGAACGCGTGGTTGGTCTCGAAGATCTTGCCGATGGTGCCGTCGCACGGAGCAACCATCTTGTTGCCAGCCGGCTTGATGGCGATGCCGTCGCCGACGATCTTCTCGGCGAAGACTACGTCGGGTACATCTTCGATCGGTACGATTTCGCCAGACAGCGGAGCAAAGATTTCGATGCCACCGGTGTCAGAGCTATCGTCGGAAACCAGTTTCTTCAGTTTGTCGAACAGACCCATATAAAGCTCCTAGAGATGATTTGTCGCTGTTTGCAGCCGATCTTAGCAGACTGCCTTCTGCTTAATAAAGTTATCTACGCACGCTTCGATTTCAGCAGCGGTGGCAAAGCTCAGTGCTTGATCAGCCATTGCCTTCACATCTTCGAAGTTGGTGTTGCGGATAAGCTTCTTGATACGCGGTACAGAGATGGCGCTCATGGAGAACTCATCCAGACCCATACCCAGCAGCAGCAGGGTGGCACGCTCGTCACCAGCCAGTTCACCACACATACCGGTCCACTTGCCTTCGGCATGGGATGCATCGATAACCATCTTGATCAGGGTCAGGACGGAGGGTGACAGCGGGTTGTACATCGCGGAGATCATCTCGTTACCACGGTCGACAGCCAGGGTGTACTGGGTCAGGTCGTTGGTACCGATACTGAAGAAATCCACTTCCTTGGCAAGATGATGAGCCATGACGGCAGCAGCCGGGGTCTCGATCATGATACCCACTTCGATGGATTCATCAAAGGCTTTGCCTTCGGCGCGCAGTTCGGCTTTCAGCGTCTCTACGGTAGCTTTCAGGCTACGGAACTCTTCGACAGAGATGATCATCGGGAACATGATGCGCAGTTTGCCAAAGGCAGACGCACGCAGAATGGCCCGCAGCTGAGCGTGCATGATGTCTTCGCGATCGAAGAAAATACGCACGGCGCGCCAGCCCAGGAAGGGGTTCATCTCTTTCGGGAAATTCATGTACGGCAGCTCTTTGTCGCCGCCAATGTCCATGGTGCGCACGATGATCGGCTGATCCGGCATCGCTTCGGCCACTTCTTTGTAGGCTTTGAACTGCTCGTCTTCGGTCGGCAGCGCGTCACGGTCCATGAACAGGAACTCGGTACGGTACAGACCCACGCCTTCGGCGCCATTGCGGATGGCACCTTCTGTATCCTTGACGGTACCGATGTTGGCGCACACTTCGACCTGATGACCATCAAGCGTGATGGCAGGCAGATCTTTCAGCTTGGCCAGCTCGTCCTTCTCGGCCTGATAACGGGCCTGAGTCTCTTTGAACTGGGTCAGCTCGGCTTCGCTCGGGTTGATCACAACCTTGTTGTTGATGGCGTCGAGCAGGATCATCTCACCGTTCTTGACGCGATCGGTGATGTCGTTGGTGCCCACGATGGCCGGCAGCTCCAGGGAGCGGGCCATGATGGAGGTGTGAGAGGTACGGCCACCGATGTCGGTAACGAAACCCAGCACATATTTCAGGTTGATCTGAGCGGTCTCGGACGGAGTCAGGTCTTTGGCGACCAGAATCACCTCTTCGTCGATGGTGCTCAGGTTGACAACGGCTATGCCCAGTACGTTCTTGACCAGACGGGTACCGATGTCACGGAAGTCGGTTGCGCGCTCGCGCAGATAGGGGTCGTCCAGCTCGGCCATCATCTTGGCGTACTGTTCGATCACCTCGTAGATGGCTTTGTCGGCGGATGCCTTGTTATCTTTGATGAAGGATTTGATATCCCCTTCCAGCTCTTCATCTTCGAGCAACATGATGTGGCCTTCGAAGATGGCCTCTTTTTCTTCGCCGAAGGTGCGACCGGCCATCTCTTTGATGGCTTCCAGCTGTGCAGCTGACTTGGTGCGGGCTTCGAGGAAGCGGTTGATCTCGACATCAATCTGGTCAGCAGAGATCTTGCCCTGATTGATAACGATTTCATCTTCTTTCAGAAGAAGCGCCTTACCGAATGCGATACCGGGGGACGCAAGAATGCCAGATATCATAATCCTTCCTATTAAAACGACTGTGGGGGAGGAATAAAGCTGGATTACTCCAGCTCGTCCATCAGGGCAACCAGCTTCTCAACGGCTTTCTGAGCGTCCGGGCCGTCGGCCTGGATGGTCACGTTGGTGCCTTTGGTCAGACCCAGAGTCTGCAGCTTGAACAGGCTCTTGGCGCTGGCGGATTTGCCACCGGAGACCACAGTGATCTCGCTTTGGAATTCTTTGGCTTCTTTCACGAACTGAGCTGCCGGACGGGTGTGCAGGCCGTTTTCAGCAGTAATAACAACAGACTTCTCGTACATGGTTTCACCCCATATTATTGATATTTTTTAGTAAGCTGGTCGCTTTTCAGACAACCTGACCCACCGTGTCAGTATGGATATGTTGTAAAGTAACGAAAGCAGACCCGCAATGGTTTAATCCAGGTCAATTTTCTGTGCAGTATTTCGGTGTCTTGATCGGGATTTTTCCGTTATTGAGCTACAAGCCGCATCAGGACTGGCCTGAAATTATTTTATAACGAAAAATAACACTTTGTTACTTTGTGATACCTGACCATCAGACACCGCGTGACGCCGCACAGGATATGAGATTTATCACAGAATGTCTGCTTTTTTTCTCGCTCCGGAGCTTGTTATTTTACCCCAAAAAATAAGGTCCCGAGTGGCGCTGGGCGATGCAGAGTCTAGCCCATAAAGAAACGGCGCTCCTGGGAGCGCCGTCTTGTCAGTGCAATCTTGTGGTTTACTGCTGCAGCTCCTGCTCGCTGAATACGCCGGCAAACAGGGCGCTGGAGAGGTAGCGCTCCGCGGCGCTCGGCAGGATGACGACAATCGTTTTTCCTTCAAACTCCGGCAGCTCGGCCAGACGGCTGGCAGCCACCACGGCTGCACCGGAGCTGATACCAGCCAGGATCCCCTCCTCCTCCATCAGACGGCGGGCCATCTCGATAGCTTCGTCACTGGTCACCTGCTCAACCCGGTCAATCAGGGAGAGGTCAAGGTTGCCCGGGATAAAGCCGGCACCAATCCCCTGGATCTTGTGGGGGCCCGGTTTGATCTCTTCACCGGCCAGCTTCTGGCTGATGACCGGCGACTCGGCAGGCTCAACGGCGACAGAGACCACCGCCTTGCCCTGGGTCTTCTTCAGGTAGCGGGAGACACCGGTAATGGTGCCACCGGTACCGACCCCGGCCACGAACACATCTACCTCGCCGTCAGTGGCATCCCAAATCTCGGGGCCGGTGGTCTTTTCGTGGATCTCCGGGTTGGCCGGGTTTTCAAATTGCTGCAACAGCACATACTTACCCGGCTCGGACTCGAGGATCTCGTTGGCCTTGGCAATGGCCCCTTTCATGCCGAGCGGTCCTTCGGTCAGCACCAGATTGGCACCGAGCGCCTTGAGCAGCTTGCGGCGCTCCAGGCTCATGGTGGCCGGCATGGTCAGGGTAATGGGATAGCCGCGAGCTGCTGCGACAAAGGCCAGAGCAATACCCGTGTTGCCGCTGGTGGGCTCGATGATCTCCTTACCCTTGGTCAGGATGCCGCGCTTCTCGGCATCCCAGATCAGGTTGGCACCGATACGGCACTTGACGCTGAAGCTGGGGTTGCGGCTCTCGATCTTGGCCAGCACGCGGCCTTTGGTAACACGGTTGAGACGAACCAGCGGGGTGTGACCGATAGTCTGGCTATTGTCCTCAAAAATTTTGCTCATGGTGCTATCCCTGTGTTTGTTACGACGATGAAACAAGATTACCCTGTGGTTTCTGAATGAGAAGTGACTATTCGTTATAACCATATGGTATTACAACATATAGAGCTTATTCTCTCTGGCCCCTGACTCCGGGTGCCAATCGTCAAAGGAACCGACGTTATGGGATTTTCAGGAAGCAGCCAGTATCTCGCCTCCGAGGCATTGAAGATGGCGGTCAATGCCGCCATCACCCTCGAAAAACCGCTGCTGATCAAAGGGGAGCCAGGTACCGGCAAGACGGTGCTGGCAGAAGCGGTCGCCGACCATCTCGGCACCGATCTCATTGCCTGGCATATCAAGTCCACCACCAAGGCCCAGCAGGGGCTCTACGAATATGATGCGGTAGCCCGGCTGCGCGACTCCCAGCTAGGTGACCCTAAAGTGGCCGATATCAGCCACTACATTCGCCAGGGCAAGCTGTGGCAGGCTTTCAGCGCCGAACAGCGACCGGTGCTGCTGATCGACGAGATCGACAAGGCCGATATCGAATTCCCCAACGATCTGCTGCTGGAGCTGGATCGGATGGAGTTCGACGTCTACGAGACCGGCGAGCGAGTCAAGGCGCGCCAGCGGCCGGTCGTCATCATCACCTCCAATAACGAAAAAGAGCTGCCGGACGCTTTCCTGCGCCGCTGTTTCTTCCACTACATCCGCTTCCCCGACAAGGCCGAGATGCAGGCCATCGTCAAACTCCACTACCCAGACCTCAAGGAGAGCCTGCTCGGTGAAGCGATGGATCTCTTCTTCGAGCTGCGCGAGGTAGAGGGACTGCGCAAGAAGCCCTCCACTTCAGAACTCCTGGACTGGATCCGCCTGCTGCTGGCCGACGATATCGCCCCCGAGGCGATGCGCGCCCGCGAGCCGGGCAAGCTGGTGCCCGCGCTATACGGCGCCCTGCTCAAGACCGAGCAGGATCTGCATCTATTCGAGAAGCTCGCCTTTCTGGCCCGGCGCGGCAGCTAATTTATGCTGATCGACTTTTTTACCCACCTGCGCCGCCACAAGCTCCCCTGCAGCCTGCGCGAACTGCTGGACTTGCACGCCGCACTGGCTGCCCGGTTGGTCACCATCGATATGGACGAGTTCTACCAACTCTCCCGCTGCCTTCTGGTAAAAGACGAGGCCCACTACGATCGCTTCGATCGCGCCTTCGCCGAATACTACGAGGGGCTGGACGCCATCCCCCTGCTGCCGGAGAGCCTGCCCGAGGAGTGGCTGCGCAAGGAGTTCGAACGGCTGTTGAGCGCCGAGGAAAAGGCGTTGCTCAAATCCCTCGGCGGACTCGACAAACTGCTGGAGACCCTTAACCAGCGGCTGAACGAGCAGAAAGAGCGCCACGCCGGCGGCAACAAGTGGGTAGGGACCGGCGGCAGCAGCCCGTTTGGCCATGGGGGTTTTCACCCCGAGGGGGTGCGCATGGGTGGAGAGGGGCAGCATGGCAAGGCGGTCAAGGTGTGGGAGGCCAGGCATTACCGCAACTTCAGCGACGACTCGCCGCTCGGCCAGCGCGCCATCCAGCTGGCGCTGCGCAAACTCAGGCGTTGGGTACGCAAAGGCAATCCCGACGAGCTGGATCTCGACGACACCATAAAAAGCTCTGCCCGGCAGGGTTGGCTCGATGTGAAGCTGCGGCCCGAACGCCACAACGGGGTGAAGCTGTTGGTTTTCTTCGATGTAGGAGGCTCCATGGATGCCCACGTAGCCGAGGTGCAGCGCCTCTTCTCGGCTCTGCGCCACGAGTTCAAGCATCTGGAGTACTTCTATTTTCACAACTGCCTCTATGACTTCGTCTGGAAGGATAACGAGCGCCGCTTTGAGGAGCGGTTCGATACCCTGCGGCTGCTGCGCACCTATGGCAGCGACTACCGGGTGATCCTGGTGGGGGATGCCACCATGGGCCCCTATGAGATCACCTGGCCGGGCGGCAGCGTCGAGCAGTGGAACGAGGAGCCGGGTCAGGTGTGGCTTACCCGCTTGCAGCAGCACTTTCCCAAACTGGTATGGATCAACCCCACCCCGCGCCGGGAATGGCTCTGGCATCCCTCCATCAAGCTGATGAATGACGTGGTTGGCGGGCGGATGCATCCGCTGACTCTGGCGGGTCTCGCTGCGGCGATCGACCAGCTGTAACCCTCTCTACCCTATAAACCGACAAGCCGGGAACGCACCCGGCGAGGAGCAAAGATGACCTCTATCGTGATCAGCGGCTCAGGCCTCTATACCCCACCCTTTGCCGTCAGCAATGAAGAGCTGGTGGCCGCCTTCAACCAGTATGTGGATCTCTACAACGAGGAGAACGCCTCCGCCATCGACGCCGGTCAGCTCCCTGCCAAGCAGCATTCCAGCTGCGAGTTCATCGAAAAGGCCTCCGGTATCAAGAGCCGTTATCTGGTGAGCCGCGAGGGGGTGCTCAACCCCGACATCATGCAGCCGCTGCTGGCGGAGCGACCCGACGATATGCCCTCCATCATGGTGGAGATGGCGGTAGCCGCCGCCGAACAGGCGCTGATCGCCGCCGGCCGCGAGCCTGGCGAGATCGATCTGGTCATCGTCGCCGCCTCCAACATGCCACGCCCCTACCCGGCGCTGGCCATCGAGCTGCAGCACTATCTGGGGGCGAGCGGCATGGCCTTTGACATGAACGTCGCCTGCTCGTCTGCCACCTTCGGTATCAAAACAGCCTCAGACATGCTGGCGGCAGGCACCGCCAAACTGGCGCTGGTGGTCAATCCGGAGATCTGCTCGGGGCACCTCAATTTTCGCGATCGGGATAGCCACTTTATCTTCGGCGATGCCTGTACCGCGGTACTTTTGGAACGAGCGGAAGATTGCAAGGTGGCCAATCCGTGGCAACTGGTGGCAAGCAAGCTGGTGACCCAGTACTCCAACAACATCCGCAACAACTTCGGCTTTTTGAACCGGCTCAGTCCGCGCACCCGCTACGGCGATGACAAGCTGTTTCGCCAGCAGGGGCGCAAGGTGTTCAAGGAGGTGTTGCCGCTGGTGTGCGAGCAGATCGCCAACCAGCTCGATGAACAGGGCTGGCCTGCCGAGAGCCTGAACCGGCTCTGGCTCCATCAGGCCAACCTCACCATGAACCAGTTCATCGGCCGCAAGCTGCTGGGCCACGATGCCAGCCAGCAGGAGGCGCCGGTCATTCTCGACAGCTATGGCAATACCAGCTCGGCGGGTTCCATCATCGCGTTTCATCTGTACAATCGCGACCTTCCTGTCGGGGCGCGCGGCGTCCTCTGCTCGTTTGGCGCCGGCTACTCTATTGGTAGTCTGTTGCTGCAACGGTGCTGAGGATGGCGCGCCTGTCGCGGCGGCCATAACAACAAAAACGCTGTTCAGGTGAAATCATGATGAGAATCTCGGGGCGTTGTGCCCTGCATTACGGGGTTACCCTGTCACTCTTTTGCCTCTACGGATGGCAGGTCTGCCCGTTTCTCGAGAGTCTCACCCTGCCCCAGCTGCTGGGGCCGACGCTGGTGACGTTCGCCATCATGTTCGCCATACGCAACATGCTGCTCTCAAGGCGCCCCCTGCCGCGCAACGGTCTGGATGGATTCATGCTGGAGCTGGGCTTTTACCTGCTGGGGGCGCTGCTGCTCTCTGGCTACAACGCAGTGGCCCACGATTTTCCACTGACAAGCCATCTCAAGGTGCTGCTGGGGATGACCACCCTCGGCTTTCTGGTGGCGGCCGATCTGACTCTGGAGCGGGATTGGTATCGAGCCAGAGCACGGCAAGATGAGCAGAACCTGGCGCTGAGCTACCCGCTGGCCATGCCGCTGCCACGCAAGTTCATCCTCTTTACCCTGGCGACGCTCAGCCTGCTGGGGTGCGTCTTCTTTTTGCTGTTCAACAAGGATCTGGAGTGGCTGGTGACGGTGGAGCGCAGTCTGCCGAGGGTCGAGGCCCAGCACTACATTCTGTGGGAGATCGCTTTCGTTATGACGGTGACCTTCAGCTATCTCGCCCTCATCATTTACGGCTACGGCCGCAATCTTGGCCTCTCCCTGCGCCACCAGACCCGCACCATGGCCAGAGTGCAATGCGGTGACTTCGATGCCCGGGTGCCGATCACCCGGGATGACGAGTTCGGCCTTATCGCCGCCAGCACCAATCAGATGATCGGCGAGCTGAAATCCCGCAGCGACGAGCTTAACCTCACCCGTGATGTGGCCATTCTCGGGCTCGCCTCGCTGGCAGAGACCCGCGACAACGAGACCGGCGCCCATATCATCCGTACCCAGCACTACGTCAAGGCGCTGGCAGTGCATCTGAGCCTCAGCAACTGGGATAGCTATCCACTGGATGATGCAACCATCGATCTGCTGTTCAAATCGGCCCCGCTGCACGATGTAGGCAAGGTGGGCATTCCCGATGCCATCCTGCTCAAGCCGGGCAAGCTGACCGATGAGGAGTTCGCCATCATGAAGCGCCACCCGCAGATCGGCGCTGATGCGCTGGCGAGCGCCGAGGCGCAGCTGGGCTCCAACTCCTTCCTGCGGCTGGCCCGGGAGATCTCCCTCACCCACCATGAAAAGTGGGATGGCAGCGGCTATCCGGCAGGGCTGGCGGGTAAGGATATCCCCCTCTCGGGGCGGCTGATGGCGGTGGCGGATGTCTACGATGCCCTCATATCGAAACGGGTCTACAAACCCGCATTCAGCCATGAGGAAGCGAAGGAGATCATTGTGAAAGGGAGCGGCAGCCATTTTGATCCCGGCATCGTCGCGGCCTTTCTCGCCTGCGAGGCGCAGTTCAAGGATATTG
>NZ_JRGM01000028.1 GCF_000764665.1 Aeromonas lacus | reverse complement strand
CTTAAGAATCATGACATCCCCTTTTAGACAAAATTTTGTCTATTAACGCTAACTATGCACACCAAATGGACCCAAGTCCACCATAATGGGTGGAAAAGTGACACAACGACTACTTTTGTGCGCATCGCGCGACAAGAGGATACACTTGGACAGATAGTACGCGGTCATAGTTGCTCATGCTCAAGAGTGGCAGTCCAAAGCGTTGCCATACAAACAAGCTCTTTTATACAAAAAGCCCAATGAGACCCATTCGGTTTGTGTGCTCACAAAAAGGGCTACCAAAGGTAGCCTAATCACTTCTTGGCAAACTCATACCGCCTCTGTCAAATCATCGCCATCAGACAACACTTGATGCCCGAGCACATACACCCTGGTCGGTTTGTTCTCCATTCCTGGAAGGCGCACAAGCGCTTGAGTCTTGTTTGGCGCAGCCTTGATGATCCAACCTGCCAACACGGCCAGTTTGGCAGCCTTTTTGAAATCGCGGCCACGATTAATCTCTTTCCAACCTTCGGGCAACACCAGGAATACGACCCCTTCATCATCTCCCACTTTGGGATTCTTTCGATAGCCAACCATCTGGGATGGACGGTGATTACTATCATCCCAATCCGCAAACCGGCTGTACTGGTAAGCAGTGAAGAACTGACGGATCTGTCGCAGGGTTGCTGCGTCTTCCTGGTTGCCAAGATGGCCACGATCGGCAAGCCACGCATCAAGACAAACTCGTGCTGCCTTGGTGGCCTCTCCGGCTTGCCATCCAGTGATCCCTAAGCGAGTGGCCAGCTCACCAGCTGCTGCAACCAGGGCAAAGCGGTTAATAGCTCGCCCTACCTGGTTACCTGCCCCCTCTGGGGTCATGGTCGTGACCAATCGGCGGATCTCGCCCTTCATCCATGCGCTGTGCCCGTTTAGGTCATTGGCCAATGCCTCAACATAAGCACGAAAAGCAGTGCCGTGTTGCCCTTGCAGGCGCTCACGCAGGGTATCGGCGAACTGGCGGCCATCGGCCATGCCGTGCAGCTCCTCAAACGCACCATGCTTGCCTGTGTCGCTCGGGATCTGGATAGTGCGAATCTCCATACCGGCAAAGGTGCGCTGGCCCGCTTGCTCGGCATGGTCTTCCAGGGAAAGTTCACCAGTGGAGAGGAACAGTAGACGCCACTGCTTGCGCTCGCGCAGCTCCCCATCTTGGCGACTCCGCCCCTTGCCCTGTCCGTTGGCCAGCATATAGGCCACCAGACCGGCCTCCCGACCATCCACCTCCTTGATTTCATCCAGGCACAGCAAGGCATCATTGCGGCGACTGGCAATCCCTTCTATCGCGTTACCGGTCGCACGCCAGGTATGAGTGAACGATTCGGGGCCGTATACGCTGGCAGCGGCCATCATGACGGTGGTCTTGCCGTCGGTACTCTCGCCTTTCAGGTGAAATCCGCCCCCCTCTACCCCGATCAGTGATAGCAGGGGCGCAGCAAAGGCACACGATATGGCAAAGGCTAACCGACTATTACCAACCGCCAGAGCGGCAACCTGGGCTTGCCACTCGGCCAAGGTGCCGGATGCGGTGAAGTCGTTATTCACATAGCCGGTGGTTTGCAGGATCACCTCATTGGCATCTGGCCCCAAGTTGCCATTTGGCAGCACATAGGCCCGTTTGTGCCAACCAGTGCGATCGACACAAGTGATCCTAGCTTGTGGCTGGCAGCTCATCAGGTAATCGCGCAGCAGGTTCTTTTTGCTCATGTTGATGTAACTGAGCCCGCTTTCTGCCAGCTGGCCGAATACCTCCTCGCCGCCTTTGTGAACCAGCATACGCATGGGCATTGCCCAACGGCGGGTCTTGCCGTTGGTATCACGCCACTCCAGCAACCTGCCAAAGCCTTGTCCCTGCTCGGTGTGGGTGATCGCCCTGACATGTAGTGGGGAACTGATCGGCACCGGCACCCGTTCGGCCTCCTCCCCCTTGCCGCGCCACTCCATGGCAAAGAGGCGATCTTTCCCCATGCTGTAGTTGTCGGGGAGCTCTGACGACTCGGGGGTTTGTTCTGCTGGGGTCTTGGTATCTGCGATAGAGGTCATGATCGCCTTCTTGGTATCGAGCAGCCCATGGGCCTGGTGGTAATCGTTCCAGTCACCAGCTTCACCAGGAAGGCAGATCAGCCCCCCTATCGCTGTTGCTGCTTCTTGGGCTTTGGCTTGGCCAGGGTTGCCATCAATATGGGCATCGTTGTCACCGGCAATCAGGATCGGCTCTGTACCTTCTCGGCGCTTGGCAATCTCAGCCACGGCCAGCAGATTGCTTGCATCCATGGCGCAATAGACGGTTGCCCCTGTCGCCAAATGGACAGATACCCCCGTTGCGTAACCTTCACAGATTGCCACCCGTAGCCCGCCGGTTAACCGGTGAAATGCCCCTGCTTTCTGGCCACCGGCCAAATAGCGCTTTTCCCCCTGGGGGTTGATGAGCTGGACGTTGACCAGCTGATCATGTTCATCCGTGAGCGGGATAACCAGGGAGCCCTGGGGGAAGTTGTGCCGCGCTTCTCGGATCAGGGTCTGATTGGTATCTGCCAGCCAGTCGGGCAGGTGCTTGAGGGAGAGATAGGGGCTACGGCCCTTAACGCAATCCCCCATGATTGAGGCGGCCCTGGTGCAGGCTTTGCGCTTGGCTTTCTCTTCATCCTGTCTGGCTTTGGCTGCTACCTGCTCGGCGTTCTGTCGGCGGGCGGCGACCTCCTTTGCATCGAGACCGTCTGGGGATAACCCGAGCAAGGTGGCCACCTCTTGGGCGGCCTCCTTGGTGCTCTTGTGGGTGGCCTTGGCCAGAAGGGTTAAGCCATCACCGGCGCCGCACTGGGAACAAATCCAGGTGCCCCGCCCCTCCTTGTCATCCAGGCGAAACCGGTCTTTACCACCGCAGGCAGGGCATGGGCCATGCTGGCCACGCTTGGGAACCGATAGGCCAAGTTCAGCCAGGATAAAGGGCCATTGGCCACGGGCTGCCAAGGAGACATCAGAGACAATGCGAATAGAGGTCATGACTCACCTCCTGGCAGCCGATCATTCAACTCACTGATCCGGCAAGAGTTGGTGTCTATGTCTTTCGCCAGTGCTTTGAGCAGGCCGGAAAGGCCATAGGTAAACTCTTCATGGTCGATGCGGCTCTTACGCTCCCAATCCACGCTGGCGGACAGCAAATGGGAAAGGGTATGAAGGGCACAGACTGACGTATCCAGTTCAGCAGTGACGCGGGTAAGCTCTTTTGAGGGGTTCTGATGGATGTTCATGCTTGCCCCCTTTTCGCATTGGGAATACGGGCAACAAACACGAGCGGCAAGCCAGGCAGATTGGCGCGCGCTTGGGCTTCGGTATCAGCGACGGCAGAAATGGTGCGTATACGGTGAAGGTCAGAGACCCTACCATGAGTGGCGATCAGGAAGGTGAAGATCATGATTACTATCCTTGGTTTTGGTAGACCAAGGCGGATCGGGTAGCCGCAAGACAGTGCCAAACCAAGGAAGGCACAGTGGGGGCGTTTTCTTTGGCTCCCGACCCATGCCCCCAAAAAAGGATAGATCTCCGGCATGAGGCCGAAGATGGGGGAAATGGTGCAAATTGTCCTTGGTTTAGTCATTGCCTGCGGGTGTCTAATCCGCCAGCCATACCAAGGGGTGTCTAGGCCCTTGGTGATCGGAAGGCTATCCGAATTGATCTGTGGATGCAACTCTTGCTGGGGATCAGGGGCTTTGCTATGGTGCATGGGCTTGCTCCTCTGGATTTGGGGGTGGGGTAAGTAAATAGGGAGCCCTGGCAGGCTCCCTTTTGTTTTTCTGGGCGGTTACTCCTCCAACTCCCGTTGCAGGCATTGGCGTTTGCCTGGACTGTCACACAGGGCCAGCAGGTCGGCACACTGGGGGCGGGTTGAGGTGAGGAGAGCCTTACGGGCAGCGGGGCTGTCGCCCTCCAGCGCCACCTGCTCGCCGCTCATTGCCTCTTTGAGGGCCGAACCCAACTCGTTTAGCGCCCAGCGGCGCGCACCTTCCATCCCGATGATGCAACCCTTGGCGCAGGTCAGGGCCGCCAGTTCGGCCAGCTGCTGCTTGAGGTTGGGCAAGATGGCGGGTGCCAGCTTGTGGTCGAGGTAGCTTTCATAACATCCGGCGACCATGCTCTGGGCGCTGTTCACCGCCAGCTGGGTCTGATAGAGCGGCAACGCCAAGCGCTTCTCCTGACACTCCGACAACGTGGCTGCCGCGTTGGCATCGTCCAGCAGTTCGGTCAGCTCGCGGTACTCCCGCGCCGCTTCCAGGGACACCATTCCGCCCATTAGCTGGTTAATCCGTCCTTGGCGCAGCTCCTCACGGCGCGCCTTGGCGGACGGGATTTGCGCCATCAGGTTTTTGCGCTGCTCGCGCAAGGTCAATATCTCTTGGTCGAGTTCCATCAGCTTGCTGTGCTCGCTTTGAAACAGGGCCACGTGTTCATCCAGTCGGCTGGCTCGGGTCGCTGCGGGGGCAGTCGGCACGGCGTGCAAGGTGGAGGTTTGTTGCATGGGGTTACTCCTCGGTGGCAAGGGTGCGGCGTAGGCGGTCGGCTCGCCCAAGGCGTAGGACTGGGCGCGGTTGTAGCGAATGCCCCAGCTGGCCAAGTCGTCAATGTCGCCCGCCGTGAGGCGGTGGGTATGGTTGACGGTGAGCACCTGCAGGTTCTCGACCAGCGTGATGGCCAGATAGGTGCTCGGCATGTGCTGGTGCGAGACAAAGCCCAAATCCGCAATCTTCATGCGCTGGGTTTTATCCCGTACCTGTCCGGCCTTGAGGTGGGCTTTCTGGTGGGCGCGCAACAGGTCGCCGCCGACCATCACCACCAAGCGCGGGTCTTGGCGGTATGCCTCGGGCAGCTTCTCAATCAGGGCATACACCATGCTGTCGAGGTCGGCGAAATCGCCCTTGCCGCTGGTTGAGAAGGTGACCGCATCGCGCAGCACCCGCAGCCCTTCGGGGTCAGCCGCCTTGGCCAAGGCGGGCCAGCCCATCATCACATCCTCCCCGTTGGGGTTGGCAACGGGGTCGGTATTGACGGCGGCAGACTGGCCATGGAAACCGACCCGTATCAGGTCATCACCAAAGGCAGCCAAGGCCAGCTCTTCGAGCAGGGTGTTGGCTTGGCGCTGGTCGAGCCCTTCCAGCATCTGGGCCAGCTGTTGCCACGTCCAGATAACGCTGCTGTCCATCTCTTCGTATTGGTGAGCCCGCTTACTCGGCTTGGCTGGAACCATGAAACGCGCTTGCGCCTTGCGGCCACTGCGCAGGGTCGGCTTGAGCGGGTCAAAGCGCGGGGCGTGCGGGTCATCCACACCCAAGATAGAGACCATCCACAGGAACGGGACGGCCTGCAAAATGGCCGCCGTCAGGGCCATACTGGTGGCGTTATCGAGGTTGCCGAAACTGGGTTGCGGCGCGGGGGCAAAACTCATGCGCACATCGCGCAGCAGGTCAGATAAGGTCATCAGAAAGGCTCCTTAGTAGAGGCGGTAGGTGTTGGCAGAGTCGGGGTTATCACGGCGGTCAGCAGTGGGCGGGTCTGGCGGGCAGGGCATCATGCTGGCGAGCTTTTTGTTGATGCTGTCGATGTCCGACAGCAAGGTTTCCAGCTGCTTGAACATGCGGTCAGGGTCTAGCGTCCGGTTCACCGGCTTGGTGGGGACGGGCACAGGCAAAGAGGCTGGCACCAAGAGCGGGCGCGCCTCGGGTCGCTTGGCACTAAATTGCAGTTGGGTCAGCCCCGTGATGGTCGGCTGGTCGGTGACAGAGACCCCCGCTAGATACCACTGGCCGGTGCCAGCGAAGTTTTCAGCCGCCTCAATGGTGCAAAAGCCGTGGCTGCCGCTGATGTTGAGGTCAATCAGCTCAAGGGTCGGGCAAAGTATCGCCATCAGCTTGAGCTGGTCGCCCTCTTCCTGCACCTTCAAGGCATCCACAGAGCCAAGCGGGCGAGTGCGCGCCCCCTCCGGCCAGAGCCTCGCGGTATAGAAACCCGGGTCGTATACCTCGGCCATCTGGCGCAGGCTCTCGGGGCTGATATTGCGGCCGTCCAGTGTTTGCCCCGCAGTGGCGATGCACACCCAACCGGTTTTGATTTGGCTACTCATACCACCCTCCGCAGTGTAACCACCGGCTTTTCGCGCTCTTGCGCGGCCAGTATGTCGAGCTGCTGCTGCCGCTCGTTCACGCTCTTGCACAGTGAGCCGTGCGCCTCGGGCGACAGCCCTTGCGCCAGCGTGATGGCCATCGCTGTAGCGTTCTTGGCCGATGGGCTCAAGGTGTGGCTATAGGCCAGGGTGGACACCCAAGAGTGACCACACTCGGCATCGGTACACTGGCAATAAAGATTGGCGACCCCCGCCGTCAGGCGATTGGTCTTGGTAATGCGGCCCAACTGACCGCACTCGGTACACATCACGCGCATGTGAGTACCTCCAGGGTTATTGGATGGGGTTTGCAGGTTTGCTGGAATGCAGCATCTTGCGGGAGGCGAGGAACGCATCGAGATCGGCGCGTTCGTAGAGGGTACGGTTGCCAATCTTGTAGTAAGGGAGTTCATAGCGGCCATTGCTGGCCCAGACCCCGAGGGTCTTCTCAGACAACCCAAGGTAAGCGGCAGCCTCACGGCGAGTGAGGCGATTACTAATGGTTTGGCTGGTAGATGATGTCATATTGATAGCCCTCTTGGTTTACGAGAGCTATCTTCCATATTTCATGTTTAATACCGGAACAAAAATGAAAAAGTGATTTTTGTGTCTGGGTGTTAATGATGCCTGGACGTGTTAGGCACTGGATGGTTCATAGATAGAGGCAACAATCGAGTACAGTTTGTTGTCGCCAGACAAACTATTTTTTAAGGTTCTCAAATAAAGCTCATCTGTAAACTTCTTAGACAGTGGAATAACTGTCCTTTTTATTTTATCGGCCCCCCAATCTTTATACCTACTATCAAAATAAAGATACTCTTGCAGTCGTTCATAACAAATATGGCAATTAGCTACTTTCAATACAATCAACACATCCATCAACTCAATTAACTTATAGTCTATTATTTTATTGAGCGTTGTATGCCCTTTGACCTGCAATGGTCGTTTTCTTACTTCACCAATCTCTAATTCTTTGCGCCATACAGAGAGCAAACTTTTCAGCGAAGATAAAATCTCATCATTCGAACTATTCTCAAG
>NZ_JRGM01000027.1 GCF_000764665.1 Aeromonas lacus | reverse complement strand
ACAGTAATTAGATAGAAGGTGATACTAATCCGATAGCAAAGCCTTCCATATAACTCGTCTCTGCCCTGATATCTCGTATGTTGGGCTAAAAATCGTAGGTTGATGCTTCACGAAGTGAAGCCCAACGTTTACCGCGAATATATTTGAAATCTGTTTTACGGATCAGCCATATACTTGTTGAGCCCGAACCGGTTGGTGCAATAATGCTCGCTGCGACCACTGAAAAAACTCGGTTTCGAACGATGATTTGTAGGCCGTATTTTACGCTGTGCCGAATGAAGTATGACTATGCAAAAGAGTCTAATATGATATTTAACTGAATACTAGGAATAATAAATTTAGCCTCTTTGTAGCCGGATTCAGTCAGAAAGGCTGTCGTGTGTCGGCCATCAACAAAAAATAAATTCTGGGGGTCATTGTTTGTGATGTAAATAATTGGAGCGTGAACTTGATTGTAGATGGAAATCCAGTTTTCAACTCCTTTTATTTTACTTTCTTTTCTATCCGCGCCTCCTAAACCAGAATAAGAAAATCTATCTTTTCTCCATACCTGATCTATTTTTGACACTTGGAGAGTAACCATTTCAGTTTCAACCTCACCCTCTTTAATACCAATAATTCGAGCAGGAATCATCGTTTCAGGGCTGATTGGTTTAATGAATTCAATTGTGGACATTTTTTCCTCGATGAATCTAATGGTTGGTTTAGGGGATGGTTTTAGTCTATCCCGTGAGCAAGTCTAGATATTTGAACCATTTATTATCTAGTATATTTGGCTAAAATTTGTAGGTTGGTGCTGAACGAAGTGAAGCCCAACGTTTACCGCGAATATATCTGTAGATCTGGTTTACGGGTCTGCCACATCCTTGTTTACCCCGAACTGGTTGGCGTAATAATGCTCGCCTGTTGGGCTTTGTTACACGCTGCGTCAACCTACAAAAACCACGCTACCGCCCCTGAGTGACAGCTCCCAGCCTGCTGCTTTTAACCTGCGAGATAGCAACAATCGCAGCCATGGTGCGCTCCCGAGAGAGGGATTGTCGTTTGGCTATCTTAAGGGCGATGCTGATAGTTGAGAAGGGGGCTTTGGCGGAAATCTTTGTTGGATCAATAAATTAGTCATTAAGGCGTGCGCTATGTGAGCAACTCATTTGGTTGGGAATGCAAAGCTGCCCTCACCCCAGCCCTCTCCCAAGGGGAGGAGGGGGCAACACGCTCAGAGCCGCAAGCGGGGAGAAGCGATAAAAAGAAAGGGAGCCGGTCAGGCTCCGTTTCTCATGGTTATGGCGTGGTTATGTGAAATGGCAACTAGGGGTCACTACCAGCTGACCCCATTATCCGACCTTAGCGGTTGGTCGCGGCCTTCATCCCTTCCACAAACTCTTTCAGACGGGTCAGCATATGCTCCGGATTCTGGTGGTGGGTCTCGATGATCTTCACCACGGCGGAGCCGGAGATGGCACCGGCGGCGCCCGCGGCAATCGCTTCACGCACCTGAGCCGGTTCGCTGATGCCAAAGCCGAGCAGGGCGGGGGGGGCATTGAACTCGCGCAGGGTATTGATCAGCCCCTCCACCGGCATGCCGGCCTTGGTCTCGGCACCGGTGACGCCGGCGCGGCTCACCAGATAGGTGTAACCATTACCCAGCTCCGCCACCTGTTTCAGGGTCTCGGCATCGCCATTGGGCGGGGCGATAAAGATGCTGTCGATACCGAACTTGTCGGCGGCCGCCTTGTAGGGGGTGCACATCTGCACCGGCACGTCGGCCACCAGCACCGAATCCACGCCCGCCTGCTGGCACTTCTCGTAGAAGCCGTCAATTTTGCGCACATAGACCAGGTTGGCGTAGACCAGCAGGCCAATGGGCAGCTGCGGGTACTTGGCGCGGATGCGGCCGAGCAGCTCGAAGCAGTCGTCCGGGGTGGTGTGGCTGGCAAAGGCACGCAGGGCGGCGCCCTGAATGGTGGGGCCGTCTGCTACCGGATCGGAGAAGGGAATGCCGAGTTCGAGGGCATCGGCGCCCCCTTCCACCAGCGCATCGACGATGGCCAGCGACAATTCGGGGGTGGGGTCACCCAGCATCACGAACGGCACAAAAGCGCCCTGATTGGCCGCGTCCAGACGGGAGAAGAGTTGTGCGTAACGGTTCATGACAAGGTTCCTTCTTTCTCGAAAATGTCGGCAACGGTAAAGATATCTTTGTCGCCACGGCCGGAGAGGTTGACGATAAGCACCTGCTCTTTTTCCGGTTCACTGCGGGCCATCTTGAGGGCGTGGGCCAGTGCGTGGGAGGACTCCAGCGCCGGTATGATGCCTTCGGATTTGGCCAGCTCCTGGAAGGCGTCCAGCGCCTCTTTGTCAGTCACCGAGGGGTACTCGGCGCGGCCGATGGCTGCCAGGTGGGCGTGCTGCGGGCCGACGGAGGGGAAGTCGAGCCCCGCCGAGACGGAGTAGGACTCCTGAATTTGCCCCTGATTGTCCTGCATCAGGTAGGAGTGCATGCCAAAGAAGACTCCCTTGCTGCCGTGACCCAGCGGCGCGCCGTGCTCGCCACTCTCGATGCCGTGACCACCCGGCTCGACGCCGATCAGGCGCACCGACGGCTCATCGATAAAGTCGGCAAACATGCCGATGGCGTTCGACCCGCCGCCGACGCAGGCGATCACCGCGTCGGGCAGCCGCTCCTCCTTCTCGAAGCACTGGGCCTTGGCCTCTTCGCCGATCATCTTCTGGAACTCCCGCACGATAGTGGGGAAGGGGTGCGGACCGGCGGCGGTGCCGAGCAGGTAGTGGGCCGACTCGTAGTTGGCGGCCCAGTCGCGCAGCGCCTCGTTGCAGGCATCTTTCAGGGTGCTGGAGCCGGAGTGCACCGGAATGACGGTGGCGCCCATCAGCTTCATGCGAAATACGTTCGGTTTCTGGCGCTCGCAATCCTTGGCGCCCATATAGACCCGGCACTTGAGGCCGAGCAGGGCGCAGGCCAGCGCGGTGGCAACGCCATGCTGACCGGCGCCGGTCTCGGCGATGATCTCGCTCTTGCCCATCCGCTTGGCCAGCAGCGCCTGACCCAGCACCTGGTTGGTCTTGTGGGCGCCGCCGTGCAGCAGATCTTCACGCTTCAGATAGAGACGGGTCTTGGTGCCCTTGGTCAGATTGCGGGTCAGGGTGAGCGGGGTCGGGCGACCGGCATACTCGGTCAGCAGGGACTGAAACTCGGCGATAAAGGCCGGATCATCCTTGGCGTCGACAAAGGCTTTCTCCAGCTGGAGCAGGGCCGGGATAAGGATTTGGGGCACATACATGCCGCCAAATTCACCGAAAAACGGGTTGAGCAGGGTCATAGACTATTCCTTGTATTTATAGGCTTAAGCGATTCATTCATTTGGTGCATGTGTTTAGCGGGTTCGCAGCGCTTTTTCACAGTTGGCGCAGTGCGCCGAAGGCGGCTGCAATCTTGTGCGCATCCTTCTGGCCCGGGGCACTCTCCACCCCGGAGTTGAAATCAAGGCCGAGGCAGCCCACTTGCGCCGCCTGCAGGGCGTTGTCGGGATTGAGCCCCCCCGCCAGCATCAGTTTGCTCTTGTCGAGATGGGCCAGCAGGCTCCAGTCGAACGCCTGACCGGTGCCGCCGCTCTGGCTGCCGACTTTTGTATCCAGCAGCAGCCGATCCGCCGGGTAGTCGAGGGCGGGCAGTGGCTCGCCACTTTCCTTGCCAAGAGAGACTCCGACCGCTTTCCAGATCTGGCAGCCAGTCGGCAGCAGCGCGCGCAATCCCTCGATATAGGCGGCATCTTCATCCCCATGCAGCTGCACCACCGCGAGCCCCAGCGCCTCCACCGTCTTGACTATGGTGGCGGGTTGGGCATTGCGAAATACCCCCACATAGGCGAGCGGCGCGCCCGCCGTCACGGCGCGGGCGGCGGGAATGTCGACGTAGCGCGGGCTTTTGGAAACAAAGATCAGGCCACCAAACACAGCACCCGCCTGATGGGCTGCAGCGGCATCCTCGGCGCGGGTCAGGCCGCACACCTTGTTCTGGCCCAGTACCAGCTTGCGCACTGCCGCTTCCAGGTCCGGCTCGGCCATCAGGGATGAGCCCACCAAAAAGCCCTTGGCATGGTGGCGCAGATCCGCCACCTGAGCGCGGTGATTGATGCCGGATTCGCTGATCACCACCCGATCGCTCGGGATATCTTTTGCCAGCTGTTTGGTGCGGGCGAGATCCACGCTCAAGTCGCGCAGATCCCGGTTGTTGATGCCGATGACCGGCGCGCCCAGCGCGATGGCGCGGGTCAGCTCCTCTTCGTTGCTCACTTCGGTGAGCACGCCAAGGCCCAGCTCCTTGGCCACCGCGAACAGGGCGCGATAGCCCTCGTCGGTGAGCACCGAGAGCATCAGCAGGATGGCGTCCGCCTGATAGTGGCGGGCCAGATAGACCTGATAGGGGTCAATCATGAAATCCTTGCAGAGCACCGGCTGCTGGACGCGGCTGCGCACCCGCGGCAGGAAGGCAAAATCCCCCTGAAAGAACTTCTCGTCGGTCAGCACCGAGATGGCGGTGGCGTATTTGCCATAGATGTCGGCGATGGCCTCCGGGCTAAAATCATCGCGGATCAAGCCCTTGGAGGGGGAGGCCTTCTTGCACTCCAGAATAAAGCGGGTGGAGCCCGCCTTGAGCGCCCCGACGAAATCTCGATCGCTGGCTACCAGTTCGCTCTGGAAGCTCGCCAGCGGCTGGGCCTGCTTGCGGGCGGCGACCCACGCCTGCTTGGCTGCCACGATTTTGCCGAGAATGGTCTGGCTGATGGAGGCCATGTTCAGAAAAGCATGGGGGGCAATAAGGTCTGACATCTCGTTATCCTTGCGAAACTGGCTCTTGCCCTGTGGGCGTTCTGAATGACTGCTGTGCAGAGTCGTGGCTGACATCATGCCTCCTGATGACTCAGGGTAGCCAGCCGGGCGGCGAGCTCCGCCGTCTTGCCGCTTGCCAGCACCGCCAGCACCTCGGCCGCCGCGCTCTTGAGATCCTTCGCCTTGCCCGCCATCAGCAGCAGTGGCGCCACGTTGGCGGCAATGGCGGCGTTGTGGGCCGGGGTGCCTTGTCCTGCCAGAATGGCGGCGGTGATGGCGCGGTTCTCTTCCGGTTCCCCGCCCTGAATGGCGCTGACCGGATAGGTCTCGAGGCCAAAGTCAGCCGGGGTGATCATAAATTCGCGGATCTCGCCGTCACGGATCTGGGCCACCTGAGTCGGGCCGTGGATGGCAATTTCATCCAGCCCGGCACCGTGCACCACCATACCGGTTTTCAGCCCCAGTGCCAGCAGGGTTTCGGCGATGGGGCGCACCAGCTCGGGGGCATAGACTCCCATCAGCTGATAGGTGGGGCGAGCGGGGTTGATGAGCGGCCCCAGCACGTTGAACAGGGTGCGGGTCTTGAGGGCCTGACGCACCGGCATGGCGTGGCGCACCCCGGCGTGATACTGGGGGGCGAACAGGAAGCAGATGCCGAGCTCGTCCAGACAGCGGCGCGCCTGCGCCGGGCTCATGTCGAGCTTGATCCCCATCTTGTCCAGCAGATCGCTGGAGCCCGACTTGCTCGAGACCGAGCGGTTGCCGTGCTTGGCCACTTTCAGGCCGCAGGCGGCGGCGACCAGCGCCGAGGTGGTGGAGACGTTGATGGTGTTGAGGCCATCGCCACCGGTGCCGACGATGTCGCAGAACTCATAGTCCGGACGCGGGAAGTCGCGCGCTTCCGCCAGCAGCGCTTCGGCGGCGCCGGCGATCTCCTCCGGGGTCTCCCCCTTGATCTTGAGGGCGGTCAAGAGACTTGCGAGCACGATGGGATCCACTTCGCCACGAACCACCTGGCCGAAGGCGTCGCGGGTACTTTCACGGCTCAGAGACTGACCCTGATAGAGGGTGTTGAGATGATGATGCATGTTGGTCTCCTTACCGCGCGCCGCGTGTCGAAAAAATGCTTTCTGGACGGGTGATATGGGCGAGTGCCTGAGTCAGCAGACGGGCCCCTTCCGAGGTCATGATGGATTCCGGGTGGAACTGGAAGCCCAGCACCCGCTCATCCTGCTGCTCGATGGCCATGGGCATGCCCTGATAGTGGGCAATCACCGTCAGCTCTTCCGGTACATAGGTAGCGACCAGCGAGTGGTAGCGGGCTACCGGCAGCGGGCTTGGCAGACCGGCGAAGGCGCCGTGGCCGTTGTGCTCAATCAGGGAGCGCTTGCCGTGGACGATTTCACCCGCCGCACCGACGGTGCCGCCGTAGGCTTCGCACAGGGCCTGATGACCGAGGCAGATACCGAGGATGGGCACCTGACCGCGGGCCAGCTTGATCAGCTCAATCAGGCAACCCGCTTCGTGGGGGGCGCCCGGCCCCGGAGAGAGCACCAGCACGGCGTCCCCTTCGCAGGCGGCGATTTCGCTCATGATGCGGCTCGCCGGCAGGCTGTTGCGGTAGATCCGCACCGGATAGCCGAGGGAGCGGAACTGGTCGACGAGGTTGTAGGTAAAGGAGTCGAAGTTATCGAGCAGGAAGATGTTAGTCATGGCTCACGTCCTTATGTTGCTCCTGCTGGGCGCTCAGGGCTTGCAGGGAGGTGCCATGGCTGGCGGCGATGGCGGCCAGCACGGCGGCCGCCTTGGCGCGGGTTTCGTCCGCTTCGGCTTGCGGCTTGGAGTCATAGACCACCCCGGCACCGGCCTGCACATGGGCCACGCCCTCTTTGACAAAGGCGGAGCGGATGACGATGCAGGTATCCATCTCGCCGGCGCCGTTAATGTAGCCGACCGCGCCGCCGTAGCTGCCGCGGCGCTTGCCTTCTACCATGCGAATAAGCTCGCTGGCGCGGATCTTCGGTGCGCCGGTGAGGGTGCCCATGTTCATGCAGGCCTGATAGGCGTGCAGGGCGTCAAGGTCGGAACGCAAGGTGCCGACCACCTTGGAGACCAGATGCATCACGTGGCTGTAGCGATCCACTTTCAGCAGCTCCTTGACGTAGCGGGTGCCGGGTTCGGAGATGCGGGCGATGTCGTTGCGGCCCAGATCTACCAGCATCAGGTGCTCGGCCACCTCTTTCTCGTCCTGACGCAGTTCCAGCTCGATGCGGCCATCGAGATCCCGGTTGATGCTGCCATCGGGGTTGAAGCCGCGGCGGCGGGTACCGGCGATGGGGTACATCTCCACGTCGCGGCTGGTGGCGCAGAATTTCACCGCGCTCTCCGGCGAGGCGCCAAACAGGGTGAAGCCCTCATCCTGCACGTAGAACATGTAGGGGCTGGGGTTGGTCTGTTTGAGGCGGCGATAGGCGGCGATGGGGCTTGGGCAGGGCAGGGAGAAGCAGCGGGACGGCACCACCTGGAAGATGTCGCCGCGGCGGATAAAGCCCTTGAGCTTCTCCACCTCGGCGCAGAACTGCTTGTCGCTCTTGTCCACGCAGATGCCGCCGGTCAGGGCTGGCGTTACCGGCTCCTGTTGCGGCGCCTGCTGGCAGGCTTGCTTGAACTGGCCGAGACGCTCGCTCAGGCGGTGGTATCTGTCCTCTACCCGGCTCTCGTCGCTGTCGCCGCCAAAGATGCAGGCAATCAGCTGAGTGGTGCGCTCGATATGGTCGATGGTGATCAGGGTTTCGGCCACGTAGAAGCAGTAGTCGGGGCAGTCGTTGCTCCCCTGCGGCACTTCGGGCAGATCTTCAAAAGAGGCGATGAGGTCATAGGCAAAGCTGCCCGCCATAAACAGGGCCTCTTTGCCCAGCTGGCAATCGAGCTCCCGCTGCAGGGTGCGCAGCACGTCCAGCACGCTGATCCCCTTGAGGCGGGAATCTTCGTCCAGCTCCCGATCGGAGGCCGGGAAGTCGAGCTGCAGCTCGCCGGCCACCAGGCTCTGGATTACGGCGGCAGGTAGACGCTCGGTCAGCAGGCTCTGCAGCTGGGCGCCGTTGTCATTGAGGCCGCGCACCCGCACGGTGCGGCCACGGCACTCGATGCGCAGGCAGGCATCGACCAGCAGCAGGCTCTGTTTGCCCGCCTTGGAGTCGATCTCCACCGATTCCAGCAGCAGGGTGTTGGGGCGCTGCTGGCAAAACTCGCTGTAGAGCGCCAGCGGATCGGCCACGTAGGGGGCGTTGAGTTTGAGGGTATCGAATTCACCCAGAGGAAGGCGGTGCGTGGCTGTCATAGTGCGTTCCCTTGCGTGTGATGCGTGTTACCGATGTTCATGACGTCTAATACCTTGAAAAAGTGCCTTGAAAATGAGGTGGGTTCTGGCGGTTTCAGCAGGGGCGCCATCGCCTGGTCATTACGCTTGTCTGAATTCTCGGTTTCATCACAGCTCCATTTGCCGGATAATAAAAAAGCCCGCTGGGGTCAGCGGGCTTTTTCTTTGGGTTCTTAATTTGCTGTCAGTTTACAGGTACAGCAACGACCACACGCCCGCATGTCAGGGAGTGTGCCACCACCAAATGGTCAGGATGGAAGTCGTTTGCATGATAAAGTCCTGTAAAAAGATGTTTGCAATGAAGTGCCTACAGAAAACGATAAAGCCGCGGCCAAGTCAAGTCGCTTTTTAGCCTTCTTTCACCGATTTTTCATGAATGGTGACCTGACCACGAGAGCGGAATAACCCGATGAGATTCGATCTTCACTGTCATACTACCGCTTCGGATGGCGTGCTGAGCCCCGCCGAACTGGTGCGCCGCGCCGCCGAGAAAGAGGTCGAGGTGTTAGCAATCACTGACCACGACACCCTTGCCGGTCTTGATGAGGCACGCAGCACTATCGCCGCCCAGCAACTGTCGTTGCGACTGGTGAGCGGGGTCGAGATCTCCACCGGCTGGGAGCATCACGAGATCCATATCGTGGCGCTGGGGGTGGATGAAAAAAATTCGCAGCTGAGCGACTTTCTGACCGGCCAGCAGGCCCGCCGCGAAGAGCGCGCGCAGGAGATCGGGCGCCGTCTGGAGAAGTGCCTCATCCCCGGCACTTATGAAGAAGCCAAAGCGCTTGCCGGTGATGCGGCTGTGACCCGGGCCCACTTTGCCCGAGTGCTGGTGGCGCGCGGGGTGGCCGACAACATGCAAAAGGTATTCAAGAAGTACCTGAGCCGGGGCAACAAGGGGTATGCTCCTGCCCAGTGGCCCGAGATGGGCGACGCGATCACTGCGATTCACGCAGCGGGCGGGCTGGCGGTGTTGGCCCATCCCAGCCGTTACGATCTCACCGCCAAGTGGATCAAGCGGTTGCTGGTGGCCTTCAAGGCGGCAGGTGGCGATGCCATGGAGGTCTCGTTGCCCCAGCAGAGCCCGCAGGAGCGGGCCAATCTGGGCCAGTGGGCGAACGAATATGGTCTGGCCATTTCGGTGGGGTCCGATTTTCACTTCCCCTCCAACTGGACCGAGCTGGGCCGCCACCTCTGGCTGCCCAAAGAGGGGACGCCGCTCTGGCTGGTCTCTCCCGATCACTTCGGGCTGAGTCAGGAAGAGCATGCCGCTCTGGTGGCCAGCCGCTGACCGGCGGCAAGAGACGAATTTTAAAGCAGAATAGTAAGTGAGTGCCGTGGAGCCCGGCTCCATGGCCATCAAGCGGGCAGATGTTGCTGCCCCCATTGCGAGAACAAGGTATGAGTCAGCACTTTTACGTACATCCGGAAAACCCGCAGGCGCGTCTGATCAGCCAGGCGGTGCAGATCATCCAGAACGGCGGCGTTATCGTCTATCCCACCGACTCAGGCTATGCGCTGGGCTGCCATATGGGTGACAAGGGGGCGCTGGAGCGCATCTGCCGCATCCGTCGTCTCGACGCCAACCACGACTTCACTCTGGTATGCCGCGATCTTTCCGAGATCTCCACCTACGCCAAAGTCGATAACGGCGCGTTTCGCCTGATCAAGAACAACACCCCGGGTGCCTACACCTTCATCTTCAAGGCGACCAAAGAGGTGCCGCGCCGCCTTATGAACGAGAAGAAGAAGAGCATCGGGATCCGGGTGCCGGACAACAAGATTGCCCAGGCGCTGCTGGAAGCCCTCGGCGAGCCGCTGCTCTCCACCTCGCTGATCCTGCCGGATTCCGAGATGGCGGAGTTTGACCCGGAGGAGATCTACGACAAGCTGGGCAAGCAGATCGATCTGGTGGTCAACGGCGGTTATCTGGGCGAGCAGCCCACCACGGTCGTGGACTTCTCCGACGACGACCCGGTAGTGCGTCGTCGCGGTGCCGGAGACCCGACCCCGTTTGAGTGATACCGCAGATCCTGTGACGACCAGCACCGGCGATAACGGCGCGGGCGTCACACCTCCCATCGCGAAAGTCCTGGGGCAGCCCTACCACGAGCTGCCCCAGGACTTGTTCATCCCGCCCGATGCGCTGGAGGTGTTCCTCGATACCTTCGAGGGGCCGCTCGATCTGCTGCTCTACCTCATCCGGCGTCAGCAGCTCGATATCCTCAATCTGCCGATCCTGCAGATCACCGCCCAGTACATGGAGTACGTGGAGCTGATGCAGGGGCTCAATCTGGAGCTCGCGGCCGAATATCTGCTGATGGCGGCCTGGCTGGCCGAGATCAAATCCCGCCTGCTGCTGCCCAAGGCGCCCGAGCTGGAGGAGGAAGAGGAGGGGGAAGATCCCCGCGTCACCCTTATTCGCCGCCTGCAGGAGTACGAGCGCTACAAGGTAGGCGCGGAGCGGGTCAGCGAGCTGCCACGGGTGGAGCGGGAGATCTTTATCGCGGCCGCCCTGCCGCCCGATTTTGGCGATCTCAAGCCGCTGGCGCCCGATGTTTCGCTGGTTGAGCTCGCCCTTTACATGCAAAGTGTGGTAAAACGCGCGACTCATTTTGAGCATCACCAGATCCGCCGCGAACAGATCCCGACCCGGGTGCGCATGGCGGAGATCCTCGCCATGCTCTCGCTGGGCCAGACCCTGCGTCTTGAGCAGGTGCTGCGTGCCGAAGAGGGGCGCATGGGCGTGCTGGTGACCTTTCTGGCGCTGCTGGAGCTGTGCAAGGAGCAGCTGATCTGGATTTTGCAGGCCGAGCCTCTGGGTCCGATCCATTTTGCCCTGGCCAACCAGAGTGAGGAGGGGAAGCGTGGTCTTGCCCATTGAGATGGCTTTTGCGAGGAACGCCCAATGGCGCTGCCAGCTGAACGATTAAAGACGCTGATCGAGGCGGCCCTCTTTGTCGCCGGGCGTCCGCTCAACGTCAGCGAGCTCAAAGGCAGCGTGCTGGCCGACTATCCGGTCACCACCCGCTACGTGCAACTGCTGCTGGCGGAGCTCAAACAGGATTACAGCGAACGGGGCGTCGAGCTCAAGGAAGTGGCCTCCGGCTGGCGCTTTCAGGCTCGTCAGGATTATGCCGAAGAGCTCTCGCGGCTCTGGAGCGAGCGGGCGCCCCGCTACTCGCGCGCCGTGATGGAGACGCTGACGCTGATCGCCTATCGTCAACCCATCACCCGGGCCGAGATCGAAGCGATCCGCGGGGTCGCGGTCTCGAGCCAGATAGTGAATACCTTGAAAGATCGTGGCTGGGTGCGCAGCATAGGCCACAAAGAGGTGGCGGGTCGCCCCGAGCTGCTCGCCACCACCAGAGCGTTTCTGGATTACTTTAATCTGCAGAGTCTGGAGCAGCTCCCCGAGCTGGATCCCGAGCTGCAACCCCCGTTGTCCGCCATGTTTACGGGCAGCGATCAACAATCAGGTAACCCCGATGAGTGAAAAACTGCAAAAAGTGTTGGCCCGCGCGGGTCACGGCTCCCGTCGTGAGATGGAGGCCCTGATCACCGCAGGTCGGGTCAGTGTGGATGGCAAGGTCGCCACGCTGGGGGATCGCGTCGAAGTGAACGCCGTGATCCGGGTGGATGGTCACCAGGTCAAGACCCGTGCCGCAGAGGAAGTGATCTGCCGCGTGCTGGCTTACCACAAGCCGGAAGGGGAGATGTGTACCCGTCACGATCCGGAAGGTCGTCCTACCGTGTTTGATCGCCTGCCCAAGATGGAAGGGGCCCGCTGGATTGCGGTCGGTCGCCTCGACGTCAACACCTCCGGTCTGCTGCTGTTCACCACCGACGGTGAGCTGGCCAACCGCCTGATGCACCCGAGCCACGAAGTGGAGCGGGAATACGCGGTGCGCGTGTTTGGCGAAATCACCGAAGCCATGCTGCAGCGCCTGCGCAAGGGGGTGCAGCTGGAAGATGGCATGGCCAAGTTCAACAAGATCAAGCCGGCTGGCGGCGAGGGTCTGAACCAGTGGTTCAACGTCACCCTGACCGAAGGTCGCAACCGTGAAGTGCGCCGCCTGTGGGAATCCCAGGAAGTGCAGGTGAGCCGCCTGATGCGGATCCGCTACGGTGACGTCAAGCTGGATCGCGGCATCCCGCGCGGCGGCTGGCAGGAGCTGAAGCTGCCGGAAGTGAACTACCTGCGCGGTCTGGTCAACCTGCCGCCGGAGACCGAATCCAAGGTCGATTTGCAGCAGGATGGCAAGAGCAGCCGCCACAAGCAGGCCGCCCAGATCCGTCGCGCCGTCAAGCGCCACAAGGAGCTGCAAGGCAAGGAGCCCCGTGCTCGCGCCACTACCGCCCGTCGCAAGCCGCAAGCCTCTACCCGCAACTCCGGCACCGGTAGCAAATAAGCGCCATGTGCCTGTAACGCCCGCCTAAATAGGTGTGCAACCTTGCCAAAAAGCCCGCACCAACAGGTGCGGGCTTTTTTATATCCTTAACAATATAACTACCTAGCCAAATAAATATTTATTTGTCTTTTTATCAATAAGGCCGCTTATTTGTTGACCTCAACGAAAAAACGTTTTTCTTATTTCGTGGTTATTTTTGTGGCTCAGTTAACAGATAAACGGTTCTTTTTTATTCACAACACCGGATGAATTGGTGAATAATAGGATGGGGTACCAAGCGCAACTTTTCATGCCGGATGCATGAGTTTTTCGTTGAAGAGTTCTGCTTGTCAATAGTGACACAGGACTCGCGCCGAAGGGGCGTCTCACTGTTATTGGGCTTACAGCAGTGTCGCCGAGCAATTAAATATGCTCAGGGACTGCGGTAGCTATTTACTAGAATTAGTTCTGCTTGCGGCGTTGTTGCCCAAATCGATACAGCTTGAATGGAACTAACTGAGAACTTGGTGATCTGATCCCGCCATCATCTTCAAGTCTGCATTATGGGCGCGTCACTTCACCCCATCACCAACTGGCCTCAATATAACAAGTCTTTGCTCAACCGTGGTTCACTCACCTTCTGGGTTGATACCGAGGCAATGAACAATTGGTTTCACCAAAGCCATTACGGACGACGGGGCCGCAGCCAGCTTGATACCGACCAGACCATCTGTACATTCCTGATGCTCAAGGGGATTTTCAACCTCACTTTGCGGGCCACTTAGGGACTACTCGACTCTCTGCTCCAGTTGATGAATGTGCCGTTGTACGCACAGGACTATAGCTATGCCAGCAAGCGTGCAGGCACGGTGACCCTGGCTTATCGCATCCCCCAAAAAGAACGTATTACCGATTTGGTTATCGACTCGCTTGATTAGACAGGCCGTGCTATTCGGCCCGACAAGCGGGGTCATATTCCGGCCCAACTTGGACCCATTCTGGAACGGTTGGGCTTTGATGGTGTTCGATGGTTGAAGCAGGTGACGTTGTTCAGGCGACAAGGGATCAGAGTGGTGGGAGGCAGAGATCAATGTCAGCAGTTTGCCCGCCATTGTGGCCAGCTGCGATGCCATCAACCACGGATTTGATTGCTTTGTGTTTACCCTGCTAATAGCTCCGGGTATTGCACATAGTCCAGTAAATGGTTGTGCAGGGGGCGTTGCTTTCTAAACCTGAAAATTTCTCCTGCCAGCCGAGTTTTGCAGGCATCAGTTCGAATGCATACACCCTTATAAGG
>NZ_JRGM01000026.1 GCF_000764665.1 Aeromonas lacus | reverse complement strand
CGCTGGCATTGTCCGCGATAGCTGCTTCTCCGGCAAAGGCTCGGCCAAGCCCGGTTGCCGATTGTTCAGCCAGCTGGAAACCTGCGGCATGGGTGTGACCAGCAATCACCAGCAGGGAAAGGGCGGATAGTTTGAGAGTGGAATGCATGAGTTATCCTTGCGTGAATACCGAATGTTCAGTTGGCCATATCATTGAAGGCGGGATTTTATATGGTACGACCAGCAAGGCAACGGTGATGGAGTACATCGGTTAAAAACGGGATTAAATGCTGATGAAACTAGCTCTAATAGATTGATTAAAAAAGAAAAATGAACAGGTGTGTGCTACATGTGTGCGCTGAAAACGGGATCTTGCATAAAAAAGAGCGCCTTGCGGCGCTCTTTTTAATTGCTCAACAATCAGAACTTCATGTTGAACTGGGCAGATGCCAGGAAGGCGTTGCCGTGGGAAGTGCCCTGCCAGCGTGGGTTATTCACTGTGCCATCATGGCTTACGAGGCCTTCGTTTACATCAACCTTCTTACCATCCAGATAGGCCATACCGAAATCAACACTCATATCAGGGTTGATATGGTAGGTGGCGCCAGCACTGTACCAGATACGATCAGAGTCGGGGATACTCAGACTACGGTACTCAGCTTCGATAGGGGAGTTGTCATATGCAAAGCCCATACGCGCTTCCCAGGACGGGTTGATGTACCAAGTACCACCGATGGAGTAGCGAGTAGAATCTTTAAACTTCTCATCTTTTTGCAGGCAGACACCTTTTGAACACTGAGAACTGGTTGCTTTCAGCTCTTCAAAGGCGCTCCAGTCAGTCCAGTTGACAGAGTAGTGGACGGCAAACTGCTGGTTCAAACGGTGATAACCTGCAAACTCGGCTTGAGCTGGCAGGTCCAGTTTCAGGTTTCCGTCAACAGTTTTGTAGTTAGAGCTGGTGCCGTTAAAGTCGCCATCAAAACTGTGATCCACTTGGGAGCGATAGGTCAAAGCAAAACGGTGGTTTTCGTTAACTTCATACAAAGTACCAACGTTCCAGCCGAAGCCCCATGTATCACCCTTCAGCCCTGCAATTTTTGTATTAGCAGAATGCTGTACGCCTGTTGCCGCAGTCAATGTAGGAGCCAAAACCCCTGCATAACGATTCAATTCGGCTTCAGCGTACACCGCGTTGATACCGGCACCGATGCTGAATTGTTCGTTGATGCGGTAGGCGATATTCGGGTTGATATTGAAAGTTAAGAGCTCTGTATCACCAGCGCCTGATCCTGCAGCAAAATTCTTGTCGTACTCGGTAGAGAGACCGTAGTTGGAGAAAAGCCCAATACCCCATGCCCACTTATCATTCAGCGGCTGAATGAAATAGGATGCAGGGACGAACGCGGCAGGAGCAATATCGGATGCTGACGCATCACGATTGAAATAGTTAGGAACTGTACCTGCTTTTGTGGTCAGATTTCCGCTGGTTTTCCCCTCAACATCCACATCCGGCTTGATATAGGTACCGGATACAGAAACTGCCATCTTGTCGAAGGTAGTCATGGCAGCAGGGTTGCGGGCCAGAACAGAGGCGTTGTCGGCAATGGCTGCTTCACCAGCATAGGCACGACCCAGACCGGAGGCTGAGTGCTCGTTCAACTGGAATGCCGCTGCATGGACTTGACCGGTGGCCAGCGCAATGGTGGCGGCAATCAGGCTCTTCTTAAACATAGTTGTCGTCATGGTGGTCTCTCTTGTAGGCAGATTTTTTTGTCGATATTGGCGGCATGTTCAATGCAAACCTCGACAAAATCCGTTTTTATTTCAGCTTCTTCCGAATCAATTCTGGCGTGATTCTATGTATCTGGTAGGAGGTAAGAAATCAGACCAGTGACAGCAGAATACATAAAAGTGATCGATCTGTTAATCATTTGTTTTAACCTGATGTTTAATTCATCATTTAAGGGGTAAGGCAGGGTGTTTTTTAGGCGAAATGGTTGATCCGGCTCACAAAAATAATTTTGCTGTTTTTCGCAATTTTGCGACAAAAAGCAGGTAATGGGTCGGGAAAGAGAGGGGAAACAGGCAGCTGGCTGGTGTCGCTGCCTGTTTTTACCGATGGAATCGGTTCGTTAAATGTTCCAGTGAAGTCGTGATTGCAGGGCCGTGGCAACGGGGGCTAGCGGCTCCCTCATCTGGCCAATCAGTACCATATTCCCCCCTTTAAACTGGACAATTTCCCCTTTGAGGGTGCCATCTTCAAAACTGGGCTGCAGAGAGAGAGGTACATGCTTGGGAACCAGAAAGAGAGTAACGGGTCCCATCTTGCCCTGGATCACCATATGCAGTGCCGGCCCCTGATAGAAGGCGCAGTGGTTGACATAGGTCACTCTGAGACCATTCATGCCACTCAGGGTTGCGCCATATTTCTCCATCTTGGCGTTGATGCTCTGCAAATTGACTCGTTCATCGATACCTTCGATAAACGGTTCCTCACCATAGACATGGGCCATCGCCACCTGAGCGAGGGAGAGTGTTTGATCGGAGCTGGCAGGCCAATTTATCCAACGGGTACTCACTCCAAGTAGAAAAGCGACGGATGCAGCCATGGCCACGGTTCGCCAATGGGAGTTCGCAGTGCTACTGGCAACATGCCGTGTTTTCTCCTGTTTCTCTTCGCTCTGTTGCAGGGCTTGTTTGAGCAGGATCCGCTCTGCCAGCCCTGACGGCGGCTCGACACTCATGGTGCGCGCAATGTCTTGTTCGAGAGCTTTCATCTCATCGAGATAGCGCAGGTTGGCAGGATTGGCACGGGCAGCCTCGAGGAAGTCGGGTTGCTGATCGCCGGGCTGGATCATGGCGCGACGGCGAAACTCCAGTTCATCCATGTCCATCTCCTCTTGATAATTTCTTCTGCGCCATCGCCTCTTTCAGCTGGTTGCGGGCGCGAAACAGTCTTGTCATGACAGTGTTTTTGTTGAGTCCGAGCAGTTCGGCAATGTCCTCACCGCTAAATCCGCCCAGCACCTGCAGCATCAGGGGCTCCCGATACTCTTCGGGCAGGCGGGCAATATGACGATGCAACCACTCGTTCTCCATCTCCTCTTCGCTGTGCAGCACATCGGGCTGTGGTTGGGGATGGTCGTCCAGATCCACCAGATCAAACTGTTTGCGCTCGAAACGGCGGGCATTCTCCCGGCGCAAGATAGTGATCAACCATCCTTTGGCGGCCTGATCGTCCTGCAGGGCGTCGATACCCTTCCAGGCTCGCAGGAAGGTCTCCTGCACCAGATCTTCCGCGACGTGAGGATCCCTCACCAGCCAGTAGGCGTAGCGATAGATATCCTTGTGCAGCGCATGAACCAGCGCTTCGAATTTGGTTTGTTTGTCAGCCATAGGGTCATAGACCGGCGAAGTGGCCGGATCATTTCCACTTTTATGAGGCTGACCCCGCTTTTTTCTAAAAAAGAGCAATGGGAGTGTCTCCTGTTGTGGAGGCTGCGTTAACCCCGCAAGGGGAACCGGTGGGCAATCAGGGCAAGGAGCTGAGCGATGCCCACCGTTTCAACATGGCAGAGCTCACGTGAGATTGTGCGCCATGGCACGACCGGCGCCAGGGGGGCAAAGCAGGCGCGATCCAGCTCCGCTTGCCATCTTTGCAACGGCTCTGTATTGGACGGTTTGGTACTGCCGATTGGAGCGAAAAACGAGAGCCAATCACGCAGGGCCTGGCGGCTTTGCTCGCTCTGCTGGCTGGCAAGTGCTCGTTGCAGACGATAGAAGGCGAGCCAGCGCGAGCTGTTGCACCTTAGGCCTCGCAGCAGCAGCGCCAGCAAGACCCACCAGAGGCTCTCGTTGGCCAGTGGCAGTGACTCTCCAGCATGTTGCTGGCTGGCTGGTTGGAAAACGAGGCGAGTGGCAGGCAGCTTCGCCTGCTCTATACGGCCGCTTGCGGTATTGAACCAGGGCAGGGTGAGCGCCGGTAGCTGATACTCTCCTGCCTCGTGGGCCAGCAGGGTTTGGCGCCACTCCCGTTCAAACAGCAATTTGCCCTCCCGATAACGCTCCTGTTGCTGCTCGCCATCCGGGTGGGCCAGCAGCCCGGCGGGGAGCTGCTGTGCCATAAGAGGGGCCAGTTGTACCTGACTGCTGTCACCATTTTCGAGCGTGATGGTAATGACCCGGATCAGTGGCTCCCCCGCGTGACCCTCTGCCGTGGGCTCTATGCGTTGGGTCAGCAGCAAGCGACTGGCAACCGGCGTTGCGGGGGCTTGATCCACGCGTACCTGAAGGGGGGCTGCGCGGGCGGCAAGGCGCTGCAGCTGACCCCCGTTTTGGGGCAATTGTCCCTGTAGCCTCGGAGAGTCGATAAGCCAGAGTCCAGCAGCCTTGGCCTGGATCAGCCAGCTGCGGGTCAGTCTGCCGGGCAGCCCGCTCTGCACTGGGGGAAGCCACTCATCGTTGCCAAGGCGGCGAATGATGAAATGGGGCGAGTTGAGTTCACTGAGCCCGGGGTGCTGCATGGTGGTGGGGAGCCAGAGTGTAAGCCGATAGATCACCGGCTGACCGGGGTAGAGAGGGCCCTGATGATCAAGCTGGGCTTCCATCTCCAGTGCTGCTGGGGGTGGTGGTGCAGGCAGAGTCGGTTGTGGCGCAGGGGCCTTGAGTGTCAGCTCGGGTGTCCACTCGTTGCCAAGCTTTAGCGGAGCTATCGCCATGCCGGCAGGATCATCTGGCTGGCTAGTCAGGTGCAACGGGATCTGCCAGCGGGTTAACTGCTGCACTGGGGTGGATACCCGACTCATGGTGACTCTGCCCACGGCGAACTGGCGCAGCAGCGGCGTGATCTCTAGCTCATTGCCCTGACGCACTCCATCAGCCTCGATCACCAGCAACCAGTCAGCAGGGGTAGCACTTGGCAATAACTCAGCCCGGGGCTGTGCCCAGCCGGGGAGGCTCAACACCAAGAGCAGTATCGAGCAGACCGTGCGCTTCACCATGGCTCTTCTACCTTTATGAGCTCTCGGCGCAGCGCCTCTTTGCGCAGCCGCTGTTCCAGCAAAAGCACTGGTGGTGCAGGGGGCAGTGGCACCGCTTCGGCCGGTGCTTGCTCCGGTTTAATGGATGCGCTGCTGTGCGTTGCCTCTGTTGGTGCCGCTGACTCACCGCCTTGCAGTAGTGAGAGGTTATAGAGGGCATCCTCATGGCGTGGCTCAAGGGCCAGTGCGGCCAGATAGGCCTCTTTGGCGGCAGCCAGCTCCCCCAATTGAACCAGCGCATTGCCCCGGTTGTAATGGGCGGTCGCGCTTGTTTCCAGCTCGTAGGCTGCAACGGCTTGCCGGTAATCGCCTGCCCGATACCAAGCGTTGCCGCGCCATACCGGGTTGCTGAATGTGCTGGCTGCCAGTTGGTACTTTCCCTTCCGATAAGCTTGCATCGCCTGCTCGTCTGGTGATGGCTGGATGGGGTTGGCTTGCGCTGGGACGGGTACCAGCAGTGACCAGCCGATGGTTATTGCAATGAGCAGTTGGGTTCCCACCCGGGCAAGCAGCGCCAGGGGCAATAGTGGTAACAGCAGCCAGAGACCCAGATCGCGCGGCGCGGGAGCGAGCGCCACTGTAGTGGTTGGCAGCGGGGCAAAACGGGGAGATTCGCTACCCAGCCACTGCAGCTCGCCACCCAGCTTGCGCGCCATGGTAGCCATGGCATCGCTCTGTGGTGCGGCCAGTTGGGCAGGGGGGCGTGTGGCAAAACCCAGTTCATTGGCCGGAATGGGTGGCATGGCCGCAGGCTCTGCACTGCTGGCAAGGAGAATATCGAGTCGTGGGCTATTGCTGTTGTGGCAGAAAAGGCTCTCCTGACAGGGCCACAGCGCGGCAATCTCATCCATCTGTTTGTTACTAAGTCCGTCGGTGATGAGCAGCAGACGAGCCTGCTCACCGGGGGCAATCTGTTTCATGGCAAGGGCGATGGCCCGCGCGGGGTTACTGCCTTGCAACGGCATGATGTCGGGGCGCAGATCGGGCAGCAGCAGGGCAATGGCTTGATGATCCCGGGTCGGGGGCATGGCGAGATAAGCGTCGCCAGCGTAGAGAACGAGCGCAATCCGGGCGTTGTTGGCAGTGCCAAGCAGTTGCTGGAGTTGCAGTCTGACCCGGGTGGCTCGATCCGGTTTGAGGTCGGTGGCCTGCATCGAGCGGGAGAGATCCAGGATCCAGATATCGAGCGGCGCGGCCGGTTGCGCTTGCCACTCACTGCGCAGGGCGGGGCCGCTGAGGGCCAGAATGACCGGCAGGGTCGCCAGCCAGAGCCAGGGGCGAGCCGGTTTGCGCTCTGGCAACAGGTAGGCGCGCATGGCCGGAGCCAGCATGGGGGGCTGGCGACGCCGCCATCCCTGCCAGAGCCACGGGATGAGCGCCAGTAGCCAGAGCGGCCTGAGCAGGATCAGATCCATCGTCTCATTCTCAGCTGCAGGGCGCGGGTAAATCGGTTATCTACCCCGCCATGGCCTGCGGGCAGCAGTAACAGCGCACAGGCCAGCGCCAGCGGCCAGGGATAAAGCTCTGTCACCGGTTGATAGTGGGAGACAGGATGGGCGGTGGGTTCCAGCTGATTGATGGCCTCGTTGATCGCCTCCAGATCGTTCTGGCTGCGGGCGCGAAAATAGCGTCCATTGCCAATCCGGGCCAGCTGCTTGAGCAGGGGCTCATCAAGCTCGCTGCTGGGGTCACTCTGATCTGCGCCTGCGTCATTGAAAGGCTGTACAAAGGTATCGGGGTCGGCTCCGACCCCCAGGGTATATATACGTATCCCCTGCGCTGCGGCGAGTTTGGCCTCATGCTCCGGATCGGCACTGCCTGCGGTATTGCGCCCATCGGTTACCAGCAGCAGCGCTGTCGGACGGCCCTGCTCAGCATGCTGGCGTGCCAGCAGGATCGCTTCACCGAGGGCGGTGGTGCGGCCAACCAGATCAAAGTCGAGCTCGTCGCTCAATGTCAGCAGCGCCGGTATCTCCTGGGTCAGGGGAGAGAGCAGGTAGGCGTGATCGGCAAAGACGACCAAGGCGATCCGATCGCCAGCGCGCTGGGCGATCAATCCCTTGATTTGCTGGCGAACTGCCGTCAGACGTGCCAGCTGCTCGCCGCTATCGAGCATATCCGGGGTGCGCATGCTGTCGGAGAGATCGACCGCCAGCAGCAGGTCACGACTCCCCTGATAGCGCACCATAGGCTCTCCCCACCATTGAGGACGGCAAAGTGCCGCAATCAGGGCGCACCAGATAAGCCCAGCTCGCCACAAAGACATGCCTGCATGGGCACGCAGCAGAGGGAAGCCGGGGTGGTCAAGATAACCGTGGCGCAGGGGAGGCAGGCCAAAGCGCACCAGCAACGGCAGCACCAGCGCGAGAGCAAACCAGGGCCAAGCGAGGGTCATCGGTTTCCCCTTGTTCGGGCCTTGCTCGCCAGCCGTCGCTTGTGCAGAAGGCAGGCGCGTCCCCAGCGGTAATAGTTCTGTTTAAGCTGCTCGCTCTGTTCATGGTCGGGGGCATTATTGCCATAGAGCCAGCTGCTCCAGTGATGGGCAAACTGGCTGAACCGGGTGCCGCCCTGACGATCCAGAAACGCGAGCCACTTCTCTCCCTGCAGCAGGCGAGACTCGGGCCAGCGATACAGTGCCTCCAGGCGCAGGTTATCCTGGATGCTGGTGACCAGCTGTTGTGGATCGCCCTCCAACTGCCTGCACCAGCGCCTATATTGCTGTATTCGTATTGCCAATCTGATGATCAGCACCAGTAGCAAAACGAGGATCAGGAGCCACAGCAGGGCCTGCAAGCGGGGATCGAGGAGTTGTTCGCCAACCTCGGGGCCTGGATGAATGTCCCGGATCTTGTCCTTCAGCAGTGCGTTCAGGGGCGCGGTAATCGCCTCCGATGCCGGACTGCTGCTCAAGAGTGGCGCTATCCCTGATGACATAACCCCTCCTGCCACTGTTGTTGCAGTGTCCGGCCGTTATCGAGCAGATAGAGCCGCTGTACCAGCGGCAGCAGCTGTTGCCTGCCAAGTTGCAGTTGCTGCTCGGCCGCCTGCTGGTAGCGATGGGAAAAACCGCTGTGCTGGCCATCGAGCCAACCCTGATAGGGGGCTGAGGTCCGGTTGATGGCTACCGGCAGCAAGCCGCTTGGCGGCAGCACGGCTTCCAGCGGGTCACGGATCTGCCAGTAGTGAATATCGTGACGCAGCGAAAGTTGCTGCAGCCGCTGGCAGAGTGTTGATTCACAAGGGCGATGATCGGTAATGATGGTCAATCTGGCGCCGTGGGGGAGTGCCGTTTGCCCGAGGGTATCTGCCAGTGTCTGGGAAAGCGGCTGGCGGGCCAGCCCCTGCCGGTAGTGATGGCAAAGGGATTCGAGCAGCGGCAGCACGTTGCCCCGCTGGCTCTGACGATGGGGGTCAACCCCATGGCAAATCAGGGTGTTGTGCTGTTTCTCATGTCGCCAGATAAGGGCGGCTGCCAGCTCGCAGCCAAGGCGAGCCTTGAGCTGAATGGTGGAGCCGAAATACATGGCGGGGGAGAGATCGAGCAGCAGCCAGTGCGCCTGATCCTGCTCTTCACGATAGAGCCGGGTGTAAGGACGTCCAAGGCGCGCAGTCACCCGCCAGTCGATATGACGCACCTCGTCACCTGCCTGATAGGCGCGCAGTTCGCGAAAGGTGAGCCCGGGAGTGCGTCCCGGTTTGCCACGCTCGGTGCTGCTTCTGCCCGCGCGTGGGGGCATCTTTGCCTTGGCCCAGTAGCGGATCTTGAGCAGCTGTGGCAGCGACAGGGCGATATCGGGATGGAGATCCGGCGCTAGGGACATGGCACCTGATCCAGTAGCTGGGCGATCAGGGTGTCGTTATCCAGATTGTCCGCCAGGGCCTGATAGCTTGGGATAAGGCGGTGACGGAGCACCGGATAGGCTTGCAGCTGGATATCTTCCGGCAGCACGAAATCCCGTCCCGCCAGCCAGGCGCGGGCACGGGCTGTACGGGCCAGTGCCAGCGTGGCTCTCGGGCTTGCCCCCACCGCGAGCAGTGGTTCAAGGGCAGGGCAGAGGCCACTACCGGGGCGAGTAGCGCAGACCAGCTCCACCAGATAGTGTTCAAGCCTGCTCTGCATGCTGACCGCCAGCACTTCACTCCGAGCACCTTGCAAGGCAGTCTGGCTCAGGGTCACTGGCGCTGCGCCAAGCAGTTCACCACCGGCATTGAGCTGCAAGATGGCGAGCTCCATGGCCGGGCTCGGATAATCGACTATCAGCTTTAGCAAAAAACGGTCGAGCTGTGCTTCCGGCAGGGGATAGGTTCCCTCCTGCTCGATGGGGTTCTGGGTGGCGGCCACCATAAAGAGCGGCGGCAGGCGCCAGCTCTTTTTGCCCACGGTAATTTGGTGTTCTGCCATTGCCTCCAGCAGCGCAGATTGCACCTTGGCCGGCGCCCGGTTGATCTCGTCCGCCAGTATCAGATGATTGAACAGGGGGCCGGGCTGGAATACAAAACTGGCATCCTGCGGGTGAAACACCTCGCTGCCGGTCAGATCTGCCGGCAGCAGATCAGGGGTGAACTGGATGCGAGCGAAACGCCCCTCGACAGCGCCAGCAAGCGCCTTGACGGCACGGGTCTTGGCAAGGCCGGGAGCCCCTTCGATTAATACATGTCCTTCACATAACAGGGCGATCAACAGCCCTTCTATGAGCTCATCCTGTCCCAGAATTTGACTGGCAAGATAGTCCCTCAGTTGTTTGAACTCCGCCGCTGCCATGCGATAAACCCGTTGTTTTTATGGAAGTTGATCTTTTTATACTCCAGTTGAGCAACAAGGGCGAGTGAAGGGCGCCAGCCTTGCTGAATTTAGTTTCAATCAGCTGTATGAAACTTGTGATTGGATTGTTAAGATGTGGCGCAATGAGGTCAGACCTCTCCCTTATAAACCCAAGGAGCCAGGATGAAACAGCCATTGAAACTGACGACTCGCCAGGGCGAACGGATTGCCGTCGTGGCGGGGCTGCGCACCCCATTCGCCAAGCAGGCAACCGCCTATCATGGCGTCCCTGCGGTGGATCTCGGCAAGCTGGTGGTGAGCGAGATGCTCGCCCGCACCGATCTCGACCCCAAGCTTATCGACCAGCTGGTGTTTGGCCAGGTGGTTCAGATGCCGGAAGCCCCCAATATTGCTCGTGAAATCGTTCTCGGTACTGGCATGAGCGTCAACACCGATGCCTATAGCGTCTCTCGCGCTTGCGCCACCAGTTTTCAGGCGGTGGCCAACGTCACCGAATCCATCATGGCCGGTACGGTAGATATCGCCATCGCCGGTGGTGCTGATTCCTCCTCCGTGCTGCCTATCGGGGTGAGCAAGAAGCTGGCCCGCGCTCTGGTGGATCTCAACAAGGCGCGCAATCTGCAGCAGCGCTTCAATATTTTGCGCCAGCTGCAGGTCAAGGATCTGCTGCCGGTGCCGCCCGCTGTGGCCGAGTATTCGACTGGCCTCTCTATGGGACAGACCGCCGAGCAGATGGCCAAGAGCCACCAGATCAGCCGCGAAGCGCAAGATGCGCTGGCGCACCGCTCCCACTCCCTGGCGGCGCAAGCCTGGGCCGATGGCAAGCTCAGCGGCGAGGTGTTTACCGCCCATGTACCGCCCTACAAGTCGCCGCTCGAGCGGGACAACAATATCCGTGAGAGCTCGGACTTGGCGAGCTACGCCAAGCTCAAGCCGGTGTTTGATCGTATACATGGCACAGTCACTGCTGCCAACGCCACTCCGCTTACCGATGGCGCTGCCGCCGTGCTGCTGATGCGGGAAGGGCGAGCAAAAGAGCTGGGCCTCGAACCGCTGGGCTATATCCGCAGTTTCGCTTTCTCGGCCATCGATGTGTGGCAAGACATGCTGATGGGGCCCTCCTACGCCACGCCGCTGGCGCTGGACAGAGCCGGTATCACGCTCAGCGATCTGACCCTGATCGACATGCACGAAGCCTTTGCCGCCCAGACCCTGGCTAACCTCAAGATGTTTGCCAGCGCCGAGTTTGCCCGCGACAAGTTGGGCCGTGATCAGGCCATCGGTGAAGTGGATATGGATAAATTCAACGTGCTCGGTGGTTCGCTGGCCTATGGCCACCCCTTTGCCGCGACCGGTGCGCGGATGATCACCCAGACCCTGCACGAGTTGCGTCGTCGCGGCGGGGGATTGGGGCTCAACACCGCCTGTGCGGCGGGTGGATTGGGCGTGGCTATGGTGTTGGAGGTTGAATGATGAGTGCTAAGACTTTTTCCCTGGATGTTCGCAATGATGGCATCGGCATTCTCACCATGGATGTGCCGGGCGAGAGCATGAATACCCTCAAGGCCGCCTTTGTGGAGGAGATCCGCACCGTGCTGGCCGAGGTGAAGGCTAACCGTGATCTGATCGGTCTGGTGATCACCTCCGGCAAGAAGGACTCTTTCATCGCCGGAGCTGACATCACCATGCTGGCCGCCTGCACCAGTGCCAAGGATGCAGAAACCCTGTCGCGGGAAGGGCAGGTTATCTTTGCCGAGATCGAATCATTGACCATACCGGTGATCGCCGCTATTCACGGCCCTTGCCTCGGCGGCGGGCTGGAGCTGGCGCTGGCCTGTCATGGCCGGGTGGTAACCGATCACGGCAAAACCGTGCTGGGTCTGCCCGAGGTGCAACTTGGCTTGCTGCCGGGCTCCGGTGGTACCCAGCGTCTGCCGCGTCTCATCGGGGTAGCCAAGGCGCTCGACCTGATGCTGACCGGCAAACAGGTGCGGGCCAAACAGGCCAAAAAACTGGGGCTGGTGGACGATATGGTGCCGCCCTCCATTCTGCTGGATGCCGCAATAAAACTGGCCAAGAAGGGCAAGCCCCGTCACGAGTTGAAGCGGGATCTGCAGGGCAAGGTGCTGGAGACCAACAAGCTTGGCCGCAAGGTGCTGTTCGATCAGGCGCGTAAAGGGGTGATGAGCAAGACGCGCGGTAACTACCCTGCGCCGGAGCGGATCCTGGACGTGGTGCGCATCGGTGTGGAGGAGGGGATGCAGGCTGGCCTCGTCGCTGAGTCCCGCCACTTCGGCGAGCTGGTGATGACAGCCGAGTCTGCCGCCCTGCGTTCTATCTTCTTTGCCACCACGGAAATGAAGAAAGAGGTCACCTATCAGGGCGCCGAGCCGCGCAAGGTGGGGCATGCGGCCGTGCTGGGTGGTGGTCTGATGGGGGGCGGCATCGCATTCGTCACCGCTACCAAGGCGGGCGTACCGGTGCGGATCAAGGATGTGGCAAGCGCCGGGATCGGCAATGCCATGCGCTACAGCTATTACATCCTGGCCAAGAAACTCAAGCGCCGTCATATCTTGCGCAGTGAGCTTGAGAAGCAGATGAGCTTGCTGACCGGTACTCTGGACTACTCCGGTTTCCACCGGGTCGACATGGTGGTGGAGGCGGTGTTTGAAGATCTCAATCTCAAACACCAGATGGTCAAGGATGTGGAGCGTGAGTGTGGAGAGCACACAGTATTTGCCTCCAATACCTCGTCACTGCCCATCAACCAGATCGCTTCGGTGGCGAGCCACCCCGAGCGGGTTATCGGGTTGCACTACTTCAGTCCGGTCGACAAGATGCCGCTGGCCGAGATCATCCCCCACGCCGGCACCAGTGCCGAGACTGTGGCCACCACTCTGGCTTTCGCCCGCGCACAGGGCAAAACGCCTATCGTGGTGAAGGACGAAGCCGGTTTTTACGTCAACCGCATCCTCGCTCCCTACATGAACGAAGCAGCACGTCTGGTGCTGGAAGGGGAGCCGGTAGAGGTGCTGGATAGCGCGCTGCTCGACTTCGGTTTCCCGGTTGGCCCCATCACCCTGCTCGACGAAGTGGGCATTGATGTGGGCGCCAAGATTTCCCCCATCCTCGAAAACGAGCTGGGTGGCGAGCAGTTCCAAGCACCCAAGGCGTTCGACAAGCTGCTGCAAAACGATCGCAAGGGGCGCAAGAACGGTAAGGGCTTCTACCTCTATGGCAAGGCAGCCAAAGGCAAGAAGAAGGTGGATGAGAGTGTCTACGATGTGTTGGGGATCAAGCCGGCGGCCAAGCTTGCCAGGCAGGATATTGCCGAGCGTTGCGTACTGCTGATGCTCAATGAAGCGGCCATGACCCTCGACAGTGGTGTGGTTGCATCGGCCCGTGACGGCGATATCGGTGCCATCTTCGGTATCGGTTTCCCGCCCTTCCTCGGTGGCCCGTTCCGCTATATGGACAAGCTTGGTATCGATCATCTGGTTGGCCGTCTGGAGTATTACCAGAAGCGCCACGGCGATAGGTTTGCCCCCTGTGCCCGCCTCAAGGCGATGGCGGCGGAGCAGCAAACGTTCTATTGATAACCGCTGCAGATTGATCGCAAGCCAAAGAGGCCCGCACACCATGCGGGCCTCTTTCTATGTTGTGGTTTGTACGGCTTGGGCTCAAATGATGTTGGCAGATGTGAAGGCTGATAAAAAATGGCCCACCGAAGTGGGCCATTTGCGAGGTAGCAAGGCTCAGATACCCGGCTTGCGCTCCGGGCAGCGGCTGATGATATCTGCAGGTAGATCGCCGTTGTCCTGCTCCAGCACCACATCGAATCCCCACAGCTGATGGAGGTGTTTGAGTACCTCATGGCGCGAGTCGCCAAGAGGGATGCGGTTGTGTGGCACATAGCGCAGGGTGAGGGAGCGATCTCCTTTCACTGCGACATTGTAGACCTGAATGTTGGGTTCCAGATTGCTGAGATTGTACTGGGCCGACAAAGTATTGCGCACCTGACGGTACCCCTCGTCATTGTGGATGGCGGAGACCTTCAGATAGTTCTTCAGATCGTCGTCATCAATGGCGAACAGCTTCATGTCGCGCATTACCTTGGGGCTTAAGAACTGGCTGATAAAGCTCTCATCCTTGAAGTTCTGCATGGCAAAGTGCAGGGTATCGACCCAGTTACTGCCAGCGTAATCGGGGAACCAGTATCTGTCCTCCTCAGTCGGGTTCTCGCAGATGCGGCGCAGATCGGTAAACATGGCAAACCCCAGCGCATAGGGGTTGATCCCCGAGTAGTAGCGACTGTTGTAAGCCGGTTGATAGACCACATTGGTGTGGCTGTGCAGCACCTCCATCATGAAGCGATCGCTCAGCTTGCCCTCGTCATAGAGGTGATTGAGGATAGTGTAGTGCCAGAAGGTAGCCCACCCCTCGTTCATCACCTGAGTCTGCTTTTGCGGATAGAAGTACTGGCTGATCTTGCGCACAATGCGCACTATCTCGCGCTGCCAGGGTTCCAGCAGGGGGGCATTCTTCTCGATGAAATAGAGAATGTTCTCCTGAGGTTCGGCGGGGTAGCGTCTGTCTTCCACCCCAGCAGCTTTATGCTGCTTGGGCAGGGTGCGCCACAGCTCGTTGACCTGAGTCTGCAGATAATCTTCCCGTGCCTTCTGGCGCCGTTTCTCCTCTGCCATCGAGATCTTTTGGGGCCGCTTGTAGCGATCGACCCCGAAGTTCATCAGGGCATGGCAGGAGTCGAGCAACTGCTCCACCGCTTCTATACCGTGCTTCTCTTCACACTGGGTGATGTAGTTCTTGGCGAACAGCAGGTAGTCGATGATGGAGGAGGCATCGGTCCACGCCTTGAACAGATAGTTGTTCTTGAAGAAGGAGTTGTGGCCGTAGCAGGCGTGGGCCATCACCAGTGCCTGCATCGGCATGGTGTTCTCCTCCATCAGGTAGGCGATGCAGGGATCCGAGTTGATGACGATCTCGTAGGCCAGTCCCATTTGGCCGCGCTTGTAGTTGCGCTCGGTATGGATAAAGCGCTTGCCGAACGACCAGTGTTGATAGCCGATGGGCATGCCGACGCTGGAATAGGCATCCATCATCTGCTCGGCGGTGATCACCTCGATCTGGTTGGGGTAGGTGTCCAACTTGTAGAAGCGGGCGACCCGGGCGATCTCCTGGTGATAGGTCTCCAGCAGATCGAAGTTCCAGTCAGGCCCATCATCCAGTGGCGCAACACGTTTTTCAGTTTCGATCATGTGACCTCCTCACGCCGCTTGCTTCTTGAACAGCTCCCGGAATACCGGATAGATATCCTCGACCTTGCGAATATGCTCCATCGCAAAGTGGGGGAACTGGCTGGCCACTGATTCATACTCGTGCCACAGGGTCTGGTGGGCACGGGTAGTGATCTCGATGTAGGAGTAGTAGCGCACCCTTGGCATGATGTCCCGCGCCAAGATCTCCCTGCATTGCGGTGAATCATCTGCCCAGTTGTCACCATCCGACGCCTGCGCCGCATAGATATTCCACTGGTTGGCCGGGTAACGCTCGTTGATGATGTCATTCATCATTTTGAGCGCACTGGAGACGATGGTGCCGCCGGTCTCCTGGGAGTAGAAGAACTCGTGCTCGTCCACCTCCTTGGCCTGGGTGTGATGGCGGATGTAGACCACCTCTACGTTCTTGTAGGTCCGGCTCAGGAACAGATAGAGCAGAATATAGAAACGCTTGGCCATCTCCTTGGTTGCCTGATCCATGGAGCCTGAGACGTCCATCAGGCAGAACATCACAGCTTGACTGGATGGGACTGGCCGTTTGACGAAGTTGTTGAACTTGAGATCGAAGGTGTCGATAAATGGCACCGCATCGATCCGCCGTTTCAGCTCGCGGATCTCCTTCTCGAGCTGGGCAATTTCGGCAAAGTGTTCGTTGGGATCTGCGGCCAGCTGTGCCAGCCGCTCTTCCAGTTCATGCAACTGGCGTTTTTTGCCAGCTTGCAACGCCATGCGACGCGCCAGCGAGTTTTGCAACGAGCGCACCACGTTGATGTTGGCGGGCACCCCGTTTGAGGTGTAGCCCGCCCGATAGGTTTTGACTTCCATCAGCTGATTGAGCTGGGTTTTCTGCAGTCTGGGCAGCTCCAGATCTTCAAACAGCAGATCGAGATACTCATCCTTGGAGATTTGGAACACGAAATCATCGGCTCCTTCCCCCTGATTGGACGCCTGCCCCTCGCCGGAACCCTGTCCGCCGCCCCCTCCTTTGGGGCGGTCAATCTTGTCGCCGGAGACGAATTGATCATTGCCGGGATGCACCATCTCCCGTTTACCGCCGTGCCCCTGATGAAAATGGGGCTCGCCGATGTCCTTGGTCGGGATGCTGATGCTCTCGCCCTTGTCTACGTCCTGAATGCTGCGCTTGGAGACAGCATCAGAGACCGCTTGTTTTATCTGCTTCTTGTAACGGCGGATGAAGCGCTGCCGATTGACAGCGCTTTTGTTTTTGCCGTTGAGCCTGCGGTCGATAAAATGCGCCATAACTCCCCCTTGAACAGTCAGGGTCAGGATGACTTGCGTACCCTGAGATACCATTCGGAGAGCAGTCGCACCTGTTTGCGGGTGTAGCCTTTCTCCATCATCCGTTCGACAAAGTTATCGTGCTTCTTCTGCTCCTCAGCCGAGGTTTTGCTGTTGAAGGAGATAACCGGCAGCAGCTCTTCCGTGTTGGAGAACATCTTCTTCTCGATCACGGTGCGCAGCTTCTCGTAACTGGTCCAGTTGGGGTTACGGCCTGCATTGTTGGCCCGGGCACGCAGCACGAAGTTGACGATTTCGTTACGGAAATCTTTCGGGTTGCTGATCCCTGCGGGTTTTTCAATTTTCTCCAGCTCGCTGTTGAGGGATGCTCTGTCAAACAGTTGGCCGGTTTCGGGGTCACGGTACTCCTGATCCTGGATCCAGAAGTCGGCGTAGGTGACGTAGCGATCGAAGATGTTTTGGCCGTACTCTGAGTAGGACTCGAGATAGGCGGTCTGGATCTCCTTGCCAATGAACTCCACATAGCGCGGGGTCAGATAGCCCTTGATGAACTCAAGGTAGCGATCGTGCAGCTCTTGCGGGAACTGTTCGCGCTCGATTTGCTGCTCCAGCACATAGAAGAGGTGCACCGGGTTGGCGGCCACTTCCGCGTGGTCGAAGTTGAAGACGCGGGAGAGGATCTTGAACGCAAAGCGGGTAGAGAGACCATTCATCCCCTCGTCCACACCTGCGTAGTCGCGATACTCCTGATAGCTCTTCGCCTTGGGATCGGTGTCTTTGAGGCTCTCGCCATCATAGACCCGCATCTTGGAGTAGATGCTGGAGTTTTCAGGCTCTTTCAGCCGTGACAACACCGAGAACTGGCCGAGCAGTTCGAGGGTACCCGGGGCGCACTTGGCCTCGGTGAGCTCGCTGTTGACCAGCAGCTTCTCGTAGATCTTCACCTCTTCGGAGACGCGCAGGCAGTAAGGCACCTTGACGATGTAGACCCGGTCGAGGAAGGCCTCGTTGTTCTTGTTGTTGCGGAACTGCTGCCACTCGGATTCGTTGGAGTGAGCCAGCAAAATGCCGTCAAAGGGGAGGGCAGAGAGCCCTTCGGTACCGTTGTAGTTCCCCTCCTGAGTTGCAGTCAGCAGCGGGTGCAGCACCTTGATAGGCGCTTTGAACATCTCCACAAATTCCATCACACCCTGGTTTGCTTTACACAACGCACCGGAGTAGGAGTAGGCATCGGCGTCATCCTGGGCGAAGTGCTCCAGCATGCGAATGTCGACCTTGCCGACCAGTGAGGAGATGTCTTGGTTGTTGTCATCGCCTGGTTCAGTTTTGGCGATGGCGATTTGATCGAGGATGGAGGGGTTGACCTTCTCCACCTTGAACTTGGTGATGTCGCCGCCAAATTCGTGCAGGCGTTTGGCAACCCAGGGGGACATGATGGGGCGCAGGTAGCGGCGCGGGATGCCGTACTCTTTTTCCAGGATCTCCCCATCCTCTTCGATGTCGAATAGACAGAAGGGGTGATCGTTGACCGGTGAGCCCTTGATGCGATAGATGGGCACCTTCTGCATCAGTGATTTGAGTTTTTCTGCCAGCGAGGATTTACCGCCGCCAACGGGGCCCAACAGATAGAGGATCTGTTTCTTCTCCTCCAGCCCCTGGGCTGAGTGTTTGAGGTAGGAGACGATCTGCTCGATCGCCTCTTCCATCCCGTAGAAATCTTTGAATGCCGGATAGCGTGCCACGACGCGGTTGGAGAAAAGCCGGCTCAGTCTGGGGTTGGCAGAGGTGTCTACCATCTCAGGTTCACCGATGGCGGTCAGCAGACGTTCGGCCGCAGAGGCGTAGCAGGCTTTGTCCTGTTTGCACATATCCAGAAACTCCTGGATGGTGTACTCCTCTTCCCTTGCCTTTTCGTATCGCTGTTGGTAGTGCTCGAAGATGCCCATAACTTTGCCCTCGTTATAGTCGCTTGCCCTGAAAAAGTTGGATAACTGCTTTTGTGTTGTTTGCAATGTTAAGCCTAGTCAACAGCCCCCAGTAATCCATCAAGGTCGATTGGTTAAATGCGGAGGAAACCTGCCCGATCCTTGTGCGGGAGGGTCAGTCAACAACACACCTATGTTACTGACTGTTAAATTATTTTTGCCACGATAGTGAGGTAAATGTCAAAGACATAAAAAATAAATGTTTATTGGAAAGTGGAAACTGCTGGTATTGCCTGAAAGGTGAACAGCAAAAGATGAGGTCGGGGTTGGCTTGCGCAGATATGGATAAAAATGTCATTACGTTCACGTCAACGTAAATTCCATGGATTAGATTTTTAGCTCTAATTTTTACATTGACGCTACATTTCTGCTGCCCTAGATTGGCCATGTGTGAGCAGCGAGACGCTTTAGCAAGAGAGTGTATCGTGATCTCACCAAGCTCTGTTTAAGCACGTTTCCGTTGGCTTGACCCTCGCAATAGCGAGGGTCTTCTTTTTTCAGCGTGTGTGAGCCGTTGCGGGATGTAAGAGATGTACGAATGGTCAGGCGTAAGCTTGCTCGACCGCCAGCAGCACGTCAGCAAATGGATGTTGTGCCAGCTGGCCGAAGCCGGCCAACGATCTTGCCTTGATTTTGCTGGTGAGCGGCGTGGTGATGCCGCACAGAAAGCGGGTGAGCATGCGTGAATCCTGTGAGCCTGCCTTGGCGATGAGTGGATCGCACCAGGCGCGGATCCCTGCATCGTTTGGCATAGTCTGCAGGGGCAGGGGAGGCAGTACGGCAACCTGGCCACGACAAACCGAGCAGTGACCACAATGGGTCGGAGCTGCCTCATCTGCGAAATAGCGGGCGAGGCGGTGGCTCAGGCACTCATCCGAGGTGAAAAAGTCGAGCGTGGCTTGCAGTCTTGCCAGCTCGCTCTGCTCTTTTTGCAGGAATAGATCGTGCAGTGCGCTGGCCTGCGCAGCGGGTTCCCAGTTATGGCGGTTGATCCGGTAGACCTCGGTCATCTGTTTGCTCTCAAGCTCGATCCAGCCTTGTTGCTGCAAATAGTCGAGGGCGGCGACCGCCCGTTGCCGTTCCCCCTGGTAACTCTGCCAGAGGGCATCGAAATCCATGGTGCACCAGCTGCGTGCCAGTGGCGCGCATGCGAACAGCTGCTCCAGAAACTGACGTCGTTCCGGGTTGAAGCGGGCAAGAATGTCGCGCTTCTCCAGCACGAATTTGAAACGGTAGTCAGCGTAGTAGCTGTAGGCCGGCGTGATAATGCCCGCCATCTCCAGATAGACCAGCAGGGTTTTAAGCGGCAACTGGCGGATATTGGTATCGTTCGAGAGGCGCAGCAGGGTGAACTCCCACTCGGATCCGCTTTGGCGGATCTGGCTGAGGAGTTGAACAATGGCGTTCAGATCGGGCGTATCGCCATAGACAAAGTTTTCCAGCACTGGCAACTGGCTCTGGTTGGCCAGCACGATGCAGCGTGATGGCTGGCCATCGCGCCCGGCGCGGCCAATCTCCTGGCTGTAGTTCTCGATGGACTTGGGCAGGTCATAGTGGATCACCTGGCGGATATCGGCCTTGTCGATCCCCATGCCAAACGCGATGGTGGCGACGATGCAATCCACCTTGCCGCTCATGAAGTCGAGCTGGATCTGGCTGCGCAGCGCCGCATCGAGTCCGGCATGGTAGGCACGGGCGTTGATCCCCCGTTTGGCCAGCACCTCGGCGCACTCCTCTGCCGTATGTTGCAGGGTGACATAGACGATAGTCGGCGCCCCTTGAGATTGCGCCAGCGTCTGGCAGAGCCATTCGCTGCGCGCCTCCGGCAGTATCGGGATGACCGACAAATCGAGATTGGGTCGGTAGAAGCCGGTGACGACCACCCCTTGCGGTTCAATGGCAAACTTGGCTTGCATGTCGTCAATAACGGCTGGAGTAGCGGTGGCTGTCAGCAACAACACCTGCGGGATCTGCAACTCCTGGCGGTAGTCCGGCAGCTTGAGGTAATCGGGGCGAAAGTTGTGGCCCCACTCCGAGATACAGTGCGCCTCATCGACGACCAGCAGCGAGAGCGGCACTTGCTGGATGAAGCGGCGAAAGCGCTCGTTCTTGAGTCGTTCCACCGAAATCATCAGGATCTTGAGCTGACCAGCCAGCGCCTGCTGCATCACCTGTCGGCTCTCCTCCGGACTCTGGCTTGAGTCGAGGGTGGCTGCGCTGATCCCCTTGCTTTTAAGGAAGGCGAGCTGATCGTGCATCAATGCGATCAGGGGCGATATCACCAGCGTCAGGTGGGGCAGAGCAAGGGCGGGCAGCTGATAGCAGAGGGATTTGCCGGAGCCGGTGGGGAAGATGGCGATAGCACTCTGGCCAGCCACGATCCTGTTGATGACCGCCTCCTGGCCAGGCCTGAGACTGGAGAAACCGAAGTGTCGGGTCAGAAGGGAGGGGATCATGGCTAGGCTCCGCAGCAAATGGCGGATGATAACACAGTTGGTCATCCGCCCGGGTGTTGATAAAACGAACAAAAATGAGCGGTTACTCTGTTGTTATGTTTTTGTTGCGGTTATTTGTGCCAGATACTGGATATTTTTTGGTAGGTCTCTGGAAAAAAGCGGTGGTGAATGGGATATTCCGTCATGCAATCCGGTGACCCGCGGATCGGCCCGACAGAAGGCTGGCCGCAGGCAACCCGTCAGAACGGAATCATGCTGGCGGGAGGGTTGCAGACAGGACTCATGAATCGAGCACTACGGTGCCTAGGGACTTTTTTGATGACACAACAACACCCCCTCCTTCGGCTGGTCAATAGCACCAGTCTGGTCAGCCAGATCCTGGTTGGTCTGGTTTTCGGTATCTTGCTGGCGATGTTTGCCCCCGAGTGGGCCAAAACGGCAGGTCTGCTTGGTAGTCTGTTTGTGGGCGCGCTGAAAGCGGTAGCGCCGCTGCTGGTATTCGTACTGGTTATGGCTGCCATTATTGGTCACAAGCAGGGTCAGAAAAGCAACATGCGACCCATTTTGCTGCTCTATCTGTTTGGTACCTTCTCTGCGGCCGTGGTCGCGGTGATTGCCAGCTTCCTCTTCCCCTCCGATCTGCATCTGGTGGCCAATACGGCCGAGATCACTCCGCCGGGCGGCATCACCGAAGTGTTGCAGACTCTGCTGTTCAACGTAGTGACCAACCCGGTGAAGGCGCTGATGGATGCCAACTATATCGGCATTCTGGCGTGGGCTATTGGTCTGGGTATTGCCATGCGCCACGCCAACGAGAGCACCAAGACGCTGATCACCGATTTGTCCCACGGCGTCTCGGCCATCGTGAAAGCGGTGATCCGCTGCGCGCCGCTCGGGATCCTGGGTCTGGTCGCCTCCACCCTGGCGGAAACCGGCTTTGACGCCCTGTTTGGCTATGCCCAACTGCTGGTGGTGCTGATTGGTTCCATGCTGTTGATTGCCTTCGTGGTCAACCCGCTGATCGTGTTCTGGAAGATCAAGCGCAACCCCTATCCGCTGGTGCTGACTTGCCTCAAAGAGAGCGGTGTGACCGCCTTCTTTACCCGCAGCTCTGCGGCCAATATCCCGGTTAACATGGCGCTGTGTGAAAAACTGCGTCTGCCGGAGGATACCTATGCGGTCTCCATCCCGCTGGGTGCCACCATCAACATGGCGGGTGCTGCCATCACCATCACTGTGCTCTCCATGGCGGCGGTGCATACCCTGGGTATGGAGGTGGATCTGGCAACGGCTGTGCTGCTCTCCGTGGTCGCTACCATCAGTGCCTGTGGCGCGTCCGGTGTAGCCGGTGGCTCCCTGCTGCTGATCCCGCTCGCATGCAGCCTGTTTGGTATCGGCAACGATATCGCCATGCAAGTGGTAGCCGTCGGCTTTATCATCGGCGTGCTGCAAGACTCGGCGGAAACGGCGCTTAACAGCTCCACTGATGTGCTCTTCACTGCCGCGGCCTGCATGGCCGAAGACGAATCTTTGCTGGAGCCTGCGGCACCGCTGCCCAGCAGCGAAGCCTGATCTCAGCTTCTCTGGTTAATGCTGTTTTTTGGCGCCCTCTTCGGAGGGCGCTTTTTATTGCCTCGGTGTTGCCTGGTTTCGTGGGGGTTGCCGCAAATATGCGGGGGTTTGGCAAATAGATAGGCAGACAGTCAGAAGACTGTTGCGTTGTGACGGGTGGGGATGTGTTTACCCCACAGGGCGAGATAAAAAAGGGCCCTCATGATATGAGCGGAGGGCTGTGATGGCACAGATATGCAGTGGCGCAGGGAGCCTGGTTAACCGGGGCAACTGAGAAAAGGACGGGGATCTCCAGAGAAGAGCGCAGAATGGCGCAATAAAAAACCAGCCGTTGCCGGCTGGTTTTTGACTATCGGTGGCGGGATTAACCGACCAATTGATAGAGGATGGCGGAGATGGCAGTCAGGCCCATCACGGTCACGAAGACGTTGCTGATGTGACCCTGATACTTTGCCATGGCCGGTACGCGCTTGATGGCGTACATCGGCATGATGAACAGGATGGTCGCGATGATGGGGCCGCCCAGCGATTCGATCATGCCCAGGATGGAGGGGTTGGCAATGGCGGTGCCCCACAGGGTCAGGATGAAGAAGGCGATGATAAACATCTCGACTTTCTTGGCGTTCGGCTCTTTGCCGGATTTGCGCATGTTCTGCACGATCATCCCTTTCAGACCTTCACGGGCACCCAGATAGTGGCCGAAGAAGGAGGATACGATGGCGACGAACGCCACCAGCGGCCCGAAGTAGGAGATGATGGGACTCGCATGCTGGTTGGCCAGATAGGAGAGCACGGCGATGTTCTGGGCTTTGGCTTCAGCCAGCTGAGCCGGTGTCAGACTCATCACGCAGGAGAACACGAAGAACATCACGAAGCCCAGCAGCACCATGGCGGTACGCTTGAGGATGGCATCGGCTTTCTCGACGGCGTGCTCACCGTGGTCGCGGCGCTGGGCCAGCGAGAAGCTGGAGATGGCCGGGCTGTGGTTGAAGGAGAAGACCAGCACCGGGATGGTCAGCCACAGAGTGACGGCGAAATCCTTGGCAGAAGGCACTTGCTCCAGAGCCGCACCGGTCCAGTCCGGGATCAGGTAGAGGGAGATACCGGCCAGGATGGCGATCAGCGGATAGACCAGTACTTCGGTCACTTTCAGCATCAACTTCTCGCCGGCCAGCATCACGGACATCATGCCCATGATCAGCACGATGGAGAGGATCCAGCGCGGCGGTGCACTCATCTGCAGCTGGTTGACCATGAAGCTTTCCACGGTGTTGGTGATGCCCACGCCGTAGATCAGCACGATAGGGTAGATCGCGAAGAAGTAGAGCAGGGTGATCAGCTTGCCTGCACCGGCACCAAAGTGCTCTTCAACCACTTCGGTGATGTCTGCATTGGGCTTTTTGGAGGAGAGTACGAAGCGGGCCAGACCACGGTGGGCCAGATAGGTCATCGGGCCAACCAGCAGCGCCATCACCACCAGTGGCCAGAAGCCGCCCATGCCTGCGTTGATCGGCAGGAACAGGATGCCTGCGCCAACAGCAGTACCAAACAGGCTGATAACCCAGGTTGAATCTTGTTTTGTCCAGCCTTTACTCTGGACGAAGTTCGTTCCTTGCTCCTTTACGGTCGCGACATCCTGTGCGCCAGTGACAGTATTTGACATCTATCTCACCCCGAATTGTGGTTCTTATTAAGTCGGCGGCAAGGATACGGTTTTTTTAATCAAAAATGTTGATCAAATTCATCTTTAACAGACGAAAACCCCGAGTTTCTTATAGAAACGTGATCAAAACAGTAAAAAATCAATTTTTGTTTAGCATTTGACACGTTGGTTTAATGTTAATGATTAAATTCCGCCCTGCCGCAAGTTGCCAAATTGTTACTTCTCGAGGTGCTGGGTCAGCTGACAGATCATGCTGGCCGTGGCACCCCAGATGTAGTGCTGTTGCCAGGGGATCCAGTAGACGGTGTGCTGTTTGCCCGCCCGAACAAAGGTGAGGGCGATATGATTGCGGCGATCGAGCAGGTGGTTTAACGGTACCTCAAAGGCATGTTCTACCTCATCTGCACTCAATTCGAGGGAGTAGTCGGCATTGAGCAGAGCCAGCACCGGCAGCACCTCGAAGCGCGAGATGGTATTGAGCGGATTGAGGGTGCCGATCACCTGCACGAGATGAGAGGGGATGCCGAGCTCCTCTTCGGTCTCCCGCAGCGCGGTGGCGATGAGATCCTGATCATCGGGATCCTGACGCCCGCCCGGAAAGCTTATTTGCCCGGCATGATGGCGCAGCCGGGCACTGCGACGGGTGAGCAGTAGGTGAAGGCCATCGTGGCGCTCCACGATAGGCACCAGCACCGCCGCCGGACTGAGGCCGGCAACGGTGAGACGATGTGCCGGGGCTGGTCGTTGCAGGGAGAAACGGGTCAGCAGTTCTTGGCGTTCCATGGCGTGACGTGGTTCCGTGGCAGTTTATCTGGGGCTCTGGCTCACAGTGCGGTGAGCAGGGGCAGAATGCGGGCGACCTTGTCATAGGTCTCCTGATATTCGCTGTCGGCGTCGGAGTCGGCGATGATGCCGCCACCGGCCCAGCAGTGCAGACGGCCCGCTTCGGCAATCAGGGTGCGAATGCAGATGCTGGTGTCCATCCGGCCATGCTGGCTGAGGTAGCCGATGCTGCCGCAGTAGGCGTTGCGTCGCTGGGGCTCCAGCTCCTCGATGATCTCCATGGCGCGGATCTTGGGCGCCCCTGTGATGGAGCCGCCCGGGAAGCAGGCGCGCAGCAGATCGACGCCTTGCCAGCGGCTATCGAGTTCGCCATGAATGGTGGAGACCAGATGGTGCACTGCCGGAAAGGACTCCACCGCAAAGAGGTGAGGGACGCTGACCGAACCCGGCCTGCTCACCCGCCCGATGTCGTTGCGCAGCAGATCCACGATCATCAAATTCTCTGATCTGTCCTTGTCCGCCTCTGACAATTCCTGAGCAATTGCCCTATCGATGGCTGGATCAGGATGACGCGGGCGTGTGCCCTTGATGGGCTTGGTCTCGATATGGTGACCATCGAGCAGCAAGAAACGCTCGGGGGAGAGGCTTAAAATGGCGCTGTCCGGCAAGCGCAAAAAGGCGGAGAAAGGCGCCTTGTTGGCCGCCGCCAGCGTGCAGTAAGCCTGCCACTCATCGCCCTGATAGGGGGCACTGAAGCGCTGGGTCAGGTTGATCTGGTAGCAATCCCCCGCCGCGAGGTACTCCTGAATGCGGGCAAACTTCTCGCCATAGGCTTCCCGGCTCATGTTGCTTTGCCAGCTGCCTTGCAGGTGGAAAGGCGGCGCAGGTTCGGCCACTTGCTGCTCGAGCCAGGCGATACGTCTGGCAAGACCCGCTTCATCACCCCAGTGCACCAGTTGCCAGGCTCCGGTCTCGACGCTGCGCAGCAGCGCCCAGTCGTAGAGCCCCACCGCCATGTCGGGCACCTTGATATCGGCGGCAGCCTGACTTGGCAGCTGTTCAAAATGGCGGCCCAGATCGTAGCCAAACAGCCCGAGCGCCCCGCCTATAAAGGGCAGTTTGCTGTTGTGCGCGACCGGTTGGCCAAGCAGTTGTTGCTGAAGTTCGGCCAGCAGGGTGAGAGGGTCGCCATGATGCTCTCTTTCTACATTGCTACAGCGCACTGTGGTGAGCTGGCCACAGGTTTCGAGAGTCGCCAGCGGATCGGCGGTGATGATGTCGAAGCCATTGTCGGCACCAAGTGGTCCGGCTGACTCCAGCAGCATGGCCCACGGCTGATGTTGCAGCCGTGCAAATAGCGCGTGGAGAGGTGTGTGATGATCTGGATAATGGATATGCAGTGATGGCGTCATTTTATGTTACACAGGCAACAGTTTGATTCCCGAACCCTAGTCGGTGCTGGTGGGCAAGCGTATCATAGGTGGCGGTGACTAAAGAAAAAACTGCTGTGCTTCAGGTTTTTTGCTGACTGATAGTGTTTGGTTTGCGCCTCTGTACAGCCATCATATGGAAGCCCTTGTCCATCGCACCAGTGTGACGCAAGGACCAGTGAGGATGATATGAGCATTATAAAAAAACAGGATTTTATCGATTCCATCGCAGATGCCCTCCAGTACATCTCCTATTACCACCCGCTGGATTTTGTCCAGGCCGCCAAAGCTGCTTATGATCGGGAAGCCAACCCCGCAGCCAAGGATGCTCTGGCCCAGATCCTGATCAACTCGCGCATGTCTGCCGAAGGCCACCGTCCGCTCTGTCAGGATACCGGCATCGTCACCTGCTTTGTGAAGATCGGCATGCAGGTGCAGTGGGACAGCGACATGACAGTGCAGGAGATGGTGGATGAAGGTACCCGCCGTGCCTACACCAATCCGGACAACCCGCTGCGCGCCTCGGTGCTGGCCGATCCGGCTGGCAGTCGCAAAAACACCAAAGACAATGCCCCGGCGGTCGTCCATATCGACATGATCCCGGGTGACAAGGTTGAGGTGAGCATCGCCGCCAAGGGCGGTGGTTCCGAGAACAAATCCAAGATGGTCATGCTCAACCCCTCCGATGATATCGTCGAGTGGGTGCTGAAAACCGTGCCGACCATGGGTGCGGGATGGTGCCCGCCAGGTATGCTCGGCATCGGCATCGGCGGTACTGCCGAGAAGGCAGCCGTGCTGGCCAAAGAGGCGCTGATGGAGCACATCGACATTCAGGAGTTGATCGCTCGTGGCCCGCAAACTACCGAAGAGAAGCTGCGTGTCGAGCTCTACGACAAGGTCAACAAGCTGGGGATCGGTGCCCAGGGTCTGGGCGGCCTCACTACCGTGCTGGATGTGAAGGTGAAATCCGCGCCGACTCACGCTGCCTCCAAGCCGGTAGTGATGATCCCCAACTGCGCTGCGACCCGTCACGTTCACTTTGAACTGGATGGTTCAGGCCCCGCCGAACTGACCCCGCCGAAACTGAGTGACTGGCCGGAGATCACCCGTGAAGCGGGTGGCAACGTGCGCCGTGTCAACGTCGACGGCATCACCAAGGCCGAGCTGGCCAGCTGGAAGAGCGGTGATACCGTGCTGCTGTCAGGCAAGATCCTTACCGGCCGCGATGCTGCCCACAAGCGTATCGCCGACATGCTGGCCCGTGGCGAAGGGCTGCCGGAAGGGGTCGATTTTACCAACCGCTTCATCTACTACGTTGGCCCGGTCGATGCGGTGCGTGACGAAGTGGTTGGCCCGGCTGGCCCCACCACCTCCACCCGGATGGACAAGTTCACCGACATGATGCTGGGTGACACCGGCCTTATCGGCATGATCGGCAAATCCGAGCGTGGCCCGAAAACCGTCGAGAGCATCAAGCAGCACAAGGCCGTCTATCTGATGGCGGTGGGCGGCGCCGCCTATCTGGTGGCCAAGGCCATCAAGAAGGCGCGGGTAGTGGCCTTTGCCGATCTCGGCATGGAAGCTATCTACGAGTTTGAAGTGGAAGATATGCCGGTGACCGTTGCGGTCGACTCCGAAGGCAACAATATCCACGAAACCGGCCCGGCCTACTGGTCTGCCAAGATTGCCGAACTGGATGGCAAACTCTCCTCCTGATCCGGTGTGCAGCCCTGGTGCCGTTATTGGCTGGATAGAGCAGATAAAAAAGGATGGCCCGCAAGGCCATCCTTTTTATTATCCACTCTTCCAGTGACGCAGTGCCGGAACCGGTAAATAGAAAAAGGCGGGATAACCCGCCTTTTGTCGTCATGCCAGTGGCTGCTTAGTCGCAGGCAACCTGCATAACCTTGATGGCCAGACCGCCACGTGAGGTTTCACGGTACTTGGAGTCCATGTCCTTGCCGGTGACGTACATGGTGTCGATCACCTTGTCCAGCGAGACGCGCGGCTTGGAGGTACGACGCAGGGCCATACGGGAGGCGTTGACCGCCTTCATGGCGGCGATGGCGTTACGCTCGATGCAGGGCACCTGAACCTGGCCGGCAACCGGGTCACAGGTCAGACCCAGGTTGTGCTCCATACCGATTTCAGCGGCTTCGCAGACATGCTCCGGGCTACCGCCCATCAGTTCGGTCAGACCGGCTGCGGCCATGGAGCAGGAGACGCCCACTTCACCCTGGCAGCCCACTTCGGCACCGGAGATGGAGGCGTTCATCTTGTAGAGGATGCCGACGGCACCGGCAGCCAGATAGAAACGGGTGTACTCGTCGCGGCCAACCGGCTGGATGAACTTGTCGTAGTAGGCCAGTACGGCCGGGATGATGCCGGCAGCGCCGTTGGTCGGTGCGGTGACCACGCGGCCACCGGCAGCGTTCTCTTCACTCACGGCCAGAGCGAACATGTTGACCCAGTCAACGATGTTCATCGGGTCGCTCGAGAGGTTCTCGTTGGTGTTGAGCTGGCGGTAGAGTGGAGCCGCACGACGGGGCACGCGCAGCGGGCCGGAGAGGACGCCTTCGGTACGGCAGCCGCGCTCGATACCTTCACGCATGGTGTTCCAGATCTTGCCGAACTTCTTGTAGATCTCTTCCGGGGTGTTGAAGCACTTCTCGTTTTCCATCATCAGGGCAGAGATGGAGAGACCGGTTTGGCTGCAGTGGGCAACCAGTTCGGCGGCGCTCTTGAACGGATAGCGTACGGACATGTCGCCGCTGTCAGCCTTGCCGAAGTTCTCTTCGTCAACGATGAAACCGCCACCGATGGAGTAGTAGGTCTTGCTGTAGACCACTTCGTCTTCAATCAGGGCGCTCAGCTTCATGCCGTTTTCGTGCAGCGGCAGGGCTTCGTCGTGGAATACCATGGCGTCGCGCGGGAAGCTGACGGTGTGGCAGTGTAGGCCGATCGGCAGGCGCTCGGTCTGTTCTACGCGGGAGATAAATTCAGGGATGGCATCGATATCGACGTTTTCCGGCAGGTTGCCGGCCAGGCCCATGATGATGGCGGTGTCGGTGTGGTGGCCTTTACCGGTCCAGGAGAGGGAGCCGTAGACATCGACATTGATGCGGGTGATATCGCGGATCTTGCCGCCTGCGCGCAGTTCGTCAACAAACTGTTTGGCTGCTTTCATCGGGCCAACAGTGTGGGAAGAAGAGGGGCCTACACCGATTTTGAAGATATCAAAAACGCTGATCATGTCACTATTACCTCAGGGTAGAAGGGGGCGGCATGCCCACTCACAGAAATTTGGGAGATCCATGGAACGCGCTGGTTTGCGCAGGTCACTGAACCAGATAACCGTAGTGTAACGGCTTGCGACCTAAAAAAAGTTGAAATAGATCTATTTTTGTTGAGTTTAAGGCGCGAGTATAAAATTTATTTTGGTGCTTATCCATTTTGTTAAGCGCTTACCCATAAAAATACCCGGCGATGCCGGGTATTTCGGAACCAAATGGAGTCAATTTCCGTTTTTTAACATTCGGTAATGTTAACGGCGAGGCCGCCGCGGGCCGTCTCCTTGTATTTGGTCTTCATATCGTTGCCGGTCTCCCACATGGTTTTGATCACCTTGTCGAGGGACACTTTGTGCTCGCCGGTGCCGCGCAGGGCGAGGCGGGCGGCATTGATCGCCTTGACCGCCCCCATGGCGTTGCGCTCGATGCAGGGCACCTGCACCAGCCCGCCAATGGGATCGCAGGTGAGCCCGAGGTTGTGTTCCATGCCGATCTCGGCGGCGTTCTCCACCATGGCCGGGCTGCCCCCCAGCAGTTCGGTCAGCGCGCCGGCCGCCATGGAGCAGGCCACGCCCACTTCACCCTGACAGCCCACTTCTGCTCCCGACAGGGAGGCATTTTTCTTATATAAGATGCCGATAGCAGCCGCGGTGAGGAAAAAGCGTACCAACTCGTCGTCATCGACCTTGTGGACGAAACGATCATAGTAGTGGAGCACCGCCGGAATGATACCGGAGGCGCCGTTGGTGGGGGCGGTGACGACTCGTCCGCCTGCCGCGTTCTCTTCGTTGACGGCCAGTGCAAACAGGTCGACCCACTCCATCACCATCAGGGGATCCTTGTTGAAGTTGGTCTCGCAGCTGAGCTGGCGAAACAGCCCCGGGGCGCGGCGCCGTACCTTGAGCCCGCCCGGCAGCACCCCTTCACTCTTGCAACCGCGTTCGACGCAGCCTTGCATCGCCTGCCAGATCTTGCGAAGACCGCTCTTTATCTGCTCGTCGCTGCGAAATACCCGCTCGTTGGCCAGGATGATGCCGGAGATGGAGAGACCGCTCTCCTGACAGTGGGCCAGCAGCTGGGCGCCGCTCTCGAAGGGGTAGGGAATAGGGTGTTCGCTATCCGTTCTGGCGGCTTCCTCCTTGGCGGTGGCGAAGTGGCTCTCTTCGATGATGAAGCCGCCACCAATCGAGTAGTAGGTCTGGCTGAAGCGCAGGTTCTCATCTTCGCCAAAGGCACGCAGGGTCATGCCGTTGGTGTGGGCCAGCAGGGTTTTGCGGCGGTTAAAGATGATGGCACCGGTGCGGGGAAAATGGCTTGGTTGTTCGCCTGCCAGCTGCAGGCTCTGCTCCTTTTCCACTCGCGCTAGAATGGCGGGGATGGCATCGATATCGACCGATTCCGGTTCAAAGCCCGCCAGCCCCAGAATGATCGCCTTGCCGGTACCGTGTCCCTTGCCGGTCTGGCCCAGCGAGCCGTAACACTCCACTTCGACTCGCGCAGTATGAGGCAGATGGCCATGGAGCTTGAGCTGCTGCACAAAGGCATAAGAGGCACGCATGGGACCGACTGTATGGGAAGAGGAGGGGCCGATACCGATAGAGAAAAGGTCAAACACACTGATCATGACACCACTCCGGTGATGGTTTATGTCTGTTTATTCTAGGATTTTTGCCATGGATGAAAAGCGGGGATGTGCCGCGCTGTGACATGGGTAGAGATATGAAGAGCAGGAGAGGGAAGAGAGGGCTGAAGGGATAAGCCCCTTCAGCCGGGCAGATCAGTCGAGAAATTCACACAGGTAAGCGGTGGGGCTATTCACCTCCAGCTTGAATGAGGAGTGGCCCGCAACCAAGAAGGATTCACCTTGGCTGTAGGTGTGCCACTCATCTTCATCTGCCAGCTGGATGGTCAGAGCGCCCTTGATCACCGTCATCCGCTCGGGGGCTGCGGTATTGAACAGGTATTCACCGGCGTTCATGACGCCGACAGTGGATTTCTCGCCTTTTTGCTCAAAACCGATGGATTTTACATTTCCGTCAAAATATTCGTTAACTTTCAGCATCTTTACATCCTTGTATGTTCGGTTGTGCAGCCAAGCTAGCACAACATTTTGCCAGTTGTCATTGGGGTGGCTGCAAAAAACGCAACCAAAGGGTGGAAAATGCGCTTTTTAGAGAATTATTAATAGCTTCTGTTAACGATTTGTCGATTTCAAACAGCAATGAAATATGCGATAACACGCCGCAGCAGGGGAATGTGCAGGAGCTCATTCCCCTGTCTGGTTTATTGCACTGGGAAAGTGCGAATGTAGCTACATAAAGGAAAGTACTGTGTTGACTAAAGGACTCATAAAAAATATCGGCTTCCAGGTTGTGGTGGCCATGGTACTGGGGGCAGTGGTCGGAGTGCTCATGGGTGAGCAGGCCACCATTTTTGCTCCACTCGGTACCCTCTTTATCCAGCTCATCAAGATGCTGGTGATCCCGCTGGTGGCGGTTGCCATCCTCTCCGGCGCCGCCAATCTGGGCGCCAGTCCGGCGGCGGGCAAGATAGGGGTGGCCACGCTGGCCTTCTTCCTTGTTACTTCGGCACTGGCCGTGTTGCTGGCACTGGTGATGGGACAGATCTTCAAGCCGGGTGTCGGGGTCGATTTTGGCTCTGTCTCCTCCATGTTTGGCGGTGATTATGCCGATAAAGGGGCGCTGCCCGATGCCGTCGCAACCCTGCTTGGCATGATCCCGACCAACGTGTTCCAGTCTCTCAACGAGGCGAATATTCTGCAGATCCTGGTGTTCTGCATGTTCCTCGGTATTGCGTTGGCCAAACAGCCGCGCGAGCGGGCCAAGCCGCTGGTCGATGGCCTCAATACCCTGGTGGATGCCTTTGTCTGGATGATCAACAAGGTGATGATCATCGCGCCGCTCGGGGTATTTGGTCTGATGGCTGATGCCATCGGCACCTATGGCTTCGATGTGTTGACGCTGGTGCTCAAGCTGTTCGTGGTCTATGTTGCAGCGATTCTGATCTTCGGCTTTGTGGTCTACCCGCTGCTGGTGGCGCTCTTCTCCAACACGCCGGTGATGACCTATATCTCGGCGATGAAGAAGCCGCAGATCGTTGCCTTCTCTACCGCCTCTTCCATGGCGACCCTGCCGGTCAATATGGAGACCTGCGAGCAGGATCTGAAGGTGACCAATGCGACGGCCTCTTTTGTGCTGCCGCTGGGTGCCACCATCAATATGAGCGGCAACGCCATCTATTACGGGCTGGTCGCCATCTTCTTTGCTCAGGTTTACAACATTGATCTGAGCGTCGGTGCCTGGGCGGCCATCATAGTGACGGCCACCCTGGGCGCGATTGGCCAGGCCGGTGTGCCGGGGCCGAGCTTCCTGGTGGTGGCTGTGCTGCTGGCGGCAGGGATCCCCATCGAAGGATTGCCGCTGCTGTTCGCGCTGGATCGTCTGTTCGACATGATCCGGACTTCCCTCAATATCACCGGCGACGCAGCCTGCGCCGTGATCGTTGATCGTTTCAGCCCGGAGTATGACCCGCAGCGCTGGAACAAGGCATAAGCGGGATTACTCACGGGTAGACACTTCCAGTTATGCACAAGCCTCCACCTTCGGGTGGGGGCTTTTTTGTGCCCGCTGGTTACTGGAAAAATGGATTGGTCAGAACAAACAGCCAAGCGGTAGAAGAGGAGGAAAGGATAATGAGAGAGCAATGGTGTGGTCAGACGGCAGGTAGCAAAAAGGGGAGCTTGGCTGCTCCCCCTAGGATGGTCTGACGTTGGCTCAGTCAGAAGTGTGGTTAAACAAGCAACCACAACAGCTTGAAATCATATCCATGTTGACCATTTCGGCATTGATGGCTGAAAGCACCAGTTTGTGGTGATTAAAGCGTCATGCCAGAGAGGATCGCTCCCGATTGATGCCTCTCTATCCGACTCAGAGCTGTGACAGCGAGGGTAGAGAGACAGCAACCAGGGTGAAAAACACGGTAAAAACAGCGGTAACAACAAACTCTTTCATCTTTTTTCTCCCTAGGTTGTTGGTTGATGAGGTCAAGATACCATAACAGGAGCTTAAAACAAGGGTTTAATTGATAAAAATGAGCTCTTGGTTATATGTAGTGATGAAGTCTCTATTTTCGTAATCTTGTGGCTGTTTTATCTTCGCCTCTTGAAGTGTTGGCTGTTTTAATGGGACGGGAATATATAAATGTCTTTATTTTCAGCTACTTATATTAATGCTGGCAATCCAAAAAGAGAGACTTGAATGACGCCAACGATTGGTTTTACATTTTTTGTTGGGCTGTGCAGCCATTTTAGGCGTCAAAAAATGGCTATGAATCTGGTTTGACCGTTCCTGACGAAGAAAATCTACCATAAAGGATAGTAAAGCCGGTGTCAGCATGTAATCCAGCGCTATGACAGGGTTTTACCACGATCTTCTGTTCATGGACTTACATAAATAGCCCTGTTTTTAGCGATGTAGCTGGCTCTGAGAGAGAAAAAATGCAGTTGCAGTCCGTTTTTTAGCCTCTGACTATGGAAGAGATACCGGGATTGATGTTGGTTGGTGCAATAGCGGCTTGGGAAGCGGTTTTTCCCTCAAGGGGACAAGTTGCAACCAGCAGGGGGGCGCGAGATAGGCCCCCGAACTGCTCCTGCCTGTATCTGTAGCGCCATCGTGCGTTGATAAGAGATAACGCATCGCCTAACAGGAGCGCTAGAGGCAGGACAGGACAGGGGGAATAAGAGAGAGCGAAAGAGATGATACAGAGAGTAGGCTGGGCAAGGTGTCGGTAGCGACTGGCAACTGTGGGTAAAAAATTGGTCGAGCTGAAGCATAACCTCAACCCGGTCATATACACGTTGTTGTTATATCGCAGTTGGCGGGCCGGCCTGATGACATTGCCAAATGTACTGGAACCAATCCATTTTCTGCGCACCACGGTGATCTGCGGGTAGAAATAGAAAAACCCTCCGGATGGAGGGTTTTTGCATAACCAGCTTGTTCCAGCGGTGCTTAGAACAGGGTGGTGGAGAGGTTGTAAAGCTCCTGATCGAACGGTCGCTTCATGTTCTCGATGCAGTCGATGATGTCGTGGTGTACAAGCTCGTTGCGCTGGATACCGACGCAGCGACCACCGTGGCCAGCCAGCAGCTGCTCAACGGCGTAAGCACCCATACGGCTGGACATGATGCGGTCGCGGGCAGTCGGGGCACCGCCACGCTGGATGTGGCCCAGGATGGTGGCGCGGGTTTCACGGCCGGTCAGAGCTTCGATGTCTTTTGCCAGGGCGTTCACGTCGGTAACGTGCTCGCAGATGGTGATGATGGCGTGCTTCTTGCCCTTGGCTTCGCCTTCCTTGATCTGCTTGAGCAGCTTCTCTTTGTCGAAGGCCACTTCCGGCACGATCACATACTCGGCACCACCGGCAACGGCAGCAGACATGGCCAGATCGCCACAGTGGCGGCCCATGATCTCGACCACTGAGATACGGTGGTGGGAGCTGCAGGTGTCGCGCAGACGGTCGATGGCGTCAACAACCACGTTCAGAGCGGTATCAAAACCGATGGTGAAGTCGGTACCGGCGATGTCGTTGTCGATGGTGCCCGGCAGGCCGATGCAGGGAAAACCCTCTTCAGTCAGCTTCTTGGCACCCATGTAGGAGCCGTCACCACCGATGACGACCAGCGCATCGATACCGTGCTTTTTCAGGTTCTCGATCGCTTCGGCGCGCACAGCAGGGTCTTTGAAAGCAGGGAAACGGGCGGAGCCGAGGAAAGTGCCTCCACGGTTGACCACGTCGGAGACGCTGTGACGCTCCAGCTTGACGATGCGATCCTGGTGCAGACCGAGGTAGCCATCATAAATACCGTAAACTTCCAGGCCGTGATGCAGACCGGCGCGAACCACAGCGCGGATGGCTGCGTTCATACCCGGCGCGTCGCCACCACTGGTCAGAACACCAATACGTTTGATTTGTTTGGTCATGAGTGCCTCTGGATCTGAGTTGTCAAATACGAATGTTTGGAAATAGACAAGCCACTTTTACTATATCGGCTTTCGTATGGGATGCGGGGGCCACCATAGGAAAAGCGATACAAGAGAGGGGACAAGCCCCTCTCTTTGCCGTAATCAGCGATTACTTGGCAGCGCCAGCGATGATCTGGGAGAAGTCGTCCACTTTCAGGGACGCACCACCGACCAGGCCACCGTCGATGTCCGGCTGACCGAACAGGTCGGCAGCAGTGGCGCCAGTGACGGAACCGCCGTACAGGATCTGTACTTTGGCTGCAACGGCGGCATCAAAACCGGCCAGGTACTGACGGATGTGCGCGTGAACGGACTGAGCGATCTCCGGAGTGGCAGTCTTGCCGGTACCGATGGCCCATACCGGCTCGTAAGCGATAACGGCGTTGTTGAAGGAGGCGATACCGCAACGGTCGATAACGGCTTTCAGCTGGGTCTCAACCACGTTTTTGGTCACGCCGGCTTCGAACTGCTCCAGAGTTTCACCGATGCACAGAACCGGCACCAGGCCGCCTTTCTGGATCGCTTCGTACTTGGCAGCAACCACGTCGTCAGTCTCTGCGTGCAGAGTACGACGCTCGCTGTGGCCGACCAGAGAGTAGGTGCAACCGAAGGCTTTCAGCATGGAGGGGGCGTTTTCACCGGTGAAGGCGCCAGACTCGTGTACGTCGGCGTTCTGAGCACCGTAGGCGATTTTGGTGCCAGCGGTCAGCTGCTCAACCAGACCCAAAAAGATAACCGGCGGGCAGACGGCGACTTGCACAGAAGGATGAGCGGCAGCAGCCGGGGTCAGTCCTTTGATCAGAGCTTCTATAGAAGCCTTGGTGCCGTTCAGTTTCCAGTTACCCATTACCAGGTGCTGTCTCATCTTCTTAATCTCCTAGGCATTTGATTGCGCAACATTATATGAATTGAACCGAGCCCAAGATAGCTGACCCGGCGGCAAATGACGTAATTTTTTTTCGCTTTCCTGATCCAAATCAGGAATGAAACGCTTGATTGCTCATTCGTTAACCTGCCCCCGCAAGCGGGCCCACCATACCCCAATCCATTCGTGGATGGCAGCTTCGGAATACATCAAATAACGCCCTTTGGGTAAATAACTATAGAGGGGCTGGGCCACCTGGCTCTGCTTGGCGGTGTAATCGGTGGGGGCCGGCACGGCGTGGAGCCCCTGACCCTGATAGAGGGCCATGGCGCGCGGCAGGTGGGTGGCAGAACTGACCAGCGCCACCTCTTTTCCTTTCAGATGTCGGCTGATACTGACCGCCTCATCATGAGTGTCTTTGTTGTTTTCAAACAACGTCATCCGCGAACGGGGTATGCCGAGGCTCTCGGCCATCCGGGCATTGACCTCGGCATTGGAGAGGGTATCCCCCGACACATAGCCGGAGAACACCAGCTCGGCTTCGGGATAGGCCTGGGCAAGGCGTACCCCTTCGAGAGTCCGTGCCAGCGAGATATTATTCTGCCAACTGCGCATCGGTACCGCCGGATCGCTGACATGACCATTGCCGAGTACCACGATGGCGTCGATTTTGGGATGCTGGCTCACCTCGAACGGCGGGAAGGTTTGCTCCAGCCCGCGGGCCAGCTCATAGCTCACCGGCCGCATTCCCAGCAGGGCGACCAGCAGCAGCGAGAGCGTCGCCAGCAGCTTGCCGGTTTTCTGAAAACGGGTGAACCAGAGCAGCAGCAGGGCGACCAGCAGCAGGGAGAGGGAGAAGGGGAGCGGCATCAACAGTTGACCCAGCCACTTTTTGAGCACAAACACGGTAGACACTTCCTTGAGTTTTCAGCAAATTCGGGATGTGACAGAATACCTCTCTTTTTTGGGATGGTCACAACCCTGTGGCGCTAATGTTGAGTTTCTCCTTGAAGCACGATCAGAGTTTTGACGGGCGCGCCGACAAGTTCGCCCGCAACATTTACGACTCCACCAAGGGGCGCATCCGCACCACCATTGTCTGGAGCGACATCGAAGCCTGCCTGGCCCGCCTTGGCAACCGACCGCTGCGCATCCTCGATGCGGGGGGCGGCTTTGGCTATTTCGCCCAGAAGCTGGCGGCCATGGGTCATCAGGTGGAGCTGTGCGATCTGTCAGCAGAAATGCTGGAACTGGCCCGCAGCCAGATCGCCGAGAAGGGGCTGGAAGACAAAATTCGTCTCATCCATTGCCCCATTCAGGATCTGAAGCAACACGTGACCGGTACCTTTGATCTGGTGCTCTGCCATGCGGTGCTGGAGTGGCTCGCCGAGCCGCGCCAGACCTTGCTGGGTCTGTTCCCTTTCGTCAATGCCGGGGGCATACTGTCGCTGCTTTTTTACAACCGTCATGGCTTGCTGTTCCAGAGCCTGGTGGTGGGCAATTTTGACTATGTGCGCCTTGGCCTTCGCAAGAAGCGCCAGACCGCGCTTACGCCCACCAATCCCCAGCTGCCGGAGCAGGTCTATGACTGGATTGGTCGCGGGGGGCTGCGCATCATCGGCAAGACCGGGGTGCGGGTGATCCACGACTATATGCGTCACAAGCAGGATCAGGTGGAGAAGTTCGACGATCTGCTGGCCATGGAGCAGCAATATTGCCGTCAGGAGCCTTTTGTCTCCCTCGGTCGCTATATCCATGTGATGGCCCAGAAGCCGGCCAGCTGATTGCTCGCGGTTCACGTCGATGTGCACCATGTTTTCGATGCTACCGGATGTAGCCGCGCGCACGATTTTGCGCCCAATACAACAACGAGATGACAACATCATGATGAGTACATCCCGTACCCTGCCAGAGATGGTGGGATGGGTCAGGCAGGAGGGGTTGGCGTTGAGCCTGCCGACCGACCGGCTGGCCTTTCTGATTGCAATCAAGACCCTGTCCGAAGATGAGTCGGACCTGTCGGAAGCTGCGCTGCACGATGCCTTTGGCTATGTCAGCAGCGCCTTCGGCCAGATGGACGAGACCCTCACCGGTCGCGCCAACAACGCCATCAACGATCTCATTCGCCAGCAGCTGCTGTCGCGCTTCAACACCGACATGGTGGCGGGGGAGAGCCTCTACCGCCTGTCGCGCTTGGGTGTGAGCATCGTCGACTTCTTTATGGATCAGCGTCAGGTTGACTCCATCAAGCTCTCCATCCTGCTCGAACACCTGGCTTCCGAGCTCGACACCGCCCGCAAGGCGGCGCTCGAGACCAACACCCGCGAGCAGTGGGATGCCGAGGTGCTGCCGCGCCTCACTTTCTCGCTGGAAGAGACGCTGGGGCGGATCGATCTCACCCAGCGCGCCATGGATGAGCAGCAGAATCAGGTCAAAAGCGAGATTGCTGCCCTGCTGACCCAGAACTGGGTCGATGCCATTCACAGCTGCGAAAAGCTGCTGCACGAGACCGGCCAGACCCTGCGCGAGCTGCAAGATACCCTGGATGCTGCCGGCCACCGCCTGCAGGCGGGGCTGCTCAACATTCAGGAAGCGGCGCAGGGGCGTGACGATCTGTTCCACGTCGAGGAGCTGACTCACGCGTTGCAGGGGCGTCTTGACGTCATCACCAGCTGGGGTCAGCAGTGCATCGAGCTCTGGTCCCGCTACGACAGACACGTCCACAAATTTATCCGCAACGCCATCGACATGGACAAGAACCGCGCCTTCAGCCAGCGGCTGCGCGAGTCCATCCGCAATTTCGAGCAGCACAACTGGCAGCTGCGCATTGCCGAAGAGCCCCGTCTGCTGGAACTGCGCGACGAAACCATCGCCATCCACGACGAGGAGGTGACCGGTGAGGTGCCCCTCGAGATGGAGTACGTCGAGATGGTGGATATCAACCAGGAGCTGGCCGAGCGCATCGAGCGCTATCTGGCCCGCTACCCCGAGCAGGGCCAGCAGCTGGACTTGGCCGATGTGCTGCGGGAATACCTGCTGGATTACCCGGCCCATGCCCACTTCGATGTGGCGCGTCTTCTGATCGACCAGGCCGTGCGCCTGGGCCATGCCAGCGGCGAGCGCGAACTGCATCGCCAACCCGCATGGAAACCCATTAACCAAGCTGGATCCAAGGTTCAGGCCTATGTCATTGATCAATTCTGAGTTTCCCTTGCCGCTGCGCCTCGCAGAGGCGATTGCCAACCCCTTGTTTCCGCGCATCGATACCGCCTTGCGCTCCGGCCGTCACATCAGTGCCGACGAGTTCGAGCAGCATTCGGCGCTGGTCGAATATCACAGCGAGCTGGAGATCTTCTACGGCCGCTATCAGGTGGAGCTGATCAAGGCGCCGGAAGGCTTCTTTTACCTGCGCCCGCGCCCGAGCTCCGACATCGGCACCACTGTGCTCTCCGAGCTCGATATGCTGGTGGGCAAGGTGCTCTGCTACCTCTACCTGAGCCCGGATCGTCTGGCCTCGGAAGGGGTATTCGCCATGGCCGAGCTGCAGGAGGAGGTGTTGAGCCTCGCCGACGAGAAGCAGCTGCTGCGGATGGTCAACAGCCGCTCCGGCGGTACCGATCTCGACAAGAAGAAGTTGCTCGAAAAGATCCGTACTTCCATGCGCCGTCTGCGCCGTCTTGGCATGATCACCGCCCTTGGCAACGGGGATAAATTCCGGGTCAACGAATCGGTGTTCCGTTTCGCCGCCGACGTGCGTTCCGATGAAGATCCGCGCGCCGTTCAGCTGCGGATGATCCAGGAGGGTGAAGCCATCTTCCACGACGACGAAATGCCGAGCAGCGACTCGCTCTTTGATGACATCGAGGCGGATCTCGATGAAGAACAACTGGATCTGGAGGTATAACCGGTGCGAGGCAAGTTCAAATCCCTGACCATGGTCAACTGGAACGGCTTCTTTGCCCGGACCTTCGATCTCGACCAGCTGGTCACCACCCTTTCCGGCGGCAACGGCGCGGGCAAGTCCACCACCATGGCGGCCTTTATCGCGGCGCTCATCCCCGACCAGTCACTGCTCCATTTCCGCAACACCACGGAAGCGGGATCGAGCAGCGCCTCCCGTGACAAGGGGCTCTACGGCAAGTTGCAGCGCGGTCACTGCTATTCGCTTTTGGAAGTGATGAACAGCCGCGAACAGCGGATCTGGGTCGGCGTGCACCTCGAGCAGGTGGCCAACCGTGACAACAAGGTCAACATCACCCCGTTCGCGCTGGTGGATGTGCCGGAAAATCTGGCTCCGACCGATCTGCTGCTGGAGAAGCTCGATGGCGGCAAAGGGCGGGTACGCGCCTTTACCGACCTGAAAGGGGCGGCCGCCGAGCTGGGGGCGCTGAAAGTCGCCAAATTCAATACGGTGACCGACTATCACAACTTCATGTTCGAGTTCGGTATCACCCCGAAGAAGCTGCGTGATCAAAAAGATCGCGGCAAGTTCTATCGCCTGATCGAAGCCTCCCTCTACGGCGGCATCTCCTCGTCCATCAGCCGTTCCCTGCGCGAATACCTGCTGCCGGAGAACTCCGGGGTGCGCAAGGCGTTTGCGGACATGGAGGCGGCCATCTATGAAAACCGCCGCACGCTGGAAGCCATTAAAGAGACCCAGGGTCAGCGGGATCTGTTCAAGAACCTGATCACCGAGACCACCCACTATGTGGCCGCGGACTATGTGCGCAACGCCGCCGAGAAGAACCGTCTCTCCGAGCTGGCCCTCAAGGCGCGTCAGGAGCTGTCCGACAAGCGCCGCATTCTGGCCGAAGAGAAGCAGCGCGCCATCTATCTGGCCGACGAGGTGGAGCAGCTCACCAACCGCGAAAAATTGCTGACCGACGAGCTGGAGTCTGCCTCCGAGCATCTGGCCAAGGTGATGGCGGCCGTCAGCTTGCAGAAGAAGATCGAGATGTATCGCGCCGATCTGGCGGAGCTCTCTGACAAACTCGAGCAGCAGCAGGCGGTAGTGGAGGAGATCCACGGCCAGCTGCTGGAAGTGGAAGAGCGCAAGGAGTTGGCGCAGGCAGAAGTCGACAGCCTCAAGACCCAGCTGGCCGACTACCAGCAGGCGCTCGATATCCAGCAGACCCGCGCCATCCAGTACCGTCAGGCGGTGCAGGCTCTCGATGCTGCCCGCGAGCAGTGCGAGCTGCCGGGGCTGACCGCCGAACAGGCGAGCGACACCCTGCACCAGTTCCGCGCAGCCGAGCAGAGTCTCACCAGCCGGGTGCTGGGGGCCGAACAGCAATTGGCGCTGGCCAAGGCGGCAGTGGCCGAGCACGAAGCGGCGCTGGCGCTGCTGCTCAGCATCGCCCCCGAGACAGTGCGCGAGGCCGCCTGGCCCACCGCGCAGGCGCTGCTCAAGCGTCACATCGAAGACAAGGCCCGTATTGCCCAGGGGCAGGGGCTGCGCGCCGCGCTGGCTCGCCTCGAGAAAGAGAGCGAAAGCCAGAAGAGTCTCTTCAAGTTGCGTGACGAGCTGCAGCAGGCCTCTGGCCAGCTGATTGCCAGCAGCGATGAGCTGGAGATCTTCCTCGAAGCCCAGCGCACCCGTCAGGAGGAGCTCTCCGAGCAGCAGGCCGAGGTGAATCAGCGCCGTGCCAGCCTCGAGCATCAGGGCGCCCAGCTGGGCCGTGATATTGCGGAGCTCACCAAGCTGGCGCCGCGCTGGCTGAAATCCTTTGAAAAACTCGAGCAGTTGCGCGAGCAGAGCGGTCTGCCGCTGACTACCGCCGAAGAGCTTTCGGCCGGTATGCAAACCGTGCTCGACAAGGAGCGGGAGTTCGAGCAGGAGAGCAATCGCATCGCGGCGCAGAAACAGGCGCTGGAGCTGCAAATTCGCAACCTGCAGTTGGGGGCTGGCGAGGCGGATCCGCGTCTGGCCCGTATTGCCGAGCAGGTGGGGGGCGTGCTGCTCTCCGATGTTTATGACGATATCTCCATCGACGATGCCCCTTACTACTCCGCGCTCTACGGTCCGGCCCGCAGCGCCCTGGTGGTGCTCGACCTTGAGGGCGCCATCGAGCGGCTGAAAAAGCTGGAAGATTGCCCGGAAGATATCTACCTGATTCAGGGCAACCCTGACTCCTTTGACGAGGATCTGGTAGAAGCGGATGAGCTGGGGGACGCCGTCCTGGTGCGCACCAGCAAGCGTCAGGTACGCTTCTCCCGCTATCCCGAGCTGCCGCTGTTTGGCCGCGCCGCCCGGGAAAAGCGGATCGAGCAGCTCGACCTTGAGCGCGAAGGGCTCATCGAGGGTTACGCCAAGGCCGCCTTCGAGCAGCAGAAGTACCACCGTCTCTACGGTCACTTCCGCGACTTTATCGGCCAGCATCTGGATATCGCCTTCCGTCCCGACCCCGAAGCCGAAGTGCAGGCCAAACAGGCCGAACTGCGCGCGCTGCAAGGAGCCATCGGCGAGTGCGACAAGCTGCTGAGTGATGCCAAAGCGGCCGCCGCCCAGCTGACTCGCCATATCCAGCTGGTGCAGGGGATGCTGCCCTTTGCCCACCTGTTTGCCGAGACAGACCTGGCTGCCCGCCTCGAGGCGGCTCACGCCGATGTGGAAGCGCTAAAACAGGCCGAAGCCTTTATCGCCAAGCACGGCAAGGCGCTTGAGAAGCTGGAGATCGAGGTGCAGGTGCTGCGTCAGGATCCGCAGGATCTTGCGGCGCTGCAGGCAGCTTACGATGAGGTGAGCGACCTGCTGGCCGAGCAGAAACGCCGTTGCTACGCCCTCGATCAGCTGGTGGCCCGTTTGCCGCACTTTGCCTATCAGGATGCGCAAGACCTGCTGGGCAAGGCGTCCGAGATGAGCGAGCGACTCAAAGAGAAGCTCAAAGCGGCCGAGCTGGCGGCCCGCACCGCTGGCGAGCAGCACAAGCAGATTGCCCAGCGCCACACCGAGGCGTTGCAGCTGCGCACTGCCCTTAACTCCAGCGTCGAAGCCAAGCGCCAGACCCTGACCGAGTTTGAGCAGGAGCTGGCGGCCATGGGGCTGACCCTCTCCGACGATATGGAAGAGAAGGCGCGCGCCCACAAGAAAGAGATCGAAGAGCTGCTGATCCGCACCCGTTCCCGTCGCACCAGCGCCGAGGCCCAGTTGCAGGTCACCAAGCGCGAGATTGAATCCCTTGGCGGCCGTCTCAAGCTGGAAGGCAAGGATTACTACAGTGCCCGTAAATCTCTGGTGGGTCACAAGGCGAGCTGGTCGCGGGTGGTGCGTCTGGCGCGGGAGACCGACGTCGAGAAACGCCTCAACAAGCGCGAGCTGGCGTACCTTGACAGCGACGAGCTGCGCTCCATGTCGGACAAGGCCCTCGGCGCCCTGCGGGTGGCTGTGGCCCACGACGAAGCCCTGCGCGATGCGCTGCGTCTCTCCGAGGGCAACCGCAGCACCGAGCAGAAGGTGGCCTTCTACGTGCAGGTCTACCGTTACCTCAAAGATCGCATCCGCAACGACATCATCCGCTCCGATGATCCGGTCGAAGCGATCGAGGAGATGGAGATCGAGCTGGCGCGTCTGGCAGACGAACTCAAGCAGCGGGAAACCCATCTGTCGCTCTCCTCCCATGAGGTGGCGGCCAAGATCACCAACATCATCCGCCGCGAGCAGAACCGCATCAGGGTGCTCAACCAGGGCTTGCAGAACATCGCCTTTGGTCTGGTGCGCGGAGTGCGCCTCAACGTCAATATCCGCGAGGCCCATACCCGTCTGCTGACGGCGCTGGCCGATCAAACTGCCTTGCACAACGATCTGTTCGCCGACAAGGAGCTCAGCTTCTCCGAGGCGATGGCCAAGCTGTTCCAGCGCCTGAACCCGCAGATCGAGCAGGGGGATCGCAGCTATCAGGTGATGGGCGACGTGCTGCTCGACTATCGCAACTATCTGGAGCTGGAGATCGAGGTGCAGCGCGGCGCCGATGGCTGGCTGCGTGCCGAGAGCGGTGCGCTCTCCACCGGTGAGGCGATCGGTACCGGTCAGGCCATCCTCTTGATGGTACTGATCAGCTGGGAGGAGGAGTCCCGCCGTCTGCGCGGCAAGGATATCGCCCCCTGCCGCCTGTTGTTCCTCGACGAAGCGGCCCGTCTGGATGGCAAATCCATCGCCACCCTGTTCGAGCTGTGCGAGCGGCAGGATATGCAGCTGCTTATTGCTGCGCCCGAGAACATCAGCCCCGAGAAGGGCACCACCTACAAGCTCATCCGCAAGGTGCAGGGCAAGCACGAGCATGTGCATGTGGTGGGTCTGCGCGGCTTCGGCTTTGCCGACGACAAGCTGATCGCCTGACTCTGATGGGCAAATAGCTGGAGAAAAGGGAGGCATTCGCCTCCCTTTTTATTGGAAAAATATGGCAAAGTAGCGGCGCTGCCTGCGATGGGATAAGGCAGCGGATGAACGGGCTTGCCCGGTTCTGGTTAAGTATCCCTCTTGTTGTGCTGCATTGCGGACGCAGATCGGAGGGTGTTTGCGTGCTCGAGTTGGCAAACGCGAGCAGAGACGTGGCCCCTTGATTGTCTCTTGGGTGCAACAGTGGTGATTTAAAGCCTGTGTTTATTGCAACAATCGTGGTAACCACGGCGTAGGCAACCGGGCTGGGTCCAAGGATCGCGAAGGGCCGCCTACATTGCGGTGGCTTGCCGGTATGGGGAGAATCTCCTCGTTACTGCAACGCGATATGATCCGCCGGACTATCCAACCGGCAAGGTGAGCGAGGAGAAGTAGATGCGCGGCATCGGGAGAGAGGGAGTGGTGCAATCGGCCTGCAAAGGGGGGCTGTTGCTTGTCTGCCTGCTGCTGGCCGCCTGTAGCAGCCGTTATGACGAGAGCCACGGCGGCAGCTGGCGCGGTTATAGCGAGACCGGTTATGCCAGCTATTATGCCGACCGCTATCACGGTAAAAAGACCGCCAGCGGCGAGCTCTATCGCAACAATCTCAATAGCGCCGCCCATATGGAATTGCCCTTTGGTTCCATGGTGCGGGTGACCAACCTCGCCAACGGCAAGAGCGTAGTGGTCAAGGTCAATGACCGCGGCGCCTTTAAAAGCGGGCGTATTATCGATCTCTCCAAATCTGCCTTCGGCTCCATCGCCAATATTCGTGATGGCATTATCAAGGTAAAGGTTGAGGTGCTGTAACCGCTCGTGATGCTTCAGAATCTGCAGTCGTTTGGAAAAATCGTAATAGGGTGATTGTGCGCTAACAGCGTATTCAATACGGCTTGAGCAGGGAAAGAGATGGATATTGAGCTGATTAATGTGCCGCAAAGTGAATTTGAGCAGGTCTTTACTGCCGTCAAAGAGGGAATATTTCCCTATGTTGAGGCGCTCTTTGGCTGGGATGACCAATTTCAACGCGACCGACTAACCAGCTCATATCTGCCGCAATGGTTTTTGTGGATCCTGCATGGGGGAGAACGTATTGGTCTGTTATGTCGCAAGCCATATGAGGATGCCCAGCATGTTCATCTGCTGATCATTTTCCCTCAGTATCAGGGACGGCAGCTTGGTGCTGCCGTGATGGAACGGCTGCATCAGGAGGCTGAGCGTGAGGGCAAATGCCGGGTCACCCTGTCCAGCTTCACAGAGAACCATGGGGCGATACGGTTTTATGAGCGCCTTGGTTACAGCGTGGTCGAAGAGGATCAGGCGTTTGTCTCGATGTCCCGGCCGTTGGGCTGTGACCTCGGATTGAAAAAAGTGGTTAATGGAGAGTTGTGATGGCGATTTTGAATATTTTGACGGCTCCCGACCCCAGGTTGAGGCTCAAGGCCGAGCGAGTTGAGGATATTGCTGCCGTACAGGGGCTGATCGATGACATGCTGGAGACCCTGTATGCGACGGAAAACGGGATTGGTTTGGCCGCGACTCAAGTCGGGCGTAAAGAGGCCGTCGTTATTATCGACTTGTCCGAGAGCAGGGATCAGCCGCTGGTTTTGATTAATCCACAAGTGATAAGCGGTACTGAAAAGGTACTTGGACAAGAGGGCTGTCTCTCCGTGCCGGATTACTACGCGGATGTCGAGCGTTACAGCTCGGTGGTGGTATCTGCACTGGATCGAAAAGGTAATCCGATCACTATCGAGAGCAGCGATTTTTTGGCCATTGTCATGCAGCATGAAATTGATCATCTGGATGGCAACTTGTTCATTGATTACCTGTCACCGCTCAAGCGGCAGATGGCACTCAAACGCGTTAAAAAATCTCTGAAGTCCGCCAGCTAATGTTTGCGGATAGTGGCTGGCCATTTCAGTTATGTGGAGAGCAGGCAGAATGAAAGTGGCAAGATGGAATGTCAGGGCGCTGTTTGGCCGTAATAGCAAAGGAGGGCAGGGGCGTTATGGCCTATGGGCTGCGTTGCTGCTGGGATCATTATTGGGATCGCTCTCCGTATCTGCCGACGAAGAGCAGTTGCCGGCCGAATATCGCCCCTTTGTGCAGCAGTTGGTCGATGCGGCAGAAGCCCGGGATCATCAGGCCCTTGCCAATCAAATGAAATACCCCTTCAAGTTGGAGTATCCCATTCCCGCCATCAAAACCCCGGCGGAGATGCTGACCCGTTTTGACGAGGTGTTTGATGACGCCATTTTAAAAAGCATCGCTACCTCCCGGGTCGGGCAGGATTGGCAGACCATGGGCTGGCGCGGCATCATGCTGGGCAGTGGCGAGGTCTGGATGGATTTTGATGGCAAGGTGATCGGTATCAATCATCAGACGGCGCAGGCCGCCAAATTGAAAGCCGAGCTTATCGCCAGGCAGAAGAGCGGTCTGCATCCCAGTGTGCAGGAGTACAAAAGCCCCGAGCTGATGTGGCAAACCGAGAAATTTACCATCCGCATCGATGAGTTGGACGATGGCCACTATCGCTACGCCTCCTGGGCAAAGGGCAAGACGCTCGCCGACAAGCCGGATCTGGTGCTGAAAAATGGCACCGTCAGGATGGAAGGGACGGGTGGCAATCATACCTATTTCTTCACGAGCGGCCCTTATCGCTACGAATGTGTCGTCACCGTATTGGGTGAGCGAGGCGTGCCACCGGGTGAGCTGGTGGTCTATAAAAACGACGTCGAGATAGTGCACCAACCGGTGATCAAGGTGCTGTGACGCCAACGCCATATCACGACTTATCAAAGAGCGGCCAAGTGCCGCTCTTTTGCTTTCGCAAACTGAGGTATGAGCTTCGCTAGCTTTGCGGCACCCTGACCCCTTTATCGAGATAGAGGCTGCTGTAGTTGGCCCTGTGGGTGACAAACATCACCTGATGGCGGCTGCCGTCGGAGAGGATAAGGAAATCGCCCGCCTGGGCAGGGCTTTGCAAGGAGACCTCCTGCTCGGGGGCGGTCAGGCGGTCGACATCATCCTTGAAGGTGAGGGTGTAAGAGAACATATGGCGCTCCACTGCTGGCTCATATCAAACACTGCCTCCAAGGCTAGCTGCTACGAGCACAGCATGCGGCGCCCGATTGGCGCTGTTCGACCAAAAACCTGAAACGGCATGCAAGGAAAAGGGGGATCACCTGGCATCGTCAAGCCAGTCCAGCAGTTGTGCGCCAACCTCCGGGCTGCCGAGCAGCGCCATATGAGTTGTGCGATAGGCGATCAGAGTATGTTCTGGAGGAAAGTCGAGTTGATGTGCGCGCTCCCGGTGCTGGCCCAGCGCACTGCGCAGGGGGACCAGTCCATCGCCAATCAGCCGCTCTGCCAGCAGGGTGCGTTTGGCGGATGTGGTGCCTGCGATGGCAAAGCAGGCTACGCCGCTTGGAAGCGGGAGCGGTTGGCGGGGATCGCGCCCTATGGTGCGCTCCCTGTTATTACGGGAGGCGTCGATGACCTTGCCATGGCGAAGATCCCGAATGCCCTGGCTGCGTATGCGGGTCAGCTTCACAAAGGGCATGCTGTAAGGGGTGACTGGCAGCAGTTGCTCCAGCCAGTGGCCAGCGGATTCGAGCGGCGCACCATGGTGCGGCGTGCCAAGAAAGATCAGATGCCGCAGTCGCTCGGGCCAGCGCAGTGAGTGGATTTGGGCGTAATGGCAGGCACTTCGGATAACCAGTCCCCCCATGCTGTAGGCCAGCACGCTGAGCTGCTTGATGGCCCCCGGCCATCGGTCACACAGCTCCTCCAGCTGTAGCGCCAGCGCCTGCCCGTTGCTGGCAATAGAGAGACCCGAGTTGTAGCGCAGATAGAGAGGCAGATGGCCAAGCTCTCTGGCCACCGCTTCGCCATGGTTGATGGACTTCCCCTGATAGCTGGTTTGCCATTGCAAGTCGTTCATGCAGAGGCCATGGATCATCAGCAGCACTCTCCCCGCGTGGGGAAGGTCGGCTGGCATGGTCTGCCAATTGAGCGACCTGCCCTGATAGCGCAGAGTCATCGGAGTGGCGAGGGCGTTTTGCTGCTCGACCAGCTTGTCCCCCAGCACGCCATTGAGGGTGGCAAGCAGAGCCGCGCGCTTGGGCGTCTCTGCTACAGAATGTTGCGTTGGGAGTGGCAGGCAGGCCAGCAGGCCATTGATACCACTGCCGAGGCTATTGGCGGCCCCGTGAACCCCCTTGTAAATAAGCCCGGTGAGCCCCGCCGTTTTACCCTTGTCCCGCCCCTTGATACCCATACCGCCCAGTACAGCCTGATGCACCGCCTCTGTGATCTGCACGGTAGCGGGCAGCGCCTGGGTCAGCAGTTGCGCCAGCTCGCGGATATCCGAAAGCTGCCAGGAGGAGGGCGACTTGTCGGCGGCATCGGTCATAAGCACTCCTTGCTGCGGTGGGTAAAGTGGCCGGAACCATGCTGCGAATGGTCTGCAGGTCAAACCAGCTTGCGCCCTTTGGCCTGTGTTTACCAGTCTCGGAAAGGCGCTCTGGTATTCAGACAGATGTGGCATACATGCCTCAATGCCCTTTGCAAGGCTGCAGAGAGGAGGGGAGGGCGGTCACCTCCCGGCTGCTTATCATAATGATAAAGTTGGTCTGCTTTATATCATTTCAGCCCCGAGCGATGCACCCGGATGATAATTATCTCTACCGTGACTCGGTTTTATCACCCCATAGGTATGTGGTCGCAGCAGGATAAATTCAGTGCGCGCATAACCTCATCAGCCAAATAGGGCTAATCGCTGCTATTTTTGTGGCGCCCATCACATACTTTTGCCATTTCATATTATTCCGCCGCAAATCTTTACCTTGGCACGCTTATTGATTGCCCTATATCGACGCTAACCGATGAGCTCACCCATAACCGGGATGCTGGTGACATCGTGAGTGACTGGGGAGCTATTCATATATCATCCAACGAATTGGGGCGAACGATGAAAGCAGTGAACGAGTTAATCAAAGAGATCAAAGCACTCAAATCCAACCTGCATGAAAAAGATTTTCTGCTGACCTGGGAGCAAACACCTCAGGAGCTTGAACTGGTATTGAAACTGGCCGAATCCCTCAAGACACTGCGTGCCGAAAATATTGCTACCAAACTGTTTAACAGCGGGCTCGGTATCTCGGTTTTCCGCGATAACTCCACCCGAACCCGCTTCTCTTATGCCTCTGCACTGAACCTGCTCGGTCTGGCCCAGCAGGATCTGGATGAGGGCAAATCCCAGATTGCCCACGGTGAAACCGTCCGTGAAACCGCCAACATGATCTCCTTCTGCGCCGATGCCATCGGTATCCGTGATGACATGTATCTGGGGGCCGGTAACGCCTACATGCGCGAAGTGGGCGCCGCACTGGATGAAGGGTTCGAGAAGGGGGTGCTGCCCCAGCGTCCGGCGCTGGTCAACCTGCAGTGCGACATTGATCACCCGACTCAGTCCATGGCTGATCTGGCCTGGTTGCAGGAGCACTTCGGCAGCCTGGAAAACCTCAAGGGCAAGAAGATTGCGATGACCTGGGCTTACTCCCCGAGCTACGGCAAGCCGCTCTCCGTGCCGCAGGGCATCATCGGCCTGATGACCCGCTTTGGTATGGATGTGACCCTGGCCCACCCGGAGGGGTATGACCTGATCCCAGATGTGATCGAAGTGGCCAAGGAGAATGCCAAGGCCTCCGGCGGCAGCTTCCGTCAGGTCACCTCCATGGAAGAGGCGTTCAAGGATGCCGACATCGTCTATCCCAAGTCCTGGGCCCCCTACAAGGTGATGGAGCAGCGCACCGAGTTGCTGCGTGCCAATGACCACGCCGGCCTCAAGGAGCTGGAGAAACACTGCCTTGAGCAGAACGCCAAGCATAAGGATTGGCACTGCACTGAAGAGATGATGAAGCTCACCAAGGGTGGCGAAGCGCTCTATATGCACTGCCTGCCGGCCGATATTTCCGGCGTCTCCTGTAAAGAGGGTGAAGTGACCGAAGGGGTATTCGAGAAATATCGTATCGCTACTTATAAAGAGGCGAGCTGGAAGCCCTATATTATCGCCGCCATGATCATGGCCCGTAAATTCTCCGCCCCGGGAGAGACCCTCGAAACGCTGCTGAAAGAGGCCCAGAAGCGGGTTAAATAAATAGCGTTGGCTGAAATAAATAAAAGAAATGGCAGGGGTAATCATTCCCCTGCCTGCTACAACAGCGGAATTGTCGTGAGTTTTCTCCCCGTGGTATCTGAATATCGGATTTCCCGGTGAGATGGCTCCCGACCCCATAATCTGGATGAGGTACGCATGTCCCAATTTTCTCTGAAGATGGATATTGCCGATAACCGTTTTTTTACCGGTGAACCATCTCCCCTGTTTTCTCGCGCCGAAGCACAAAAGGCCCGTGCCTTTCATAAAAAACTGGCCGGTTATGAGCCAACCCCCTTGTGTGATTTGAAAGATCTGGCCGCCTATATCGGGGTTAAAAATATTCTGGTCAAGGATGAGTCAAAACGCTTTGGTCTCAATGCCTTCAAGATGCTGGGTGGCGTCTACGCCATTGCCAACCTGCTCTGTGAAAAATATGGCGTGGCAGTCGAGGATTTCTCCTTCGATCTCATCAAGCGCACCATCAAGGAGCCGATGACCTTCGCCACCACCACAGATGGCAACCACGGTCGCGGCGTTGCCTGGGCCGCCAAGCAGGTAGGTCAGCATGCGGTGGTCTACATGCCCAAGGGTTCTGCCCAGGAGCGGGTTGACCACATTCTCAATCTCGGTGCCGAGTGCATCGTCACCGACATGAACTACGACGATACCGTCCGTCTCACCATGAAAATGGCGGAAGAGCGCGGCTGGCACATAGTGCAGGACACCGCCTGGGAGGGCTACACCAAGATCCCGACCTGGATCATGCAGGGTTACTCCACCCTGGCCGACGAAGCGGTCGAGCAGATGCAGGATATGGGCATCAAGCAGCCGACCCACGTGCTGCTGCAGGCCGGGGTAGGGGCGCTGGCGGGCGGCGTGCTCGGTTATCTGGTGGACTGCTTCGGGGCGAAAAACCTGCACAGCATCGTGGTCGAGCCAGATCAGGCCGACTGCATCTACCGCTCCGGCGTGGCAGGGGAGATGGTCAACGTGGGGGGCGACATGCGCACCATCATGGCCGGTCTCGCCTGCGGTGAACCCAACCCGCTTGGCTGGCCGCTGCTCAGGGGCTGCACCACCCAGTTCATCTCCTGCCACGACAAGGTGTCGGCATTAGGGATGAGAGTGCTCGGCAACCCCCTTGGCAATGACCCTCGCATCATCTCCGGTGAATCCGGCTCGGTCGGTACCGGTGTACTGGCGGCGGTGTGTCACCACCCGGATCGCGCGGCACTGATGGAACGTCTGGGGCTGGATAGCAACTCGGTCGTGCTCATCATCAACACCGAAGGGGATACCGATGTGAAGCACTACCGGGAAGTGGTGTGGGAAGGCAAACATCCTGCCTGCGATTAACCCCGGCTGCGAGTAACTCCCTGCGAGAGCAGAGAGATGAATTGAAGAACTGATCGCGCCTCGCCAACGGGGCGCGGTAACGGGCACAGGGCGCTGCCGACGAACAGGCCGCGCACTCTCAGTTGTTATGGAGAATCACAATGAGCAAGCAAATTCCGTTTGAAATGGTGTTGGAGAAGGCCTACCAGTACAAGGCAGAGATGAGTCAGTTCCTGCGCGACATGATCGCCATCCCGAGCGAGAGCTGCGATGAAGAGCGCGTCGTGCTGCGCATCAAGCAGGAGATGGAGAAGGTTGGCTTTGACAAGGTCGAGATCGACCCCATGGGCAACGTGCTGGGCTATATCGGCCACGGCCCGCACCTGATCGCCATGGATGCCCACATCGATACCGTGGGCGTCGGCAACATGGCCAACTGGAAGTTTGACCCCTATGAGGGGATGGAAGATCACGAGATCATCGGTGGTCGCGGCGCCTCCGATCAGGAAGGGGGCATGGCCTCCATGGTCTATGCGGGCAAGATCATCAAGGATCTGGGGCTGGAAGATCAGTACACCCTGCTGGTGACCGGTACCGTACAGGAGGAGGATTGCGATGGCCTCTGCTGGCAGTACATCATCGAGCAGAGCAAGATCCGCCCCGAGTTTGTGGTTAGTACCGAACCCACCGACTGCCAGATCTACCGTGGCCAGCGTGGCCGCATGGAGATCCGCATCGATGTGCAGGGGGTCAGCTGCCACGGCTCCGCACCGGAGCGCGGTGACAACGCCATCTTCAAGATGGGCCCCATCCTTGGCGAGCTGCAGGAGCTGAGCCACAACCTCGGCAATGATGACTTCCTCGGCAAGGGTACCCTGACCGTCTCCGAGATCTTCTTCACTTCGCCGAGCCGCTGCGCCGTGGCAGACAGCTGCGCCGTCTCCATCGACCGCCGTCTCACCTGGGGTGAAACCTGGCAAGGAGCGCTCGACGAGATCCGTGCCCTGCCAGCGGTGAAAGCCGCCGGTGCCGAGGTCTCCATGTACCAGTACGATCGTCCGGCCTATACCGGTCTGGTCTATCCGACCGAGTGCTACTTCCCGACCTGGAAGGTGGAAGAGGATCACATCACCGTCAAAACCCTCTCCAAGGCTTATCGTGAGCTGTTCAACAAGGAGCCGGTGGTGGACAAGTGGACCTTCTCGACCAACGGGGTCTCCATCATGGGTCGCCACGGTATTCCGGTCATCGGTTTTGGCCCGGGTAAAGAGCCGGAGGCCCACGCCCCGAACGAGAAGACCTGGAAAGAGCATCTGGTCAAGTGCGCCGCCATGTACGCCGTGATCCCCATGCTCTATCTGGCCGAGCTGGACAAGTAAGGGGTCTGCCGGGTGGTGACTCTCATCACCGCCCGTCTGTCGCAAGTGTGGCAAGTGCCCCGTCTCCATTGAGGCGGGGCTTTGCTGTTTGAAGTGATGTTCGAGGTGGTGGGAATGAAACGGCTGATCAAAAACGGTGTGCTGGTCGATGCACAGGGTGAATATCGTCAGGATCTGCTGATTGATAACGGGGTGATCCGCGCGCGGGCCGCCGCTATCCAGCCCGATGGCGAGACCGACGTGATCGATGCCAGCGGCTGTTATGTGATGCCGGGTGGCATCGACGTTCATACCCACTTCAACATCGACGTGGGCATTGCCCGCAGTTGCGATGACTTTTTCAGCGGTACCCGTGCTGCCGCCTGTGGTGGCACCACCACCATCGTCGATCACATGGGATTTGGCCCGGCGGGGTGCAATCTGCATCACCAGCTGGTCCGCTATCACGACTATGCCGCCGATCAGGCGGTGATCGATTACAGTTTTCACGGCGTTGTCCAGCATGTAGATGACGCCATCCTCCACGAGATGGCCGCCATGGTGCAGGAGGAGGGGATCAGCAGCTTCAAGCTCTATCTCACCTACCAGTACAAGCTGGGTGATCACGACGTGTTGCGCGCGCTGGCCCGCCTCAAGGAGGTGGGGGCGCTTGCCACCGTCCATCCCGAGAACGATGCCGCCATTGCGGCGCGCCGAGTTGCCCTATTGGCCGCTGGCCATCATGAGCCCTGGTATCACCCGCAAAGCCGCCCATTGGAGTGCGAGGCGGAGGCGATCGCCCGGATGATCAATCTGGCGGGGCTCGCGAGCAATGCGCCGCTCTATATCGTCCACCTCTCCAACGGCTTGGGGATGGAGTATCTGAAACTGGCGCGCCGTCAGGGGCAACCGGTCTGGGTGGAGACCTGCCCGCAATATCTGCTGCTCGATGAGCAGTGTTATTACAAGGAGAACGGGGTCGACTATCTGCTGAGCCCGCCGCTGCGCTCACGCCGCGAGCAGGACAAGCTGTGGGTCGGCATCGCAGCTGGCGATATCGACACCGTCGCGACCGATCACTGCAACTTCTCCCACGCCCAGCGCATGACCCTCTCGGGGGGCGATTTCAGCCGCTGCCCCAACGGCTTGCCCGGGGTCGAAAACCGGATGCTGCTGCTCTTTGCCCACGGGGTATTGGGCGGACGCATCTCGCCGTCCCGCTTCGTGGCCCTCACCAGCGCCAACCCGGCGCGCCTGTTTGGCCTCTGGCCGCGCAAGGGCAACTTGCAACCGGGGGCCGACGCCGATCTGGTGTTGATGGATCCCCGTGGCGAGACCCATATCCACCACGCCGTGCTGCACGACAACGGCGACTACAACCCCTACGAGGGGATGCGCTGTCCGGGCCAGATCAGGCTGACCCTGAGCCGCGGAGAGATAGTCGCCCGCGACGGCGAGTTTCTGGGGCAACGTGGTCACGGCCGTTTTCTGGCCAGAGCGCCCTTTGACCCGGCGTTGGCGCCGGAGCTGCACTCGCCTTGCCCCGTGGTGGCAGGCTGACAATCAGTTCGAAGCACGCTAACCCGCAAACTTATGCGAACAACGAAAGGTGGGCCGGTGTTGCGCCGGCTTGTCCCATCACTGGAGATAACAAGATGAAACAGAGAATCGTACTGGCCCTTGGTGGCAATGCGCTGGGCAACAACCTGCCCGAGCAGATGAAGGCGGTGCAGAGCACGGCGGGCACCATTGCCGACCTGATCGCCCAGGGGCATGAGGTGGTGGTGACCCATGGCAACGGCCCGCAGGTGGGGATGATCCAGCAGGCGTTCGAGGTGGCGGCCCGCCATGACCCCAAGGCGCCCCATTTGCCCATGTCGGTCTGCGTGGCTCTGAGTCAGGGTTATATCGGTTATGACCTGCAAAACGCCCTGCGCGAGGCCTTGCTGGCGCGTGGTATTCACAAGCCGGTTGCCACTTTGGTGACCCAGGTGGAGGTGGATAAAAACGATCCTGCCTTCCTCGACCCGAGCAAACCCATCGGCGGTTTCTTCAGCAAGGAGGAGGCCGAAGCATTGATGGCCAGGGGCGAGCGGCTAAAAGAGGATGCCGGCCGTGGCTATCGCCGGGTGGTCGCATCTCCCAAACCCGTCGATATCATCGAGAAGGAGACCGTCTCTGCCATGCTGGCCGCCGGTCAGGTGGTGATCACCGTCGGTGGCGGCGGTATTCCGGTGCTGCGCGAGGGCAATCACCTGCGCGGTGCCAGCGCGGTGATCGACAAGGATTGGGCCAGTGCCAAGCTGGCGGAACTGATTGACGCCGACATGCTGATCATCCTTACCGCGGTAGAGAAGGTCGCCATCAACTTCGGCAAGCCTGATGTGCAGTGGCTCGATAACCTGAGCGTGGCGGATGCCAACAGCTTTATCGAGCAGGGGCAGTTTGCCAAAGGATCCATGCTGCCCAAGGTGGAGGCGGCGCTCTCTTTTGCGACCTCCATGCCGGGCCGTAAATCCCTGATCACCCTGCTGGAGAAGGCTGCAGAGGGGATCGCTGGCAAGACCGGGACCGTGATCAGCCAGTAACCAGTCGCTCGATGATTGATTTATGCGCAGGGGGCCTAGGCCCCCTGTTGTGTTTGGCAAGGGCGCTGCCGTGGCTGAGGGTGATCTGTCCACAGGCAATTTGTCCGTAGGGCGTGGGCAGCCCGCCAGCGCAGGGGTAAGATGGCCACCCCGACAAAGGGGTTGGCCCACCGGAACAACAGGCGAAAGGCAGAGCAATGCGTGGTGAGAGATGAGTGGAAAGATCAATATGGCGGCGCTGGGGGGGTTAATCCTGCTCACCGCCATCTGGAGTTACAGCTGGATCGTGATGAAGCAGGTGATGCTCTATGCGGGGGCTTTCGAGTTCACCGCCCTGCGCTGTCTGTGCGGCTCGTTAGTGTTGTTGCTGGTGCTGGCCCTGCGCGGGCGCCGTTACCTCAAACCCACCCCGTTTCGCTATACCCTGGCCATTGCCTTGTTCCAGACCTGCGGCATGGTGGGGCTGGCTCAGTGGGCCCTGATCAGCGGCGGGGCGGGCAAGGTGGCAATCTTGAGCTACACCATGCCGTTCTGGGTGGTGGTCTTCGCGGCGCTCTTTCTCGGCGAGCGGATGCGCAAGCTCCACTATCTGGCGGTCGGGGTGGCTGCTTGCGGGCTGCTGTTGGTGATCGAGCCCTGGCAGCTGCATCTGGATTCCATGAAGAGTGCGCTGCTGGGGATTGCCTCCGGCATCTGCTGGGGGATCAGTGCCATCATCGCCAAGCGGATGTATGCCCGCCACCCCGCGGTGGATCTGATGTCCCTCACCACCTGGCAGATGATCTACGCCACCATGGTGATGGCCGTGGTGGCGGCGCTGGTGCCGGAGCGACCCATCGACTGGCAGCCCTATGTGTTTGGCGCGCTCGCCTACAGCGCCATCTTCGCCACGGCACTGGCCTGGAGCCTCTGGCTGTTCGTGCTGAAAAAGCTGCCTGCCGGGATCGCCAGCCTCAGTACCCTGGCGGTGCCGGTGAGCGGCGTGCTGCTCTCATGGTGGCTGCTTGGTGAAAATCCGGGGCCGGTGGAGGGGAGCGGCATCGCCCTTATCGTGCTGGCGCTTATCGTCATCAGCCGCAAGGGCAAGCGCTCTGTGGTGTCGGTGGCGGGGGAGACTCGCATCAAGCACGGCTGAGTCGATTGTCGGCAACGAAATAAAAAGGGCCCGCCATCATGGCGGGCCCTTTGTGTTGGCACACAGCCTTATCTACGCTGGGCCAGATGCATCATGGCCTCCAGCACGGCGCCGCCGATGGCGCGGGCCTTGTCGGATACCGTAGTGGCGTCGGCCCGCTCGCCTCTGGGGTCGATGTCACCGATCTTGAAGCCGACAGTGACCTCGATACCATCGCTGAGCAGACCTCGCACCATGCCGGAGAGCGGCGCGATAATGGGGGTGTCACCTACATGGGCGATCACATCTCCCTCCTGCACCAGATCACCGAGCTTGATAATGCTCTTCATCACCCCGGCGACAGGGGCGCGCACCACCCGGCGGGCGGAGTGTCCCTCGATCACCCCGGGAATGCCGGTATTGGGCTGGGCGGGGCCCTGATAGATGACTCGCCCCAGATGGTGGCCACGGTTGGTCTCAATGACCGCATCGCAGTCGCGCCCCGCCTCAAACCCCGGGCCAAGGGCCACCGTAATGGGGGCCATCTCCTTGTGGGTGCCGAGATTCTGCTTGGCGAGGATGGCATCCACCAGATAGCGGGGCTTGAGCTCGGCGAGGGTGGCACAGTCGGGGTCAACCAGTAGCGGAATGACGCCCCGATCCAGCTGCTCGAACGCCTGCTCGACGCACTCGACCCGCTTGGCTCGTACTCCTTCGACGCTTGTTTCACCGTCGAACATCCCCTGGGCGAAGGCGACAGTGCGGCGGATCACCGTGGGCTTGTCGAGATCCAGCATCACCACCTTGAAGCCGGCATTGTGCAGGCGCAGCGCCACCCCGGTGGCGATATCGCCGGAGCCACGCATCACCACCAGCTGATCCCGCTTGAGGCGCACATCATCCTGCATCAGCCCACCCGCTTTGCCGTTTTTCACCTGCAGCAGCTCGGCGAGGATACTGATGGCGATCTCCTCGGGGGTTTCGGCACCTATGTTGTAACCGATGGGGGCGTGCAGCTGCTGCAGTTGATCCTGGCTAACCCCTTGCTGGCGCAGCGCCTGGGTGAAGGTCTGCACCTTGCGCTTGCTGGCGAGCAGCCCCAGATAGGCGAGGGGACGGCTGATGAGCCGATCCAGCGCCTCCTTGTCCTGATGGTTGGTGGCGATGATGACGAAGTTGGCGGGCTCGATGGCCAGTTTATCGATCACCGCGCTGATGGTATCGGCCTGCACCAGATGGGTACCGGCGGGGAAGAGGTCAGGGTTGAGGCTCCCCACGAAGCAATCCCCTACATGGACATCAAAGCCGAGCGGCGCCGCAGCATGGGCCACAGCCCGGTTGACGTGGCCGGCACCAATGAGCACCAGCCGTGGTCGCAGACCATAGACATCGATATAGACCGACATGGCACCACCGCAATCCGACCCGACCGCATGCTCACCGTTGCGTGCCATCCGGCCGTGGAAGATACGGGGCTTGCGTTCGGCAATGGCGGCCATCGCTTCCTCGATCACCAGCCGCTCGATCATGCCGCCGCCGATGGTACCGAGGATCTGGCCATCGGCCATCACCAGCATCTGGGCCTGATGGCGCGGGGTGGAGCCCCGGCTCTCGATGATCTGGGCCATGGCAAACGGCGTGTTCTCCTGTTCCAGTCGGGCTGCGTGTGCAAACAGATTCATAAGGTACCTCTTTTCATCCTTAAAACGTCAGGGGTGAGGCTAAAGCGCCTCCCCGTGCGGAGCTGTGCAGATCAGGTGACGGATGGGAGGGGATTCGCGCACGGCCCCCTGCCAGATGGCGTGGATCTCGGGGTGGCGGCTCTGCAGCTTTATCAATTCCGCCAGCCACGACGCCTCATTTTGATAATCGCCATTGATAAACCAGATCCGGCGCGCCCCGGGCGGGGTGCCCTTGAACACCCCCTCGGGGTGGGAGAGCAGCCTGTCAAACAGCGCCCAATCCAGTGGCTCACCCGCCGCAATCCCGCACAGGGCCTGCAATTCAGCCCAGCGGTGGATCTGCGCCGGTTCGGCATTGGCTCCCACCATGGCGCCGCCCAGCAGGGCGATCACCCAGTCACTCTGGTGTGGAATGCAAGGTTCGTGCAAAGCGGGCACTTTCAATAACTTGTGATGGGCGCCATCCGCTTCGACCAGGATGAGATCGAAGCGCTGCTGTCCTTTGAGCAGGTCGATTTGGCGCAGATCCGGCCCTGCAACCTTGCCGGTGCGCTCGTCGAGATGGCTGAACAGGGCAACCAGGGTCGGGCCATCCGGCAGGGCCTGACAGCGGGTAAGTTGACGAACGGGATCCGTCTCGATAATCAATTCCCGATAGTGTGACGGGGCTGGCAGAAACATCCGGGTGGTGGTGGTAATTAGCACCCTTTTACCCTGCTTATAAAAATATTCCGCTAGCCAGAACAGGGTGCTGGTTTTTCCGCCGGCACCACAAAGGCTAATTAGCGTGGTATGGTTGTCACTATTTTCAAGCAGTGGATTTAAAAGCGAACCAATATCCGGAAACGCGTGAATAACAGAGTGTGGCAAGAACATGGCAATGACCGAAATAAATAGCGAGGTGAATGAAAAGGTGCAGGCTCGGGGGCGTGAACAGTGTGACTGTATAATTACCGCAGCAGGTTTGTCATCCCGCATGGGGGCATGGAAAATGATGCTACCTTATGGCTCGGGGACAATTCTTGATGCAAGTCTCAAAAATGCCCTGGCCTTCTGCTCCCGGATTATTTTGGTCGTGGGTCATCGCGGGGCCGAACTCGCTGCCTGTTATGGGAATCGCCCCGACATTCTCATCGTCCATAACCCTGACTATGAGTTGGGGCTGGGCAGTTCCATCCGCTGCGCTCTGGCGGCCAGCAATGCTGACTACCTCTTTATCAGCCACGGGGATCTGCCCTGTATCCCGTGCGAGGTCTATCAGCAGTTGTGGCAGGCGCGGGGAGAGCTCGCCCTGTTCCCGAGCTTTGAGGGGGAGGCGGGCCACCCGGTCTTGCTGCCAAAATCCCTCGCAAGGGCGCTGGCTGATGCGCCGGCACAGGGTTCGGTGCGCCGCTGGTTGCTGCAACGCCCACACCGAAGCATACCGGTCGAGAGTCCTGCCATCCTCTTTGATATCGATACCCCCGAGCGATATCAGGCGCTGATCCGCGGCGAGCTGGAGCTGTGTTCTGCCGACGAGTTTACGACCGAGCAGGGCTGAGTCGTATCGTTGGGACCCACCTCCCTCTGCATACAATGGCAGCCAGCGGGGCGGTAACGCCGAGTCATCCCGCAGCCTTTGGACAAACCGAAATAGCGACGACTGCCTTTTATATGGCAGTGACTTTTAAGCCAGCCCCGGCCATATTGGCCGGGGTTTGCTTGCGATAATGCTGGATGATTTTTACCCTATCAAAGTGATATTTATCGCTGCCGATTTGATACTTTTCATTTTTCTCTGGCATTGCCTTGAATAAAATTTCAAGTGAGTGAGAACCACTCTCATTAATCATAATGGCGACATGCCAAACCGCCTTCATTAATTCGAGCCATCTCACGCTTTTACCCTAAAAAATAGTTTTGCCGATGGAGTGGCCTGATAGTTGCTCCTCTCCTTGCCAAGGGGTAATGCCCGTGCGGGATACCCCATTTATTCATGCTGCCAATGCGCAGAACAGCTGCAAGGAGATAGCCATGGGCGATATTATGCGACCCGTTCCCTTCAAGAACCTTCTGACCCGTATTTTTGCGGAATATAAAGAGAGTCAGAGCATTTTCGGTATTCCCGCCGCACAATTTTATCGCAAGCAGGACGAGCGCAAGATCAAGGTGTTCGGTGAAACCTGTGAGACCCCCATTGGCCCGGCAGCCGGCCCCCATACCCAGTTGGCCCAGAACATCGTCACCTCCTGGCTGACTGGCGGGCGCTTTATCGAGCTCAAGACGGTGCAGATCCTGGACCGTCTCGAACTGGAAAAGCCCTGCATCGATGCCGAGGATGAGTGCTTCAACACCGAGTGGTCTACCGAGTTCACCCTGCCCAAGGCGTTTGACGAGTATCTGAAGGCCTGGTTTGCCCTCTACCTGCTGGAGGAGGTGTTCGACCCGCGCCTCGACGGAGAGGCCAAGTCCTTCATCTTCAACATGAGCGTGGGTTACAACCTCGATGGCATCAAACAGCCACCGATGCAGCAGTTCATCCACAGCCTGATGGATGCCAGCAGCAATCCGAAATTTGCCGAGTACAAGCAGGTGGTACGTGACCTCGTGGCCGACGAGCAGTTTATCGCCGAGCTGGGAATGGGGGCGCGCCGCGATCGCCTGCAACAGCTGGTAGATCGTATCCCGGCCAATCTGGTGCACGGCGTTACCCTCTCTACCATGCATGGCTGCCCGCCCAACGAGATTGAGGCCATCTGCCGCTACATGCTGGAAGAGAAGAGGCTCAACACCTTCGTCAAGCTGAACCCGACTCTGCTGGGCTACCCGCGGGTGCGCGAGATCCTCGATACCTGCGGCTTTGATTACATTGGTCTGAGCGAAGAGTCGTTCGATCACGACCTCAAGCTGGATCAGGCCAAGGCGATGCTGACCCGCTTGATGGCGCTGGGGGCCGAGAAGGGGCTCACCTTCGGGGTCAAGCTGACCAATACCCTTGGCACCATCAACCGCAAAGGGGCGCTGCCGGGGGATGAGATGTATATGTCCGGCCGGGCGCTGTTCCCCCTCTCCATCAACGTGGCCGCCGTGCTGTCTCGCGCCTTCGATGGCAAGCTGCCTATCTCCTACTCCGGTGGTGCCAGCAAGTTCAACATCGCCGAGATCTTCGAGACCGGTATTCGTCCCATCACCATGGCCACCGACCTGCTCAAACCGGGTGGCTACCTGCGCCAGATTGAGTGCCTCAAAGAGATAGATGCGTCGGACAGCTGGGGCATGAGTCAGGTGGATGTGGCTAAGCTGGAAGCGCTTGCCGCCAAGGCGCTCACCATGGATTACACCCAGAAGGAGTGGAAGTCCGAGGATCGCATCGAAGTGGGGGGTGGCCTTCCGCTGACCGACTGCTACGTGGCGCCCTGTGTCACTGCCTGCGCCGTGCATCAGGATATCCCCGAGTACATTCGTCTGATGGGCGAGGGGGAGTATGTGGCAGCCCTTGAGCTGATTTATCAGCGCAACGCCTTGCCTGCCATCACCAGCCACATCTGCGATCACCAGTGCCAGTACAACTGTACCCGCCTCGACTACGACAGCGCGCTCAATATCCGCGAACTGAAAAAAGTGGCGCTGGAGCGCGGCTGGGAAGGGTACAAGGCGCGCTGGCACAAACCGGCAGGCAGCGGTGACAAGCATCCGGTCGCGGTCATTGGCGCCGGCCCGGCCGGTCTCTCCGCCGGTTACTTCCTGGCCCGTGCCGGCCACCCGGTCACCGTGTTCGAGCGCGAAGCGGATGCCGGTGGCGTGGTCAAGCACATCATCCCCGAGTTCCGCATTCCGGCCGAACTGATCCAGCACGATATCGACTTTGTTGCCGCCCACGGGGTCAAGTTCGAGTTTGGCTGCGATCCGGCGCTCACCGTCGACAAGCTGCATGCCCGGGGCTTTAGCTATGTCTTCGTCGGCATCGGCGCCGACAAGAATGGCGGCATGCGCCTCGAGGGGGGACACGAGCGGATTTACAAATCCTTCCACTTCCTGCGCAGCTTCAATCAGGGCAAACCGCTGCCGCTGGGCCGCCATGTGGCGGTGATCGGTGCCGGCAACACCGCCATGGACTGTGCCCGCGCCGCCCTCAAGGTGCCGGGTGTCAGCGATGTGACCGTTATCTACCGCCGCAGCGAAAAAGAGATGCCCGCCTATCGCGAGGAGTATCTGGAAGCGGTGGAGGATGGGGTGCGTTTTTGCTTCCTCACCAATCCGGAGCGCTTTGACAAAGATGGCAAGCTCACCGTGCGGATGATGGCGCTGGGGGATCCTGACGAGCAGGGCCGCCGCCGTCCGGTGCCCACCGAGCAGACCGAAGTGATGCAGATGGATGCCCTGATCACCGCCATCGGCGAGCAGCCTGATTGCGAAGTATTGAAAGCGATGGGCATTCCCCTTGGCAGCGATGGCTGGCCCGAGGTGGATGGCCAGACCGGCGAAACCAGCCGTCGCAACGTCTTCCTCATCGGTGACGTGCAGAGCGGCCCGTCCTCCATTGTCGGCGCCATTGGTGGTGCCCGCCGCGCCGCGGATCTGGTGCTCTCTCGCGAGCATATCGCCAGCCAGCAGAGTGAAGTGACCATCCAGCCATCGGGCAAGGATGAGATCTATCGCCGCAAGGGGAGCATCGCCGTCACCATGGTTGACAAAAACGAGCGCGATGCCTTCGTGGCGCAAGAGGCGCACCGCTGCCTCGAGTGCAACTACCTCTGCAGCAAGTGCGTGGATGTCTGCCCCAACCGGGCCAACGTCGCCATCGCGGTGCCGGGCTTCAAGGATCAGTTCCAGACATTGCACCTGGATGCCTACTGCAACGAGTGCGGCAACTGCGCCCAGTTCTGCCCGTGGCAGGGCAAGCCCTATCAGGACAAGGTCACCATCTTCAGCCTGCCCGAGGACTTCGACAACAGCCGCAACCCCGGTTTCTATCTGGCGGATGGCGGTGAGCTGCGGGTGCGTCAGGATGGCGAGACCTATCGCCTGACCATCGACGCCCAGAGCCGGATCAAGGATGCGCCAGCGGCTCTCGGCGACATGTGCCGCATCATCAGCCATGTCCATGCTCATCACCACTACCTGCTGGGGGCCGTCGAGGCCTGAGCGAACCACGAATAAGCGAAGGAGCAAACCATGTTTATTCTGAAAAACGTCACCGCCGTCCAGCTGGAGCCGACCCGGGTGCTGGAAGGGGTGGATATCGCCATCGAAGGCACCCTTATCAAAGCGGTGGGGCCCAATCTGCGGGCCCTCTACCCGGAGGCCAACTATCGGGAGATGGGCGGCAAGCTGGTGATGCCGGGCATCGTCTGTGCTCATAACCACTTCTACTCCGGCCTGTCGCGGGGGATCATGGCCAATATCGCCCCTTGCCCGGACTTTATCTCCACCCTGAAAAACCTCTGGTGGCGGCTCGATCGGGCGCTCGATGAAGAGTCCCTCTACTACAGCGGTCTCATCTGCTCGCTGGAAGCGATCAAGAGCGGCTGCAGTGCGGTGATCGACCACCACGCCTCGCCCAACTTCATCAAGGGCTCGCTGAATGTATTGCGCAAAGGGTTTATGGAGGCGGGCCTGCGTGGCATGACCTGTTTCGAGACCACGGATCGCAACGGTGGCCTCGCCGAACTGCAGGCCGGGGTGGAGGAGAACATCCTGTTTGCGCAGGCCATTGACGCCGCCAAGGCCAAGGGCAGCGAACCCTATCTGGTGGAAGCCCATATCGGTGCCCACGCCCCCTTCACCGTACCTGACGAAGGGCTGGCCATGCTGCGCGAAGCGGTGCAGGTCACCGGTCGCGGGCTGCATATCCATGTGGCGGAAGACCGCTACGACATGGCCCACGGCCACCACCACTATGGCAAGGAGCCCATCGCCCGGCTGGACGAGTTTGGCCTTATCGACAGCAAGACTCTGATCGCCCACGGCATCTACCTGAGCCCGGCTGACATCGAACTGCTCAACAGCCGCGATGCCTTCCTGGTGCACAACGCCCGCTCCAACATGAACAACCACGTGGGCTACAACATGCACCTGCCGGAGTATCGCAATCTGGCGCTCGGTACCGATGGTATCGGCTCCGACATGCTCGAAGAGCTCAAGTTCGCCTACTTCAAGCACAAGGATGCCGGCGGAGCGCTCTGGCCTGACAGCTTTGCCCGGTTCCTCTGGAACGGCAACACCCTGCTGGAGCGCAACTTCGGCGCCAAATTTGGCCGCCTGGAGCCGGGTTACAAGGCCGACCTCACACTCTTCGACTACGACGCACCGACCCCGCTGGCGCCGCGCAACCTCGGCGGCCATCTCGCCTTCGGTATGGGCTCATCCTCGGTCAACAGCGTGATGGTCGAGGGGCGCATGGTCTATCAGGATCGCGAGTTCGCCTTTGACGTCGAGCCCATTTATCAGCAGGCCAGCAAGGTGGCGAGCCGCCTGTGGCAACGGATGGATCAGCTGGCCTAAGGCCCCCCTCCGCACGTTTGGATTGGATTGCCCGCCCTGTGGATTTGCCCGGCGGCGGGCAGCAAGAGTAAGGACGACACATGATTGAGCAATTCTTCCGACCCGAGCAACTGGGTCAGGCTTTGGAACTCAAGGCCCGCTTTGGCAACGACGCCGTCTACATGGGGGGCGGCAGCAAGCTCAACGCAGCCCCGACCCGCACCGACAAGAAGGTCGCCATCTCGCTGGACAAGCTCGGACTTGGCCAGATTGAGCAGCAGCACGGTCAACTCCACATCGGCGCCACTGTTACCCTGCAAGCCCTCAAAGATGACCCCCGTACCCCGGCCGCCCTGTGCGAGGCGCTGGGGTTTGTCTACTCCCGCCATCTGCGCAATCAGGCCACCATTGGCGGCGAAATTGCCTGCCAGCAGCAGGACTCCCCGCTGCTGCCGGTACTGCTGGTCCTCGAAGCCGTGGTAGTGCTGGAGAGCAACCAGCTGGAACCCATCGATACCTATCTGGCGGGCCAGCGCAAGGAGCTGGTGTTGGGGGTGGTGCTGCCGGAGCCTGAACTGCGCTGCGCGACTCGCCGCATCAGCCGCAACGCCGATGGCCTGGCGGTGATGACTGCCGCCGTGGCCCTCGACAGCATTGGCGAGATGCGGGTGGCCGTGGCTGGCGTTACGCCGCAGCCGATGCGTCTGCGGGATCTGGAGCGCCGCGATCTGCACGATGCCGCGCTGGAGGCGGCCGTGAGCGAGCTGGTTGCACCGCGCAAGGATCTCGGCGGCAGCGTGACCTACAAGCGCTATATCAGCGGGGTAGTGGTGGCGGATCTGCTGGTCGAGTGCCAGCAGCAGGAGGTACAGGCATGATGGAACTCAACTTCACACTGAACGGTGCCCTGCGCACCGTTATCATCCCAGCTGGCGAGAATGCCCAGCGGGTGCTGTTCAACCAGTGCCGGATGCACTCGGTGCGCAACAGTGACGATGGCTTTGGCTTTGCCGGCTCCGACGCCATTCTCTTCAACGGCAAGGTGATCAACGCCTCCCTGCTGATCGCCGCCCAGCTGGATGGTTCAGAGGTGCGCACCGCCGAGTCGCTGGGCAGCTGGAACCAGCTCAGTCTGGTGCAGCAGGCCATGGTGGACGTGGGCGTGGTGCAGTCGGGCTACAACGATCCGGCTGCGGCGCTCATCGTCACCGACCTGCTTGATCGCCATCCCGAACCCACCCGTGATCAAATCGATGACGCGCTCTCGGGTCTCTTTCACCGCGATGGCGGCTACCAGCAGTTCTATCAGGCCATCGAGCTTGCCAGTTCACGGATGAAGGATCCCGATTATCTGTGCCAGATTGCCCCCGAGTTCCGTGACGATCTGCGCCATATCGGCAAGAGCTGCCCCAAGGTTGACGCCGCCAAGATGGTACAGGCCAAGCCCTGTTACGTGGAGGATCGGGTCACCGAGGATGCGCTGGTCATCAAGATGCTGCGAAGCCCCCATCCCCATGCGGTGATCACCAAACTTGATGTGAGCCGCGCCGAAGCCATGCCGGGGGTGGTGCATGTCATCACCCACCTCAACTGCCCGGATATCTACTACACCCCGGGTGGCCAGAGCGCCCCCGAGCCGTCACCGCTCGATCGCCGCATGTTTGGCCGCAAGCTGCGTCACGTAGGTGACCGGGTGGCCGCCGTGGTGGCCGAGAGCGAAGCCATCGCATTGGTCGCGCTCAAACTCATCGAGGTCGAGTATCAGGTGTTGCCGGCGGTCATGAGCATTGACGAGGCGATGGCCCCCAATGCACCGCTGGTGCACGACGAGCCCATCGTCTACATGGCCGGTGCACCGGCGGATCTCGAGCAGCAGAACGCCTGCTCGGTGCGTCGCGGTGACGAGCACATGATCATCAACTTCCCCATCGGTTCCCGCCCGCACGAGAACCTGGCCGCCAGCGTCCATGGCCAGATCGGCGACGTGGCCAAAGGCTTTGCCGAGGCGGACGAGATTGTCGAGCGCACCTACGAATCGACCCAGGCCCAGCAGTGCCCGACCGAGCCGCACATCTGCTTCACCTACATGGATGGCGATCGTCTGGTTATTCACGCATCCACTCAGGTGCCGTGGCACGTGCGCCGTCAGGTGGCGCGCATCGTCGGCATGAAGCAGCACCAGGTGCATGTGATCAAGGAGCGGGTAGGGGGCGGCTTTGGCTCCAAGCAGGATATCCTGCTGGAAGAGGTGTGCGCCTGGGCGACCAAGGTCACCGGTCGTCCGGTCACCTTCCGCTACACCCGTGAAGAGGAGTTCATCAGCAACACCTCCCGCCACGTGGCCAAGGTGAAGGTGAAAGTGGGGGCCAAGAAAGATGGCACCATTACCGCCATCGAGATGGATTTTCGCGCCAACACCGGCCCTTACGGCAACCACTCATTGACGGTGCCGAGCAACGGCCCGGCGCTCTCTTTGCCGCTCTATCCGTGCGACAACGTGCGCTTTACCGTCAACACCTACTACAGCAACATCTGTCCGACCGGCGCCTATCAGGGTTATGGCGCGCCCAAGGGCAACTTCGCGCTGACCATGGCCATTGCGGAACTTGCCGAGAAACTGGGCATCGATCAGCTCGACATGGTGGAGCACAACCGGGTGCATGAAGGGGACATCCTCAAGGTGCTGGGCGCCATCGGCGAGGGTAAGATGCCCACCTCGGTACCCCACGCCGCCAGTTGCGCCCTCGAGCCCATCCTCAAACAGGGTCGCGAGCTGATTGCTTGGGATAGCCCCAAACCCGCTGACGGGGATTGGCGCATCGGTCGTGGCGTCGCCATCATCATGCAAAAATCGGGGATCCCGGATATCGATCAGGCCAACTGCATGGTCAAGCTGGAATCGGACGGCACCTTTATCGTCCACTCCGGTGGCGCCGATATCGGCACCGGCCTTGATACCGTGGTGGCCAAGCTGACTGCCGAGGTGCTGCACTGCCCGCTCGGGGATGTTCACGTCATCTCCGGTGACACCGACCACGCTCTGTTCGACAAGGGGGCTTACGCTTCGTCAGGTACCTGCTTCTCCGGCAACGCGGCCAAGAAGGCGGCCGAGAACCTCAAGGAGAAGATCCTGTTCCATGGTGCCGCCATGCTGGGCGAGCCGGTAACAGATGTTGAGCTGGCGTTCCCGGGCGTGGTGCGCGGCAAGCTGGGGGAGGTGACCCTCGCCAAGCTGGCCCACAAGGCCGAGACCGGTACCGGCTTCGGTATCCTCGTGGGCACCGCCAGCTACATCACCTCTGAGCTTGCCTTCCCGTATGGGGCCAACTTCGCCGAGGTGGCGGTCAACGTCAGAACCGGCGAGATCCGGCTCGACAAGTTCTACGCCCTGCTCGACTGCGGCACCCCCATCAACCCGGAACTGGCGCTCGGCCAGATCTACGGGGCGACCATGCGGGCCATCGGCCACTCATTGACCGAGGAGATCTGCTACGACGGTAAGGGCATCCCGCTCACCCGGGATCTGAAGAGCTATGGCGCGCCCAAGATTGGCGACATTCCGCGCGACTTCCGGGCCTTCCTGGTACCGAGTGACGACAAGGTCGGCCCTTACGGCGCCAAGTCCATCTCGGAGATCGGGGTCAACGGCGCGGCGCCTGCCATCGCTACCGCCATCCACGACGCCTGTGGTGTCTGGTTGCGCAAGTGGCACTTCACGCCGGAGCAGATCCTGCGCGAGCTGGGCAAGCTGGAGCAACACGTGTCGGCATAACAAAAGAAAAGGTGAGGGGCGGGCGCAAGCTCGTCCCCAGCGCCTGACGGCGGAATGAGTACTCCGCCTACATTCTGTGTGATGGGACAAACACGATGTCTAAAACAACACGCAAGCACTCGGATCTTATTTACGAGCTGGAAGACAAACCCCCGTTTTATCAAACCCTGATGGGCGCAGTGACCCATCTGCTGGCGATTTTTGTCCCCATGGTGACCCCGGCGCTGATCGTCGGCGGCGCCCTGGGTCTATCCACCGAGATTACCGCCTATCTGGTCTCCATGGCGATGATCGCCTCCGGTATCGGCACCTGGTTGCAGGTGAACCGTTATGGCCCCATCGGTTCGGGGCTGCTCTCCATCCAGTCGGTCAACTTCTCCTTCGTCACCGTGATGATCGCACTCGGCGGCGCCATGAAAAAAGATGGCATCCATGAGGAGCTGATCGTCTCGACCCTGCTCGGGGTCTCATTTGTCGGTGCCTTTCTGGTGATGGGCTCCTCCTTTGTGCTGCCCTACCTCAAGCGGGTGATCACCCCGACCGTGAGCGGGGTAGTGGTGCTGATGATTGGTCTGAGCCTTATCAAGGTAGGGATCATCGACTTTGGCGGCGGCTTCTCCGCCATGAGCAGCGGCACCTTTGGCAAATACGAGCACATCGGGCTGGGGCTTTTGGTGCTCTGCGTCATCGTCGCCTTCAACTGCAGTCGAAGCCCGCTGCTGCGGATGAGCGGCATTGCCATCGGCCTGATGGTGGGTTATGGGGTGGCCCTGATGCTTGGCATGGTGGATTTCTCCGCCCTTGAGAACCTGCCGCTTATTACGGTACCGATCCCGTTCAAATACGGTTTTTCCTTCGATTTTCACGCCTTTATGCTGGCAGGCACCATCTATCTGTTGAGCGTGCTGGAGGCGGTGGGGGACATCACCGCCACCGCCATGGTCTCCAACCGGGATATTCAGGGCCCCGAGTTTCAAAAGCGGCTCTCCGGCGGCGTGCTGGCTGATGGGTTGGTCTCGGTGATCGCCTCGGCCCTCGGTTCTTTGCCGCTCACCACCTTTGCCCAGAACAACGGGGTGATCCAGATGACCGGGGTGGCCTCACGCCATGTGGGCAAGTTCATTGCCGTCATTCTGGTGCTGCTGGGGCTCTTCCCGGTGGTGGGGCGCTTCTTTACCACCATACCGTCGCCTGTGATGGGGGGCGCCATGGTCATCATGTTCTCCATGATCGCCATCGCCGGTGGTCGCATCATCATCAGCCACGGCTTCGATCGGCGGGAGACCCTGATCGTCGCCACCTCCCTGGGCCTTGGGCTTGGTGTCTCCTATGACCCGAACGTCTTCAAGGTGCTGCCGGCGGGTATCTACATGCTGGTGGAGAACCCCATCTGTGCCGGTGGCATCACCGCCATCATCATGAATCTGGTTTTGCCGCAAAGCCGCAAACGCAAGGCGGCCGTCAGGGATGCCGAGGCGGTGGAGGTGATCCAGCTGAGCGACAAGCCGGATGTGATCTTTACCGCCCGCAATGCGGGCCAGCCGTCGGCCAGCAAGGGTGAGGGGTCACCAGAGCCAGTGCCCGGGCAAGCGGTGGCGCCACAAGTGGAACGGATCTGACGGTTAAACCGGCAAAAAACGTCAACAGAACAAGAAAAACAGGGAAACGGTTATGAAAAACGACAACTCTGTCAAAGCGGTACGCGGCAGCTTCTTCGATATTAACCGGGTGGTAGATCAGCCCGAGGAGATTGAGTCCAACGCCCGCCTTATCGAGGATGGCCTGCTGATCATTCGCAACGGTTGCATCGACTGGTTCGGTCAGTGGGAGGAGGGGAAGGATCGCATTCCGGCCGAAGTGCGGGTGCGGGATTACCGCGGCAAGATGATAGTGCCGGGCTTTGTCGACACCCACATTCACTATCCCCAAAGTGAAATGGTGGGGGCCTATGGCGAGCAGCTGCTGGAGTGGCTCAACCGCCACACCTTCCCGGCCGAGCGACGCTACAACGATCTCGAGTATGCCCGCGAGATGTCCACCTTCTTTATCAAGCAACTGCTGCGCAACGGTACTACTACGGCGCTGGTGTTTGGCACCGTTCACCCCGAGTCGGTTGATGCCCTGTTCGAGGCAGCAAGTCGCATCAATATGCGGATGATCGCCGGCAAGGTGATGATGGATCGCAATGCGCCCGACTATCTGCTCGATACCGCCGAAAGCAGCTATGTGCAGAGCAAGCAGCTTATCGAGCGCTGGCATGGTAACGGTCGACTTCTATATGCCATCACACCAAGGTTTGCACCCACCTCGACACCTGAGCAGCTGGCGATGGCGAGGCGGCTGCGCGAAGAGTTTCCCACCACCTATCTGCACACCCATCTGTGCGAGAATAAGGACGAGATCGCCTGGGTAAAATCCCTCTTCCCGGCACACAAGGGTTATCTCGACGTCTATCACCAGCATGGGCTGACCGGCCACAACTGCGTCTTTGCCCACTGCGTCCATCTGGAAGAGCAGGAGTGGGATTGTCTGAAAGAGACCAATTCCACCATCGCGTTTTGTCCCACCTCCAATCTTTATCTCGGCAGCGGCCTCTTCAAGCTGCACAAGGCGTGGCGCAAGCAGGTGAAAGTGGGGATGGGCACCGACATTGGCGCCGGTACCACCTTCAACATGCTGCAAACCCTCAACGAGGCCTACAAGGTGATGCAGTTGCAGGGCGAGCGCCTCTCGGCCTATCAAGCCTTCTATCTGGCCACCCTGGGCGGCGCCCATTCGCTGGGGCTGGATGAGAAGATCGGCAGCTTTGCGGTGGGCAAGGAGGCTGACTTCGTAGTGCTCGATCCGGTCGCCACCCCGCTGCAGCAGCTGCGTTACGACAACTCCACCACCTTGCGCGACAAGCTCTTTGTGCTGCTGACGTTGGGTGATGACAGAGCCATCTACCGTACCTATGTAGATGGTCAGCTGGTCCACGAACGGGGTTAGGGAGAATAAACCGGGCAGGGCAGCAAGATCGCCGCTCTGCCACGAATACGGAAGCTGGCGTGCCCGCCCGGGGCGCCAGCGCCGCGATACATCAGGGCGACCCCCTGATGACCAACCTGAAATGGCCCGGTTTTTTGATCAGCAAGGCAAACGTTTGATTGGTGCTGCCAGCCCTGGTCTCTGAGTTGCACCTCCCGTGTGCAATGGCAGATCCACAGATCCTGTCGCCATTTCGTGATGAAACATTCAGGCGCTTGTGAAGGAGTTGGGTATGACCCAAGCAAACAGCAGGACAAACAGCGTGGAAGGGCTGGCCAGTCAAGACACCGGCAAGACCGCATCACAACAGCAACCGCTCACGGCTCTCGATCGCTATTTCATGATCAGCGAGCGGGGCAGCAACGTTCGCCAGGAGGTGCTGGCGGGGCTCACCACCTTTCTCGCCATGGTCTATTCGGTGATCGTGGTGCCCAGCATGCTCGGCAAGGCGGGCTTTCCCCCCGGCGCCGTGTTTGTGGCCACCTGTCTGGTGGCGGGCTTTGGTTCGCTGCTGATGGGGCTCTGGGCCAAGCTGCCGATGGCCATCGGCTGCGCCATCTCGCTCACCGCCTTTACCGCCTTCAGCCTGGTGCTGGGGCAGCAGATCCCCATCCCGGTGGCGCTCGGCGCCGTCTTTTTGATGGGGGTGCTGTTTACCGCCATCTCGGTGACCGGGGTGCGCAGCTGGATCCTCGACAACCTGCCGATGGGGATCGCCCACGGCACCGGCATCGGCATCGGGCTCTTCCTGCTGCTGATCGCCGCCAACGGGGTGGGGCTGGTGATCAAGAACCCGCTGGAGGGGCTGCCGGTGGCGCTGGGGGCCTTTACCTCCATGCCGGTCATCATGTCCCTCATCGGGCTGGCGGTCATCGTTGGGCTGGAGAAGCTCAAGGTGCCGGGCGGGATCCTGCTGGTGATCATCGCCATCTCCATTTTCGGCCTCATCTTCGATCCGGCGGTCAAGTACCAGGGGCTGTTCGCCATGCCGAGCCTCGCCGACGAGCAGGGCAAGTCCCTCATCTTCAGCCTGGACATCATGGGGGCGCTCTCGCCGCTGGTGCTGCCAAGCGTGCTGGCGCTGGTGATGACGGCGGTGTTTGATGCTACCGGCACCATTCGCGCCGTGGCGGGGCAGGCCAACCTGCTGGACAAGGATGGTCACATCATCAACAGTGGCAAGGCGCTCAGCGCCGACTCCATCAGCAGCATCTTCTCCGGTCTGGTGGGGGCCGCGCCGGCCGCCGTCTACATCGAATCGGCGGCGGGCACAGCGGCAGGCGGCAAGACCGGCCTTACCGCCACCGTGGTAGGGGTCTTGTTCCTGTTGATGTTGTTCCTCTCGCCGCTCTCCTATCTGGTGCCGGCCTATGCCACCGCACCGGCGCTGATGTATGTGGGTCTCCTGATGTTGAGCAACGTCGCCCGGCTCGACTTCGATGACTTCGTCGGGGCCATGTCCGGCCTGCTGTGCGCCGTCTTCATCGTGCTCACCTGCAACATCGTCACCGGCATCATGCTGGGCTTCAGCGCCCTGGTGATCGGCCGTATCTGCTCGAAGGAGTGGCGCAAGCTCAACGTCGGCACCGTCATCATCGCCCTGGCGCTGGTGCTCTTCTACGCTGGCGGCTGGGCCATCTAGTCCGCATCGCGTCCTTCTTTATCGCGGGGCCAGCCTCTCTTGGCCGGCCCCGCCCTTCAAACCGAACTCATACCATTTTGATAACGGGGGCTACCAGATTGATAACGCCGCCCGGCAATGGCGCCGCCGAGTCCTCCATGGGCTGCTGCTGCGGGGTTGACCACGGCCATGACGGAGAGCCTGATGGGCGCCGGATGGGATCTTCTTCACACTTCTTCCCTTTGCTCGCCGCCTTTGCCCCCCGGTTGGCCCACCTTGCCGGAAACGGGCGCATATCTTGCTGTTTTTTATACCGGTTCTGATTTTTTCTGCCTGACAAAGGACTTGCATATGTCCATAGGATTACCGCTCAAGCGGGTGGATGCCGAGGCCAAGGTGACCGGCAGCGCCCGCTATACCGACGACAACATCATGCTCGGCATGCGCCACGCCAAGTACGTGCGAAGCCATATCGCCCACGGCAAGGTGCTCACCATCGACGCCAGCGAGGCGCTGGCCCTGCACGGGGTTGAAGCCGTGTTCACCCACGAGGATGTGCCCACCACCTGTTTTCGCACCGCCGGTCACGCCTGGTCCCTCGATGAGGCCAAACGGGACGTGAAAGACCGGCGTTTGCTCACCGACCATGTGCGCCACTTCGGCGATGGGGTCGCCATCGTGGTGGCGCGCGATCCGCTGGTGGCCGAGAAGGCTGCCGCCCTGGTCAAGGTGACCTACGAGCCGCTGCCGGTGATGACGGATGCGGCCAGCGCCCTGGCCGAGGGGGCCTGCCCCATCCACCCGACCGGCAACCTGCTGCGCCAGAACCAGATCCGGGCGGGAGAGCCGGAACAGGCCATCGCCGCCGCCGACTTGCAGTTCAAGGGGCACTATCAGACGCCGGTGGTGCAGCACTGCCACCTGGAGACGGTGACCTGCTACGCCTACATGGATCAGCCGGACCACATCATCGTCGTCACCAGCACCCAGATCCCCCAGATTGTGCGCAGCCGGGTGGCCAAATCCCTCGGCCTGCCCTGGTCGAGCGTGCGGGTGATCAAGCCCTACATGGGCGGCGGTTTTGGCAACAAGCAGGATGTGCTGGAAGAGCCGATGGCGGCGTTTCTGAGTTATAAGCTCGGCGGCGTGCCGGTCAAGGTGACCTTGAGCCGGGAGGAGTGCTTCTTCGCTTCTCGCACCCGCCACGGCTTTGCCATCGACGGTACCCTCGGCATCAGCCGGGATGGCACCCTCAAGGGCTATCAGCTGGACGTGCTCTCCAACACCGGCGGCTATGCTTCCCACGGCCACTCCATCGCCAGTGCCGGCGCCAACAAGATAAGCTACCTCTATCCGCGCAGCGCCTTTGGCTACGACGCCAAAACCTTCTACAGCAACCTGCCCACCGCCGGTGCCATGCGCGGCTACGGCGCGCCGCAGGTGGTGTTTGCCCTCGAATGCATGCTGGACGATGCCTGCGCCGAGCTGGGTCTGGATCCGCTTGCGGTGCGTATCGCCAACGTGGCCCGCGAGGGGGACGTCAATCAGGTCAACCAGAAAACCATCTACAGCGCCGGCTTGCCCGAGTGTCTGCGTCGGGGTGGCGAGCAGTTCGAGTGGGAGCGGCTCAAGGCAGAATGTCTGGCGCAGGATCCGGCGAGCCGGGTGCGGCGCGGCATCGGGGTGGCCTGTTTCAGTTACGGTTCCAACACCTATCCGGTGGGGGTCGAGATCGCCGGTGCCCGCATGCTGCTCAATCAGGATGGCACCGTCAATCTGCAGATCGGCGCCACCGAGATAGGGCAGGGGTCGGACACCGTCTTTGCCCAGATGGCGGCCCAGACCTTAGGCATTCCGTTTGAGCAGATCCGGGTCATCTCGACCCAGGATACCGACATCACCGCCTACGACCCGGGCTCGTTCGCCTCGCGCCAGAGCTATGTGGCGGCCCCCGCTATCCATCAGGCGGCGCTGCAGTTGCGGGCCCGTATTTTGTCGCTGGCGGCCCAGCTCTGCCATCAGGATGTGGGATCCCTGACCCTGATCGATGGTTATGTGGTGCTGGCCGGTGCGCCGGACAAGGTGCTCATCAGCGTCGCCGAGGTGTCGGTCAACGCCTATTACCACCTCACCATCGGCGGCCAGATCACCTCCGAGGTCTCCCACAAGACCACCACCAACCCGCCGAGCTTTGGCTGCACCTTCGTCGATCTCAGTGTCGACATCGATCTCTGCAAGGTGACCATCAACCGCATCCTCAACCTGCACGATGCGGGCAAGATCCTCAACCCGCAGCTGGCGGAGGGGCAGGTGCACGGCGGCATGGGGATGGGGATCGGCTGGTCCCTGTTCGAGGAGATGATCATCGACGCCAAGACCGGCGTGGTGCGCAACCCCAACCTGCTCGACTACAAGTTCCCCACCATGCTGGATTTGCCCGAGCTCGAATGCGACTTCGTGCAGACCTACGAGCCCCAGTCGGTCTATGGTCACAAATCCCTGGGGGAACCGCCCATCATCTCGCCGGGCCCGGCGATCCGTAACGCCATTCGCATGGCGACCGGGGTCGCCATCAACGAGCTGCCCATCACCCCCAAGACCCTGTTTCGGGAGTTTGTCGTGGCGGGTCTGATTGGCGAGGGAGCAGGGGAGGAGCAACGCCATGTTTGATATTGCCCGTTACTACAAGGCCCACAGTGTGGCCGAGGCGGTTGCCCTGCGCCAGGCCGACCCCGAGGCGCGTCTGTTGGCCGGTGGCACCGATGTGATGATCCAGCTCCATCACCTCAACGCCGCCTATCGCCATATCGTCGATATTCACGACTTGCCCGAGCTCAAAGGGGTGAGCGAGCTGGCCGACGGATCGATCCGTATCGGCTCCGGCACCACCTTTACCGAGCTCATCGAAAACGAACTGGTGCAGCGCCGCCTGCCGATGCTGGCCGAAGCGGCTGCCACCATAGCCGGTCCGCAGATCCGCAACGTCGCCACCTATGGCGGCAACATCTGCAACGGTGCCACCAGTGCCGACTCGGCAGCGCCCACGGTAGCGCTGGAAGCCGAGCTCGAAATTGCGGGGCCAGACGGCACACGCCGCATTCCCATTGCCGGATTTCACACCGGCCCCGGCAAGGTGGCACTGCAACCGGCGGAAATCCTGGTGGCGTTTCACTTTGCCCCGGACTCGCACCCCCATGTGGGCTCCCATTACTTCAAATACGCCATGCGCGACGCCATGGACATCGCCACCATCGGTTGCGCCGCCTACTGCCAGATTGAGGATGGCCACTTCAAAAGTCTGCGGCTGGCCTATGGGGTGGCGGCCCCGACCCCGGTGCGCACCCCGCACGCCGAAGCGGCGGCCGAAGGGCAACCGCTAACTCGCGCCACACTAGCCGCGATTGCCGAGGCGGTGGTGGCCGATGTGGCGCCGCGATCCTCCTGGCGGGCGGAGAAAGAGTTTCGCCTGCACCTTATCAAAACCCTGGCGCAGCGGGTGGTCGCCTGCGCAGTAGAACGTGCCGGAGGCAAGATCCTATGATGCAACCGCAAAGCTGTCCCTCCGTAGAGATCCAGTGCGAGATCAACGGCAAGCCTTACTCCTATGCTGTGCCGCCCACCATGTCGCTGCTCCACTTCCTGCGCGGGCAGGGGCTTATCAGCGTGAAAGAGGGGTGCAGTGTCGGTGAGTGCGGTGCCTGTACCGTGCGGGTGGATGGCACTGCCATCGACAGCTGCCTCTATCTGGCGGTCTGGGCCGATGGCAAATCCATTCGCACCGTGGAGGGGGAGCGCAAAGGCAATGAGCTCTCCGACGTGCAGCAGGCCTTTATCGAGGAGGGGGCGGTGCAGTGCGGTTTTTGCACGCCGGGTCTCGTGATGGCGAGTGCAGCCCTGCTCGACAAGACTGAGCGCCGTCCGCTGACCGATGCGGAGATCCGCCGCGGCCTGTCGGGCAACCTCTGCCGCTGTACCGGCTATCAGAACGTGGTGCGGGCGGTGAAGAGGTGCTGCAAGGGTTGAGAGCAGTTTGCCCCTTCGGTGACGAACGCCGCGTAACCGCGTAACAAGTCATAAAACCAAAGGCCCGTCTCGCAAGAGGCGGGCCTTCTCTCTTTGAGTCGTTAACCGGGTTGATTACCCTTTTTGCGGCTCGATCACCAGTTTGCCATCCTTGACCGGAATGGTGGGGCCGGGAGCCTGTTTCATCCGGATCACCCCCTCCTGGCCGGCGAGTCGGTAGGTCACGTCATAGCCGATGGTGCGGCTACTGCTATCCTGTACCGTCTTGCAGCGCTGCTCGGTAGTGGTATAGGTATCGCCCGCCTGCATATTGCCCTGTACCTGATTGCCGGCGTAGCCACCCGCAACCGCTCCGGCGGCTGTCGCAACCTTCTTGCCGCTGCCACCACCAAACTGGTGGCCGAGTACACCACCCAGCGCGGCGCCAACCACGGTGCCGAGGAGCTTGTTCTCATCCTGTACCGGTTTGCGGTGGGTGAGCGTGACGTTGCGACATTCCTGACGCGGAGTCTGGATGGTCTCTGTGACCGGCTTGCTGGCAATCACCTCGGCAAAGGTGGGGGTCGGTGTAAAGAGCGAGCCACTGGCCGCCGCCGACAGAGCCAGTGCGGAAGCGACGCCAATACCGATACCTGCCATCATGGATCTGTTCATTTTGTTGTTCTCCTGCAATGTCCATTCGAGCTGTTCCAATCTGGCGCCATCTTGTCATAGCCGCTGCTGCGGACAAGGCGAGAGGGATGAGGGTGCGACAGCTGGTGACAAGGTCAAAAAACAGCCACTACAAAAAAGTGTCTGACTTTGGCGACAGCGCCGTAAAAATGACCATTTTGGGGATAATGAGAAGGAAATGAGGGGGTGAACAGCCCATTATGAGTCGCATTTTGCAATGAAAAAATGACGGTTATCTGGCTAGTGGCAAACTGCTTCCGCCCGCGAGGTCAAGTGCAGTGCGTAATCCCCAGGATGCTGCCGCCAACTCATTGATAAACCACTGCAGCCAGATCGTCTTTGTGCCGATAAGAGAATACGGCAAGCCTTTTGCTTGGATTGGGGTAAGGAGAGTGGGGCGTTAGGCACCAAGGGGTCGCGCCAGACAGGAGACCACCTCCGAACCGGAGCAATGAGGGGGAGATATGTCAATGTTACCCGGGTGGATCACCCCGGCCATTCAGGCCAACATCATCACGGTGCAGCAAGCGGAGCGCCTGCTCGCCTCTCTCTATCAGCCACTTTCCGAGCAGGGTGAAGAGTTGCCTGCTGAGCTGGCCGACATCAGTCTCAAACTCTACTGCTTCCGCCAACAGGGGCGGATCCGCCACTGAGCTCTATCCCAAATCAAGAGAGCCTTTCACTCATGGTGAGAGGCTTCTCTGCACTGTCTCGTTCTTCGCCGCCTCGTTGACGCCCTCTCTAAGACGTTTTGCTAATACCTGCCGCCACAGGCTCACTGTTAGGCTGTCATCCCCATAAGAGACCTGCGACGGGCAGGATGCCCATGTCGCTTGTTGAGCCCGGAATGATCCCGGAACAGCCCGTTTTGTGCCACCTGTGAGGAAGGAGTCCGATGACAGAGCAGAACATCTATCAGCGCGATCTGGAAAAAAATCCCGCCAATTACGAGGCGCTGACCCCCATCAGCTTTCTGGGACGGGCGGAGCGGGTCTACCCCGACAATCCGGCGCTGATCCACGGTCCGCTGCGCCAGAGCTGGGGCGAGACCGCCCGCCGTTGTCGCCAGTTTGCCTCGGCCCTGCGGCTTCGCGGTATCGGGGAGGGGGATACCGTCTCCATCGTCGCGCCCAATATCCCGGCGATGTTTGAAGCCCACTTCGGGGTGCCGATGAACGGCGCCGTGCTCAATACCATCAATACCCGGCTTGATGCTGAGTCGATGGCCTTTATCTTCCAGCATGCCCAGAGCAAGGTGGTGCTGGTGGACAGGGAGTTTGGCCCTGTGGTGCGCAAGGCATTGGATCTGCTGGAGAGCCAACCGCTGGTCATCGCAATTGACGATCCCCTCTACCGGGAGGGAGCGCTTATCAGTGATCTCGATTATGAACAGTTCCTTGCGCAAGGGAGTGGCGATGAACCCGGCTGGCAGCCAGAGGATGAGTGGCAGGCCATCTCCCTTAACTACACCTCGGGCACTACCGGCAATCCCAAGGGGGTGGTCTATCACCATCGCGGTGCCCACCTCAACGCCATCAACAATGTGCTCTCCTGGGAGCTACCCAAACATCCCGTCTATCTCTGGACATTGCCGATGTTTCACTGCAACGGCTGGTGCTTCCCCTGGACGCTGGCAGCCACCGCAGGGGTGAGCGTCTGTCTGCGTCATGTGCAGGCGGCCGCCATTTATGAGGCGTTGCACGAGCACAAGGTGAGCCACTTCTGCGCAGCGCCCATCGTGCTCAATATGCTCAACAATGCCGATCCTGCGCTCAAGCAGGGGCTGGATCACCCCATCAAGGTTATGACCGCCGGGGCTGCGCCCCCCGCCACCGTGATCGCTGGCATGGAGGCGATGGGGATAAACGTGACCCACGTCTATGGCCTGACCGAAACCTATGGCCCCTGCGTGTTGTGCGAACCGCAAAGAAGCTGGCAGGGGCAGGATGCCACCACGCTGTCGCGCCTAAAGGCACGGCAGGGTGTCGCATCACCCCTGCAGGGGGAGATGCGGGTGGTCCACCCGGTCACCGGCGAGCCGGTAGCCAAAGATGGCAAGTCCATGGGGGAGATAGTGCTGCGGGGCAACGTGGTGATGAAGGGTTATCTGAAAAATCCTGCGGCCAGCGCCGAGGCTATGGCGGAGGGGTGGTTCCGCAGTGGGGATTTGGCGGTGTGGCACCCGGATGGTTATGTGGAGATCAAGGACAGATCCAAGGACATCATCATCTCCGGCGGGGAGAACATCTCCAGTCTGGAGGTGGAAGATGTGCTCTATCGCCATCCCGATGTGGACGAAGCGGCAGTGATCGCCATGCCCGATGAGAAGTGGGGGGAGGTGCCCTGCGCCTTCGTGAAATTGAAAGAGGGGCGAGAGACCACCCAGGCGGAGCTTATCGCTTTTTGCCGGGAGCAGATGGCTCACTTCAAGGCGCCCAAGCGCATCATTTTCACCCCGCTGCCCAAGACCTCCACCGGCAAGGTGCAAAAGTTTGTGCTGCGCAAGCAGTTGGGATAGACGCCCATGCGCGTGAGTGAAAGCAGCTTGCAATAGGGTGGATAAGCGGTTGGGATAAGTGCAAAAAAGGAGATGGGAATGCCTGACTGGCCAGCCAGCTATCGCGCCTTGCACGCGACGCAGTTGCGGCCGGTCTGTTTGGCCTGATAGAGCATCTGATCGGCGCGGGCGTAGAGGCTCTCCATCAGCTCCCCCTCGCCATTCTCCACCAGTCCGGCACTGATGGTGATGATCAGCTCATCCCCATCGGGCAGGGAGAGCGGGTTTTGCATCACCTGCAGGCGCAGCCGTTCGGCCAGTGATGCGGCGGCCGAGAGGGTGGTGTTGGGCAGTAAAATGGCGAACTCGTCGCCGCCGATACGAGCCAGCACATCTTCGCTGCGCAGCACCGATTGCATCACCCTGCCCAGATGAACCAGCGCCCTGTCCCCCAGGGGATGGCCGAAGCGATCGTTGATGCACTTGAACTGATCCACATCCAGCACCATCAGCACCGAGGTGAGGTGGTGGCGCATGTCCAGACTGAGGTTCTTCTCACACATCTCGAAAAAGAAACGGCGGTTGTAGAGGCCGGTGAGGCCATCGCGCACCGACTGCTGGTGCAACTGCTCCTTGAGCTGGTGCAGTTCGGTGATATCGGAGGAGATACCGATCAGGGTCGGGGTGCCATCCCCCAGCAGAAAGGGCACCTTGACCGACCAGTAGTAGTGCTGATTGCCCTCGATATCGGTCAGCGTCTCTTCTCCGGCTTGCAGTTCTCCCGTTTCGAATACCCGGTTGTCCAGCCGCCACAGCTGGCAGGCGCTAGCGGCCGGGATCACCTCGTCATCGCGCCGGTTGATGATCTGTTCGGCAGGGATGCCAAGTAGCTCGGAGACCTTTTGATTGACGTAAAGAAAGCGGTGCTGGCTGTCTTTCATATAGATATGGGCATCGACATTGGCGAGGATGATCTCCAGCAACTGGTGCTGCTCGGCCAGACGGGCCTCGATCATCTTGTGTTCGGTGATATCGGTTGAGATGCCGCACAGGCCGATCAGGTTGCCATCCCGGTCATACATGGGCTTTTTGACTGTCCAGTAGAAGCGCTTTTCTCCGGTGGTTTTGAGGTAGTTGATCTCCTCCTGCGCGAGGGCGAGCTGCTGCTCCAGCACCAGTTGATCATTGCGCTTAACGGCATCAGAGAACTCGAGATCAAAAAAGGCACGATCATCCTGCCCCTGCAACTCGGCGAGGGTACAGCCAAAGAGATCCAGCACCGCCTGATTGGCATAGGTGTAACGGCCCGCCAAATCTTTGGTAAAAAGGTAGGCGTCAGTCTCGTTAAAGATGGCTTTGAGGTGATCCAGCTCATGCTGCAATCGAATGGAGAAGGGTTCATCCTTCATGGGGTTAACCATCCTTGGTTAATGGAGTCGTTGTATACCGCGCGAATATATGTACCAACTGTTTAAATTAAGCACTGAACAGGCCATATTTCGCGTTTATTTCCGCAGGATCTGCGCGATGTCACACGATTGTCATCGTTGGTGTGGTCAAAGGAAATCAACTGAGTCCGTGGCTGTTCAGATAACTGTCCCACCCATATCGGCCCGGCTTCGTGGGCCAGCAGAGAGAAATTAACCGGCAGTCAAATACGCCAACCTGAGCGGCAGAAAGGGCAACAAACAGGTCTTTAATCAAACTATTTTCACGGTGCCCCTGATATCATCCCTGCAACGTAACATGGGGAGGTTCGAGATGGCAGTGGCACCGTTTAAATGGGATTCAACAATTCAGTGGGACGGGCCGGGGGCCATTGCGGGTAGCGAAGAGAGTTTGAGTGCCGATCGGTTGGATCGTGCCCGCTATGCCGAGTTTCTGACCAACTACCTCGCCGCCGAAGGCAAGCAGCGCAACTATGTGCTTAACCTCAATGCCGAATGGGGGGCGGGGAAAACCTGGTTTATCAAGCGCTGGTATATGGAGCTGAAAGCGCACTATCCCACCGTCTATATCGATGCCTGGCAGCAGGACTTTTCCGATGATCCTTTATTGACGGTTATTTCATCGATTATCGACCAATTAAAAATGATTGCGGGAAAAGAAAATCCGATTCCAGAAGGAATGCGTCAGCGGCTGCTTGGATTATTTAAGGTTGGCGGTAAACTGGCGTTGAAAGCGGCAATCAAAAAAGCTGGATTGGAAGAATATGATTTCTCTCTGGAAGGGGAGGATGCCAATCTGCTGGTTGATGCCTTATGCAGCAATCAGAAAGAGCGATATGAATCCATCCAGTATC
>NZ_JRGM01000025.1 GCF_000764665.1 Aeromonas lacus | reverse complement strand
GTGGTAGCAATTATAACTTCAATTTAAACAGTGAAGGTGATCGATTTGAAACTCATGAAACAGAAATGTTTGACATCACAATAGAATCAAAGAAAAATGAACAAGATATTGATAACCTATCAAAAATGTTGCGTGAGATAAGAACTATAGTTTCAAATCAGCAAGGTACACTGACACCCGTTTTCGATGGTATCTCTGCATTTTATGCAGAAAAAGCTTACCCAGTAATACATAACATCGAAAACTTAATGAGAAAGCTATATACAAAGTTTACTCTTATGCAACTTGGGCCGAAATGGGTTGATAGTATTCCAAAGGATGTAGGTGGTACACAGAAGTCTCCACAAAATGGGCACAACCCACTATATGATTTTGATTTCATAACAATTAATGACTTATTATTTAAAGATTACCCATCTAAACAAATAGACTCGTCTGTACTGAAAGAAATACAACAAGGGAAAATATCTCCAGATGACATTAAAAGTTACATTCCAACATCTAATTGGGAACGGTATTTTTCCACATTGGTTGAATGTGAGTCAGAGTATCTTCAGAAACGCTGGAAAAAATTGTACGAACTTAGAAATAAAATTGCACACAATAAACAATTCACTAAAATCGATTTAGATGATGTAAGAAAAACTTCAGAAGAAGTTAAAAGTAAGCTTACTCCTGCGCTTGATAAAATATCATCAATTAAAATACCCGAAATACCATTGCCAGTATCAGAGCAAATGGAAATAATTGAAGGAGATCTCTGTGGAGGCGATCTTATTTCTACAAACCAAAAAACAGAGGGTATTGCTTCAGGTAACATTGGAACTATTGCAACAGGTGCATTGATTGGGGCTTTTTTGGCGTCACTTACAAGATCCTAAGATCTGTGTCAAAGAAAATTTAAAAGGAACTATCAAGCAATGAGAATTCCAATTCAACTTTCTGGTCATTTAGTTGGCTACCCCACAGATGTGAGTTACTGAGTTGCAAACATAATATTAATAACTAAGACGAAATTATCAGTGATTGTAGGGATTAATAAATAAGGGGGCCAATGCCCCCTCTGCTATCTATGCTCGTTGGAAAATATCGACATCAGTCAATTAAGTTCCCCTGCCGCAGGGAGGTCAGCAGCTCATCCACCAGCGCAGCGACCGGCTTGCCGGCGTTGAGCAGATGGATTTCCGGCTGCTCGGGCGCCTCATAGGCGGAGTCGATACCGGTAAAGTTGCGAATTTCCCCGGCCCGCGCCTTTTTGTAGAGCCCTTTGGGGTCGCGCTCTTCGCAGACGGCGAGCGGCGCATCGACAAACACTTCGACAAATTCGTCAGGCCCCAACAGATTGCGCACCAGCTCGCGCTCGGCACGAAATGGCGAGATAAAGGCGGTAAGCACGATAAGACCCGCATCCACCATCAGCTTTGCCACCTCGCCAACCCGGCGGATATTCTCCTGCCGCGCGGCATCATCGAAACCGAGATCGCCACAGAGGCCGTGGCGCACATTGTCGCCATCGAGCAGATAGGTGTGCTTGCCCTCGGCGGCCAGCGCCTGCTCCAGCGCCCCCGCCAGAGTCGATTTGCCCGCCCCCGACAGCCCGGTAAACCAGATCACCAGCGGTCGCTGCCCCTTGGCCTCGGCCCGGCTGGCCTTGTTCACCGCATGCGGGTGCCACACAACGTTATTCATCCTGACTCCTTCTTTTCGGCGCAATCCCGCCCCTCACCCTGACCCTCTCCCAAAGGGAGAGGGAACACTCCCTACCCCCCTCTTTGCCCTCAACGGCAAGAGAGGGGGGGATAACGGGGGACGCTTATCATCCGGCCCTCTGGAAACACTCCCAGCCCCCTCTTTCCCTCGGCGGGATCAGGCCCTCACCCTAACCCTCTCCCAGAGGGAGAGGGAATATTTGCCTCTCCCAAGGGAGAGGCACCAGGCGCTATGACTTGCCGCTGTCGTTACCGATGGCCAGCGCCTGCCAGTGGGGGAAGTGCTTGCGCACCAGCGCGTTGAGCTCGATTTCGAACTCGCTGTAGTGGCCTTTGGCTACCTTGGCGGCCAAGCCTTCCACTATCATGCCGGCGCCGACGGTGACGTTGCTCAGCCGGTCGATCAGGATAAAGCTGCCGGTATCGCGGATCTCCTGATACGGGTCGAACGCCACCGGGTCGGTGAGGCTCAGCTCGCACAGGCCGATCTCGTTGAGCTTGAGCTCGCTGGCGGGCAACTCGTCGAGCTTGTTGATCTCGATGCGGTGGCGGATGACCTCCACCTGACCGCGACTCTTCTTGGTGGCCAGTTTGACGTCGTAGACCCGGCCCGGTTGCAGAGACTCCTCCCCCATCCAGACGATATGGGCCAGCAGGTTCTGGGTCACTTGCGGACGGTTGGCGGCATCCACCAGCAGGTCGCCGCGGCTGATGTCGATCTCGTCGGCGAAGGTGACGGTGATGGCCTGACCCGGCAGGGCGTACTCCAGATCCCCGTCGAAGGTGACGATGCGGGTCACAGTGCTCTCCTTGCCCGACGGCAGCACAGCAAGCCGGTCGCCCACCCGCAGGATGCCGGAGGCGAGCGTCCCCGCGAAGCCGCGAAAATCGAGGTTGGGGCGGTTCACATACTGCACCGGCAGGCGCACCGGATGGCGCTCCAGCTCGCGCTCCACCTCAGCGGTTTCAAGCAGGGAGAGCAGGGTTTCACCCTGATACCAGGCCAGCTTGTCGCTCTGGTTGACTACGTTGTCGCCGTCCAGCGCCGAGACCGGCACGATATGGATGGTGTCGACGCTGAGCTTTTTGGCGAACTCGCGGTAATCGGCGCTGATGCGCTCGAACACCTCCTGACTGAACTCCACCAGATCCATCTTGTTGACCGCCACCACGAACTGCTTGATGCCGAGCAGGCTCGCAATAAAGCTGTGGCGGCGGGTCTGATCCAGCACGCCTTTGCGGGCGTCGATCAATATGATGGCCAGATCGCAGGTGGAGGCGCCTGTCGCCATGTTGCGGGTGTACTGCTCGTGGCCCGGGGTATCCGAGATGATAAATTTGCGCTTGGCGGTGGAGAAATAGCGGTAGGCCACGTCGATGGTGATGCCCTGCTCACGCTCGGCTTGCAGGCCATCTACCAAGAGCGCCAGGTCCAGCTTCTCGCCGGTGGTGCCAAGCTTCTGGCTGTCGGACTCCAGCGCTTTGAGCTGATCTTCATAAATCTGCTGGGAGTCGTGCAGCAGGCGACCGATAAGGGTGCTCTTGCCATCATCCACGCTGCCGCAGGTGAGAAAACGCAGCAGGCTCTTGTGCTGCTGGGCGTGCAGATAGGCTTCGATGCCCTGTTCGGTGATGGCGGTCTGAATATGGCTGTTCATGCTGACGACTCCTTAGAAATATCCCTGACGCTTCTTCTGCTCCATGGAGCCGGCCTGATCGTGGTCAATCAGCCGCCCTTGCCGCTCGCTCGAGGTGGTGAGCAGCATCTCTTCAATAATTTCCGGCAAGGTAGTAGCAGCGGATTCGATGGCCCCGGTCAGCGGGTAGCAGCCGAGGGTGCGGAAGCGCACCAGCTCCTGCTTCACCTCATCCTCGGCGGTGAGCGGCATGCGCTCGTCATCCACCATGATCTTGATGCCATTGCGCTCCACCACCGGACGATGGGCCGCGAAGTAGAGCGGCACTATGTCGATGTTCTCGAGGTAGATGTATTGCCAGATATCGAGCTCGGTCCAGTTGGAGAGCGGGAACACCCGGATGCTCTCCCCCTTGTTGACCTGGCTGTTGTAGACCCGCCACAGCTCGGGGCGCTGGTTTTTCGGATCCCAGCGGTGGGACTTGTCACGGAAGGAGTAGACCCGCTCCTTGGCGCGGGACTTCTCCTCGTCGCGGCGCGCGCCACCGAAGGCGGCATCGAAGCCGTATTTGTTGAGCGCCTGCTTGAGCCCCTCGGTCTTCATGATGTCGGTGTGCTTGCCGCTGCCGTGGACGAAGGGGTTGATGCCCATGGCGAGCCCTTCCGGGTTCTTGTGGACGATCAGATCCAGCCCGTACTTCTTGGCGGTCTCGTCGCGGAATTTGATCATCTCCTTGAACTTCCAGTCGGTGTCGACGTGGAGCAAGGGGAACGGGATCTTGCCCGGATAGAAGGCCTTGCGGGCCAGATGCAGCATGACGGAGGAGTCCTTGCCGATGGAGTACATCATCACCGGGTTTTCAAATTCGGCAGCCACCTCGCGGATGATATGGATGCTCTCGGCTTCCAGCTGCTGCAAGTGGGTCAATCTTTCACGATCCATGTTGGTCCTCGGGTCATTGCTCATGCGCCTGCTCGGGGCGCTTGGTGGTTCAGTGCGCGGCAGCACCGGCAGCCGCATCAAATAGCTCTTTGCGCTCAGGCCAGCTGCACCAGCTTGAGGTCACAGCCATCGAGATCCGGGTTATTGCGCTGCTGCTTGCCGCCCTGCTCTCCGCTTTTTTCCCCAAACCAAGCGAGCCGCTCGCGCAGGGCAACCACTTCGCCGATGACGATAAGGGACGGGCTCACCGCCTGTTTGGCCAGTTCGGCCAGATCCGCCAAGGTGCCGGTCAGCACCCGCTGACGGGCGGTGGTGCCGCGCTCGATGATGGCGATGGGGGTAGCTTGGCTTCGGCCGTGATCTACCAATTGCTGCTGGATATGCTCGGAGCGCATCAGCCCCATGTAGATGACCAGGGTCTGACTGGTAGCGGCGAGCTGCTGCCAGTCAGGCTCCTTGCCCTCTTTCTGGCAGTGACCAGTGATAAAGACGGCGCTCTGGGCGTAATCACGGTGGGTGAGCGGAATACCGGCATAGGCAGTGGCACCGGCAGCAGCCGTGATGCCGGGCACCACCGAGAAGGGGATACCTTCATCTGCCAGCACTTCCAGCTCCTCGCCGCCACGGCCAAACATAAAAGGATCGCCCCCTTTAAGCCGCACCACCCGATTGCCCGCCTTGGCGTATTCCACCAGCAGGCGATTGGTCTCCTCCTGCGGCACGCTGTGGGCGCCCGCCTTCTTGCCGACCGACACCAGAGTGGCATCGCGGCGCACCAGATCGAGGATCTCGGCGGAGACCAGCTGGTCGTAGAGCACCACTTCGGCTTGTTGAATTTGTTGCAGCGCTTTGAGGGTCAACAGGCCCGGATCGCCGGGGCCCGCACCAACCAGCACCACTTCCCCCACTTCGCTTTTCGCCTGGTCGAGCCCATCGCTCAGCCACTGCTCGGCCCCTTGCCAATCGGCTTTCTCAATCAGGCTGGCGAGGGTATTGGAGGCAAAGGCGCGCTCCCAGAAGCGGCGACGATCGGAAATGGATGAGAGCACCCGCTTGGCCTTGTCACGCACCCGGCCGGAGAGCTCGGTCAGCCCGCCGAGATGGCGCGGCAGCAGGCTCTCCAGCCGCTCGCGCAGCAGGCGCACCAGCACCGGCGCCTTGCCGCCACTGGAGACCGCCACCATCAGTGGCGAGCGATCGATGATCGAGGGGAAGATAAAGCTGGAACGCTTGGGGTCATCCACCACATTGACGAACAGACCCAGCTGGTTGGCACTCTGATAAACGAGCGCGTTGACTTCGAGATTGTCGGTGGCGGCAACTACCAAAATCTGGCCTGCCAGATGGGCCGGAGTAAAGCGCTCAGCCAGATGGGTGAAACGACCGGCAAATTCCGCAAATTCCGGTTCAAGATCCGGTGAGACAATGGTCAGTCGGGCACCGGCCGCCAGCAGCAGGCGCGCCTTGCGCAGGGCAACTTCGCCCCCGCCCACCAACAGCACCGGGCGCCCGTCCAACTTGGCAAACATCGGCAAATAATCCATTTCGACCCATCCCTCGGAATACGACTAATATGGGGCGACTATAGGCAGGGCCACTTATCCCTCAAAATAATAAAAAATGCTTTTTAAGACACTTTGGTAATTAGCAAAGCCATTTACTGACTAAAGAGAGCGAAAGTCGCTTGTAGTGCCAAAGGGCAAACCCTAGGCTATGGACTGTGTTTCATAAGGAGCTTAATGATGAACGAATCATTGATTGTGCTAGGGATTTTTGTATTTCTGGTCATCGCGACCCTGAGTGCCGGGATCAAGATAGTGCCACAGGGCTTCAACTGGACAGTGGAGCGCTTCGGCCGCTACACCCGCACCCTGACCCCGGGCCTCAACCTGTTGATCCCCTACGTGGATCGGGTCGGCCACAAGATCATCATGATGGAGCAGGTGCTGGATATCCCGGCACAAGAGGTGATCTCCCGCGACAACGCCAACGTCACCATCGACGCCATCAGCTTTGTACAGGTGGTGGATGCCCGCAAAGCGGGTTACGAAGTCAACGATCTCACCAGCGCCATCCGCAACCTCACCATGACCAATATGCGCACCGTGCTCGGCGCCATGGAGCTGGACGAGATGCTCTCCCAGCGCGACACCATCAACGAGAAGCTGCTGCGCACCATGGATGCTGCCACCGCCCCCTGGGGCATCAAGGTGACCCGCATCGAGATTAAAGATGTGCGCCCCCCGCTGGCGCTGGTCGAAGCGATGAACGCCCAGATGAAGGCAGAGCGCCAGAAACGGGCCGAAGTGCTGGAAGCCGAAGGGGTGCGCCAGTCCAAGATCCTCAAAGCGGAAGGTGAGAAGCAGTCCCAGATCCTCAAAGCCGAAGGTGAGCGTCAGGCCGCCTTCCTCGCAGCCGAAGCGCGGGAGCGTGCCGCCGAGGCAGAAGCCAAGGCGACCCACATGGTCTCCAAAGCCATCGCCGAGGGGGATATGCAGGCCATTAACTACTTCGTGGCCCAGAAATATACCGAGGCGCTTGCCCGCATCGGTGAAGGCCCCAACAGCAAGATCATCATGATGCCGCTGGAAGCGGGCAGCCTGATTGGCTCGGTGGCAGGCATGGCCGAGCTGTTCAACAAAGATGGCAAGGGCAGCAAGTCATGACAGCCCTGTTCGAGGGGCTGACCCACTGGCACTGGCTGGGGCTCGGCTTCGCGCTGCTGGCCATCGAGGTGCTCGGCTCGGTGGGCTTTCTGCTCTGGACCGGCATCGCCGCGCTGGAGGTGGGCCTGCTGCTGCTGGTCTGGCCCTTTGGCTGGCAGGCGCAGTTGCTGCTGTTTGCAGTGCAATCCCTGCTCACCACCTGGGCATGGTGGCGCTGGCAGCACCAGCGTGACAACTCGGGTCAGGATGCCGCCAGCACCATCAACGAGCGGATGCAGAGCTATATGGGCCGCGAGCTGACCCTGCTGGATGATGTCGCCCAAGGCACCAGCCGGGTGCATCTGGACGACACAGTCTGGACGGTGCGCTGCAACGAGTCGCTGCCAGCGGGCAGCAAGGTCAGGGTGGTGGGGGCCGACTCCCATATCCTGCTTGTTGAACCGCTCTCCTGACTGCCAGCAAGCCATAAAAAAGCCCGCGATATCGCGGGCTTTTTTTGCATCACCATCAGGTGCGCAGCCGATCCAGCTGGCTGGCCAGTGCCGTTGCCGCTTGCTCCAGCGTTTCGCTGAGCTGATGGCTGGCATTGGCCTCCTGACCAATCACGTTGGCGGTGTCGCCGATACGCATCAGGTTCTGGTTGATATCGTCGCTGACGGCACTCTGTTGTTCAGCAGCCGTAGCCACCTGACTGATATGGTCGTGGATCTGCTGGATTTGGGAGACAACCAGATTGAGCGCCTCGAATGCCTGCTCGGTTCCCTGCACGGTAGAGCTGGAGCGCTCGATGCCGGTATTCATCAGGCGCTGACTGCTGTTCACCTCTGCCTGCAGGCTACCAATCAACTGACCTATCTCGTCGGTTGACGCCCTGGTCTTGGTCGCCAGCGCCCGCACCTCATCCGCTACCACGGCAAAACCGCGCCCCATATCGCCTGCGCGGGCCGCCTCGATGGCTGCGTTCAGAGCCAGCAGGTTGGTCTGCTCGGCGATGGCACGGATCACATCGAGGATCCTGCTGATATTGGCGCTGCGCTGGGCCACCAATGCAACGGCCTTGTCAGCCTCGTGCATATCCTCAACCAGGGTATGGATCTCCTGCCGCGCACTGCTCAAGGTCTGCTGGGCGCTGTTGATATGATGAGTCGCCGCTTCAGACTCCTCGGCTGCCTGCTCGGCATAGCCTGCGACACTGACCGCGGTAGTGCTCATCTCGTGCATAGCGCTGACCACACTCTCCAGCTCCAGATGCTGTTCATCGAGACTGTGGCGCATGGTGTTGGCGGTCTGCTTCATGCCTCTGGCCTGATCGTTGACCTGCTGGCCTATCTCCTTGCTGTTCTGCACCATGCCGCGCAACTTGCCAAGGAAGGCGTTGAGATGCCTTCCCAGCTCTATCAGTTCTGCGTGGGTATCAATCTCTATCTTCTGGGTCAGGTCCCCTTCATTGCTGGAGAGGTGAGAAACGTGACGGCTGATCAGAGCCAGTGGCGCAGTAATGGTCTGGATAAACCAGATCAGCAGGCCAAGAACCAGCAATGTAATCACCCCCATGGCAACAACCTGCTGACGCTGCGCATCCTGCAGCAGGGTGCCTAGATCGTTGCTGATGCTGCGCGCCTTGCTCAGCGCCAGCACCTTGGGCACCTTGATCATCAGCCACCACTGGGCATTGGCGACATCGACCCGGATCGGCTGCTCGAGGACAAAGTCACTGTCACTACTGACCGGCTGGCCAGTCGGCAGGGTAAGGCCCACCTCCTTGAGCGGGCGACCCAGCTTGTTGGCGTAGCGGTTGCTGCCCACAATCAGCCCCATCTTGCTGACGATGGTGACATCCGCCTTGTTGTCATAAAGGCTATTGCCCAGCGTTTCGGCCAGTTGCTGGAAGATGGGCAGGTTCATATCAACCCCGGTCAGACCGACAAATTTGCCGTCGTGAAGAACGGGCACGGTCAGACTGGTCATCAGCATCTTGTTGCCCGGGCTTATCTCGTAGAGGTAGGGCTCCATCAGGCAGGGTTGGCGGGTATCGCGGCCACAGAGATACCACTCGCTATTCCGGATGCCGAATTCGTTGACGGATGTATCGAACTTTGCCTCGCTGGCAGCCGCATCAATCGGCTGCTGGGTAACGGCGCCCCCCTGATCCTTGGTGAAGTAGACCTCCAGGCTCCCCTTGCCCGCCACCGAGTGGCTGGCTCCGGCCATCCAGTTTGCATCCTCGCCATCGTAGCCGTTCGGTTCAAACTGGGCATAGATGGAGCTGATCCCGCTCGCCTGCTGCAAGCTGCTGCCGAGCAGAGACTCCACCTGAGGCCGCGAGAGACGTTGTTCCGGTTTGGCCATGGTCGCTTCAATCTGGGCGGTGACCGTCAGAGGTATCTGGTAGGAGTTCTGCATCAGAGAGGATATCTGGATGGCATAGCGCTCCGCCTGATATTGCAGGCTGCGCGAGACCTCCTGCTCCAGCGCATCGCTGGTCTGTGTCATCACCATAGTACGAAGAGAACTGAAAGAGGCCGATTGCAGCAAGGTCATGGCCAACCCGGTGAGCAAAAAAAGCCCCATGGTCAGACACAAGAGCTTGAACTTGAGCGAGCGTTGTTTCATGCAGCAACTCCTTATGGCAAGAGTAACAACGAATAAGTTGAGTATATTCCCCTACTTGCCACTCACCCGATTTGTTGATGGGTTTGCAGCCGGCTTCTGGTTATAATTTTTGCCTTCCCGAGCGTTGATGGAACAGTCGCAAATGAGCAATGCACTGAGCAGTATCCCACCGGTAGTCGAAATGGACTACCCCTTTCCGGCCAAACCGCAGCCCCTGAGTGCCGAGCAGAGAGCCGCCCTGACGACAGAGATCAAGGCACTGCTCAAGGAGCGCAAGGCGGTGCTGGTAGCCCACTACTACACGGATCCCGAGATCCAGGCGCTGGCCGAAGCCACTGGCGGTTTTGTTGGTGACTCGCTGGAGATGGCCCGTTTTGGCCGCGATCACAAGGCGCAGACTCTGATCGTCGCCGGAGTGCGCTTTATGGGAGAGACCTCCAAGATCCTGAGCCCCCACAAGCGGGTGCTGATGCCGACACTGGAGGCCGAATGCTCGCTTGATCTGGGCTGCCCCATCGAGCAGTTCTCAGCGTTTTGCGATGCCAACCCGGATCATACCGTGGTGGTCTACGCCAATACCTCGGCGGCTGTGAAAGCGCGGGCTGACTGGGTCGTTACCTCCAGCATCGCGCTCGAGATCGTCGAACACCTCGACAGTCTGGGTCACAAGATCATCTGGGGCCCGGATCGCCATCTGGGTGCCTATATAGAAAAGAAGACCGGCGCCCAGATGCTGCGCTGGCAGGGCCACTGCATCGTCCACGACGAGTTCAAGGCCCGTGCCCTGCGCGAGCTGAAAGAGCAGAATCCGGACGCTGCCGTGCTGGTTCACCCGGAATCCCCCGCCTCGGTGATCGAGCTGGCCGACGCGGTCGGCTCCACCAGCCAGCTGATCAAGGCAGCCAAAGAGCTGCCCCAGCAGAAGCTGATCGTGGCGACCGACCGGGGCATCTTCTACAAGATGCAGCAGGCCTGCCCGGATAAAGAGATGGTGGAAGCACCGACCGGTGGCGATGGCGCAACTTGCCGCAGCTGTGCCCACTGCCCCTGGATGGCGATGAACGGTCTGGTGGCGATCAAGGAGGCCCTCACCGACGGCGCCGAACGCCACGAGATCCATGTAGACGAGGAACTGCGGGTCAAAGCGCTGATCCCCCTCGATCGGATGCTCAACTTCGCCGCCGAACTCAAACTCAAGACCCAGGGCAATGCCTGATTACCATAGTCACGAGATGCAAAGAGGGCTCCCGCGGGAGCCCTCTTTATTTATCTGAACATCATCCAGCTCAGATGATCACGGTGGAGAGGCTGTGCTCTTCATCCGGCGCAATGGTCACACCCGCCTCGCCGGCGATGGCCGCTTCGACGCAGAGCATGGTGCGATAGCCGTCATTGCTCATGTCGGCCATGGCGGTGGCCCCTTCCAACCAGGGGGTCCAGACAACTGTGCTGTCATGGTTGCCACTGGCCACCCGGATTTCGCGCTCGCCATCCTTGATGCTTACCAGCGCCTCAGGCTGCCAGTAGACCCGATCCAGCGGCCCGTTCAGGGTCAACGCCCCCTGCTGCTGGCCATTCAGACCGGTCAGCTTGTCAGCATAGGGCTCGCCAAGGCCGGTGACGCTCACCGCCTCCGGTGCACTGATCTGCAAATAGGTGTGCAGCGCACCGCTATAGACCAGCGCCTGGCTACCAGTATTGCGAGTGGTCAGCACCAGCGAGAGCTCCTTGCCGACCAGCACATCCAGCTCCAGCTCGAAAGCGTGATCCCACAGGGCTCGAGTGGCGTCGCTGTCACGCAGAGAGAGATGAACCAAGGTGCCATCGGCATGGTCGGAGACCCCGTCCAGCATCCAGAGGCTGGTGCGGGCAAAACCGTGGGAGGGCTTGCCGCTACCGACACGGGCCGGCGCCGGGCCAAACCAGGGCCAGCAGAGCGGAATACCGCCACGGATCGGCTTGCTGCCATCCAGCACCGCCTTGTCGCTCAACCAGATGGAGGCAGGCTCGCCATGGCGCTGATAGGTGAGCACATGACCACCGAACAGGCTGATCTCGGCCTTGGCATAGTCGTTGTTAACGGTGAGAACGGGCAGGCCGGCTGCATTGTTGGCGAGCTGGCAGCTGGCTGTCAGGGGACGAATGGATTGCATGAGGACTCCTGTCATCAGGGAAACCGGAAAACAAAAAGGCGGCCCATGGCCGCCTTTTTCAAGCTACGCGATTGCGCATCCCAAATTACTTGGTGATGTGAGCGATCAGGTCCAGAACTTTGCTGGAGTAGCCCATTTCGTTGTCGTACCAGGATACAACTTTAACGAACTTGTCGGTCAGCTGGATACCAGCTTTGGCGTCGAATACGGAGGTCTGACGCTCACCCAGGAAGTCGGTAGATACAACTTCGTCTTCGGTGTAGCCCAGAACGCCCTTCATGGAGCCTTCGGAAGCAGCTTTCATCGCTTCGCAGATTTCTGCGTAGGTGGCAGCTTTCTTCAGGTTAACGGTCAGGTCAACAACAGACACGTCCGGAGTCGGAACACGGAAAGCCATACCGGTCAGCAGGCCTTTCAGTTCCGGGATAACTACGCCAACAGCCTTGGCAGCACCGGTAGAGGACGGGATGATGTTCTGAGCCGCGCCGCGGCCACCGCGCCAGTCTTTGGCAGACGGACCATCAACGGTCTTCTGGGTAGCAGTGGTAGCGTGAACGGTGGTCATCAGACCGGATTCGATACCGAAGGTGTCGTTCAGTACTTTAGCGATCGGAGCCAAGCAGTTGGTGGTGCAGGAAGCGTTGGAAACGATGTCCTGGCCAGCATAGGTAGCGTGGTTAACGCCCATTACGAACATCGGGGTCGCGTCTTTGGACGGGCCAGTCAGAACAACTTTCTTGGCACCGGCAGCGATGTGCTTGCGAGCAGTCTCGTCGGTCAGGAACAGACCGGTAGCTTCGGCAACAACGTCAACACCGATTTCGTTCCAACGCAGGTTGGCCGGGTCACGCTCAGCGGTAACACGTACGGTTTTGCCGTTTACAACCAGGTTGCCGTCTTTAACTTCAACGGTACCCTTGAAACGACCGTGGGTAGAGTCGTACTTCAGCATGTAAGCCATGTAGTCAACATCGATCAGGTCGTTGATACCAACAACTTCGATGTCAGAACGCTCGCAAGCCAGACGGAATACGAAACGACCGATACGGCCAAAACCGTTAATACCTACTTTGATAGTCATATTTAGTTACCTAACTGTTCAGTAGTCAAAGAAAATTCCGCTTGTAAATTTACTAGAACTCTCTGGTGAGTCAACCAACATTCTGTCTGAAATTGCGCTATATCATGAAAAACTGTGAAATTTATTTTCTGTTTATGTAACTGATTACCACGTTTTGTCGAAAAAGAGGTCAGTTGTTGCATCGCCCGGAGATCGACAATAGTGCCTGCCACGTCACACAACCGTGATGATGGATATGTAAAAATGTGCGCGGTTTAGCATGGCCCATAGAGCCACTGTTCAAGTACCACCCCATAAAAATCAAACAAAATAGTATAGATAGAATCCACAGCGGGAATTCTCAAACTATGACCACCCTGATTGAACAGCTGGCTGCCGCAAAAGGCATTGCCAGCGAGTATGTCGATGCCTGGGGCCAGCCGGCTCAGGTATCCGAAGAGAGCAAGGCCGCCATGCTGGGCGCCATGGGCTATCGCGTCGATGACGAAGCAGCCCTGATGCAGCAGCTGGAAGAGGAACATCGCCAGCACTGGCTGCGGGCGCTGGATCCCGTCATGGTGGTTCGCACCGGTGACGCCGTCACGCTCGAAGTCCGCCTCCCCATCGAATTCGTCAATGACGCCCTCACCTGGCAGCTCAAGCTGGAACAGGGCGGCGAGCTCTCTGGCCAGTTTACCCCCATCGAGGGCGAGCTGGTTGGCGTGGCCGAATTTGAAGAGATGGAGTGCCAGGCCTACCGCGTGACGCTGGAGATGGCCCCTGAACTGGGTTATCACGAGCTGGTGTTGCTGGAAGAGGGCAACGACGAGCCGCTGGCCACCATGCGCCTCATCGTTGCACCCAAAGCGTGCTACAAGCAGGCGCCTATCGCCAATGGTCGCAAAGTGTGGGGCCCGAGCGTGCAGCTTTACTGCCTGCGCAGCCGCCACAACTGGGGGATCGGCGATTTCAGCGATCTCGGCCAGCTGGTCGAGAAAGCGGCCAACTGGGGTGCCCACTTCGTCGGCCTCAACCCCATTCACGCCCTTTATCCGGCCAATCCGGAGAGCGCCAGCCCCTACAGCCCCTCTTCCCGTCGCTGGCTCAACGTGGCCTACATCAATGTGGAAGCGGTGCCCGAATTCCAGAGCAATGCGCGCCTGAAAGCTGACGTGGCGAGCCCCTCCTTCCAGCAACATCTGGCCGATCTGCGCGCCAAGGAGAACGTCGATTACACCGGCGTCATCGAGACCAAGATCGGCATGCTGCGTCAGGTGTTCGACGACACCACTCTGAGCGCCGAGCGTCAGGCCGCCTTCGATGCCTTCGTCGCCGCCGGTGGCGATAGCCTGCAACAACAAGCTGCGTTCGATGCCCTGCAAGCCTATTTCTATGGCAAGGGCGAGAATGCCTGGGGCTGGCCGGTATGGCCGGAGCAGTTCCGCAACTACCACAATCCCGCCGTTGCCAAGTGGATGGCCGAACACCAGCAGGATGTGAACTTCTACCTCTACCTGCAATTCCTGGCCGATGAGCAGCTGGCGCAAGCCGATGCCCGCGCCAAGGCTGCCGGCATGGTGATGGGGATCTACCGCGATCTGGCGGTGGGTGTTTCTGAAGGCTCCACCGAGATCTGGGCCAACCAGGATCTCTACTGCCCGAAAGCCTCGGTCGGTGCGCCGCCCGATATCCTCGGCCCGCTTGGTCAGAACTGGGGTCTGCCCCCGATGAACCCGAACAAGCTGTTTGAAGCGGCCTACCAACCGATGGTGGATCTGTTCCGTGCCAACATGCGCTCCTGCGGCGCACTGCGCATCGACCACGTGATGGCGTTGCTGCGCCTGTGGTGGGTACCGCCCGGAGAGTCAGCCGCCAAGGGCGCCTACATCTACTATCCGGTCAACGACCTGCTGGGCATCCTGGCCCTCGAATCCCACCGCAACCAGTGCCTGCTGATCGGCGAAGATCTGGGTACCGTGCCGGAGGGGATCGACGTGACCCTGAAAGAGAACGGCGTCCACTCCTACAAGGTGTTCTTCTTCGAGCGCTCCAAGGCCGATGGCGGCTTCATCTCCCCGGCCCACTATGCCGAGCAGGCGATGTCTGCCCTGACCACGCACGACATGCCAACCCTCAAGGGCTTCTGGCACTGCGATGATCTGGCGCTGGGCCGTCAACTGGGTTTGTATCCAGATGAAGATGTGCTGAAGAGTCTGTATGCTGATCGCCACCAGGCCAAACAGCGGATCCTCGACAGCCTGCATGGCCACGGTGTCATCCCCGAGAGCATCAGCCATGACGTAAACTGGGTCGGTATGAATACCGAACTCAACCACGGTCTGCAGATCCACATGTCCCGTGGCAGCTGCGCCCTGTTCAGTACCCAGCTGGAAGACTGGCTGGAGATGGACAAGCCGGTCAACGTACCGGGCACCAGTTACGAATACCCCAACTGGCGCCGCAAGCTCTCCACCGACCTGGAAGATATTTTTGCCAATGAGGCACTCAAGGCACTGGCCGGCAAGATGAGCCGCGCCCGTGATGAGGCCAGTCGTTGAGCGGTTGTCCGCTACAGCCGACTCACCTAAATCCGCTCCGGCTCAGGCCGGAGCGGACGCTCTGTCATGAAAGGAAATCTCGATGCTCGTTGAACGTTTGGTTGCTGCCCGCTGTTCCGATCCCTTCTCACACTTAGGCCTGCAGGCCAATCCGGATGGGCCCGGCCTCAAACTGACTGCCTGGTTGCCTGATGCCGTTGAAGTTCGCGTCAAGGATCTCAAGTCGGGCAAAGTTGTTGCCACCCTGGCGCCCACCGATGAATCGGGTCTTTTTGAAACTGTTTTCACCCGCCGTAAAAATCCCTTCCCCTACCAGTTGCTCGTCAGTTACGCAGAAGCGACTGCCGAAGTGATCGATCCCTACCAGTTTCAGGATGCCGCTTGGGCGGGTCTTGCCGAACTGACCGCCCAGCCGGAAAACCTCTACCACACCCTTGGCGCCCAGCTGCGCACCGTGGAGCATCTCGGTCAGCAGGTGGAAGGGGTCCGTTTTGCGGTCTATGCGCCGAGCGCCACCTCGGTGAGCCTGATCGGCGATTTCAACTTCTGGGATGGCCGTCGCCACCCGATGGAGCGCAGCCAGTGCGGTCACTGGGTGTTGTTCGTGCCGGGTATCAAGGCCGGGGATCGCTACAAGTTCGAACTCAAGGATCCCATGGGCAACCGGCTGCCGCACAAGAGCGACCCGGTTGGCTTCTACTGCGAACAGTACCCCTCATTCGCCTCCGTGGTTTATGACCACGACCAGTATCAGTGGCAGGATGCCGCCTGGCGCGAGAGCCAGCTCAACGACAAGCGCGAGCAGCCGCTCTCCATCTATGAGCTGCACGTCGGCTCCTGGAAGCGTCACCCCAACGGTGACAGCCTGAGCTGGCGCGAGCTGGCGGTGGAGCTGGTCGCCTACATCAAGGAGATGGAGTACACCCACATCGAGCTGCTGCCGGTCTCCGAGCACCCTTTCAGCGGCTCCTGGGGCTACCAGCCGGTGGGCATGTTCTCCCCCACCAGCCGCTACGGCACCGCTGATGATTTCAAATACTTCGTCGATCAGTGCCACCAGGCAGGGATCGGCATCATTCTGGACTGGGTACCCGCCCACTTCCCGTCCGATGCCCACGGGCTGGCCCGCTTCGACGGCACCCCGCTCTACGAATACGAAGATCCGCGCCGTGGCTGGCACCCGGACTGGAACTCCTACATCTACGACTTCGGCCGCAATACCGTGCGCCAGTTCCTGGTGGCAAGCGCCCTGTTCTGGCTCGACAAGTTCCACATCGACGGCCTGCGGGTCGATGCGGTCGCCTCCATGCTCTATCTGGACTATTCGCGCAACGCGGGCGAGTGGGTACCGAACGTCGATGGCGGCAACCACAACTACGAGGCGATCAGTCTGCTCAAGTGGACCAACGAGGAGGTCTATCGCAAGTACCCCCACGCCATGACCATCGCCGAGGAGTCCACCGCCTTTGCCGGGGTCTCCCGTCCCACTTTCCTCGGCGGCCTGGGTTTTGGCTTCAAGTGGAATATGGGCTGGATGCACGACACCCTCACCTACATGCAGAAAGAGCCGATCCACCGTCGCTACCACCACAACGACATGACCTTCTCCATGGTTTACCACTATGACGAGAACTTCATCCTGTCGCTCTCCCACGACGAGGTGGTGCACGGCAAACACTCCATGCTCTACAAGATGCCGGGCGACGAGTGGCAGCAAGCCGCCAACCTGCGCGCCTACATGGGCTTTATGTACGGCCACCCGGGCAAGAAGCTCAACTTCATGGGTACCGAAATCGCCCAGAGCAACGAGTGGAACCACGATGCCCAGCTGCCGTGGCACCTGCTGCAATATCCCAAGCACGGCGGCCAGCAGCGGTTGATCCACGATCTCAACCACCTCTACCGTCATGAGCCTGCCTTGTATCAGGCGGACTATGAGCAGAACGGCTTCCGCTGGCTGGATCACAACGATGCCGACAACAGCATCTTTGCCTGGCTGCGGGCCGACAAAGAGGGCAAACAAGCCATCATGGTGGCGTGCAACTTCACCCCGGTGCCGCGCATCGAATACCGGATTGGCGTACCGGCGGCGGGCCACTATCGGGTGGTGCTCAATACCGACAGCGAGTATTACTGGGGCAGCAACTATGATGTGGGTCTGGTCTTCGCGGCCGAGCCGACCCCCTGGCAGGGGATGGCGCACAGCATAGTGCTGGATCTGCCGCCACTGGCGACCTTGTTCATCAAACAGGAGTCCTGATGCTGGTAATGGAAAAAGGGTCGGGCTACCCGCTGGGGGCCCGTCTTGACGAGAACGGTTGCAACTTCTGCGTCTGGGCTCCCCAGTCGGACAAGGTGGAACTCTGTCTGTTCGACGAACAGGAGCAGGAGCTGGCGCGCCTCGAGCTGCCCGGCCGCCGCGGCCAGTATCGTTTTGGCTATGTAAGCGGCGTGCAAGCAGGCCAGCGCTACGGCTACCGGGTTTATGGCATCCCCCAGGAGGGGATGCTGTTCGACCCACAAAAGCTGCTGATCGACCCTTATGCCCGGGCGGTGAGCCGCCCCACTTACTGGGACAACGCCCTCTATCAGGGTGACAGCGCCGCCATGATCGCCAAGTCGCTGGTGGTGGATGACGCCTTCGACTGGCAGGGGGTGAGCAAACCGGCCATCTGCCACTCGCGCACCATTCTCTACGAGGCCCACGTCAAGGGCTTTACCCGCCAGCACCCGGGGATCCCCAAGGAGCTGCAGGGTACCTATCTTGGCATCAGCCACCCGCTGATGATCGAGCACATGAAGTCCCTCGGCATTACCTCACTGCAGCTGATGCCGGTGGCCGCATTCATGTCGGAACCCCGGCTGGAAGAGCTGGGACTGACCAACTACTGGGGCTACAACCCCATCGCTTTTTTCGCCCCCGAGCCCCGTTACGGCACCAGACAAGACGATGCCGTGACCGAGTTCAAGACCATGGTGCGCGAACTGCACCGGGCCGGGCTCGAGGTGATTCTGGATGTGGTCTACAACCACACCGCCGAATCGGGCTTCGATGGCCCCATGCTCTCCTTCAAGGGTTTTGACAACGCCGGTTACTACGCCTTCGAGGCGGGCTCGCACGGCCCCGATTACACCCGCCACGCCAACGTCACCGGCTGTGGCAACAGCGTCAATCTGGATCACCCCAACACCCTGCGACTGGTGCTCGATGCCCTGCGCTACTGGGTGACCGAGATGCAGGTGGATGGCTTCCGCTTCGATCTGGCGGTGACGCTGGCGCGGGAAGCGGGCGAGTTCGACCCCATGGGCGCCTTCTTCAAGGCAGTGATGGCCGACCCCGTGCTGTCACAGGTCAAGCTCATCGCCGAACCCTGGGATATCGGCCCCTTCGGCTATCGCCTTGGCCAGTTCCCGAGTCAGTGGCTGGAGATCAATGACCGCTATCGTGACACGGTGCGTTCCTTCTGGCGCGGCGATGCGGGCAAGATGGGCGACTTTGCCACCCGGCTGGTCGGCTCGCGGGATCTCTTCCCGAAGAACTGGCGCTCGCCCCACACCAGCGTCAACTACCTCTGCTATCACGACGGCTTCACCCTGGAGGATCTGGTCTCCTACAACCAGCGCCACAATCAGGCCAACGGCGAGGATAACCGCGACGGCCACGGCAACAACCTCTCCAGCAACCACGGCGTCGAGGGGCCGACCCTGGATCCGCGCATCAACAACCTGCGCCAGCAGCAGAAGCGCAACCTGATCGCCACCCTGCTGCTCTCCCAGGGCACCCCGCACTTCCTCGCCGGCGACGAGATGGGGCGCAGCCAACTTGGCAACAACAACGCCTACTGTCAGGACAACCAGATCAGCTGGGTCAACTGGCAGTGGCGACCGGAGGATGAGCGGCTGTTCGCCTTCACCCAGCAGATGATGGCGCTGCGGGCGGAGTCCACCGTCTTCTCCAACCTGCAACTGAGCGATGACAGCTGGCACGGCACCGCCACCAGCTGCCATCAGGTCAACTGGTATCACCCGGATGGCCACCAGCTCACCGATCAGGATTGGCACGCCCCCATGGGGCAGGCGTTTGCCATGGATATCGGCATGATCAACTGCATCGGCGAGCGCTGGTACGTGCTGTTCAACGCCAGCGACTACGACATCCAGTTCCGCCTGCCACCGCCGGGGGAAGGGCTGGAGTGGATCCAGACCATCGACACCGCCACCAACGACGGGCTGCCGTTCCTGCCCGACGATATCAAGCGGCAGGTGGCGGTTGGCCGTGCCCACTCCCTCAAGCTGCTGGAACGGGTGGCACTGAGTTGCACGGCTGAGGAAGCCCAGCCGCCGGAACAGGCGCTGCTGCCGGCATCCAGTGCGGACATGGCTGAAACCCCGATCACAGATCCGGGCAAACCATAACAAGCATGCTGGAGTCAGCTTTACGGAGCCGCTATGCTGGGCTCCGATATTGATGGCAAGGAGTCGGTATGAGCAGTAACAACCCGGAACAGTGGCGCAGCAAGCTGAGCGCCGAGCAGTTTCATGTCTGCTGGGAGAAGGGCACCGAACGCCCCTACAGCGGCGCCCTGCTCCACAATCGCAAGAGTGGTGACTACCTCTGCGTCTGCTGCAAGAGCGTGCTGTTCCACTCGGATGCAAAATTTGACTCCGGCTGCGGCTGGCCCTCGTTCGACCGCGCCATCGAGGGAACCGTGACCTACACCGAGGACAACAGCCACGGCATGAAGCGGGTGGAGATCACCTGCAGCCAGTGTGGCTCCCACCTCGGTCACGTCTTCCCCGACGGGCCGACCGATACCGGCCAGCGCTACTGCGTCAACAGCCTGAGCCTCGACTTCGAGCCGGACGCCTGAGCCCGACCAAAATAAAAAACGCCGCCTCCATCATGGAGGCGGCGTTTTTTTTATCTGCCTGACAGGATCGGAGGGCGCTCCCTTTGAGCAATGCCCCCTCACTCGGAGCCTGCCGCACCGCCAAACCGACACTATAAATTTGATTTATGGGTTTTGGCTGAATGACCCAATTTTGTCTTATACCAAGCCAGCCACTGCTTCCCTTACCTTTCGCGCCATCTCGGCGGCCGCCACAAGCCAGCGCCCGATCCGCTATGGGCGATTAACAACAAAACGGGAAGCGGCATTCCCTGAAAAACGCAGCAGGGAAAATCCCTGTCACACCTGCAACAGAGCCGCCAGAACCAGTAGCCCTGCGATGGCCGGCACCGGCAGCTTCACCACCCGCAGCAGATAAAAGCCGATGACGGCCAGCGCCAGATCGGTGGGCGCCAGTACGGCGCTTTGCCACACAGGCTGGTAGAGCGCGGCCAGCAAGAGTCCCACCACGGCGGCATTGATGCCAGCGACGGCCCCCGCCAGACGGGACCTGGCCAACCACTGCTGCCAGCAAGGGCCCACCGCCCAGAGCAGCAGAAAGCCGGGCGCAAATAGCGCCAGCGTCGCCGAGAAGGCCCCGAGCAGCGGCGTCCCGGGCAACAACTGGGCGCCAAGGTAGGTGGCAAGGGTAAACATGGGGCCCGGCACCAGCTGGGCCAGACTGTAGCCGGTCAGGAACTGCTGCTCGCTGAGGGTGTTACCCACACTCTCGGCCAGCAGCGGTAGCACCACGTGGGCACCACCAAACACCAGAGCTCCGGCCCGATAGAAGTCGGCAACCAGCTGACCGATGGAGCCGCCAAGCAGCGGCAGGCTGAAGAAGAGGGCGGCAAAGAGCAGCAGAAGCAGCCAGTTTGGCTGGCTGGTGGTGGCCAATCGTGGCTCGGCGGCCCCTTGTCTCCCCTCCCCGCTTTGGAAGCGGGCCGAGAGCAGCGCAGCGAGCGCCAGCATCCCCAGCTGGGTCAGCAGGCCGGGCTGCCACCAGAGCGCGGCGGCGGTCGCCACCATGATCCCCTGAGCCAAGCGGTTGCTGCAGAACTGGCGACTCATGGCGAGCACGGCATCGGCCACCACGATCAGCGCCAGCAGCTTGAGACCGTGCAGGGCGCTCGCCAGCCAGAGGTTGCTGCCCACCATCGCCACCCCGAGGGCGGCCGCCAGCAGCAGGATAAAGGAGGGAAGGGTGAAGCCGACAAAGGCGGCCAGCGCCCCGCCAAGACCGGCACGGTGACGGCCGATGGCAAAGCCAAGCTGGCTGGAGGCCGGCCCCGGCAGCAGCTGGCAGAGCGCCAGCAAGCGGGCAAACTCGGCCTGTGTCAGCCAGCCAAGGCGCTGGACAAAGGTGCGCTGGAAATACCCGATATGCGCGGCCGGGCCGCCAAAACTGACACATCCCAGCCACAAAAACCGCCAAAAGACCTCGCCCACGCTGCTGCTCCCGTCCCTTTCACGCCGATGGAGAGGAGATAATATGACAGCGCGATGATCTTTTTATGACAATCAGACTGATCCGGCCGACACCATTGGCACATCACCCGGCAGATAGCAGCGCCCCGCCAGCCAGCAGGCGATCGACTGGCGACTGGCATCGAAGTGGGGCTCGGGCAGCGCGCTCGGGTCGAACCAGACCCACCCCTCGCACTTCTCCGGCTCCAGCAGCTGCGGCTCGCCCTCGGCCCGGGCGTGCAGGGTCACCGAGATATAGTGCAGGCCGCTCTCACGCCAGGTTTCCAGATTGTTGGTCACCGCCACCACCTCGGGCGCGCAGATCGCAAGCCCCGTCTCCTCGGCCACCTCGCGGATCGCCGCCGACTCGAAGCTCTCTCCCAATTCAAGATGCCCCCCCGGAATGGACCAGTAGGGAGCATGGCTCCCCTTACGTTTGCCAAGCAGTACCTGGCCCCGGTCGTTGGTCAGGATGACGCCGACACCGACGCGGGGATAGAGAGTGGACATGAGAAAGGCTCCTTCAATGAGGCGATGAAAACGGCCTACCTTAGGCCGGATAAACGGGCAGGACAAGCCTGCCGGAGGCGCTGCACGCCATAAACTGCAAAAATGGCCCGCAGAGAGATACGCCAGTAACGACCGCTGCCACGGAGCAAGCCGCCAGAGAGTGTGATCTCTGCGCCATAAAATGACGAAAGTAGTACCGGATATCGATTTTTTAGCGATCCCGGTTCCACTTTGCGGTTTTGTTCATAGAGCGCTCAGTTTTCTCTTCCCATACTGGCCCCACAGTTCCAAAAGAGGAGAGACAAGATGGAGTCATCATTGGTCGGGCTCTCCATTCTGTGGGGGCTAGCCAGTTTTGGTGTTCAGGGGGATTTCATCGAGAGCCGTGATTCCGTTGCGCCATCCTGGCAAACCGGCTCCAGAGTGGAGATGGAAGGTTATCTGATTGAATCGCTTGGCGAAAATCGCTGGCTGTTCGACAACGGCAACGAGAGTCTGCAGGTCTCCCTGCCCGATGGGACCTGGGTGCCCGCAGGGGAACGGCTGCGGGTGAGCGGTGCGCCGCAACAGGATCAGAGCGGCTGGCTGCTGCAGGTGGAGCAGGTCCGCGAAGTGGCCGTATGACCGGCAACCGGTTAAACAAAGAGGAGGCATTGGCCTCCTCTTTTGCTTTTGATCGTCCCGCCGTTAGCCGAGGTGGTTAAGCGGCAGCGCCGTCTTGTGCTTGATGCGGCGCAGCACGAAGCTGGAGCGCACCCCGGTCACCCCCGGTATGTGGGTCAACTTGTCCAGCAGGAAGTGCTGGTAGTGCTCCATGTCGCGCACCACCACCTTGAGCTGGTAATCGGCATCGTTGCCGGTGATGAGGTCACACTCGAGCACTTCGGGCAGCTCGCTGATGGCACGATCGAAGTTTTCGAACCGCTCCGGCGTGTGTCGGTCCATGGAGATATGAATGTAGGCGGTGAGGGTGAGACCAAGCTGGCGGGCATTGAGCAGGGTGACGTGGGTGTCGATGAGACCGGCATCCTCCAGCGCCTTGACCCGACGGGAGCAGGGTGACGGCGAGAGCCCCACCAGTTCGGCCAGTTCGAGATTGCTGATGCGGCCATTCTCCTGCATCAGTTCCAGAATGTGTCTGTCTATGCGATCCAGTTTCAGCATTACCCCTTCCTCGTTGCAATGACTAATCCACTTTTCCTAGGTTAAGGGTGAACTATTGCAAAAACAACCGAAATAAGTGGCTACTTTGCAACCACTCACTGGCACGGGAGGGATACTATGGTTACATCTTCCGGTGGCAAGACAGATACCTGACCGGGTCTCTGTGGCGAAGGACCTTACCGGGTCAAGAGCCCCATCAGCCGTCTCACCTTATCGGGCAACGACGGGCTGGAACGAGAGCATCCACTCCCCCGAAGGCAACAAAGCAGGCATCCCGGCGCCTGCTTTGGATGGTGAAAATCTAGAGCTATCGTAAAAAAACTCTGTAACCTCAGTCAGAGAGCAGATCCCATGAGACAAGTGCGAAAAACACTTGTCTTTTTTTGCGAGTGCTATAGCGAAGTTTCACGCTAGATAACAGTCGTCATTTATATGCGCCAATTTAGTGCTAAAAGAAACTACCTTCTGCTGCATGACGATGGCACGATCCATTACCCCTTCAGTAAGTTTCTCACCGACGAATTTGACAACCCAAATACCCGGGAACTGGTGGGCCAATCACTACGCATACTGCAACGGTTTTTTGTGGCCCATGGGATTGAGTTGGCAGTCCGCATGCTGGAGACTCGCTGCCTGACCCACGACGAGATGAAGAGCCTAGCCGGGCTTTGCTACCGACCGCTGAGCGAGATTGAGCGGCTATCCGATATCAAGGTCGTGTCAATCACCAGCGCCAAAGCAGACACTCGACCCAGAGACATGCGCTGCGCACTTGAGGCAAACACGGCCGTAAAGCGCCTTCATCTCGACACCACCGAAGCCAACGACCGATGGTCGAGCGAGCTGCGCCGGTAAGGTGATGAACATCAGTAACCGTGCGTCCTTCATGTAACAGCAAGATTGCCATCAAGCGACGAGCATGCCCTTTATCACGCGTGATCACGCGTGGCATGGATGATTTTGTGAATACGGCGCCGTTGTGGTCGTGGCAGGGGGTAGGATAGGCATCAACTCAGTCCTGTAGGTGTGGTGTGGTGTGGCTTGTTTTGTTTGGCGACTAATGAGATCGCACAAACTGGACTGAGCTCCCTACCTCCGGTGATCTATTATTCGGAACAGCTATTTAGGGGCTGACTTTACGACGAGCTACTTTCTCCTTTGGTAGTCATACGGTGACCCCAGGTACCGTTTTGTTATCCGGTTTGAAACCGTATGACAACTCCCTTTTGTGTAAAACCATTAGGCTAATACTATCTCAATATCACCCACCATCAGCTGCGAATGTTTATGTAGCCCTACCTCATAATTCCTGCATTACTACCACTTCTTAAGTGGGTCGTCAAAATGGCTATCTCTTTTAGCCTTGTTCATTAACTCCTGTTTCTCTTGTTCATTCAAACCAATCAATTTATTTGAGACTACATTAAAAAACAGTTCAGGATGAAAAAATATTGTGTTGAATCAAGAGATTCATGATTCACTCGCATCGAGAGATACTCAATTTTTTCAATGAACCTATTGTAAACCCAGCCACTTTTTTAGCCTTTTTGTCTTGCTACCTCTGCAAGAACCTCAATCTCTCGCGTCAAGAATAAATTGACCAGCTCAGCCTCTGCAGGAACACTTGTACAC
>NZ_JRGM01000024.1 GCF_000764665.1 Aeromonas lacus | reverse complement strand
CGCTAAAGCACAGTGGCCGGAAGAATGCAGTACAGCAAAGGGGTGGGCTGAAATCATTTTAGATCAAGAATGGACTCTTTTTGGTGAAAAAGGGTGTCCACTGGAAATCAATACAATCGAGAGATTGCTTGGCTCCGCAATGAATAAGCCATGAGTAGATTTTCCATAATGAATGACTGTTGACGTGTAAATTTACTAAGCAGTTTAATAAATATTACACGTCATCGTTTCCCGTCCAACTCGTGCTCTAATAACTCCATCGACACAAAACGATGAGGCAATTATGGAGCAATACATCCCAACCCCCAATCAAGCACTACGTTTTATTCGTGTTGGGGAGGCTGTTAAAAAAACAGGGTTATCAAAAAGCTCTATTTATGACTTGATGGCCCAAGATCTTTTCCCAAAAACGGTTCGCCTTGGGGCTCGTTCGGTAGCATTTATCGAATCAGAGATCGATGCTTGGATGGTAGAACGTATCACCACGCGAAATACTCCCAACAAACGGCATCAATAGAGTAAACAGGCTTAGGGGATAACTGCTACCGCCCACAGGTCGAACCGATGACCTATGGACGGATTAGCGCAGTTACCCCCAGTCACCACAAGAATTTCTCTCTTGTTCTTTTAGATCCTATTTATATCTTATTTAAACCTATTTATAGGGATGTAACCCATTGATTTTAAATTAAAAAAATGGAAGTAGGTGAAGTAAAAAATAGTAAAGGTGAAGTGAAATATAGAGTAGGTGAAGCAAAATCTAGCAAAGGTGAAGTGAAACATAGGATAAGTGAAGAAAAACATAGATGCCTGTGGGTAACTCTAGGATGTCAAAAACATCTTGATAAATAAGGAAATTAATTATGGAGCATATCGGCATTGCACTACTACCACAGCAAGAACTGATAGACCTGATCGAGTCAGTATCACCTAACCTACCTCCCGAGCATGTTGAATTACTGGCCGAACAGTTGCAGCCAGCGTTAGCACCGCTTAATGCGGCATTTGCGATTGTCGCTAACCACCCTGTTCTGCATGAAGCTTTCGGCGAGCTACTGTATCGCATAGGCGCTGGCATGGAGGGCATAGCATGATAGCTCTGGTTCTGGCCGCTGCTGTAGCGACCTCGGATTCACCGTTGGGGGCTGTCGATGTTGCCACCACGGCTGCCAAAGTGCAGGCCGATATCAAGCGGATGTGCCCCTGGGTACCCATCAAGGTGGTGGAGTGCAACAACGTTCTCCCCTGCTCTAAAGCGGAGCTCAAACGGGTGATGAAGCTGCACCAGCGTTGCAATGACTCCCTTCGCCGCATACTGGCCTGTACGGCTTCTGGCGTCCCTGCGGATGTGTGCAAACAAAGTATTTAATTAAATAAAGGTGAAAGAAATTAATATTTTCCTTTCTCCTTCAAAATGCATCATTTAACTGTGCTAATTATCTACCAGCTGTATATATAATATCTACAGACAAGGGGCTATATGTTTTCAAAAATGATTTTAGCAAAAGCTAAACAATATTCTGTTTCCGGTGTATTGTTTGCTGGTATTTGGATGGGGGCCGGCTTTAGATCACGCGCTGTATTAATGGCGTATGACTGGCCAGCGTTTCATGCGATCATGATAGAAATGCTGATGTTCATCCAGTTTATTTCTTGTGTTTGGCTTGTGTTGAAATGTCGAGCGGCCATACCGGCGATCTTGTTGTTAATCGGTGTGTGGCAAGCGCCTATATTAATTGATGTTATCTCTGATTATCGTGCTGCCGTTGATCTGTTCGGGGCCAAGTTCCTGCTTGCTGTGCTGTTGATACTCCCTATTCTTATCGCCTGTTGGGCTAAGGGAGGGGATGCGATGCCCAAGGAGGGAGATCATGTTGAAACTGCATAATCTTCTACTGCTGGTGCTGTTCTCGGCTTCTCCAGCGATGGCTATTGATACCTTTAGCCCGCTGCCAAACTCTGCCGCTGTTGATTATCTCCGTTTGATTTTTGGTGGACTTGTTGACTTCGTGCTTCTGGGGCAATCCTGGTCTGAACCTGGGCTGATCGGAGCTTTCATGGGAGTGTTTGGCCTCGGCGCATATTTCTTAGGTATGCTCTATTTCATTTTTGGCATACTAAAGGGAATGATCGACTCTGGTGAAACAGGCCGGTTTCTTGGAAATGCAAAAAGCCAAGTTAAAACACCGGTTAGAATGGTCATTGGTACTACCTGCTTATTCCCAGCTAAAAATGGTTTTAGTCTTATTCAAATAATGGTGATGTGGGTTGCCCTTCAAGGGGTCGGTTTAGGGGATAAATCCATGGTAGTCATCATGGATTATTTCAAAACAAACCAATATATTCTTAGTCCAGTTTTGCCAGACTCTAGAAATTTGGCTGCTAGCATTTTTAAATCCCAAGTATGTACTGCTGCCCTTAATAAGGGATTCGAGGAAGCTGGGTTAAGTGAACGTGTCGCGACCAGAGCAAAGGATACCGATTATTCGGTAGACTGGTTCTCTCAGAATGTGCCTGTGACGGAAATTCAGTGGGGGATCCCTGGGGAGGGTTCCCCTGTCTGTGGTGGTTTTACTTGGAAGCGGCAAACGGTCGGAGATAACGACTCACGGATGATCACGAATGCTGTTATGGCCGCTCATAGCGCGGCGATCTCGGATTTGTTGTCTGCTACCAGAGGCCCAGCAGAGGCCCTTGTTAACTCTGGTATCCGCCCCTCTGACTCACTGATCCAGGAGCTGGCCAATCGCTACAATGCCACGATGCGGGCCGCTGCGGCACAGGCGGTACAACAGACAAACGAGAAGGCTATGGATCAGTTCGTGAACCAAGCCTCTGACGGTGGATTCTTTTATGCGGGCACCTGGATCGGCCATATCGGGCGCTGGAATGATGCTGTGCAGCAAGCTATCAACTCACTGCCTCAGCTTCGCCCTTTGGATATCGCTACTCGCTTCGATGATGTGAGCTCGCGCACCGTCAGAGACTACCTGATCCAGGTTGATGCTATGGCGAGAAATAGCCAGGATACTCTTGCCCAGGCTTATGAAAACCGCTCAGGGCTGCCGGAGCCTGATGGCCCAGAAGCGTTTGCCGATTTCCTCTCAAAGACGTTTATGGGGGCGGCCAGGATCACAACTGAACAAGCTGCGGGTGGTACCCTCTCGCACATGACCCAGATGCGGGCGCTGGGTGATAACCTCTTGTGGGCTGCACAAAGCTCATTGCTGGCCGTGGCAGGTGCTTCCGGCCTTGCTGGAGCCAAAGCGGCTGAGTGGACAGTTGGGCTAGGTTTCTCTTTGCCCGATGCGTTGGCCGCTGCTGGAGGCACCATAACGATGCTGATTGTCTCTATGTTGGGACTTGGCTTGATGCTCTCGGTGTATATCCCTCTCATTCCCGCAATGGTCTGGACCATGGCCGTCCTAAATTGGTTGCTGTCAGTGGTTGAGGCCGTGATTGCAGCCCCTTTGTTTGCTGCCGCCCATATCTCCCCCTACGGTGAGGAAGAGATCGGGACTGCTGGGGAGGGGTATCGAATGCTGGCCAATCTTGCGATTAAACCAATGTTGATGGTGATCGCAGTATTTGTTGCTATCGGTTTGTGTAACGCAATGGCTGGTGTTGTGAATGATACATTCATGCCGATGGTGGCGGGTGCTCAATCAGGCAGTGTCGTCGGAATCGTGAAGTTTGTGGGGATCGTCTCTGTCTACGTGCTGTTGATGATGGGCCTGACTCATGCCTGTTTTGCCCTTGTTCATTGGCTGCCTGATCGTGTCATGCTCTGGCTAGGACGTTCTGTTGCGGGTCTGGGTGGTTCTGAGCGCATCGAGGGCGAAGTTCGAGGCGGCATGTCTACAGTGGGTCAAAATCTGCAAACTACGGGTCTTTCGGCAGCTCGTGATGTGTCTAAACAGAATAAAACAAGAGATGGGGCCCAAGAATCACAGCAGCAAGGAGCAAGGCCCCCGTCATTCACAAACAGAGAAACTCTTTGAGGTGCGTTATGTCGGATAGATTGAACGATGGCCTTTTCCTGGGGTATCAGGCGGGACAAGACGATCAGGAGAAAGTAACCACGATTTGGAAGCGCCATGCAAAGAGCATGCAGGGGCAGTTGGAGCAGCAAATCAGTGATACTGCGGAACAGTGGGTACAGCGCAAAGCATGGTTAGAAGTGGCCAAGATGATGATTGATGAGATCCGTGAATCAAACCCGGAGAGTCCCTTGGCAGACAAAAAATACGTCAACGAATTATTCCACGAATTTTGCAACGAAATGAAGGAGCAACTGGATGTTGGGGTGGATCCTGCCTCAGTAACTGTTACTCCGAGATAGCGGGTCGAACTATAGATGCTTGTTGCCAACCATGAGCCCATCTCGTGATGGCAGAAACTCTCGAAGGGAGTTTCTGCCAGAGCCGAGTGGGAGGCAAGCGCAGCGCGGCAGTCTTTAGCCCCGCAGGGCCGACACATATCGACCTTCCAGCGAAGCGGAAAGTTGATATGTAATAGTCGGTTACTTTACTTGTGCTGCCATTACAAAAAACTCATTTGGACTCAGATTGATAGTCAGTTAGCAGAGGGCACAATGTACCAGTTTGGGCACGTAGAAGCATATGCCAGGAAGCCACAGAAAGGGGCATGGAGCATACGAGATGTAGCAGCAGAGGCCGAGAGAAAACGAGAGAACTGTATGCACGTCGAACAACCACAGGAGCCGATCAGGGTCTTTGGCTGCTCCCCCTCTGAAGCTGTGGAACAGGCTGAAGCATGGGGCGCGCTGGCCAAAGACGCTAGAGGCCGGAAGCTCCGCTCAGATGCCCCTGTACTCCTTGCAGGAGTTCTTAGCTACCCTAGGCAGGGAGAAGAGTGGCCGGAATTCAAAGAGAAGGCTCTGACGTGGCTCAAGAGCGAATATGGGGACAATTTGGTGTCGGTGATCGAGCATCAGGATGAACAGCACCCCCACATACACTTCTACGCAGTCCCAAAGCCAGGACAAAGTTTCAACGATCTCCACCAGGGCCGAGCTGCGGCAGCCGAAGCAAAGCGTAAGGGAGAAACCAAAGCAGCTCAACAGTACGCCCATAACAATGCAATGAGAGATTGGCAAGATCGCCTTTATCAAGCTGTGGGCCGGGAGTTAGGGTTAGCTCGGCTTGGGCCAAAGCGTCAACGTCTAACTCGTGCAGAATGGGTAGCTCAGCAGGCAGCACAAAAGGCTATTGCCGCCGTAGAGCGGGCTGGTGCCGCCACACCTAAGCTATCCCCCAAGCAGGAGCGCGAGATTTTGAGTGGTGTGGAAGGCCGTAATGTAGGCTTAATACGCAAAGAGCGGATGTTCTCGGAGCAGGATCTTTACACTGTCGGTACCCGTGCTCTTCAAACTGGGATCTTGATGCAAATGCAGATGCAAGGTGATGCAGCAGCAAAGGCCGCGCAGGCCGTAGCAGAACAGCGCATCAAAGTTCACGAACAGACATACCGAACCAAGGCTGAATCAGAAGCTATTGCCACCAAACTAGCAGCATTAGAGAAAGTACTAGAAGACTATCGTAGAGCACTCCAAGAACAAGAGGCTACAGTAGCCATCTTAGAAGCAGAACGCCAAGAGCAAGCTGCAGAGATCACGAAACTGTCAGATGACAATGATAGGTTGTTCTGTCAGCTTAATGCCGCCGAAGAACAGCTTAAGGAGCTTGAACCAGATCTATCTGCCTCACGATTGAGGTAAGTAAAATAAAATTTCATGCTACGCCCCCTAATTAATGTTAAATATTTCAAAATTTCTAACACAGCAGGCCGCTTAATCTAGCATAGATATACTAAAACACTCATCGGGAAAAACTAAGTATAATCTTACAGTGTTTCCATCTTTGCTAAAAGAGCATCATACATTAGCATGAACCTATTCATGACTCTCTTGATAACGAGTGCCAAAATGAAACACATCCCTTCAAAAATACACTATGTTTCTTATTGGCACTCATCTTGGATAAGATAGCTACAATGTCAGCAAAAGCTATCTATCCAATGATTCACATTTCACCTATGATTCTTTTCGCTACATTTCTATAGCGAAGCAACCCACGAACATACCGAGCACCCTG
>NZ_JRGM01000023.1 GCF_000764665.1 Aeromonas lacus | reverse complement strand
GATATTATTACTGCGCTTAGAGGACTACGTTTTAGTGAAGATAACATTCCAAACATTCAGCTTGATTTTTTTCAATTTAATGAAGCCAAGTTAGCAATCCTAACAATATTTAATAAGCCTTTAAAACCATATTACCTGACAAAAGAATACAGTCATCAGGGTAGATCAATACGAGCTGGTGTTGTTTATTCACGGACAAATGATGCTAATACACCATTAGATTCATGTGCCAATCCAATTGATGTCAGAGCGATGTGGTTTGAAAGATTCGGCCTCAACCTGACAGCCCCTGATAGATTCTCCATTCTTTTAGAAGATGCCAAATGCTGGGACTATGATGGTATTAGCCAAGCCTTTTATTCTAATGACCCTGATTTCACTATTGAGATTGGGAGTGTAGAGCATGAGGGAGGTAATTATTGGTGGCAAAATTTATATTTTGAGAATGCAAGACAGTTTGACTACCACTTAAAATATAAGAACAAAATTATTAAAACCTTGCCTGTGGTTAATTACTACAACGAGGGTTTGACTGTACCATTCCCAAACATTGAGTTTATTACCTATCCAGAAGCTCAAGATGGATCGAATGCCGAATTTTACTGTGAAATTTACTTTTATAAAAAAGGAACTATTGAATATAGTTTATTTCAACACATAAGAAAAAGTGAAGTGCCTTGTGATACATCTCAAACACTATCTACACCAATCACAACTCAACTGAAACCACCCATAATAAAATTGCCGTTTTTTATAATTGACAGTGATAGTGAATTAAATGAACTTTCCAAAAAATTCATGGAGAAATATCATGAGTTTAATTCCTGCAAGTCAGATTTAATGAGAAAACGTTACCCTAACGAAAATTATAATAGATGGGATGTTGAAAAATTTTTTTCGGAGTGGGTTTTTGAGCAAATAAATCCTCCCTCTGGACTTTAAATTAGTGAATGACATTAAACGGCGGTAGATTCCTTTACCGCCGCCATCAATCACTCCCCCAACCTCTCCGCCAATCCGGAATAACGCTCGGTCTTTTTCCGCACCGCTTGGGCCAGCAGGGCGCGATCGCCGTAGAGATCAAGCCGCGCCTTGGCGCGGGTGATGCCGGTATAGACCAGCTCGCGGGTCAGCAGCGGGCTGGGGCTGTCGGGCAGCACCAGCACGGTATGGGCAAACTCCGAACCCTGGGATTTGTGGATAGTCATGGCGTAGACCGTCTCGTGGGGCGGCAAGCGACTGGGCAACAGGGCGCGCAGGGTGCCATCCGGCTGCTCAAACCATACCTTGAGCCGACCGGTTTCATCGGGCAGACAGAGCCCCATATCGCCGTTATAGAGGCCGACCCCGTGGTCGTTGCGCACCACCATCACAGGGCGACCGGCATACCAGTCGCCATCGCGGGCAATCAGGCCTGCCCGTGACAAGGCCAGTTCGAGGCGCTCGTTAAGTCCCAGCACGCCGAACGGGCCATCGCGCAGGGCGCAGAGGATCTGGAAGCTGTTGAATGCCTTGAACACGGCGGCGGGGGCTTCCCCCGCGCGGGCCGCCTTCAGATAGCTGCCGTAACCGGCTACCCCCTGGGCAATCAGGGCGTCGTAGGCCTCCCCGGCCCAGGGGTGCAGGCTGATATCGCTAAAGCCCATGCCCCAGACTGATTCCACCGCCGTGGCATCGCCGCTGTTGCAGGCACGTGCCAGCTGGCCGATGCCGGAGTGCTGATCAAAGCGCCAGCTCTTGGCCAGCAAGCAGAGGCTGTCGCGCACCGGGGCCCCCGCGGGCGCCCCCTGCAAGCGGTAGCCGGTCTGGCGGGAGAGCCAATCCGCCTGCGCCGGGCTGATGCCCTGTTCGATAAAGCTGCAGATATCGCCGAGCACGGCCCCCGCCTCCACCGAGGCGAGCTGATCCTTGTCGCCAAGCAGGATCAGGCGGGCGTGGCTTGGCAACGCATCGAGCAGGCGCGCCATCATCGGCAGGTCAACCATGGAGGCCTCATCCACCACCAGCAAGTCGAGGTGCAGCGGGTTGCCTGCGTGGTGGCGGAACTGACTGCGCCCCGGAATGACCCCGAGCAACCGGTGCAGGGTGCCCGCTTCGGTGGGGATCGCTTCGACCCACTCGGGGGGCAGATCAAGAGCCTGCAGGGCAGAGCCGATACTCTCGGTGAGGCGCGCCGCCGCCTTGCCGGTGGGGGCCACCAGCCGGATCGCCGGGGCCTTGCCTGCTTGCAGGCCGGTCTCCACCAGAATGGCGAGCAGTTTGGCCACTGTGGTGGTCTTGCCGGTGCCGGGGCCGCCGGAGATCACCGCAAAGGGGCGCGCCGCCGCGGTGGCCGCTGCCAGTTTCTGGCCGTTGCAGCAGAGCGCCTCGGGCACCAGTGCATCCAGCTTGCCAAGGTCGCTCGCCGCCTGGGCGCTGGCCAGCAGCCCTTCGATGGCGAGCCAATCCACTTCATTGGGGAACACCAGATCCAGATACTTTTCGATAAAGTGGCGGGCCGAGAAGTCGGGGGCGAGGCGGGCTTTGAGCAGCGCAGCGAACACCAACCCGTAGTCGCGGGCAAACAGCCGCGACAGAGCCGGGGCAATCTCCGGCCATTCGGCACGTTCACTCAAAGCGCGCAGATGGCGGGCCACCCCCTGCTCATGATCGTGGTAACGGGTGAGGTAGAGCCGCCCGTGCCACAGCCGCAGCGGCCAGCGCGGGGCGAGCCCCTCATCCTGTTCGGTACCAACCAAGGGACTCTCTGCAAACAGGGCGGGCCAGCGGGCAGGATCCGCCAGATCCAGCAACAGATCCCGGCTCTGCTGGGGATCCAGCCCGAACGGGCGCAGGGATCCGGCAGCGAGCATCTCCAGCGGCAAACAGACATGGCCGCGCCCCAGCTCGAAGCAGGCGAGCGCAGCCCCCAGCACCAGCTCGGGGCTACCGCCCAGATCGGCCACCAGCCTGGCAAATTGCAGATCCAGCTGGCGGATGCGGCCAGCCAGCGCCAGTGTTTTGAGCCGTTCAACCATCATTGCGCTGGTTACGGTGCTAATCATGGTGCTGCTCATGCCTCTACCTCGTTTAATTCTGTTGATGACACACCGCCAGAGCGATCACCATTTCTAAACAACTCATCCAGCCCCAGCACCAGTTCACGGCTCGGGCGGGTATGGAAAATGCCCCCCTGCGGCATGCCGCGCAGGAACAGATAGAAAACCCCGCCAAAATGCTGCTCGAAGTCGTAGCCCGGCAGGCGCAGGGTGAGCAGCCGGTGCAGCGCCAGCGAGTAGAGCTGGTATTGCAGGTCGTAGCGATGCTCCGCCATCGCCCGCTCCAGCGCCGGACGGCTGTAATCGGCGGGGCTCATGCCGAGGTGGTTCGATTTGTAGTCGAGCAGATACCAGCGCCCCTGCCACTCGAACACCAGATCGATAAAGCCCTTGAGCATCCCCTGCACGGTAGCAAAGCTGAGCGGCTTGTTGCCCCGCGACAGCGGGTCGTGCTGCCGGCAGAGCGCGGTCAGCGCCGGTGCCGTCACCCGACCCATGGGCAGAAAGAACTCCAGCTCCACCTGTTTGCGCTCGGGGGCCAGATCCCGCAGCCGCACCGGCTCGCCAAAGCCTGTTTCCAGCGGGGTATCGAGCACCGCCTCCACCTGCTGTTGCAGCACAGGGGCCCAGCTCTCGTCGAAACCATCCTGCGCCAGCAGGGTGGCGATATGCTCTGCCAGCGTCTCGCCAGCGGCGCTTTGAAAGTCGATGGTCTCGAACAGGCTGTGCAGCAGGGTGCCGGGACGCGCCCCTCTCGGGAAGGTGAAGATGGAGGGCTGGGGCGCTTCTTCCGGTTGCTCGGCCGCCAATGCAGCCGCTTCGGTCACCACCTCGTCATCGAAACCGGGGTTGGCCAGCACGCCCTTGCTGTGGCCGTGGCCCTGCGCCGCCAGCCCGGAGTAGGAGCTGATCCACCAGTCCCGTTCAAGGGAACCGGTAAATTGGCGCACCTGCGGCTCGCCCAACTGCTCCTCCTCTGGCGGCAGCGGGGCCGGACGGGTGAGCGAGGGCTCACCGACGGCCACTCCGGGCAGATCCTGGGCAAGCGAACTGAGGGCAGTCGCCAGCGTGGCAGCATCCCCCTCTTCGCCCTTTTGCAGCAGGTAGCCGATGGCGGTGTGGTGCAGGTCGGTCTTCTCCGACTTGCCCGCCCCCGCCCGCACCGGCGCCAACCCCAGCCAGGTGGCGTAGACGCCCCGGGTCAGCGCCACATAGAGCAGCCGCAAATCTTCGGCAAGGCGCTCTTTATCGGCTTCGGCCAAGGAACCCTCGGCGCCGGTCAGATCTAGAATGGTGCGATTGCCCGCCTCATCCGCCTCGTGATAGAGCGGGGTTTCGGCGGTTCTGTGGCTGCAGATGAAAGGCAGGAACACCAGCGGGTACTCCAGCCCCTTGGATTTGTGGATCGTGACGATCTGCACCAGCTTGCGCTCGGATTCGAGCCGCAGTACCTGCTCCGCATCTTGCCCGTTGGGGCGGCTCACCGCCTCCCCCAGCCAGCGCAGCAGGGCGTACTCCCCGTCCAACTCGCTGCTCACCTGTTGCAGCAGCTCACCGAGATGGAGGAAGTTGGTCAGCCGCCGCTCGCCGTAGGGGCTCGCCAGCAGGGAGGAGGCGAGATTGCGCCGGTGCAGCAGGGCCCGCAACATCGCCAGCACGCCACGGCGGTGCCAGATCTTGCGGTACTCCATAAACTCCTGCACCGCGCTCTCCCACGCCCGCTCATCGCTGGCCAGCCCATCGAGCGCCTTGGCGTCGAGATCAAACAGGCCGGTGGCGAGCGCTGCCCGCAGGCTGCGCTCTTCGCTCGGGTTCTGGCAGGCGTGCAAAATCAGCAGGATCTCCCGCGCCTCCACCTGCTCCAGCACGCTCTCGCGGTTCGACAGATAGACGGAGGCGATGGCGAGCCGCGCCAGCTCCTGCTGCACCAGCTTGCCCTCGCTGCCGGTGCGCACCAGCACGGCAATATCCCCGGCCTTGACCGCCTTGTCACCGATCAGCGCCTTGCCCTCGCGGGCCAGCGTCAGCAGGCGGTGGATCTCGGCCGCGGTGGCGCGGGCCATCTTGCTCTGGTAATCCCCCCGGTTGAAGGTGGGCTGGCCAGTCAGCTGCCAGCAGTGGAGCACAGGGGCGGTGACGCCATCGAGCAGCAGCGCCTTGCTCTTGCCCTGCGCCTCCACCGGCAGGAAGGGGATATCCGCTTCGTAGATAAAGGGATCCTTGGCCCGCTCGAACAGGCCGTTGACCGCCCCCACCAGCGTACTGCTGGAGCGCCAGTTGCGCCCGAGGGTGTAGTGGGCGCTCACATTTCGCCGCGCCTGAATGTAGGTAAAGATGTCGGCGCCGCGAAAGCCGTAGATGGCCTGTTTGGGGTCACCGATCATCAGCAGCGCCGTGTCTGTATGGCCGCCGTAGAGGCGATGGAAGATGCGGTACTGCTGGGGGTCGGTATCCTGAAATTCATCGATCATTGCCACCCGATAGGTGGCGCGAATGCGCTCGCAGAGTCGCTCGCCAAGGCCGGAACCAAGCGCCCCGTCGAGGTCTTTGAGCAAGTCATCGAACGAGAGCTGATGGGCTTGGCGCTTGCTCGCCTGCATCCGGCTGCGCACCACCTTGGCCGCCCGCTGCAGGATCAGATCGCGAATACCGGGGCGGCTCGCCAGAAGCTCGTCTATCTGACTGAACAGCGGCAGGGTCGGCACCGCGCCCCCCTTCTTGAGGTTCTCCTCCAACACCGTCTGGCCGAAGCGTTCCAGCTCCTTGGGGATGGCATAGCCGCTGCTCTCGTCCTGCGCCCAGTCGCCAATCTTGGCAAGCCACCCTTCGTAGTTCTTGCCGGTGTAGCGGCTGATCTGGCCATCGGTCTGGCGGCGGATCTCGTCCGTCTGCACTAGCCACTCGCTCTTCACTGCCGCGATGCGACTCATGGCCGCCTGATGGCGGGCGGCGAGGGTCTCATCCCCCAGCGCGGGGTGGATCTCCAGCTCGCTATTGTCGAGCCAGCTGCCCATCTCCCGCAGCAGGGCTGCGGGGCTCGGCCAGAGCGCGCGCACCGAACTGGCGAGGGCTTTATCCACCGGATAGAACTCGGCTCGCCAGTAGTCGCTCACCGCCTGCAACCTGAGCTGGCTGTCGTCGGTGAGAAATTCGGTCTCGAAGAGGGCGCCCGACTCGAAGGCGTTTTGCTTGAGCATCCGCTGGCAGAAGCCGTGGATGGTAAAGACCGCCGCCTCGTCCATCTGCCGCTCGGCGGCCAGCAGGCGACGGGCCGCCAACTCGTGATCAGCCACCTCTGCCAGCAACTGGGCCAGCAGGTTGTCACTGCTATGGCCGCGCATAAAGGCGAGGCGCGCCTCGTGGATGCGACCGCGGATCCGCCCGCGCAGCTCGGCGGTGGCCGCTTCGGTAAAGGTCACCACCAGAATCTCGGTCACCGAGAGCGGCCGTTCGTGGGCGCTCGGCTGACCCACATCGGCGCCCTCTTCAATGAGCGGGCCGTGGCCCAGCAGCAGGCGCAGGTAGAGACCGGCGATGGTGTAGGTCTTGCCGGTACCGGCGGAGGCTTCGATCAGTCGTTCACCATGGAGGGGAAAACGCAATGTATTGAGCGGGTTAGCCATTATTTCAGCTCCTCCAGGGTCTTGAGCAGCGGGGTCAGGTGTTCGCGGGCCAGCGCCTGCAACTGCCCCAGCACCTCGTCATCGAGTTCGGGGAAGCAGCGGGCGACGTAAGGGTCTGCCCCCTCCCCATTGATCATCCAGCCGCCGTTGAAACGGGTGAGGGCCGCCTTGTCGGCCGCCTCCGGCTTGTCCGGATCCTTCTCGATCGCCTTGAGCCAATCCCAGGCAGTGTTGGGGAAGAACGGCAGCGGCCGCTTCATCCCCTGCGCCCAGCACGCCACCAGCGCCGCCAGCTTGGGGCGCGCCTCGTCGGCCGCGAGCTTGGCTAACCGCAGACTCTGTTTGGCATCGAACAACAGGGTGTCGCCGGGGGCGCAGCTCAATGAGAGGCAGAGGTGCTGGATCCAGCCCAGCAGCAGATCCTTGCCGTTGAAGCTGCCGGGTTTGACCACCAGCAAGCGCCCCTTCTGGGTGTCGATCCACCCTTGCAGCTGGCCCTGAGTGAGGGAGATATCGATCTCCACCGCCTGCTTTTCTGACTCATTGGCAGCAACCCATGGCCGCAGCCGATCCGCCAGCTTGCCCATCTCGGCATCCAGATCGTCCAGCAGCAGGCTGCCGAACCACCCTTGCGGCAGCAGGCCGGTGAGCTGCAACCGCTCGCGCCGTATGCTCACGCTATCGCTCCGCTCTGGACTGTCCCCTTCCGCCAGATGGGCATCGAGCAGCAGATCTTTCAGCTGATAATGTTGCAGGCCATCCAGCTCGAACGGCTCGCTGTCCTCGATGTTGGCTTCGTTCAGCTCAAACCACACCTTGAGGCGGCGGTTGAGGAAATACTTGGTGGGCTGGCGATAGAAGCGCAGCAGCTCCGCCAGCTCCAGCCCCTGCTCCTTGCCCCATTCGGGGGGCAGCGGCAGCTCACCGCTCTGGAAGTTGGCCGCGCCGCGCACCGGATTGAGGGCGGGCAGCCAGTCGGCGGCATAGGTAAAGAGGCGTGAACCCGCCTCCGGATAGAAGTAGTTGCGGCTGTAGGGGGTGAGCGGGTGCGCCACCATCAGGTGGTTGAGCAGCCGCTTGCCGGAGGTTTCGTCGTCGAGATCCTCGTCCCCCGCCAGCACAAAGCCTTGCCGCACATAGTCGATCAGCTCCGCCAGCAGCACCGATGGCACCTTGTCGCTGTTGTCCTGCGCGCTGAAGCCCTGATAGCTGATATAGAGCCCCTGCTGGGCACTGAGCAGCGCCTCGAGAAAGAGGTAGCGGTCATCATCGCGGCGGGAGCGATCCCCGCGCCGCGACGCCACCGCCATCAGATCGAACCCCATGGGAGCCAGGGTGCGCGGGTAGACGCCGTCGTTCATGCCGAGCAGACAGACCTGCTTGAAGGGGATGGAGCGCATCGGCATCAGAGTGCAGAAGTTGACCTGACCGGCGAGGAAGCGCTGACTGGAGCGGGACTCCCCCAGCACGCTGCCGAGGTAATCCTGCAACAGATCGGCGGTGATGGGCTGCTCGAAACGGGCTTCGCCGAGCCGGGTCTGCCACTCGGCCAGCTGGCTGCGAATAAGCTGAAGCTGACGCTCTTCATCTTCGTCGGCCAGATAGAAGCGCTCCAGCAGCGCCAGCAGGCAGGCGCTCCACTCGGCCAGCGGCTGCGCCTGTTGCAAGCGGGGCAAAAACTCGGCCAGCGAATCGACAAACCAGGCGAGCTTGCCGAGCGCCAAGCCCTGCTGACCCTCGATATCGGCATAGGGCAGAATGCCCGCCACCGGCTCGCCATCCCCCATGGCAAAGCCGAGCAGCATGCGACGCAGGCCGAACAGCCAGCTGTTGCCGGACATGGGCGGCAGATCGAAACGGACGGGGTAGCCGTCGTTCAGCCCCCAGCGGATGCCGGTCTCCTGCACCCAGACCCGCAGCTGGTTGAACTCGTCATCATCCAGCTCGAAACGGCGCAGCACCGCGGGCACCTCGAGAATGGCGAGCAGCTCCCCTGCCCCCAAACGGGCGTTAGGCAGCCTGAGCAGGGCGAGGAAGCTTTGCAGCAGCGGGCTCTCCTGACTCGCCGCCCGATCCGATACCGCAAACGGGATCTGACCCCGTGCGCCAAACACCGCCTGAATGTAGGGGCCATAGCTGTTCACATCCGGCATCATCACCACCACATCTTTCGGGGTGAGGGTCGGGTCCTGCTCGAACAGCGCCAGCAGCCGGTCGTGCAGCACCTCGAGTTCGCGCATCGGGCCGTGGCAGGCGTGGATCTGCAAGGATCCATCCGCCGGATCTATGGGGCTCTTGTGATGGCTGCTGTCGAGATCGAACTGACCGGCCCCCCGTTCGGCCAGCTCCAGCACATCCTTCTGGATGGCGCGCAGCAGCTTGATATTGCCCTTGGCATCCACCTCGTCGATATCGACGAAGGCCTCGATTTGCGGCACCTCCAGCTCCATCAGCTGATGCAGGTAATCGCGCCCCAGCTTGCCCATGGAGGCGAGCAGCGGGTTGGCGGGGCCTTGCAGGGTCTCGATATCGGTGCCGGGTTTGAGCTTGGTTTCGAGCCGAGCCAGGGTTTTGCGATCCAGCAGATCCCCCCAGTAGTAGCGGCAGGGGTTGGTGACAAACAGGTGCACCTCCACCTCCGGCCGACTGCCGAGAGCCAGCAGCGCCTCCACATAGCGCGGCGGCAGCGCCGAGATGCCGAACACGAACACCCGCTGCGGCAGCTTGCCGGGCAGATCTGCGGTACGTTCCAGCTCGTGGATAAACTCCTCGTAGAGGTTGGCGCGGTGATAACCGCTCGGAGAGAGCGCCAACGTACGGGCCACCAGCTCGCGCCACAGCTCGGGCTGCCAATCCTGACCGCTCACCCCGGCCAGATCCTGACTCCCTGTGCCAACCAGTCCCTCCCCCTCTTCCCAACGGGCGATCCAGTCCGGCCGATAGACCAGATACTGGTCAAAGAGATCCGCCACCTTCTGGCAGAGCTGCCACAGCCGCACTTGCTCGGGATCTCTGGCGGGATCCTCGTCCTCTCCACCGCCCAGATAGGCGGCGAGCGGGGCAAAGGCGGGGCGATCCAGCAAGGCAGGCAGAATGGTCATCAGCTGCCAGCTCATGGAGCCCTTGTTGTAGGGGCTCTGACGCGGTACATCCGCCAGCACCCGGGTGAACATCTCCCAGATAAAGCTGGCGGGCAGAGGAAAATCGATATTGGCGGCGATGCCGAAGGCCTTGGCCAGCTCCAGCTTGAGCCACTGGGCCATGCCCGGACTCTGCACCAGGATCTGCTCCCGATCGAAGGGGTGAGAGAGGGGGGCCTGCCGGATGCGGCTCACCAGCAGCTCTTTGAGCAGATCCAGCTGATTGGAGTGGTAGAGGGTAAACATGAGCAATTCCCGCCTGTGGATGAGAGGGGGCGAGGGAAAAGGCTAGCCATTTCCGTCACTTCACAAGAGAGGGAATTGTCGGGGATCGGGGGATAAGATGCAAAAGGCACTTGTGGCCAGCAGGCGGGCAAACCGCTGAACCATGAGGGGAGCCGCAGATTTGTGCAGCTGCCTCACCAACACGGAAAACGCAGACAGAAAAAAGCCGGTGCAGTTGCACCGGCCAAAAGGCTTGGAAAACTCAAACTGACTGGCTGTTACCAGTTTTTGCCAAGACGGGCATCCACACTGAAGGCACCCGCACCAGCTGCCGCCAGCGCCAGGAAACCACCGGCAACGGAGACGTTCTTCATAAACATCAGCATCTGCATCTGTTCGGCAGGCTGGTAGTGGAAAATAAAGGCGGCCATCAGGGTGAAACCGGCCATCAGCACCGACAGGCTGCGGGTAAAGAGACCCAGCATGATGGCGAGGCCACCACCCAGCTCAAGCAGGATCACCAGGGGCAGGATAAAACCCGGCACCCCCATCGCTTCCATATAGCCCTGGGTGCCGGCATAACCGCCAATCTTGCCCCAACCCGCCATCACGAACATCAGCGCCAGCAGTACACGACCCGCCAGCAGCGCTACATCTTTCATCTTGTCCATTTCATCTTCCTCGTTTGTGTCACATCACCGCTGACTGCTTCAGGGTAGGTCAAATAACAGGGCTTGAGTGGCATTGGTCGCAACCAGCTCCCACCGGTATTCATCACGACTGAGAACCCCGTCGCCGGGTCGGGCAGCCAGACCGTTGGCGGTCAGCTCCCCTGAAATCATCTGCAGGTAACCGTGTCGGCCAGCCAGTGCCCATTCGAGCGTCTCGCCCGGGGCCAGCTCCAGCCGCCAGACGCGAGCCTGCTGGCGGATCACGAAGGATCCCGCCTCGCCATCCGGTGACGCCACCAGCGTCATACCCGGTCTGGACTCAATTTTCTGCTGCTGATATCCGGGTGGCGTGCCGACTTCATTAGGCTCGATCCAGATCTGCAACAGGGAGAGGGGTTCCGTCTGCGAGGGGTTGTACTCGCTGTGACGGATCCCGCTGCCTGCGCTCATCAGCTGGAAATCCCCCACCGGGATCTGCTCGACATGGCCGAGGCTGTCCTTGTGCTCTATGGTGCCTTGCAGCACGCAAGTGAGGATCTCCATATTGGCGTGAGGATGGGTGGCGAATCCGCCACCCGGCGCAACCAGATCCTGATTGATCACCCGCAGTACCGAGTGCCCCATCCACTCCGGGTCATAGTAGTGACCGAAGGAGAAACTGTGGCGTGCGTCCAGCCAGCCGAAGTTGGCCTTGCCTCGCGCCTCTGCGGCTCTCAATTTCATCATGGTCTGCTCCTCATCTATCCGGGGTTCGGTTTAGCGATCTTTGCCACCGCCGAGACCGAACGGAATGCGATACTCGCTGCTCTCGCCAGCCAGGCTGACCGTCAGGTTGCCCTGGGTACGACCCGGGATCTTCACCTGCTGGGTGCCCATCAGGTTGGCGTGAACCGATGCCAGCAGATCGCCAGACTCGTCGCGCACTTCCAGCATCGGATTGGCTTTGCCATCCAGCGCTGCGGTGGAGTGCCACTTGACAAACAGCACACCCGGGGTGGCGTTGAAGTCAGCCGGTACGGCGGCGTTGGCGAAACCTGTGGTCATCAGGCCTGCAACGGCCAGCATCTTGATTACGTTTTTCATGTTCATTCACTCTCTTGTTTTATATGTCATTGCCAAGGCCAGCTCGGCCAGAATCAATGCATCCATGCAAGAGGTCATTCAAATAGTGTGTTGTTCTTTCACCGACATCAGACATGCCGATTTGGCCTGTCACAGTGCGGAACTTCCCGCATATTTGGCCGCCAGACGTTCCTGCCTAAGCGATGATTGAATATTAAAGGTGCTTGGCTTAACTTGTTAGCGAGATAATCTGGCGAACATATTCAAAAAAATTGAAGGTGAAAAATGGCCAAGGAGTCGAACAAGGAACGAGCACTCACCCTGGAAGCGATCCGGGTGCTGGATGCCATCGACCGCCGTGGCAGCTTCGCGGCGGCGGCCGACGAGCTGGGCAAGGTACCTTCGGCATTGAGCTACACGGTGCAAAAGCTGGAAGATGAACTGGATGCCATGCTGTTCGACCGTAGCGGCCACCGCACCAAGTTCACCCCGGCGGGGCGCATGCTGCTGGAACGCGGTCGGGTGCTGCTGGAGGCAGCCGAGCATCTGGTGGGCGAGACCCGGGCGCTGGCCCGCGGCTGGGAAACCGACATCACCATCGCCGTCGATGCGCTGGTGCCCTTGCAGGCACTCTACCCCTTGGTGGATCGACTGGCCGAGCAGACCGATACCCGGCTCAGACTGCGGGCCGAAGTGCTGGCGGGTAGCTGGGAGTGTCTGGAGGATGGCCGCGCTGACCTGCTCATCTCCTCCCTCAACCCGGATATAGTCATGACCGGCATCAAGCATCAGGTGCTGAAAGAGGAGGTGATGCTCTATGTCGCCCACCCCGACCACCCTCTCCATCAGGAGCCGGAGCCCCTCGCCGACGAGACCCTGCGCCGCTATCGCGCTATCGCCGTCGCCGACACCGCCCTGCGCAAGCCGGTGCTCACCTACCGCCTGCTCGACAAGCAGCCGCGCCTCACCGTCAGCACCATGGCGGAGAAGCGCGATGCCCTGCTGGCCGGGCTTGGCATCGGCACCATGCCGCAGAGCTGGATTGAGGAGGACATCAAGGCCGGTCGGCTCAAGGTGATCAGCCCCGAGTACCGCCATCAGCTGCAGGTCGTGCTGGCATGGCGCCGCGATACCATGGGCAAGGCCAAGAGCTGGCTGGTGCGGGAGATCCCCAGGCTGTTTCAAAATAGTGGCAGCGAATAAGCGTCGTTTTGCCAGTGCCATTTGCCATAACAAAAAGAGAGGGGGAGCAACATGCTCCCCCTCTCTCATCTCCAGCACACCTTGTCAGGTATGGCTTACTGGTTCGCTTCGGCAAACTTCTTCATCGCCTCTGCGTGTTTGGTCATGCCGTCGGCACGCTCGTTGAGGTTCTTGATGAACTCTGCCTTTTTGGCCGGATCCTGAATGCGATCATAGCGTTGCTTCAGGTTGGCTTCGATCTGTTCCGGGGTCATGTTCTGCAGGCGTGCCATCTTGTCGTGACGGCCACCGTGGTGTTTACCGCCCATCATGCCGCCATCCATCGGGCAGTCCACCATGGCGCCGGGCTCGGGAGCCTGGGCTGTTTGTGTGGCAGCATAGGCGCCCAGCGGCAGGCCAAAGATCAGGGTGGCGGTCATCAGAGTTTTGGTCAGCTTTTTCATGGTCTATCTCCTGTCGGATGATTCGGGTTCGGCTCTCTCGCCTTGCCCTCAAGTAAACACCCGACCGGTGTCTGAACTTTGCCAGCATCGCCCTTTTTTGTAGCAGAGTGTGGCATCAGGCAGATCTGGCACACTTTGACACAAACCGCGCAGCGTATTTTCGTATACTCGTGCCAACGCCAAGCAGGGGAGGTATTCATGAATCAGGGCAACACCCATATTCTGGTGGTCGACGACCACAGCGAGATCCGCGATCTCTTGAAGCGCTTTCTGGAACAGCACGGCCTACGGGTCAGCTGCGCCCGGGATGGCAAGGAGATGAAACGACTGCTGGAGGAGCGGGAGTTCGATCTGCTGGTACTGGATCTGATGATGCCGGGCGAGGACGGTCTGACCCTCTGCCGCGAACTGCGCGCCAAGTCGAGTCTGCCCATCATAATGCTCACCGCCATGGGGGAAGAGACCGACCGTATCATAGGGCTGGAGATGGGGGCCGACGACTATCTGGCCAAGCCCTTCAACCCGCGCGAGCTGCTGGCCCGGATCAAGGCGGTGATGCGCCGCACCCAGGCCGAGACCCAGCCCGCCGCCGAGACCCTGACCCGGGATCTGCGCTTCGATCGCTGGCTGCTCGACGTCAATCGCCGCGAGCTGGTCGACGAGGATGGGGTGGGCCTGAGCCTCTCCACTGCCGAGTTCGATCTGCTCAAGGTATTTCTCGAACGCCCGCAGCGGGTGCTGAGCCGGGATCAACTGCTGGATCTGGCCCGCGGCCGCGAGGCGGTGGCCTTCGATCGCGCCATCGATACCCTGGTGAGCCGGCTGCGCCGCAAGCTGGAGCGGGATCCCAAGAATCCGGAACTGATCAAGACCATCTGGGGTGGCGGTTATATGTTCTCGGCCGATGTGACGCAGGTATAAGTGGTGAATGCACTGAAACGGCTATGGGCACGGATGTGGCCCAAGGGGCTGACCGGCCAGATCATTCTGGTGGCGCTGGCGGGCTTGATCCTGATCCAGCTGCTCAGCATTCAGATCTACCGCTCGGATCGGGAGGAGGCACTCGGCTTCGTCAACAGCCGCAACGCCATGCAGCGGATCATCTCGGTGGTGCGGCTGCTCTCCCTTTCCCCCCCGTCTCTCTATGACGAGATCCTCAAGGCGAGCCGTAGCGAAACCCTGCTGCTGCGAATTGAAGGCGAGCCGATGCAGCCCGATAACCGCAGCCCCCGCTTCGAGCAGCTGGTACGATCGCGCCTTGGCTATCCCCCCGCGCTTACTATCGAGATCAGTGCCGAACTGAAAGAGGATGCCCAGCGCAGCAAGGCCTGGGAGCACCATGCTCGCATGATGCGGGATCGCAAGGGGCCACCACCGCGAGACATGCGGCTCTACGGATCAATCGAACTGCCACAGGGTGGCTGGCTGCAGTTCAGCTCGCTGGTCGACAAGGAGGCCGGCAGCTGGTCATGGCAAACCACTTTCAACCTGATGCTGGTAGCCAGTCTGGTGATCGGGCTGATGGTGCTGCTGTTTCGTCGCGCCACCCGCCCCCTCAAGCAACTGGCAGGCAACGCCGAACGACTGGGGCGCGGAGAGGATATCGAGCCCTTGAAAGAGGAGGGGCCGACCGAGATCCGCGAATCGATTCAGGCCTTCAACCGGATGCATACCCGGCTTGATCGCTTCGTGCAGGACAGAACCCGGATGCTGGCCGCCATCTCCCACGATCTGCGCACCCCCATCACCAGCCTGCGCCTGCGCAGCGAGTTTCTGGCAGATGGCGAGGACAAGGATCGCATCCAGCAGACCCTGCAACAGATGGAGCAGATGCTGGCCGCCACCCTCAGCTTTGCCCGCGAAGAGGGGCAACAGGAGGCAACGCGGGAACTGGATCTGGTCAGCCTGCTGGTCAGTCTGTGTGATGACTATGCCGATACCGGCCAGCCGGTCACCTGTCTGGCGGAAGGGAAAGAGGTCTACGCCTGCCGCGCCAACACCCTGCGCCGGGTACTGCAGAACCTGATCGGCAACGCCATCAAATACGCCGGCAGTGCCGAGGTCTCGCTGGAGCGAACTCGCAGCGAGCTGCTGATCCGGGTCTGCGACCACGGCCCGGGGATCGATCCGGCGCGACTGGAGGATGTATTCAAGCCGTTCGTGCGGCTCGACGAGGCACGAAATACCGAGTCTGGCAGCGTGGGGCTCGGCCTCTCCATCGCCCGCACCCTGGTACATCAGCACGGCGGTGAGCTCACCCTGCTCAACCGGCCGGAGGGCGGACTGGAGGCAAAAATCAACCTGCCGCTGTAAGCCGTCACGGTATGAGTCCTGCTCGTTACGGCAATGCTGCCATCATGTAAACTTCATCGCCAGATCGCTTGTTCTTCCTCGTTGAAGGCAGTAATAATCGGCGTCTACAGACAGCGGCTGGCAATGGATTGGAGCAGGGATGGCTTCTTCTCGGATTGGACAAGCGTTCAGGGCAGGGTGTGGTTTTCTGCTGCTCATTATTGCCCTGCACGCCTCGGGAAAAGAGCCTGAAAAGCCCCTCGTCATCACCAACTCCAAAGCGTGGCAGCCCTTCTCCTATATCAATGAGTCGGGCCAGCCAGATGGCCTGCTGATCGACCTCTGGCGCGAATATGCTCGCGTCACCGGCCAGAAGATCGAGTTCCGGCTGGTCGACTGGCAGCACTCCCTCGATCTGCTGCACGAAGGGAAGGCTGATGTGCATGCCGGTCTGCTCTGGTCACCGGAGCGGGACAAGCTGTTCGACTATGGCCAGCCCCTCGCCCAGCTCGACTCCCAGCTCTTCTTCTCCAACGAGCTGCGCGGCACCGATGTCCACTACTACCTGCTACATGAGACCGTCGGCGTCGTCGCTGGCGGTTATGAAGAGTACTACGCCAAGCGCTACTTCCCCGGCACCAAACTGCAGACCTTCGATGACAACGACACCCTGCTGGCAGCGGCCTTTCGGGGCGATATAAAGGCCTTTATCGCCGATCTGCAGGTCGCCAACTTCTACATCTATACCTCGGCAGATCCGACCCGCTTCATTCCGGTGCGCCACCTCTATACCGACCAGATCCGCTTTGCCGTCAAGAAAGGGGAGCTCGCCCTGCTGACCAAGCTCGAAGAGGGATTCGCCAGGATCAAGGAGAGTGACCGGGAGCGGATTATCCGCAAATGGATGCATGTCGAAACCGTCTACCCCATCCATCTCGGCCCCTGGCTACTGCTGGCGGCGGGCCTCGTCATGGTGGCCTATATCGTGCAGCTGCGCCGGGCTGTCGCCAATCGCACGGCAGAACTGAGCCGCGCCAATGCCCGGCTCGAAAAGCTGGCCAGCACAGATCCGCTGACGGGTCTCCTCAACCGGCGAGCCTTTATCCCGTCACTGGAGCAGCAACTGACCAGCGGCGCCCCCTGCGCTCTGCTGCTGTTCGACGTGGATCACTTCAAGGAGACCAACGATAAATTCGGCCACAACGTGGGCGACAAGCTGCTGGAAAAACTGGCCGAAAGCATAGCCGTCATCTTGCCGGAGCAGAGTCTGTTTGCACGCATTGGTGGTGAGGAATTTTGCGTCCTGCTGCCGAGCGATAGCCTGCAGGCGAGCGGGTTGTGGGCGGCATGCCTCTGTCAGGAAGCCAATAAAGAGCGGCTGGAGACTACTCAGGGTGAGGTCACCCTCTCCATCAGCACAGGAGCAGTCTGGATTTCAGCCGGGGAGAGTATCGACACCGACCAGCTGCTACGACAGGCAGACCAGCTGATGTATCAAGCCAAAGCCAATGGTCGCAACACCTGGCAGGCGGCACCATATCAGGTAACTGCCAACCCGATGGATGCTCAATAAAAACGGCCGCCATCGGATGATGGCGGCCGTGTTGCATTATGTCTGTCAGAAGTTGTAGGTGACACCCAGATTGTAACGGCGACCATCCAGCACTGTGCCATAGCTGCTGTAATCCACCGTCTTGTCGAACAGGTTGTAGACCCCGGCGGTCAGATCGAGATGCTTGTTGGCCTTGTAGACCAACCCCATGTCAAAGAAGGTATAGGAGGGCGTTCCCTCCGCCATCTTGACCCGGCTCAGGTACTCGGAAGTCTCGCCACGGAAGTTGACTCGCGACCAGAGGTTGAGATCCTCGGTGGTCTGCCAGTCTACGCTGCCGTTGAGCATATGACGGGGCATCTGGTTGAGGGCATGACCCGCCAGCGGGCCGCTCTTCTGCTCGGACTGGGTAAATGTATAGCTGCCGCTGACCGACCACTCGTCGTTAATCGCCCAATCCATCATGCTCTCTACGCCACGCATGTTCGCCTTGTCGACGTTGACCCGATCGCTGATGAAGTCATAGCTGTGGCCATTGAGAGTACAGGCCGGATCGCTCTTGCTAGTGCAGCGACGTACTTCGGAGATCTTGTTCTTGAAGTCGGTGTTGAACAGGGTCACCCCAGCATTGAAGCCCTGATGGCCATTCCACAGCAAGCCAATCTCTTCACTCACGCTGGTCTCGGGTTTGAGATCCGGGTTGCCGACCAGCATGCCATCCAGACTGCCACCACCGGTGACCTGGCCCCAGTTGGCCGCCGACATCCGCAAGTCCGGCGAGCGATAACCGGTCGACACGCCCCCTTTCAGGGTCCAGCTATCATCCAGATGCCAGACACCGTAGAGGCGCGGGCTCCAGTGAGAGCCGTAGTTCTGATCCCGATCCATGCGGGCGCCCCCTGTCAGGGCAAAGCTGTCAGTGAGTGACCACTCATCCTCGACAAACATCGCCCAGCTCCAGCGGGTCAGCTGTGTGGCCGGGTTGGCCACTTTCAGGTTATTGCCCTGATCGTGCAGATCCTCATAGCGGTACTGCCCACCGACGCTCAGGTAGTGATCCCCCAGAATGAACTGGGTGTGGGTATCGGCGATGGTGTTGGTGAGCTCCATCTTGCGGCCGGGGTTGGTGTTGGTCTCCTGCTGCAGATAGCTGCTGGAAGAGCCGAAATCATACTGGCCATCATGAGTCAGCGCATAGTTGGTGCGCTCGTAGCGGTTAAGGCTATCTTTCGCCTTGGCATCAAGCGAATTGCCTGCCGTGCGATCCCGATCCTGCAAGCTGCGACTGGCTTCCAGATCGAAGCGGTTGTGCTCGTCAGGCTTGAAGCTGAGCACAGCTGTACCGCTGCGGGTCTCCTGTTCGGCAAAGCCCTGAGTAAACTTATCCTCGCCACGATGGGCCAGCTGACCATTGAAGCGCAGCCCCAACACCCCATCGATCAGTGAGCCTGCGGTATAGGCATCGGTCTGGAAGCTATTACCGGCATCCTTGTTCTCCTGGAAGGTCGAATCAGCGTGAACCGAGCCCTGCCAGGCCAGACCGGTGGTCTTACGGGTAATCACGTTAATCACGCCGCCCATGGCATCTGAACCATAACGGGATGACATGGGGCCACGGACGACCTCAATCCGCTCGATTGCCTGCAGCGGCGGTAGCCAGCCTTGCTCGATACCGGGGCCGTCGCTATTGGGACGAGTACCGCGACTATCCACCTTTTTGCCATCAACCAGCATCAGGGTGTATTTCGAGCCCATACCGCGAATGCTGATATCACTGCTGCTGCCACCACCGGTCACCACCACACCGGGGACATCTTTCAGTGCATCAGTCACATCACGATAGGCGCGCTTCTCCAACTGCTCGCGAGTAATGACGGAGATAGAAGCTGCAGAATCCTCGATTTTTTGCTGAAAACCCGAGGCGGTGACAACCATCACTTCCTGTTCGGAAGCTACGGCGTGAATAGAGAGAAGAGAACCGATCAGCAAGGCAAGCTTGCTTGGTTGTATTGTTGTCATGATTTGGCCTGAACGTTTCAAGTAGGAAAGTGGCGTATTCCCTTACTTCACTCGTTACAAGACCCGGCCTCCTGCCGGGAACGGTGATTAATAAATGCTTATTTGAAACGCAACTTATTAATCGGTCTGGATTGTAACGACCAGGACAAGATCAATCAAACAATAATCATTATCATTTGAGTGATAACAGTTAAACCTGCTCAGACGCGAAGTATGAGGCAGATGTTCTATAACATCATGATTTTTAATGATAAATTTACTTATAGGAGAGATTGCTAGGAGCAGGCTACAAACCTGTGCTGATAACAACAAAACAGACGCCTGGATTTCAGGCAATAAAAAACC
>NZ_JRGM01000022.1 GCF_000764665.1 Aeromonas lacus | reverse complement strand
TTTAATTGATAAATCTAACTTCCCAAATCCTTTGTAGTTAGTTGCTGTTATTTTCTTTACTTCTTTCATCAGGATGCAATCCTTTTATATAATATTTGGATGATATGGTTAATTAATTTTTGAGTTTAGGTGGAAATCTTATGTCATCATTTAAAATAGACGAGTGTGAGGATGATATTATCATATTGTTAGATGTCTCATGATCGAAATAGAATGCGAATTTATGTATAGCGCTATTTATGTTAATAATTTATAAAGATAGAAACCTTCCATCTTCAATATAATCCGCTTTAATTTTTATTTCGTAAGGCTTAGCTTAAATTAAGGTTAGCATCCTCAGATTGTTGAGAAGGCGCCCTAGTGACAGGGTCTTAAGCTAAACAATGGCTGAAATAAATGAGCCCCACGCTACCGCCCGTGGATTACAGCCTCCAGCCTGCTGCGGTTATCCGGCGATGTGGTGGATGGCGAAACGGCTGCACAGGGTTATCTCTGCAAGAGTGGTTGCCAAGTGGGGCATATTAATCGAGGGAGGGGCGGGGTAAAACCGCAGTCGGGCAAAAACCTGCCAGAGATCAATAAATTGCTCATTAAGTGGGTGTTATCTGTCCGCTTGGCGCTGTGAGTGCAAGCTGAGCTTCACCTCTTGCCTAGTACTATCGCTACTCAATACTCCAGAAACTTCTCCCCGCACCGCTCACAAATAAGATGTTTTACATGGGTGGTCTGGTAGGCCAGTGTTTCACCAAACGCCCAGTTGGTGATGCTGCTGGAAGTAAAGGCTTGCCAGAAGGCTTTGCGCGGATCCTTGGGCATGATGTCCTGGCTGTGATCGCGGGCGACCAGCACCACGATATGGCGGGTGCGCTCGCCACATTTGTCACAGCGATGGATTTCACTCGGCGGATTCTGGTCGTGCGGGTTGCTCATAAAGAGGCTCGTGAAGAGAAGGAGGCACCCATCATATTCCTCTCCACTTGGCTCTCAATCTCTCCTTGCCGGCGCAGTGAGCAGCCTCACACTTTGCCCCCCCTCTTTGCTACTTGGCCATGACTGCCCTTTGCCTGCGTGCCGCAACCGTGTGCCTCAGGCCGATGCCCGCTTCTGCGGTTTGCTGGTGAGCGGTGATGATATGGCGGCTGCAGGCTTGCCCAGCCAGTTCAGGCCGACTCCCGCTTCTGCAAGTTGGGGGTGATGATATGGCGGTTGGGGGCGAGTTCGGGCTGCTGCATCCTGGTCAGCAGTCGTTTTGCTGCCTGACGGCCGATTTCGCGGGCCGGTGAGCTGACAAAGGTGAGGGCGGGGGAGGTGAGTTCGGCCTCCGCCACGTCGTCAAAACCGAGCAGGGCCACCTGCTGGCCGATGTAGTTGTCCTTGCCCACGGTGCGCCCGCTCGCCTCGACGCCATAGATGGCGCCGAGCGCCACCTCGGGGTAGTGGCAGAGCACGGCGGTCACCTTGGGGTGCTGGTGCAGCAGCTGGGCGATGGTGTCGGCAGCGCTGCGCTGGGTGCGCTCGCACTCCAGTACCCACTCCGGTTTGAAGGGGAGGCCATATTGCAGCAGGCTGGCGCAGTAGCCGCCGATGCGCTCGGCGCGGGTGAGGGAGTCGGCCCGCCCGCCGACGTAGGCGATATGGCGGTGGCCCTGCTCGATAAGGTAGGTGGTGGCCTGCTTGGCGGCGTGGGTGTTGTCGGGGCCGATAAAGTCCACGTCATCGCGATAGTAGGAGCGGGCGGCGCACACCACCGGCAGTTCGGAATCGAGCAGGGTCTCCAGGGTTTTGGCCGCCGCGCCGCGCACCGGATTGAAGATGATGCCCGCTACCCCTTGGCGTGACAGGGAGTGAATGCTCTGCTGCAGCCGCTCCGGGCTGTGGCCGCACTGGGTCAGAAACAGCAGATAGCCCTGCTGCTCCAGCACCTCGCTCACCCCGGCGGTCACCTCGGTATAGAAGGGGTCGGTGATGTCGCGCAGGATCAGCCCCACCAGATTGGAGTGCTGGCTGCGCAGGTTGGCAGCGGCGCTGTTGGGCACGTAGTCGAGCTCTTTTATCGCCTGCTGCACCCGCTCGGCGGTGGCGGGGGAGATGCGCCCCTTGCCGTTGAGCACCATGGAGACGGTGGTGACCGACACACCCGCCCGCTGGGCGACATCGGTGATCTTGGTGGCTTTGGCAGAGAGGGATTTGGGCGACATAGGGCGAACGGACGACGGCATGTTGAGAGCGAGGCCCCAGCATACCTGCTCGAGTACTTAAGTGAAACGTTACATCACCATCTGGCCGATCCGGCTCACAAATTTGGATCCTGCTGCCAGCCAGCCCCCTTATTCTGTGATCCTGTCGGCACTTGTAAATTGATAAAACGTTTTATCATCCAGCAAAACCTGATGCTGACCCGCGCCTCTGCGTCGAGATTGCTACGAGCAGCCACGGGGAAAGCCGCAGATATTGCTGTCTATTCACAAGGAGCCGTTTCATGGCCAAGCCTCAAGCCAAATCCACTATCTGGGAGTTCCTGCAGAGCCTCGGCAAGACCTTTATGTTGCCGGTCGCCCTGCTGGCCTTCTCGGGCATTCTGCTCGGTGTCGGCAGCTCGCTCACCAGCGATGCGGTCAAGCAGAGCATGCCCTTCCTCGACAATACCGTGCTGCAACTGCTGTTCCTCTGGATGACCAAGGTGGGGCTGGTGGCCTTTATCTACCTGCCGGTGATGTTCGCGGTGGCCATTCCGCTCGGGCTGGCGCGGGAAGAGAAGGGGGTCGCGGCCTTTGCCGGTTTTGTCGGCTATGCGGCGCTCAACCTCTCCATCAACTTCTACCTCACCGTGGCCAACGTCATCGGTGACGCGGCGGCGGAGAAGGCCTACGGGGTGAAATCGATCCTCGGCATCAGCTCCATCGACACCGGGATTCTGGGGGCCATCATCGTCGGGGTGATCGTCGCCAAGTTGCACGCCCGTTTCTACACCTACAAGATGCCCGATGCGCTCGCCTTCTTCGGCGGTGCCCGCTTCGTACCCATCATCACCGCGCTGGTGCTGGGTGTGGTCGGCTTGGTCGTGCCGTTCGTCTGGCCCTGGTTTGCTGCCGGTATCAACGGTATCGGAGCGCTGATTTCCCACGCCGGTCCCTTCGGCCCCTTCCTGTTTGGTACCGGTGAGCGTCTGCTGCTGCCGCTCGGCCTGCACCACATTCTGGTGGCGCTCATTCGCTTTACCGAAGCGGGCGGCACCCAGCTGGTATGCGGTCACGAGGTGAGCGGCGCCCTCAATATCTTCTACGCCGAGCTCTCCTGCGCCGATACCAGCGGCTTCTCGGTCTCTGCCACCTCCTTCCTCTCGCAGGGCAAGATGCCAGCCTTCCTCGGCGGCCTGCCGGGCGCAGCGCTCGCCATGTATCACTGCGCCCGTCCGGAAAATCGCGGCAAGATCAAGGCGCTGCTGGTCTCCGGTGTGGTGGCCTGCGTTATCGGTGGTATCACAGAGCCGCTCGAGTTCCTGTTCCTGTTCGTGGCGCCGGTGCTCTACGTTATTCACGCCATCCTGACGGGCCTGGGCTTTATGACCATGGGGCTGCTCGGCGTCACCATCGGCAACACCGACGGCAACCTCATCGATTTTCTGGTGTTCGGCGTGCTGCAAGGCACCGCCACCAAGTGGTATCTGGTGCCGGTCGCAGCCGCCATCTGGTTTGCCATCTACTACAGCGTGTTCCGCTTCGCCATCGTGCGCTTTAACCTGAAAACCCCCGGTCGTGAAAAAGAGAGCCGCGAGATTGAAACCAGCGAGGCTGCCCAGCCCGCGGGCAAGAAGGCCGGCAACAGCGGTTACAACGGTGAAATCATCCTCAACGCCCTGGGCGGCGCTGATAACATCCTGGCACTGGACAACTGCATCACCCGCCTGCGGATGTCGGTGCAGGACATGAGCCGGGTCGATGACAAGGTATTGAAGGCGAACGGCGCCATCGGGGTGATCAAGCTCGACGAGCACAACCTGCAGGTGGTGATCGGCCCGCAGGTGCATCTGGTGAAAAACCAGCTGCAGAGCCTGATGGGGGCCTGAATCGGCCAATAAGATCCGAACGGGGGGCGCAAGCCCCCTTGTTTGCCTCTCCCAATATGTCTCCTGTTTATGGAGGGAGAAACTTCATGCACGATATTTATGACTTCGACCATGTGGTCGACCGCCACGGCACCTACTGCACCCAGTGGGACTATGTGGCCGATCGTTTTGGCCATGCTGACCTGCTCCCCTTTACCATCTCCGACATGGATTTCGCGACCGCCCCCTGCATTCGCCAGACCCTGGCAACCCGCCTTGAGCACGGCGTATTTGGCTACAGCCGCTGGAATCACGACGACTTTAAAGGGGCGGTGAGTAACTGGTTTGCCCACCGCTACGGGGCGAGCCTCGATCCCGAGACGCTGGTCTACGGCCCTTCGGTTATCTATGTGATTGCCCAGCTGGTGAGCCTCTGGTCGGCGCCGGGTGAGGGCGTGCTGGTGCATACCCCCGCCTACGACGCCTTCGGCAATATGCTGGCCGCCAACGACAGGGTGCTGCTGCCCTGTCCGCTCAAAAAAGCAGAGGGGAGCTACCAGATCGACTGGGAATGTTTCGAGCAACAGGCAGCCCGCCCCGATTGCCGGATTTTGCTGCTCTGCAGCCCCCACAACCCCACCGGCCGGGTCTGGACGCGGGATGAACTCGGCCGGATGGCCGCCATCTGCCAGCGCCACGGGGTGAAGGTCATCTCGGACGACATCCATATGGATGTGAGCTTTGCCCGCTACCTGCCGTGGAGCGAGGTGGCGCCGGACGATGGCTGGGCGCTGGTGAGCTCGGGCTCCAAATCCTTCAATATCCCCGCCCTTGGCGGCGCCTACGCCTTTATTGCCAACGGTGAGGCGCGGGCCGCCTACCTGCAGCGGCTCAAGGCAGCCCATGGCCTCTCATCTCCGCCCATTCTCGGGGTGCTGGCCCATATCAGCGCCTATCGGGACGGCGCTGGCTGGCTCGATGCGCTCAAATCCTATCTGCACGGCAACCTCGCCCAGGTGGCGGCGCGGCTCAACGCCGCCTTCCCCGCCATCGACTATCGGGTGCCCGAGGGAACCTATCTCGCCTGGATTGACCTGCGCGGCCTTGGCATCGACTCCACCGAGCGGATGGATGCGCTGCAAACCTTGCTGGTGGAGAAATACCGGGTCGCCATCATGCGCGGCGACACCTATGGCCCGGAAGGTACAGGCTATATCCGCCTCAACGTCGGCTGCCCGCGCTCGAAGGTCGATCAGGGGCTCGACGCCCTGATCGGCGCGCTGGGGGAGGTGGGGTAAGGGATATCCTGGACTAGCGATTGAGCAAGAAGACGACCTCCCCCCGGTAGTGGGGGGAGGTCGCAAGTTTTGCCTGCCACGAGGGTTCCCACTCGCCCTCCTGCACCAGACCAACCTTGAATGGAATGGTGAGCTGCATCATGGCGGGTAGATAGGAGCTGTAACCCGGTACCGTATGTTTGCCCTGATAGGTCTGGATCACTATCTCATCGACCGGAAGGCTGTTGAGTTGCGCCACATCTCCCGTCTTGGCCCAGTCGAGCAGGCCTGTCACGCTGAGCTTGCACTCTGCAGGCAACACTTGTCGCAACTGCCGCAAAGAGGTGGCGTAACGATCCAGTTGGCGGGTGGCTGCATCAAAGTCGATCTGAATACCCGTTACCTTGGCTCCGGCCTTGCGCCACTCCTGATACAGCTTGACCAGCAACTTCTTGTGATCGGCAGAGAGCGGCAGCGTATTCACTCTCACCACAAGCCAGAGTTGTTCGGTCTGAAGTGGTGTTGGAGCGCGCCCCAGTTTGATAAAACGGGGGCCGGATGGCCTGTTCAGGATCTCCCCCTGATGCAAATAGAGGGTTGTTGCCTGTGCCAAGACTGGCTGATGCCGGGTGGCAGACCAGAGCCAGAATGCGTGATAGCTGCTGGCATCGACACTTGCCTTAAGTGGCGCAGCAAGTGTCGATAACAGAATTAGCAGGCTAGGCCCGAGGGGTTGCGGCATGGTTTACCAGTAGTATTTGAGTGATTTGGCCCATACCGAGTTGCCATAACGCTGCTTGAGCGTGTTGAACCAGGCTTGCCGCATGCTCTTGGGGATCTCCTGAGCGTCACACCCGTTGTTGCCTGATGGTGCGTAGCAGTTGATGGCTCTGTAAAGGGCATAACTCTTGTCTTCGGGCTCTGCTTTAGGGTTGGCCATGACTGCCTGATATAGCTTGAGCCTGCTTGGCGCGGTGGCTGACTCAGGTTTTGGCAATCCCCAAACCATCTCTTTTCCTTGCCACAAATTGATCTCGGGATCCTTGTTGCGCAGATATTCACCCAGGCAGTTGAGTGCATGTCCATCTCCGGGGCGTTGCAGCAGTGTGCCGAGAGTGGAGGCCAAATCACGGCAGTAATAGTCCTGCGGTGTGCCTTCACCTCCCCACTTGAATGCTGACAGGGGCACATCTCCGTTGGGTACCGGTTGCCACGGCTCATCCTTGGGTGGGGTAGTCTCCTTGTAGTCGGCCGGAATAAGTGTCACGTCTTTCAGGAATGTTGCGTAATCCCCTGCAATCAGGTCTCTCACCAGCAGGGTATGCAGGGCGATTTGTCTTTCCAAGGCGCTTGTGGCCTGCCGGGCCTGCTGACGAAGCAAGTCCGGATCTGCCGACTGTTTTAACACTATGGTGCGGATCCGCAACTGAGTGACAGGGCTCTCTTGGTTGAAAATGGCCGCAGTATTGCCGGTACGCACCCACTGATCAGCCAGCATGTTCTCCACAAATGCCTGTTGGGCTTGAGTGAGAGGTGCCGTTACCAGCGTCATCAGGGCGTGCTCTGCCTGGTCAAAAGCCTTCATTCCTTGCTGCGCCCAGATGCGCAGCAACTGGCGGCTGAACGCCAGGGTTGATGCGTTTTGTCCTTCTGTTTTGGGTAACAGCGCCAGCACAGCGTCAAACTGTTGGTTCTGCAGCAATCGATAAGCTTGCAGATAGGTGGCCTCTTCCGTTTTACCCATCTCTTGCAGCTGTTTGATGGCGTCATCGAGCTGCTCGTTACTCCAGTTGCGTTTCTGGTCATAGCCAGTTCTGAGGCCACGCAGTGCATTGATAAACAGCAGCTCAGGCTGAGTTTTATCCTCGTAGGCGAGTTCATTTCGATAGGCGTCAGCGCTCAGCAAAGAGAGATCTATTTCGTTAACCAGCGCCTCAAGTTCCGGCAGGGAGTGGTCAGCGGCTATCGCTTCACTATAGGTATCGCGTAATGAAGCCTGATCACCCGCCATCCAGTTGATGCGTCTGAACATCCCCTTGGTCGAGCTGACGTAACGTCCTTGCGGATAGGCGGCCAGATACGCCTGCCCCTGCGTCATGGCCTGTTTCAGCGCTTCTTTATCACTCTTGGTGAAATCGGTATCACCATACTCGCTCTGTGCATCTTTCACCGCTGCATTAAGGTGTGCTCGCATCACCATATAGCTTGCGGTTTCGGCAACCCACTGCGCTTTTGCCCCTTGCAGAGCCATAAAGCCGGTCAATGCCTCGGAGAAATGACCTTGGTAGAAGTGGCGTGCCGCATCCAGATAAGCCTGCCACTCTTTGGCTGACTCGCTCATTGCGACTTCGGAAGGCCAGGGGCTATCTTCCTGTTGGCCAAGGAGCTGTAAGCGGGTTTTGAGCAGAAGCGTGCGTTCGGTAGATGACAGGTCACTCTGCTCAAGGGCATCAAGAAATTGACTGACAGATTGCAGCGAGTTGGAAATGGCTCGGCCGTAAAGAGCATCACGACCAGCATAGTGTTCCAGCAAAGCCGGGAGCGAGGCGTCATGGGCGGTGAGCCGACTAACCAGCTGTTCACGCAGTTCCGGGCTTTCCATCTCGTCTGGAAGTGGCAGGCGTTGCAGAGAGAAGAGCTCCATATCGCGTTCGTTGGCCGGGTCGGCCGGAAGCATAAAGGGAAGGGAGAGTCGCTTCTTGTCAGCCAGCAGCATCAGCAAGTTGCTCTTGGTGTCATTTTCGGAAAGGAAAAGCGGATAAGCAGGCAATGGACAGTCTGTCAGCCAAAAACTGCACCCGTCTTGGTCGAATGAGGCAACCGAAGGAAAAGCAGCAAGCGTGAGTGCCAGTGCCGAACAGTATTTCAAGATCTTCATAAGAGGCGGTATCCACTATCTGCCGAGTGACAACTCCTTGAATCACGAGCCAAGAAGCCTGAAGCACAATGGCTGGCAATAGTACGTAAATGGGCCGCAATCGACAACCTTGCAGTGGTTGACGGGGGGTCATCAAGCAGATGACAACAACGGGGCCATCAATGATGGCCCCGTTCTTTTGGCGGGTCTGTTGGACAGGGGAATCCTGTCAGAGCGTCAACAGTTGTGCCTCGATATGGCTCCAGTGAGCGAAGGCATTGTTGTCGCCATAAAGACGTGCCAGACCTTCGGCAAAGCTCTCCTCCAGTCCCGGTTCGTAGTTCCCTTTTGGGCCCGCCTGCTGAAAGTAGGCATCCCCCAGCTTGTGATAGTCGTTGTACCAGGCCGCATAGAAGGAGCTGTCCTGACTCAGGTTGGCACCTGTGGTGCTGGCACCTACCAGACGATCGATGGAGTGGCCAAATTCGTGCAACACCAGATTGGCCGAGCCGTGATGGCTACCCACTTGCCATTTGCCAGAGCGGTCCTGCTCCATGGCTATAACAGTCTCTTTGCTGCCGCCGAAGGCACCGACGCCCGGCAGCTTGTCCCACCCGCCACCACCATGACCACGGGCGCTCGTTCCGGCCAGATGGGTATGGTAGGTGGTCACATTGTCATGGGTGACCCGGATCGTCAGCCCTTCGGCATCGGCCTGCTTGAGCAGGTTCATGGGCAGCTTGGCCAGTTCGATGGCAACGGCGCGGGCTGCCTGACTGTCGACCGGGCTCTTGGCGTTGAGCGTGACCATGGTGATGGCTTGCTGGAAGCGGGCCACTTCGCCGGAGTTGAGCAGTTGGCCTATGGTCTCGATATGGCGCGGAGTCAGCATGCCCTTGCTGTGCATGAAAGAGGGGAGTTTCTCGTCGAGCAGGGCGAGCGTTTGCTCGCCATGTTGCCGGGTGATGGCGCTACGCAACTGCTCATGGGTGCGAATATCGGGGGCGAGCCCCTGAGCGCGGGTGGCTGAGACGAGCTGCTGTTTGCGCAGGTCGGCGACCTGTTGCAGCTCTTGCGAGCGTTCGCTCTGGTGCCGGGCCCCGAGGGTGAGTTCGTTGTGCAGCTGACGCACATCCGCCACCGTCACTTTGCCGCTATCTGCCTGTACGCTACGCAGCAGGCTACCAGCCTCTTCCGTACTCATGCCATATTCCCGGCTCATGGCGGTGATCACCTGAGCAATGGCGGCGTCCCGGTGAGCCAGTCGATGGCTCTCGACGGAGACCAGCCCCTTGCCCTCCTTGAGGTAGAGGTTGCCATTGCTGGCACGCAGCTCCTGCTGGCTGCCGGCGGAGGATAAGTGGAGGTCACGATAGAGTGACGTCAATGAGGTCGCTGAAGTGGTATTCATGAGTTATCCCTTGATGGCAGACAGCATAGTGAGAGAGCCGGGTTCGGGCAGGGTCGGTTGGCACGGCGCAAGCAGTCGCAACTGCCACTCCCGTATCAGTTGCAGGAAGTTGAGGGTCACGCTGGCCAGTGCATCGTCATCAGCGATGGCGACCGGTAACTGCATCAGCAGGCGCTGGTTGTCGGTCAGCCCCATCACCATGCCTCCCGTGGTGGTCAGCAGGCCGTTATAGCTGAGCAGCAGTGGCATCCAGCGGGGTTCAAGCTCCCGGTCGTCGGGGCGGCAAGCCAGCACCATGCCGGTGTCGGTCCGGGTGATTTGCAAGGCGAGGCCATCCGTGGCAAGCAGCAGCCACTCGTCGGCAGAGAGCTGATTGAGCTGGTCGGCATCGAGCTGTCGGGCAAGCCGGGTCAGTAGAGTATCGAGATCCATACACATCTCTGGGTTGATGATTGTGATGCGCAGGATCGCAAAAAGAGGGATCGGCCGGATATTAACCCGGGTCGCGGTTTTTTAGGTGACGCGCTCTGGTGCTCACCTGCAGGCGGTTACCACTGCGGCCCTTCGCTCTGGCGCCACTGCTCCAGCCAGCGCAGTACCTCGGCGGTCGCCTCGATCTGGTCGGCGGGTATGTAGTTGTTGATCAGCGCATCGCGATAGAGGGCGCGGGCCAGCGGGATGCGCTGCAGCACCGGAATACCCTCCTCCTCGGCAATCTTGCGCACCAGCAGCGCCTGAGCATCTGTGAACTTGAGGGTGACCACCGGCAGTGGCGTTTCTCCCCGCTCGTAGCGAATGCCGATGGCGATATGGGTCGGGTTGGCGACGATGACCGAGGAGCGCTTCACATCGGCGCGCATGTTGCTCGATTGCAACTCCTGATGGAACTGGCGGCGCTTGCTTTTGATCTCCGGGCTCCCCTCCATCTCCTTGTACTCCCGCTTCACCTCGTCCTTGCTCATCTTGAGCTGCTTGATGTGCTGGTAGTGCTCGAAGGCGTAGTCGGCGATGGCAATCACCACAAAACCCATGGCGCAGACCGCCATCAGCTGGCCCAGCATGCCCCCCAGTACCGGAGTGATGCAGCTCATGCCGCAGCCGGGCAACTGGAGCATCGCCTGTAGATTGCCCTTTATGGTGACCCACACCAATAGGCTCAGGAGACTCACCTTGAGCAGGGATTTGACGAACTCCATCAGGCTCTTGATGGAGAAGATCTTCTTGGCCCCCTCCACCGGATTGACATGCTTGATGTCGGGCTTGATCGACTCGCCGCTCAGCAGAAAACCGTACTGGGCGATATGGGAGGCAAGCACCACCAGCGCCGAGACCGCCAGGATCGGGATGCAGAGGTAGGCCATCTCCTGCATCAGGTTCTCCACCACATGGTTGAGCGCCTGGGCAAAGGGGAGGTTGAGGTGGGATTCCGGGATCAGCATCAGCTTGCCCAGATGTTCGAGGTAGTAGTCGGACATCGCCATCAGCATGCCCACCAGACTGAGGATGATGGCGGTGGAGACCACCTCCTTGCTCTTGACCACCTGCCCCTTCTTGCGGGCATCGCGCAATTTTTTGGGGGTGGGCTGTTCGGTCTTTTCGCCGCTCATCGCGCCTCCAGAATGGGGGCCAGCAGTTGCAGCGGATCCATCACCGCCAGCACCTGCCGGTAGGCGTGATCCATCATCAGCTTGATGTAGATGACCAGCAGCAGGCTGGCGACGGCACTTTTTATCGGCATCGCCAGCACGAAGACGTTGAGGGAGGGGGCGAAGCGGCTGATGAGGGCCAGCCCGAACTCCGCCAGAAACATGGCGATCAGCAGTGGTGCCGCCAGCAGGGCGCAGAGCAGCAGCATCTGGCTGAACTGGCTGTAGAAAAAGCTCACCCAGAGATCTCCGATAGCGGGAAAAAAACGGGTCACCGGCCAGCTGGCATAGCTCTGGAACAGGGCCGAGAGCAGGGCGAGAAAGGCGCCGCCGGAAAAGAAGAGGGTGATCAGGGTCTGGGTCAGCAGCAGACCGGTGGGGCTGGTCTGGCTGGCGAGGCTCGGGTTGAACAGCGACGCCATGGCCGCGCCGCGCTGGTTATCCACCAGAAAGCCGCTCGCCTCGACGGCCCAGAAGGGGATGGCGGCAACAAAGCCGATCAGCAGGCCGAGCAGCACCTCCTTGGCCACCAGCAGCGCCAGATCGAGGGCATCGATGGCGGGGGGCAGGGTGTCGGCCACCATGGGGTAGGCGAACAGCGCCAGCGAGCAGACCACGCCGTTGCGGATCATCGCGCCCCCCAGCATCTGCTTGCTGAGCACCGGCAGCATGACGAAGCAGCTGATAAAGCGCGGCAGCAGCAGGGTGTAGGCCAGCATCTGGCCCTGCAGGCTCTCGAGGGTCATTGGATCTGCGGCACCTTGAGCAGCACCATGTCGGCAAAGCTGTAGAGCTCGTTGCCAAGCCAGGCGGTGGTGGCAAACAGGGTGATCACCACGGCGATGAGCTTGGCGACAAAGCCCAGGGTCTGCTCCTGGATCTGGGTCAGCGCCTGCAGCAGAGAGACAAGGGTGCCCACCAGTGCCGCCACCAGTACCGGCGGCATCGAGAGGATCAGCACCAGCCAGAGGGTCTGGCTGGTGAAGTGGAGAATATCGGCGTGACTCATCCTAGCCTCCGTAACTGGTGACCAGCCCGTGGGTGAGGCGGGCCCAGCCATCAAGCAGCACGAACAGCAGCAGCTTGAAGGGGAGCGAGATGGTCATGGGGGAGACCATCATCATCCCCATCGCCAGCAGAATGTTGGAGATGATGAGGTCGATGGCGATAAAGGGCAGATAGATGAGAAACCCGATCTCGAAGGCGCGACTCAGCTCGCTCACGGTAAAGGCGGGCAGCAGGATCAGCAGGCTGTCGGGCTCCAGCCGGTCGGCATATTCGCTGGGCCAGAGCTGCTTGGTGCTGTCGATGAAGAAGGCGTGCTCCCGCGGCTTGATCTGCTTTTTCAGAAAGGCGCGGTAGGGGGCCATCCCCTCGTCGAGAAACTTCTCCACCGATTCGGATTTGGCCAGCGACACCTCGTTCTGGCGCAGGTAATCCTGAGTGGCAAAACCGACCGGTGCCATCACATAGATGGTGAGGATGATGGCCAACCCGTACATCGCCATGTTGGGGGGGATCTGCTGCACCCCGAGGGCGTTGCGCAGCAGCGAGAAGACCACCGCCAGCTTGACGAAGGAGGTGGCCATCACGGCGATAAAGGGGAGTAGGGCCAGCAGCGCCAGCCCGACGATAAGGTTTAGCTCGTCCGGCAGCTGGATCATGACGGCGACTCGCTCTTGAGGTTCTCGACCCGCACCCCGAGTCGCCCCTGGATCTCCACCAGCCGACCGTTGCCGAGCAGATGGCCGTTGCTGATGATCCGCACCTCACCATCGATGGGGGCGCCGAGATCGATGAGTGAGCCCGGTTGCAGGGTGGTGAGGGTGTGCCAGTCCAGGGTCTGACGGCCCACTTCAAAGGTGACCTGCACCGGCAGGTGCTCAAGCAAGGTGGCGTCGAGGGCATCATCGGGGGCGGCGTTGTGCATGGCGGTCAGTTCCAGATGTTGTTGATTGGGTTGGCAGTAGGCATAGGGGCATCCCTCGATGCAGACCAGCAACTGCTGGCCGAGCAGAGGGTGGGGCGGTGGCAACAGCACATCACCACAGGTCAGTGTCTCGAGCTCGCTGATGGCAGCGCGCATCGCCCCCCACTGCAGGGAGAGGGTGAGAGGGAGCGCCAGGCGTTGCTGGCTGGGTCGCGCAGGCAACTTGCCAAGCAGTGGCCCTGGCTCGGCCAGCCAGAGGGCGAGGGTTGTATCCTCCCGCTTGAGCAGCAGTTGCAGCGCAGCGTCACCAGCCGCTTCGCAGGTGGCGTTCGGTATCAGCGCCGAGCAGCTGAGGCCGCCAAGGGGTTGCCCGAGGCGCTCGATCAGTGCCAGTTGCAGCGATTCGGGCAGGCTGAACAGGGCTGCCTGTTGCAGGTCTGGCGCAAGCCAGCGAGCCAGTTCGGCGCCATGGCAGAACAGCGGCAGGGAGAGCCCCTGCCACTGCAGTTGCAGCCGGCAGTCGAGGGACGCCGGCAGCGGTGCGATGGCGAGCGTCAGTTCGCCGCCACTCCAGCCATAGTGGTGGCGGCACTGGCTGAGCCGCTGCTGCAGGGTCAGCTCCGCTGCCGAGGCAGAGGGAAAGGCTATCGATGTCATGCGTCGGCATCCCACTCGTCATAGATGGATCGTTTCTGGCGCGACCCCTGTTCACTGTCGCCCCGGGTAAAGAGGTCAAAGGCGATCCGCTCGCCGGGGTAGAGCCGTTGCAGGCGGTCGATCAGCTCGCCGCGTCCCTGATTGAGCAGCTGGGAACCCTGTTCGCTGGCCAGCATTTCTACCTGCAGCGAGCCCTGATGGTGCTCGATGCGGATGGCAAGCTCTCCGAGCGCGGGCAGGGTGAGCTGGAGCATGGGGGGGCGCTCCGGGCGGCCCAGCTCAAGGTGAATATCCACCGCCAGCTGGCTGAGTAGTTGACCCAGCTCGTGATGATCGACGCGGGGGGCAACCCGTGCCAGCAGCAAATCCCCCGGTGTTGCCGCGAGAGGCAAAACCCGGATGGCCGAGCCGGCAAAACTCTCTTGTGCAAGCGGCTCCTCCTCGTTGGCCACAGGTGCCTGTTCGGTGGGCTCGTCTGCTGTTTGCAGTTGTTCCCCCACCTCAAACCGTGCGGCCAGCTCGCCGCTTTCTTGCATGGCATTCTGATCCTGCCCGGTAAGCTCACCGTCTGACGCCATGGAAGCCGACAGGGAAGAAGTGGGGAGGGCAAATATGAGCTCACCATCTTTGTCATGTGAGGCGTGCTCGGTGGCCATTTGCTGTTCGTGATCCTGCTGCGCAGTGGGGGCCTGCATGCCCTCACGTATCTGCGGCAAGGTCACGGGGAGCGTCTGCGATTCCTGCCGATCGTTTCCCTCCGGCTTGTCATGCTGGGCTTTGCTGCGCGGTGCCGGGCGTGTCAGCCTTCTCTCCGCCAGCTCCTTCTCCTTGTCCGCCACTTTGTTGTTGGCAAGGGGGGCATCCGGCTTTGCCCGGCGGTGCTCATCCCGTTTGCCGATGGGGTTGCCGGTCAGCGCTTTGTGGTCCCGTGCTCTCTTCTGTTGTGCGGACTCGAGGCGCAGGGCCTGCTCGAAGCGCTGCTGCTGCGCCAGGTCCGTCTTGAGCGGTTCGCGCGGCAAGCCTTGCTGTTCGTCAGCAACCCGGGGTTCTGCGCGGGGGGCAGTGAGTCGGTTCATCTCTGGTTACATCCTGATCTGCTGGCGGAACTCTTCCTGTTCCTGCTCTTCGTTGTAGTCGCGCAGGGCTTGCTGTGAGGCCAGCTCCTGACGGTGTAGTTCGGCAAATTTCTGTTGCTGCTGGCGGGCGCGGTGTACCGCTTGCTGGCGCTCCTGCAAGCGGATGCGCTCTTCGGCCACCCGCTCGCCCTGTTCGGCGGCCAGTTGCTCAAGGTGGGCCTCTTTCTCCCGCAGCAGGGCGACCTGTTGTTGCCACGCCTTGAGCCCCTTGCGATCGAGTTGCTCCGCCTGACAGATGGCGAATAGTCGATCTTCTTCGGTCAGGCGCCACTGGCGGTAGTCGAGACTCTCCTGCTCCGCTTCGCGCTGGCGGATGCGGGCGAGTTGCAGCCGTGCCTGCTGTGCGGTGAGCTGTTGCTCGGCTCGCTCCAGCCGCAGGTCTTTGATCCGTTGCAGGCGGCCAATCATCGGGTCAGCGCCTCCAGGGTGGCGAGCGCCTCGGGCAGTGAACTCGGCTCATGGGTGCCCTGTTTCAGCCACTGGCGAATGGCCTCGATACGGGTGATCGCCTCGTCGGCCACCTTGTCCTGCCCCTTCTGGTATTCGCCGATCTGCAGCAGCAGTTCGACCTCTTCGTATTTGGCCAGCCAGCTGCGCAGGCGACCGGCCTGCGCCTGATGCCCGGGCGCGATGATCTGGTTCATCACCCGACTGGCAGAGCGCAGCACGTCGATGGCCGGGTAGTGGTTGGCCGCCGCCAGCTTGCGCGAGAGGATGATGTGGCCATCGAGGATCGAGCGGGTCTCGTCGGCTACCGGCTCGGTCATGTCATCCCCCTCCACCAGCACGGTATAGAGGGCGGTGATGGAGCCCTTGTCCGACTGACCGGCCCGCTCCATCAGGCGGGGCAGGGCGGCAAACACCGAGGGCGGATAGCCCCGTCGGGTCGGCGGTTCGCCGGCAGCCAGACCAATCTCGCGCTGGGCACGGGCAAAGCGGGTGACGGAATCCATCAACAGCAATACCCGCTTGCCCTGATCCCGGAAATATTCGGCGATGGAGGTGGCGACAAAGCCCGCTTTGGCGCGCTCCATGGCGGGGCGATCCGAGGTGGCCACCACCAACACCGCTTTCTTGAGCCCCTCTTCCCCCAGATCTGCCTCGATAAACTCCCGCACCTCGCGGCCCCGCTCGCCGATCAGCGCCAGCACGGTGACATCCACCTCGGCGCTGCGAATAAGCGAGGCCAGCAGGGTACTTTTGCCGCCCCCCGCGGCCGCGAAGATCCCCATCCGTTGCCCCTCGCCACAGGTGAGCAGTCCGTCGATGGCACGAATGCCCAGCGAAATGGGCTGCTCAATCCGCTTGCGACTCATGGGGGCGGGGGCATCGCGATAGACCGGATACCAGGCTGCGGGCTCCTGCTGCTGGCCGCCGCCAAAGGGGTTGCCAAGGCCATCCAGCACCTGACCGAGCAGGTGCTCGCCGACCCCGACCTGATGCATGGCACCGGTTGGGCTCACCTCGGTATTGGAGGAGATGCCGAACATCTCCCCCAGCGGGGTGAGCAGCGCCTGATGCTGGGCAAAGCCGATCACCTCCGCCTGCAGGGAGAGGGTGTTGTCGGGGTTGCGCAGATGGCAGAGCTCGCCGATCCGCACGCCGGGCACCACCGCCTTGAGCAGGGTGCCGGTCACCTGGGTGACCCGGCCACGGATCTGGATCAGGCGGCACTCGTCGATGGCGTGACGCAGCTGGCCGGGAATGTGATCGAGGGAGAGGGACATCGGGAGATCTGCACCATTAAAAACGGTGGCCACTATAGGCGATGGGCGCGCGCGGGGATTTCAGCGCGAGTCGGGACTTTTTAGAAAAGCGTTGCGAGCCGGCTAAAAATTCACGGCCGATTTTGGCATAGGCGCCCGAGGACGATTTTTATAATGCCATCCTCGTCAATCCACTCATTACGGGAGCCGCCATGGCCACTATCCAGAGCAATCCCTATCTCCCCACCGCTCAACCTGAAGCCCGTGGCGCCGAGAATGCCCCCCGTCAGGTGCCCCTGCAGGGAGGACAGTTTCAGGGGGAGCAGGTCGTGCTGGCCAGCGCAACCCAGTCGCTGGGCGACATGGCAGAAGAGCTCACCTTTGTCTTTTCCGAGCGATCCGAGCTCTCCCTGGCCAAGCGCAAGCTGAGCGACAGTCAGGCCCGCATCAGCGAGATAGAGGCGCTGGTGGGAGACTACCTCGACAAGGTGCCGGAGCTCGAGCGCCAGCAGAAGATCAAGGAGATGATCAGCCACCTCGGCAGCGGCCGGCTGGCCAACCTCTCCCAGCTGCTGGCCTACCTCGAGAGCTACTCGGGGGAGGTGAGCGAGCAGTTCGAGGCGCTTACCCAGGCACGCAAGGCCCTCGCCGGTCGCCCCGAAATGCGGGGTACGTTGGCACTTGTTGAACAGGCGCTGGCCAAACTGGCCGACGAGCAGGGCAGCGCCATCGTGCTGGGCGCCCGCATTACCGGCCCGGCGCAGGAGGCTGCCCGTGAGGGGCTCGGTCAGGTGCAGGATCTGCGGGATCTCTATCGCGATGCGGTGCAGGACTATCGGGCTCTCTCCACCGCCTGGCGCGATATTCATAGCCGTTTTGGCAACGGTGCGCTGGAGAAGGTGACCGGCTTCATGATGAAGGCCTTAAGCGCCGATCTCGACAGTCAGCAGCGCTGGCTCGACCCGGTCAAGCTGGAGCGGGTAATGAGCGATATGCACAAGCTGCGGTTGCTCAACACCCTCTCGGCGCAAGTGGACGAGTTGTGGCAGCGGGTGAAGGAGGGGGCGGCCCATGGCATACGGGCCTTCTGATCTGATGGGCGATCTCATTGCGCTGGTGGAGAAGCGCTGGTCTTCGGTGCACGACGTGGAGCAGATCGGCGTCGCTCTGGAGCTGACGCAAACACATCAGCAGGTGCAGCTCTATCAGGAGCTCAAGCGGTTGATCCGCCTGCTGCCGGTGGAGCTGTTCAGTGAGGAGGATCAGCGCCAGAACCTGCTGCAGTGCTGTCAGGGGGCGCTCGATAACGCCATCGAGCGGGAAGAGGATGAGTTGTCCGGAGAGTCGTCATGAACTGGATCGAACCCCAGCTGGTGCAGTTTTGCCAGGATCTGGGCATCACCATCGGGGATAACCCCCACTACCTGATCCAGCTTGAGCTGGAGCAGAGCGGAACCTTGCAACTGGAGCGCCATCAGGGGCAACTGACTCTCTGGTTGGCCCGCTCGCTGCCGTGGCACCAGAGCGGCGAGGCCATTCGCCGCGCCATGAGTTTCACCGCAGCCGCCCAGGCGCCCGCCCTGCCGGTGCGCTGCGGTTGGCTCGGGGAGGATCGGCTGATCCTCTTCGTGACCCTCGATGAGCGGGCCGTGACCCTGCCGCTGCTCCATCAGGCGCTACGCACCCTGACCCGACTGCAACAGGACGTGGTGGCGCCATGAGCCGGATCACCGCGGCCCATATCGGGATTGAGCAGCTCAGTGCCATCCGCCTCGACGAGCAGGAGCAGAGCCTGCCGGGGCGCTACGCCCTGCTGCCGGATGGCCAGTCCATCGAACCCCACATCAGCAGGCTCTATCCCGCCAATCTGGCGGAGCGCACCCTGTATGAGTTCGCCACCCCGGATCGCGGCTTTCACGATCTGCTGCGCCCGCGCGATTTTGCGCAGGCGATGGCGGGGCTGCGGGCCGTGCTGGCCGAAGGCGCCACCCCCGAGTTGCAGGCGGCCAGTGCGCTGCTTGAGCAGCTGCACGGGGATGAACAACTGATGCAGATGACCCTCCATCTGCTGCACAAGGTATGACCATGATCCTCTCGTCACAGCAGCAGGATGCGCTGCTGCTCACCGGCTGGCTGCACCTGCAGTATGGCCACCCCGATCGTGCCAGCACCCTGCTGGTGGCGCTGCTGCAACTGCACCCCGCCAATCAGGCGGCCCGCCGCACTCTGCTGGTGGCCCTGCTCAGGCAGGGTTTTGGCGAGGAGGCGCTCGGTCATGCCGATCTGCTGATGGCACAGGGGGAGGCTGACGGCCCGCTCTGGCTCTGCCGCAGCCGCGCCTGCCAGCTGGCAGGCAGGCTGGATGAAGCCCGTTTCGCCTATCAACAATATCTCGAACTGGAAGAGCAGAATGAACCAACGCTCCCTTGAGCTGCTGCGCCGGATTGGCGAGCGCAAGGACATCATGCTGGCGGTGCTGCTGCTGGCCATCGTCTTCATGATGGTCTTGCCGCTGCCGCCGGTGGCCCTCGATATTCTGATCGCCATCAACATGACCATCTCGGTGGTGCTGCTGATGATGGCGGTCTATATCAACTCGCCGCTGCAGTTCTCCGCCTTCCCGGCGGTGCTGCTCATCACCACCCTGTTCCGGCTCGCCCTCTCGGTGAGCACCACCCGGATGATCCTGCTGCAGGCTGATGCCGGCCAGATTGTCTACACCTTCGGCAACTTCGTGGTGGGGGGCAATCTGGTGGTGGGGATCGTCATCTTCCTCATCATCACCATCGTCCAGTTTCTGGTGATCACCAAGGGCTCGGAGCGGGTGGCAGAGGTAAGTGCCCGCTTCTCTCTCGATGCCATGCCCGGCAAGCAGATGAGCATCGATGGCGACATGCGCGCCGGGGTGATCGATGTTAACGAGGCGCGCGAGCGGCGCAGCGTCATCGAGAAGGAGAGCCAGATGTTCGGCTCCATGGATGGCGCCATGAAGTTCGTGAAGGGGGACGCCATCGCGGGTCTCATCATCATCTTCGTCAACATCCTCGGCGGGGTCACCATAGGAGTCACCCAGAAGGGATTGTCGGCGGCCGATGCGCTGCAGCTCTATTCCATCCTGACGGTGGGGGATGGCATGGTCTCCCAGGTCCCGGCCCTGCTGATCGCCATCACCGCGGGCATTATCGTGACCCGGGTGTCGTCCGAAGAGTCCTCCGATCTCGGTTCCGATATCGGCGCTCAGGTGGTGGCCCAGCCCAAGGCGATGCTGATCGGCGGCCTGTTGCTGGTGCTGTTCGGGTTGATCCCGGGCTTCCCGATGGTCACCTTCTTTACCCTGGCTGCCATCGTCACGGCGGGGGGCTACTTTATCGGACTGCGCCAGCGCAAGGCGCAGAGTCAGCAGAGCCAGGATCTGCCCACCATGCTGGCGCAGGGGGCTGGTGCCCCCGCTGCCCGCAGCAAGCCGAAGGCGGGCAGCAAACCACGCGGCAAGCTGGGTGAAAAGGAGGAGTTTGCCATGACGGTGCCCCTCCTGATCGATGTGGATGCCGCCCTGCAGGCCGAGCTGGAGGCCATCGCCCTCAACGACGAGCTGGTGCGGGTGCGCCGTGCCCTCTATCTCGATCTCGGGGTACCTTTCCCGGGCATTCACCTGCGTTTCAACGAGGGGATGGGGCCTGGCGAATACCTGATCCAGCTGCAGGAGGTGCCGGTGGCCCGCGGTCAGCTGCGGCCGGGTCATCTGCTGGTGCAGGAGAGCGCCTCCCAGCTCGATCTGCTGGGACTTGCCTACGAGGAGGGGACGCCGCTGTTGCCGGGGCAGCCCACGCTCTGGGTGGCCAGCGAACATCAGGCTCGGCTCGACACCTCGCGCCTTGCCGCCCTCACCCCGGATCAGGTGATGACCTGGCACCTCTCCCATGTGCTGCGCGAATACGCCGAGGACTTCATCGGTATTCAGGAGACCCGCTATCTGCTGGAGCAGATGGAGGGGAGCTATGGCGAGCTGGTGAAGGAGGCGCAGCGCATCATTCCGCTGCAACGGATGACCGAGATCCTGCAGCGGCTGGTGGGGGAGGATATCTCGATCCGCAACATGCGCGCCATTCTCGAGGCCATGGTGGAGTGGGGCCAGAAGGAGAAGGATGTGGTGCAGCTCACCGAGTACATCCGCAGCAGCCTCAAGCGCTACATCTGCTACAAGTACGCCAACGGCAACAACATCCTGCCCGCTTATCTGCTCGATCAGCAGGTGGAGGAGCAGATCCGTGGCGGCATCCGCCAGACCAGCGCCGGCAGCTATCTTGCCCTCGATCCCGCCGTGACCCAGGGCTTCCTTGATCAGGTGCGTCACACCGTGGGGGATCTGGCCCGAATGCAGAACAAGCCGGTGCTCATCGTCTCCATGGATATCCGCCGCTATGTGCGCAAGCTCATCGAGGGGGATTACCACGCCCTGCCGGTGCTCTCCTATCAGGAGCTGACCCAGCAGATCAATATCCAGCCGCTTGGCAGGGTCTGCCTGTGAACGGCGATCCGCTCACCCCCTGGCTGCAGGCCCGCGGCGTGACAGTGACTCCTCACCATCTGGGGGCGACCCCGATCCAGCTCGGCCATGCCCTGCATTATCGCCACATCTCTCTCGCCTGGCGGGTCGATAGCGACACGCGCCGGGTCTGGATCCTGCTGGTACGCCGTGAGGGCGAGCGGGATGGTCTTGCCAACCCCTTTGCCGCCTTCTATCTGCTGGCGGAGGCGACGTTGGCGGTGCTGGGCGCGGGTTACGAGCTCTATGGCAACGTCGATGTGTTTCGTGGCAGCACCCTTAGCGCTGAGCGGCTGGGGCGCTTCTATCGCCACTGGACCGGCGCCAGCGAAGCCGAACCAGGCTGGTTTGCTCTTGCGGCCGAGCAGGTCTGCTCCCTGCGCGAGATGCGAAAACGACAAAAGGACGGCCTTGCGTGACAGGCATGCCCAAAAGGGCCTCATAGAATAGGAGCCATGATGAAACAACCCCGTTTTGCCCACCATAGCGATGCCATCGAACGAGCCGAACAGGCCATCGCCGACAGCGAGCAGCGCAATGCCCTGCTGCAAGAGATGCTGGCCGGCCTTGCTCTCTCGGAGCAGACTTGCCAGCTGCTGTTCAATGCACCCGGCGAACAGGTCGCCGTGGCCGAACAGGAGTTGCTGGCAGAGTTTCGCCGCAGGCAGGCGATGCTGCCGGAACAGCAGGGGGAGAGCCGCAAGAGCCGGCGTCCCACCATGATGCGTGGACTGATGATTTAAGGAGACGTGATGAGCATTATCTCTGATTACACCCGCAACAAAAATCATATCCAGATTGAGCAGTGGCTAAACAGCGAGCCAGGCACCCTCAATGCAAAACAGCGGGCACTGGTCGACAAGCTGAAAAACAACGTCTCCATCAGCAAGGAGGACTCGACCGGGCTGACCCTGGCACAACTGGAAAGGCTGGTTGCCCGTTACCTGAGCAACGATGACGTGCTTGACGAGGTCAGCAAGCAAGTCGACACGCTGGTGCTACCGGTGGCGCTCCCCGATGTCGTGGCGCAGATCAGTCGCTATACCGATGATCGTATCGATCAGGAGGTCATCGACGCCTTCACCTGGGTGATGTTTACCCAGAACAACAAGCGTACCGGTATCAACGAAGAGCTCAAGGCGCTCACCGCTGAGCTGAAGATCTACGGGGTTATCCAGTCAGAGATCAACAAGGCGCTATCTTCCTCATCCAGCCAGACCTTCAAGACAGATTTCAATCTGATGGATTACAAGCTTTATGGCTATGAAAACGAAGATAAGTTTCGTGCCGGTCCCGAGTTCAAGCTGCTGGATCAGATGCCCAAGGATGCCTCGGGCCATGTGTCGGTCAAAACGTTTCTCGAGAGTGACAAGAAGCAGAGTGGGTCGATGACAGGGGTCGAGAACGAGTACAAGTACGACAAGGACAACAACAAGCTGGGCAACTTCGCCACCAGCGTGAGTGACCGCTCACGTCCGCTCAACGATCAGGTGAGCGAGAAGACCACCCGGCTCAACGATGTCAGCTCCCGCTATAACTCGGCCATCGAAGCCCTCAACCGTTTTATCCAGAAATACGACAGCATCATGCGCGACATTCTTGCCGCCATTTAAGGAGATCACATGCAGACCGATACCACCCTGGCCCCGGAGTATGAAGCCGAACTGGAGTCCTTCCTCGCCGATGGCGGCACCATCGCCATGTTGAAGGATATCTCCGGCGATACCCTGGAGCAGCTCTATGCGCTGGCATACGGGCAGTACCAGGCCGGCAAGTGGCAAGATGCCCACAAGATTTTTCAGGCCCTCTGCATGCTGGATCACTACGAGCCGCGTTATTTCCTCGGGCTCGGTGCCTGCCGTCAGGCGATGGGTGAGTACGAAACGGCAGTTCAGAGCTACAGCTTCGGCGCCATGCTCGATTTGAAAGATCCCCGTTTCCCGTTTCATGCAGCCGAATGCCGGTTGCAACAGGGGGATTTGACAGGGGCCGAGAGTGGCTTCCACTCGGCCCACCTGCTGGCGGGCGGTGACCCGCAGCTGGCTGATCTGGCGGCAAGCGCCAAGGTCATGTTGGAAGCCATCGCAATCAGAAGGGATCAGCAAGATGAACCCGATCAGCAATGAAAGAAGCATTTCCCCGCAGGGAAATATCGGCAATGTGGCGGGCTTGCAGCCAGCTGCCGAGCCGCGCAGTGAAACCCGGCTCGATGCCGCTGTTACACAGGCGGGCGGCGCAGTCCGCACCGCCGGTGTCGCTCTGACCCCGCCGCTGGCGGCCAGCAATGATCGTCCCGGCCAGAAAGTGATGGCAGAGATCAGCCGGCTGGTTCGCGAGACCGTGGAGAACAGCGGCAAGCTGCTGCCCCGTGTTGGCGCTCTGGTGACGGCTGCCTTTACCTCGCCGGCAGCCTTCGAGATTGAGCTGGGCAAGCTCACCAGCGATCTGGAGCGGACCCAGACCAAGCTGAAGCTCGACGATATCAAGCGCGCTCGTGAATTGAACGAGAAGAAGATTGGCGAGAACCAGGAGAAGATCAAAGAGGCTGAGGAGAGTGCCAAGGAGGCCAAGAAAGCGGGCATCTTCGGCAAGATTTTCGGCTGGCTCAGCGCCATCGCCTCCGTCGTTATCGGTGCCATCATGGTAGCGACCGGGGTGGGTGCCGCCGCTGGCGCCCTGATGATCGCCGCCGGCGTGGTCGGCATGGTCAATATGGCAGTGCAGCATGCCGCCGAGGCGGGGCTTATATCCAAAGAGGTGATGAAGCATTTGGGGCCCGCTCTGATGGGGGTAGAGATTGCCCTTGCCGTCATCTCCATGGTGGCTAGCTTCGGCTCCTCCATCGGTAGCCTCATTACCAAAGTGGGGGCGAAGATTGGCGGGACGGCTGCGGAGATGAGCGCCAAGCTGGTGACCAAAGTGGGTGATCTGGCTGGTCGATTTGCGGCCAAGGGGTCGGTCGAGGCGATGAAACTGACAGGCAATACGGCCAAGGTGATGAAGATGGGCACCCAGGGCACCGACGTGTTGCTCGATGTGAGCGGTGGGGTGACCAAATCGGTTCAGTCATCCAAAGAGTCTGCCGCGCTTTATGCCCAGGCCGATTTGCAACAGAGCAAGAGCGAGATGACCCAGCTGCAGGCCGTGATCGACAAGCTCAAGGAGGCCTTATCCCAAATCCTGGAGGCATTCCAGGAGACCATGGAGATGATCTTCCAGATGATCAGCGCAAGGGGCGAGATGATGAGCAATCTTGCCCGCAGACCGGCCGCCATATAAGGAGATGGACCTATGAACATTAACGACAGCACCTTCAATCCGATCCGTGCCAATGCCCTGTTCAGCGAAGGGGTCGAGCAGCCCCTTGCGGCAGGCAATCGTGAAACGACCCATGCTGCCGGTAGCATCACCTCCGGCAGTGAGGTCAAGCGTCAGGGCGGCCCCGAGTTGCCGGCCCCGACCCAGCGGCTGGACGGTGCCAAGCTGGAACAGGCCCGTGCGGTGCTCAACGATACTCTCGATCTGATGTCGCAGCTCTTCCAGCTCGCTCGTCTGGCGCGCCAGATGGGAGTGACCCAGCGCGACATGGAGAACCAGCAGGTGATCGACAGCCAGAAAGCGCAGGTCGCCGAGATGCGCAGCGGCGCCAAGCTGATGATCGTCATGGCGGTGGTATCCGGTGTAATGGCCGGTTTTTCGGCCATTACCGGAGGATTCTCTCTGAGCAAGTCTGCCAAGGCGATCAAGCAGGACAAGGCACTCAATGCCAATATTGCCGGGCGCCAGCAGGAGCTGAAGCAGATAGGGGATATCAAGAAGTCTGCTGGCCTCGAGATGGGGGACGCGGGACACGAACTGACGGCAAGGATCAAAAACGACAAGGCAACTCTCAAGACGCTGAACAAGTCGTTTGATGCCAATAACAGCCGGCAACAGATTGCCAGTACCGTGATCCAGTCCATCGGGCAGATGAGCAACTCGGCGGTGCAGGTTGCCCAGGGCGAGAGCCAGGCGACGGCCAAGGAAGATGAAGTCAAGGCGACCATCAGCCAGACCGAGAAGCAGAAGATTGAAGACAATATGGCCTTCAACGCCAACTTCATGAAGGATGTGCTGCAGCTGATGCAGCAGTACTCCCAGACCCTCAACCAGACGCTCAAGGCAGCCTTCGGGGTTGCTTGACGCGAGCAGGCAGCAAGGCGCCCGACGGGCGCCTTTTTCGTGTGCCGACCACTTTTCTTAAAAGAGCCGCCTCTGAGTGACAGCCGCCATCGGGATGGCGAGCTACCATCCTCTCCTCTCTGCTGGAGGAAATCATGGACGCCACTGTCATCATCAATCGGCTGCTCGCCGAGTTTGCCACCAAATATGGTTTGCCCTCCCTGACCCTGAACCGGGAGGGGGTGGCAGCACTCTGTTTTGACGAGCACTTGCAGCTCTCCCTCATTCTGGTGCCCGAACGGGATCACCTGGTGATGCAGGTCGATGTGGCCGAATTGCATCAGGTGGGTGAGGGGATCTTTCGCCAGCTGGCCAGCTTCAACCGCAACTGGTATCAGTTCAATCTCCACTTTGGTTTCGATGAAGAGAGCCTGACGGTACAGCTCTACCGCCAGATGTCGGCCTCGCGGCTGACCCTGACCCAGCTTGAAGAGAGTCTGGCCAGCATGCTGGAGCATGCCGAATTCTGGCAGGAGCTGTTGCAGCCACGACCTGGCCCGGTCAGCAAGAGTGACGAGGTGATGGGAGTACGGGTGTGACCATGAAGATCCAGGAATCGAGCGCCAGCCAGCTGGCATCTGCGGCAGAACGCTCTGCGACGGGTTGCTTTGCCGGTAGGGCCGTGAGCGGTCGTGATGCGTTGGTTGAACCTGTGCCGCTGGCGGCGGCATTGCGCCGCACTCTTGCGCTGAGCAGAGCGCAGGAGCAGATGCTGGATCGCCTGCAGCAGGGCGAGCACAAGCCGTTGACCGAGAGAAGGATCCGGTTGTTATGAGAACGCTGCTCTTGCTCGCGCTGCTGACTCTCGGTGGTTGCGTCAGTACCACGGTTGTCCCTCCTGTGTCGCAGAGCCTGACAGGGGAAGTGCACCTCAATGCCGATTTACCCCGCCCTGCCACCGTGGAGGTGACAGTTCTGAGCGTGATGGAAGGACGGCTACTGCAGGTGGCCTCAACCCGTTATGAGCTGACCATGTTACCTCTGGTTTTTGATATGCGGCTGACGCCTCTGCAGTGGGGAGAGGGTGAACTCTATGTGCGTACCCGTTTGCGGTTTATTGGCAATGGAGCGATTCAGGCAACGGGTCAGCAAAAAGTTTTTAAGGTTTTAAATAGTCGCCCATTGGTAATTTCATTGCAGCCACGCCCTTGTTATCCATTGTGTCAATAATAAGGCGTATCTAATAAACAAGCTGGAAATCAACTGGTTATTAATTTATCAACTGGGTTGCAGCGTTTCTTTCTGTAACAAACTATTTAATGACGTAAGGAAAAGGCCTGATAAATGCGTTATCAATTGTATCAGTAGTGTCATGACTCTAATTTTTGGCTGGTTTTTATGCTGGTGATTGTTGTAGGATTTCTCTCTCATTTAAGTGTTGATTAAATTAATGATCATCGCTTAATGATGACATTCATAACTAAGAAAAATAAACACCAATAATAAACCACCCGGACGGAGCCTTTTTCTGCCGAGGTGCTACTTGCAATACACGCAGATTCAGGAAAACAAAAATGAAGGGCATTACAACCACAGAGAAGGGCGATATGGCCCTGCTCCAGTGGTGCATGTCTGCTTTCAGCGTCATTGAACACCACCAGGAGGGCATATATGTTCTCCTGGATGGCGCGATGAGCTGGCAGGACTGCACCGATACCTATGAGTTATCTCCCAACGAGTTGATATTCGTGCGCCGTGGCAGTTATGCGGTTACGACAGGTGACGAGCCTTGCCACCTGCTCTGGATCCCCCTTTCCAACACCTTTTTGCAGGGTTTTCTGCAGCGTTTCGGTTCACTGCTGAGCGAGGTCAGCCGGGTTGAGGGGATTGCTCCCAGCCTGCTGCCCTTTCATGCATCCCCTCTGATCAACCAGTCCATTCAGGGCTTGCAGGGGTTGATGGAGCATGAACATCCTCCCGAATTGGCCCGGTTGCGAACCGAAGAGCTGCTTTTTCTGCTCGCTTTTGGCGAACAGGGACCGCAATTGATGTCCATTTTGCGCCAGCTGAGCAATCGCCAGGTCGAGCGGTTGCAGCAGTTCATGGAAAAACATTATCTGATGGAGTGGAAGCTCAGCGAATTTGCCAAAGAGTTCGGCATGGGGCTGACCACATTCAAGGAGTTGTTTGGCGCAATATATGGCGTATCGCCCCGAGCCTGGATCAGCGAACAGCGGATCCTCTACGCTCATCAGTTATTACTCAATAGCGAGATGAGTATCGTCGATATTGCGATGGAGGCGGGATTCTCCAGCCAGTCCTATTTCACCCAGAGTTATCGGCGCCGTTTTGGTTGTACCCCGAGCCGTGCCCGTCATGGCAAAGATTAACGCCGGACTAAAATAATCTGACGTTTTTTATAAGTCGCAGGGCAGAGCCATGGGTAGAATAGCCAGCATACCGAAACATTATTCCATAAATTGCCCGCAGCAAGATGAGCAAGGCATAGCATGAGTCAGCAAGATCACACATCACCCAATCAGGGCCTCTTCGCAGGTCGCCGGGTTGCCGTTGTCCAGCCAGAGAGCCTGAATCTGGCCCAGCTGGTGGGACGACAGTCCGTGCTCCGTTATCAGGACGCCGGCGTGATCAGCTCCCAGCAGATGGCGTTGCTGCAGCGTCTGCTGCCAAGGACCCGTCTGGAGCGCCTTCTCGGGTCTATCTGGTTTCAGCGCCGTCTCGATATTGCGCTGGCCGTCTCCCGTGAGGAGCTGCAACAGCTGCTGCGCCTCGCGGGCAGTGAGCGTGATGACTGGTTGCAACAGCTGGGGGATAGCATAAATCTGGCCGATCCGCAGCGGCTGTGGCACTGGGTGCTTTATCCCCTCCACCGCTGGTGGGTACAGCGTCTGGAGCCGCTTTATGGCGCCTGCCTCAACGAGTTGGATCAGCTGCAGTTGATGCGCCGTCAGCTCCATGCCCAGTCCATCTTCTGGCAAACCGTGGTCGATGTGCCATCCGGCCTCGAGCGCCGGATTGCCGAACAGCTCGCCAGCGTGAGCGAACGCGAGCAGGAGCTGGCGCAGTTGCAGGTGCAGTGTGAAGCGCGGTTGCAACAGGCCTGGCCGGCCTGGTACGCAGAGCAGGGGCAGATGGTCTCCTTTGAACGGCTGCTGCCGGTGCCGCTTGAGCTTGGTACCTGCTGGCAAGCCCTGCAGGCGCTGCCCCACGATGCCGCTGCTGGCGACACACTGCATGAGTGGCTGACGGGCCGGGGCATCGCCCTCGCTCAGGATCACTTCTACTGGCAGCCTCCTGCGCCCTAGATAGCCCGAGGAACTATGCAAACGCTACTGAATCGATTGGCCGCAACACTTGGCCAAGGGCCTTTTGTTGCCGACGCACAGGGTAGGTACCATCTGCGACTCGATGGTTATCCCCTCTTTTTGACCCCCGGAGCGAGCGAATTGCTGCTCAGCACCCCTCTCACCTCGACCCGTCACGGCGAGGGGGAGAGCCATGATCCGGCCCTGCTCAAGCGCCTGTTGCAACAGGTGGTGGCCTGGGGGCGTCACACCCCGCATGCCCTGGTGCTGGATGAGCTGGGCAACCTGCAGCTGGAAGCCCGGTTGGCGCTGGAGTGGCTCGACGAAGCACAACTGGAGCTCAGGATTAGCCAGCACATCACCCTGCTGGAGCGGCTGGAGCCCCAGCTGACCGAGGCCGCGCTGGCCCCTCAATGGAGACAGATGATATGGCACCCTTGAGCGTGCAAAGAGTGATCCGCCCGCTCTGCTGGCTGGTGCTGGTCTGTATGGCCTGGCAGCGTCCGCTGATGGCGCAGGAGCTCGACTGGGTGCCCATGCCCTACAGCTATGTGGCGGAGGGGGAGAGCCTGCGGGATGTGCTGGTCAACTTCGGGGCCAACTACGAGGTCTCCGTGGTAGTCAGCGACAAGGTCAATGATCAGGTCAACGGCCAGTTCGAGCACGATGAACCGCTCGCCTTCCTGCAGCAGCTTGCCTCTCTCTACAACCTGGTTTGGTACTACGACGGCAACGTGCTCTACGTCTTCAAGAACAGTGAAGTACAGTCTCGCCTCATCAATCTGGAACAGACCGGTGCCGCCGAGCTGAAACAGGCGCTGCAGCGGGCCGGTATCTGGGAACCCCGCTTTGGCTGGCGCCCCGATGCCGATAACCGGCTGGTCTATGTCTCGGGCCCGCCGCGCTATCTCGAGCTCATCGAGCAGACCGCGGTGGCACTGGAGCAGCAGTCCCAACTGCGCAGCGAGAAGACCGGGCCACTCGCCATCGAGATTTTCCCGCTCAAATATGCCTCCGCCACCGATCGCTCCATCCAGTATCGCGACACCAGCGTGGATGCCCCCGGCGTGGCGACCATCCTCTCCCGACTGCTCTCCGATGCGGGTGTGCAGATGGTGAATGGCGAGGGGAGCAAAGGGGGGCAAGTTGCCTCCGGTCAGGCCATCGTGCAGGCCGACCCTTCTCTCAACGCCGTGATTGTGCGCGATGCGCCGGAGCGGATGGCGATGTACGGCAAGCTGATTGCGGCGCTCGACAAACCGGCGGCCCGCATCGAAGTGGCCCTCTCCATCATCGACATCAATGCCGAGGATCTCTCCCAGCTGGGGGTGGACTGGCGAGTGGGGATCCGCACCGGCTCTAACCAGCAGGTGATCATCAAGACCACCGGCGATCGCAAGGGCATTGAAGGGGGCGCCGCCCTCGGCAGTCTGGTGGATTCCAAAGGGCTCGACTATCTGCTGGCCCGGGTCAATCTGCTGGAGAACGAGGGCAATGCCCAGGTGGTCTCCCGCCCGACCCTGCTGACTCAGGAGAATACCCAGGCGGTGATCGACCACAGCGAAACCTACTACGTCAAGATCAGTGGGGAGCGAGTGGCAGAACTGAAGGACATTACCTACGGCACCATGTTGCGGATGACGCCACGGGTGATCCAGATGGGCGACAAGCCCGAGATCAGCCTGAGCCTCCATATCGAGGATGGCAATCAGAAGCCAAACAGCTCCGGCATCGACGGCATCCCGACCATCAGCCGTACCGTGGTGGATACCATCGCCCGGGTCGGCCACGGCCAGAGCCTGCTGATCGGTGGTATCTACCGCGACGAGATGAGTGAAAACCTGAGCAAGGTGCCTTTCCTCGGCGACATCCCCTATCTGGGGGCGCTGTTTCGCAGCAAGGAGACCCAGACCCGTCGTTCCGTGCGGCTCTTTATCATTGAGCCTCGTCTGATCGATGACGGTATCGCCCACTATCTGGCGCTGGGCAATGGCCAGGATCTGCGCGCCGGAGTGCTGGGTGTCGACGAGATTTCCAACCAGAGTCTCTCCCTTGGCAAGGTGCTGGGCGGCGCCCAGTGCCAGCCGCTGGCAGCGGCCAGGGACGTGCAGAAACTGCTGCATCAGGGTGGCAAGAGCTCCGCCCTTACCCAGTGCCGGATGGGCAATGAGCTGGGCTGGCGTCTGGTCGAGATGGCGAAGGATCAAAAATGCACCCCGGCGGCCAGCTGGTGCATGCAGGCGACCCCGGCCGGAGCTGGCCGATGAGCTGGAAGTGCCGCGTATATCGCGGGCTTAACCGAGGGGTAGAGGTAGCCCTGCCGGAAGGGCGTCTGGTCATCGGCTCTGATCCGCTGCTGGCCGATCTGGTGCTGGTGGATGAGGGGATGGCCCCCGAGCATCTGGTGCTGCTGGTGTCGGCCGAAGGGATCAACCTGCAGGGGTGGGCAGAGGGCATCACGCCGACTCAGGATAGTGTGGCACTGGAGACCGGCGCCCAGCTGATGGCCGGTACCCGTCTGGAGGCTGGCCCCCTGCTCTGGAGCTTTTGCGACAGCAGCCGGTCGCTGCCCGAACAGCTGGAGGCGTTGCCAGCCATGGCGGTACCGACACGACCACGGCGGCGTGCCGGCAGTGCCGAGTGGTGGCTGGTTGGCCTCTGCCTGTCGCTGGTCATGGCGGTGGTCGTGATGCTTGGTCACGGCTGGTGGCAGGGGAGCAGCGAGAGCGATACCGCTCGCAATGAGCAGGAGCTCAAGCGCTTTCTGGCTGCCCCCGCTTATCGACAAGTGGTGCTCAACAGCAGCGACCCCGAACTCTGGCTGCTCTCGGGATATGTGGATGAGAACGGCAACCGCCTCGCCCTGCAGCAGTATCTCGATGGCAAGGGGCTCAACTATCGTCTCGATCTGCGCACCATGGAAGATCTGCGTCAGGGCGCCGGTTTCATTCTGCAAAAGCTCGGTTACGAACAGTTGCAGATCCGCAATGGCAAGGAGCCCGGCTGGCTGCGCTTGAGCGGTGCCATCAGTGCACAGGACGCCCGCTGGAACAGCATTGAATCCCTGCTCAAGCAGGAGGTGCCGGGGCTACTTGGCATCGAAAACCGGGTGCAGGTGGCCGGAGCCCATCGCAAGCGACTCGATGCCATGTTGCAGGAGCAGGGACTGGCCGGTTTGCTGCGGGTGAGTGAATCGCGCGACCGGATCGAGCTGTCAGGTCAGCTGGATGAGGCGAGGCTGGCGCAATTTCAGCAATTGCAGCTGCAGTTTCGCCGCGAGTTCGGCTCTCACCCCATGCTGGAGCTGATCAACCAGAGCCGAACGCCCCGTCAGGATGAGCTGGAGTTCGAGGTGCGCAGTGTCTCCCTCGGCCGGGTGCCTTACGTCACCCTGGCGGATAACCGCCGCTATCCGGTCGGAGGGGCGACAGCCAACGGGGTCCGCATCCTCTCTATCCAGCGCGATGCCGTGGTGGTGAGCAAGGGCAAGCAGCAATACATCGTCAGATTGAAAGGGGGCGAAAGCCATGATGACCAGTTTGGAAACGCGACTGTCCGGCGCTGATCCCGCCTTCGCCCGCGCGCTGCAGGAGCAGCTGGTGCAGGCGTTGGGTGAGGTCAAGCGCCAGCTGATGCGCGGGGGATCTCCGCAGCAGTACCGGCAGTGGCAACAGGAAGCGGACGCCATCGAGGCGGGCATGCAGATACTTGAGCAGATCAAAGGAGCATAAGAGATGGCAGAACCCATTTTTAACCCGGGGAATACCCTGGATAACGTCGCCGAGGCGCTGAAGAAGCAGGCTAACGATGCCAACACTGACGTAAAAGCTGCGATTGACGCACTGAAAGATAATCCCGATGACCCCGCCAGGCTGGCCGAGCTGCAACACAAGATCAACAAGTGGTCAGTGATCTACAACATCAACTCTACCGTGACCCGCAGCATGAAAGATCTGATGCAGGGCATCTTGCAGAAGGTGTGACGATGGATCGCCAACTGAAACGGCAGCTGGCCGAACTGGCACTGGCCGGCACCGGTCATCATTGTCACTCGCAGGCCGCCGCCATCGCCGACTGGCTCGCAAGCGATCCGCAGATGAGCGAGTGTGTCACCCTGATCCGCCTCTCCTCCCTGATGAACCGGGGAGATTACGAGGGGGCTCTGGCGCTGGGCAAAGGGTGCGATACCCCCGAACTGGAACCCTGGCTCGCCCTGTGCGAATGGCGGCTGACACGGCTGGATGCACTGCAGAGCCGGTTGGCCCGGCTTGAGCAGAGCGAGCTCTCCTCCTTGCAGCAGTTTGCCGCTGGCATGCGCGAGCAGATCGCCTCATGAAGGTCGATGGTAACGAACAGGGCGTCCGTCCGCTTGCGGTGACGCCGCCGGGGTTGCCCCCGCCTGCAGCGGCAGAGCGGCAACATTTTGAGCGGCTGCTGGCCAAAGAGGAGAGCAGCGCCCTGCTGACACGCTGGAAAGAGGGGACGCCGCTGGAAGCGCTGCTGGAGGGACACTCTGCCGCCACCCGGCGCGAGCTGCTCTGGCAGGTCTATCAGCAGGATGACAAGGCGACCGGGGTAGCCGACCAGCTCTTCAAGCCGGTAGCGAGCAAGCTGATCGAACGCTTTGGCGAGCGCCAGCTGCCGGTGGTGGCTGCCATCGACCTGCCAGAGTTGCGCGCCCTGATGCGGGAGTTTGATCCGCTCTCGTCGCGGCGGGAGACGGTGCTGCTCAAGGTGATGGCTGAACTGCGGGGGCAGGGGGCATTGCCCGGTAACGACTATCTTGCCGAGCTGGCCCGACGCGAACTGATGACCCTGATCCCGCACAACGGCATGGTCAACAATCTGGTGCGTCACGCACACAAACTGGATCTGGAGGAGTGATGGAGATAGCACAAAGCGCGCAGGCCGTGGTGACCAGCCTGGATGAGCTGAAAGCGGCGGATGTTCCCGGTGCCCAGATCGCCACCTTCGAGCAGGCGATGGGCGGCAGCGCTCAGGGGATCGGCGGTACATTGCTTGGCGAAATCGGCGAGATCAAGCAGCAGTTTGTCGAGGCCAAGCAGAGCCTGCAGGCCGAGCTGGCAACGCCGGGCGATGACCCCAACAGTTTGATGCAGATGCAGTGGTCGCTGATGCGGATCACCATGCAGGAGGAGCTCATTGCCAAGACCGTGGGCAAGATGAGCCAGAACGTAGAAACCCTGTTGAAGACCCAGTGAGGTAGTGTGAAGAGATCGATGCTGATGGGGGTGCTGTGCACCTCCCTGCTGCTCAGTGGCTGCAAGGTGGAGCTTTATACCGGGGTGAACCAGAAAGAGGGCAACGAGATGCTGGCGCTGCTGCGCACCGAGGGGATCTCCTCGGACAAGCAGCCTGACAAGGATGGCAAGATCAAGCTGCTGGTCGAGGAGTCCGATGTGGCGCAGGCGGTTGAACTGCTCAAGCGCAAAGGGTATCCGCGCGAGAGCTTCTCCACCCTGCAGGATGTCTTTCCCAAGGATGGCCTCATCTCCTCGCCAACCGAGGAGCGGGCTCGCCTCAACTACGCCAAGGCGCAGGAGATCTCCCACACCCTATCGGAGATCGATGGCGTACTGGTGGCCCGCGTCCATGTGGTATTGCCCGAAGGGAACGAGGGGATCAGCAAGAAGCCATCGCCCGCCTCGGCCTCGGTCTTTATCAAACATGCGGCGGATATCCAGCTCGACACCTACATCCCGCAGATCAAGCAGCTGGTCAACAACAGCATCGAGGGGCTTGCCTACGACCGGATCAGCGTGGTGCTGGTACCCTCGGCCGATGTACGCCAGAGTCCCCTGATGCCGCGCAATACCACCCTCTTCTCCATCGAGGTGAGTGAAGGCTCCAGATGGCGGCTGGGTGGACTGATTGCACTCCTGCTGGCGCTGGTGGTGACCACCAATCTGGCCCAATTCATGTGGCACCGGCGTCGGAGTCGTTGATGGCGGTCGGCCTTACCCCTTATCAACTGCGCTTTTGTCCGGCCAGCTATCTGCACGAGGAGCACTTCCCCGCCTCGTGGCGCTGGCTGCAGGCGAGTGTGCCCGAGTGGCGCACTCTGCCTGCCTGCAATCAGGCCCTGCTCGACGAGCTGGCACTGGCTATCGACTACGAACTGCCCGCGCAGCTTGGCGGGCTGGCGCTCTTTCCGGCCGAGGCGCTGGCGCTTGTGCTGCGCCAGCTTGGCGCCGTGCTCCATGGCGAGGCGATCCGCCACTGCCTGCAAGCGCCTGTGCTGCGCCAAATCATCGCGGTGTTGGGGGAGGAGGGGCACAGATCGCTGCTCGCTCGCCTCGATCTCTTGATCGGCCCCTGGCCTGCCGGCTGGCAGCAACCGCTGCCCGCCACGCTCGATAGTGCCTCGCTGGAGGCGACTGGCTTGGAATTCTGGCTGGCTGCGGCGGGGGCGGCTCATCCCGCCTGGGCCCGTCGCCTCGCACTGCGTCTGCCTGTAACACCCCAGCGCCCAGGCTGGTCACTGGCTGATGCCGAGCTGCCGCTCGCTCGCGCACTCTGTCTCAAAATTGCCAAACAGGTAACGCCACAATGCTGCCATTTGTTGAAATAAAGAGTGAACACCTGCAACTGGCTCCCGGTCAGCGGATCCTGCGCAATCACGACTATCAGGCCTATCTGAGTGCTCAGGCGCTGGTCGATGCCGCCCGGGCACAGGCTGCCGATATCGTCGAAGAGGCGCGTGCCGTCTATGAGGAGCAGAAGCTGCTCGGCTGGCAGGCAGGCATCGAGGAGGCTCGTCGTGAACAGGCTGTGCTGGTGCACCAGACCCAGCTGCAGTGCCAGCAATACTACCGCACAGTGGAGCAGCAGATGAGCGAGGTGGTGCTGCAGGCGGTGCGCAAGATCCTGCACGATTACGATCAGGTGGCGCTCACCCTCAAGGTGGTGCGCGAGGCGCTCTCGCTGGTGAGCAACCAGAAGCAGGTGACGGTGCGGGTCAATCCTGAACAGGTGCAGGCGGTGCGCGATCAGATTGCCCGGGTGCACAAGGATTTCCCCGAGATCGGTTATCTCGAGATCTCTGCCGATGCCCGCCTCGATCAGGGGGGCTGCATCCTCGAAACCGAGGTGGGGATCATCGATGCCAGCCTCGATGGCCAGCTCGACGCGCTCTCGCGGGCGATGGCGGTGACGCTGGAGCGCGCCGATGTTCACGAGAGAAAATAAATCCCCCCATTGACAAAATCGCGGCTTCTGTTGCCAAACGACCACGGGTTGCATCCCTAGAATGGGGACAATTCCATCGTAACAGGAGAAGCGCCATGCAGATTCAGCAAGCCCCCCGCCTTTCACAATCGACAAACACGCCTGCTGTTGAGTCGCAACCGAGCCGACCGCAGGAGAGTGCTCCCAGCCTTGTCGCGACCCTGGGGGGCGTATCTGGCCCCCAGCTGGAGAGTGTGAGCCATGCCCCGTTGGCGGCTTCTGCCAAGAGCGATGTGATCTGTGAGGGCTGCGGCCCACGTCAGGTGACCATCACCCGCCAGCAGGATGGCTCGGCATCCGTTACTCTGGCACGGCCGCCCATCACCAGCCTGGTGCTCAGTGGTGGCGGTGCCAAAGGTGCTGCCTATCCGGGTGCCATTCAGGCGCTGGAGGCACAGGGGAAGCTGGAGGGGATCCGCACTCTCTCTGGCTCCTCGGCCGGTGCCATTACCGCAGCACTGCTTGCTGCCGGTATGAATGCGAGCGAGTTCAAGGCGCTCTCGGACGAGATGGACTTCATCAGCCTGCTTGATTCGCCGGTAAAAAAGATCAGCCTGGCCCAGCACATGAGTGGCGAAGCAGGCAAAGCGATCGCCAGCGTGCTCGAAAAACTCAAGCTGGGTAAACTTGGCAGCTTCGTACAACTGCTGAGCAACATCTTTCCGCGTCTGCAGTCGGATGCCGTCCCGCTCGAAAGGATACTCAAGCAGGAGTCACGCAGTTCGGTTCTTGCGCAATTGAAGGCCCACCCCGAGCTGGCCACCAGACCCGACGTCGCAGCCATTCGTCAGCGCCTCGAACAGGGAGGCGGTGTGACCTTCGGCGATCTGGCTCTGCTTGGTCGCCACATCCCGGCCATCAAGGAGTTGAACATCACGGGGACCGGCATGTTCGATGGCCGTCCCCAGATGATCCTGTTTAACGCCAGCCTGACGCCAGACATGGAGATTGCCCGCGCAGCGCACATATCGGGCTCATTCCCGGTGGTGTTCAGTCGCCCGGAGGAGCAGCATCAACCTTTCCTGGCGCAGGGGGAGAAGCTGTCATTGCAAGATGGCGGCGTCATGCTCAACGTCCCGGTGCCTGAACTTATCCATCCCGAGGCCCGGGGGGCCACCATCGCCGAGCATGAGAACCTGATCCTCAAGTTTGAAGAAGAGGGCGGTAAACCGGCCGATCGCGGTACTCGCAAGGGGGCGATTGCAGACTGGGTAGTTGGAGCTCCCGTCGGCGCACGCTCGGCGTTGCAAACCAGAGGGCTTGACGGGTTGACCGATCAAGTGGTGACTGTACCGCTTAAATCAGAGCGCGGTGATTTCAGCGGCACGTTAAGTGGCACCCTCAACTTCACCATGAGCGATGCGGACAAACAGCATCTGCAGGAGAGGCTGGCCGATGTGGTCGGGCAGCATCTGGAAGGACGGGAGAGAAGCCGCAAGGATTATCAGTTCCAGGATCTGGAGTCGGCGCTGCTGGCGCTCCCGGATCGGGACTTTGCCGCGGTGGCCGAAGAGCGCACCCCGGATGTCCAGACAACGGCCTTTTTTCGTCAGGCAGTTCAGGAGCAACTCTCTATGCTGGTTGCATCTGTGCTGGATCAAGATCCCTCGGCGCGACTCGATCTCTCTGGCTCGCTGGCGCAGGCTCTGGATCAGCTTGGCACACTCGCAGACTCGCCGGCCCGGCAGCAGTGGCTTGTCGCGCAGCTCAATCAGGCAGACAACCCGGCACTGGCCAGGTTGCTCGATACACCGAGCCCGGCAGGGCGTTTCGCCGCGCTGGATCTGGGCAAGGAAGAGGCCAGCCGCCGTCAGGTGGCAACGGTCGCGAACAACATCATTCATGAGGTGATCTACCCCTCCCTGTTCCGTCCCGGTCAGCCGGACAGCAATGTGGCGCTCCTGCGTAAAACCGAGCACGCACTTGTCGGCGCGGCCACGTCGGCCGAGGTCAATGAGGCCCTGCGGGAGCTGGCTGATAACTATGGGGCCCGCAATAAACCGTGGAGCAAGCCTCTCTCCTCTACCACAGTGACTCAGGCTCGCTCCTGGATGATGAAGGAGTAAATATGTTGATTGATTGGTTGGGTTCACTGGGATTGGCTCTACCCGCAGCGGGCGAGAGCCGGGTGATCAGGTTTGAGGATGCGCCAGAGCTATGGTTCGAGAAGATCGATGGGCAATATGTGCTGGCACTGCCGCTCGCCCCGCTTCCCACCAGAATGCTTTCCGGTGTCATGCTGCTGCTGTTGCAGGTCAACAGCCCACTCTCTACCTTGCAACCGGCCAGACTGACGGTGGATGGTCGAGGGCATTTGCTGTTGTGGTGCACTCTGGATGAGCATGCGGATCCAGAAGTATGCCAAGCTGCCTGCGACAAGCTGCATGCCGGTTACCACGAACTGCTGCCTTTATTGCAGGCTCAGGAGGAGAGTATTCCGGTACGCTCTGGCAGTCTGTTCGTCTAGCCAAACGCAGAGTGCCAAGCCGAGCGATTTCGTCTTTAGCGACGTCCCGGCTTGCTGACGGGCCAAACAAAACCGCCCCGGATATCCGGGGCGGTTTTTTATTTGGCGATCCCGAGGTGATCGGGGCGGGTAAACAAGGTTCAGCGATAGCGGCCACGTACCGAACTGCTGGCACGGCCTGCCATCTTGATCAGGCTCTGGCGGGTGTGCAGGTGGCAGAGCGCCACTCCGAGGGCATCCGCCGCATCCGCCTGCGGGGTGGCGGAGAGTTTCAGCAGATGGGTCACCATATGCTGCACCTGCTCCTTGCTGGCGCCGCCGGTACCCACCACCGCCTGTTTGATCTGGGTGGCGGAGTACTCGCTCACTGGCAGATAGGCGTTGACTGCGGCGACGATGGCGCTGCCCCGGGCCTGCCCCAGTTTCAGGGCCGAGTCGGCGTTGCGGGCCATAAAGACCCGTTCGATGGCAAATTCGGTGGGCTTGAACTGGGTGATGATCTCGCATACCCCGTCATAGACCTGCTTGAGGCGCTCGGGCAATTCACCGCAGTCGGTGCGAATACAGCCCGACCCCAGATATTCGGCCTTGCCGCTGACGACCCGGATAACCCCGTAGCCGGTGATCCGCGATCCCGGGTCTATGCCCAAAATAATGCTCATGGGTTGTGCTTGCTCTAAACGCAAATGATGGCCGCAAGATAGCAAACTCCGGCCTGCTTGGCTGTACGCAGGATGTGCGAACGGTCAGTGCGTGGCGATTGCCATAAAAAAAGGCCCCGAAAGGGGCCTTTTTGATTGTCGCTTGTCAGGCGGCGTGATGGATGGGGCTGGCCTGCGCCATTCCCTCCAGCTCGCCCGGGGCGAAGTTGTCTACCTGAATGGCTTCGTAGCGCAGGGCATCGGCGGCCAGGAGCTTGTCCGCTTCGTCCTTGCTCAGCACCGATTTGGCCAAAGCGGCTTCCACCAGTTCCGGCAGCGCCAGTTTGCGGGGCAGCTTGCCCTCTTTCTGGGCCTGCACCAGTTTCTTCTCGTAGGGCTGTACTGCGACCATGGCCTGGAAGGCACGCTCCATCAGGCCGACCGGATCCGCCTCGTCTTTGCCGACATAGCACAGCGCCGTCAGACGGTCGCGGAACTCGCCCGGCTTCATCATGGCCAGACAGATGGCGTGGCAGCGATCGTCGGCAGGCATCTTGTAACCAACGCCGAACGGGAACACCACCCGCTTGAGTACGGCACCCACCACCTTGTTCGGGAAGTTCTGGACGAAGCCCTCGAACGCCTCGCCAATCAGGTAGAGGTTGCGCTCCACCGCGTACTGCACGAACGGCAGATCGGAGACCATGCGGCCCTGATCCTCGTAGTGCTTGAGGGTGGCGGAGGCCAGATAGAGGTGGCTCAGCACGTCACCCAGACGGGCGGAGATCATCTCCTTGCGCTTGAGATCGCCGCCCAGCATCAGCATGGAGACGTCGGCGCACAGGGCCAGCCCTTTACTCATGCGGGAGAGCTGTTTGTAGTAGCGAGCGGTTTCACCGGCCACCGGCGCGCTGTTGAACTGGCCCAGAGTCAGCCCCTGGAACAGGGAACCGAAGAAGTTGCCGGCGCCGAAGGCGATGTGCTTCATCAGCAGGGCGTCAAACTTCTCGAGACCGCGCTCCACGTCGGTATCAGCCGCCGCTTCCAACTCGGCAAAGACGTACGGGTGGCAGCGGGTGGCACCTTGCCCGAAGATCATCAGGTTGCGGGTCAGAATGTTGGCCCCTTCCACCGTGATGGCGACCGGAATGCCCATGTAGGCGTAGCCGGTGTAGTTTTTCGGGCCCAGCTGGATGGCACGACCGGCATGGATATCCATGGAGTCATCCATGATCTGGCGCGCCATTTCGGTCATGTGGTACTTGGAAATCGCGGTGACGATGGCCGGTGCCTGACCCAAGTCCAGAGAACCTGCGGTCATGCGACGGGCCCCTTCCAGCTGATAGGTGAGGCCGCCGATACGGGCCAGCGCTTCTTGCACCCCTTCAAACTTGCCGATGGACATGCCGAACTGTTTGCGCACGTAGGAGTAAGCGCCCACAGTGCGGCTCGCCATGTGACCACAGGCGGTACCAAGTGCAGGCAGCGAGATGCCGCGCCCGGCGGAGAGGCACTCCACCAGCATGCGCCAGCCGCGGCCGGCGTAATCCGGGCCGCCGATGATCCAGTCGAGCGGGATAAACACATCCTTGCCGAAGGTCGGGCCGTTCATGAACGCCAGACCCATGGGGTAGTGGCGATCGCCGACGCGCACGCCCGGGTGGCTGGTGGGGATGAGCGCGCAGGTGATGCCCAGCTCTTCCTTGTCACCCAGCAGTTTTTCCGGGTCATAGAGTTTGAACGCCAGCCCCAGCACGGTTGCACGGGGGGCCAGGGTGATGTAGCGCTTATTCCAGTTGAGGCGAATACCCAGCACCTCTTCACCCTTGTGCATCCCCTTGCAGACGATCCCCTTGTCAGGGATGGCGCCGGCATCGGAGCCCGCTTCCGGCCCGGTCAGGGCGAAGCAGGGCACCTCTTTGCCATTGGCCAGCCCCGGCAGCCAGAAATCTTTCTGGGCTTGGGTGCCGTAGTGCATCAGCAGCTCGCCCGGGCCAAGGGAGTTCGGCACCATGACGGTGACCGCCACGCTCAGGCTCTTGGTGGCAATGCGGGTGACGATGGTGGAGTTGGCAATCGCCGAGAATTCGCGGCCGCCGTAGGATTTCGGGATGATCAGGGAGAAGAAGCCTTCCTTCTTCAGATAGTCCCAGACCGGTTCCGGCAGGTCTTTGGTTTCGTTGACGATCTTGAAGTCATCAACCATGGCGAGCAGGGTTTCGACCTGATTGTCGATAAAGGCCTGCTCCTCTGCGGTCAGCTCGGCCTTGCCGTAGCCATGCAGTTTTTTCCAGTCGGGGTTGCCGCGAAACAACTCGCCATCCCACCAGACGGAGCCGGCTTCCATGGCCTCCCGCTCGGTAGCTGACAAGGGCGGCAGTATCTTTTTGAAGATGCCGAACACCGGACGGGTTACCACCTTTTTACGGATGGAGGGCATGCCGAGCACAACGGCTATCGCCAGCACCAGCAGGACAAGCAATGTGATCATACCGAAGTTCCTTCTATTTCACTGTTTCCGTTGATTTGTTGTTGGTTGTTACACAGCCAGGGAGAGCCTGGTCGACTCCACGGGCGCCCCGACTCCGGACGCCAGATAAGGAATAACGTTGCGCACCAGCCCTTCCACATCGAGCTGCTGGCCAAAGTCGGCCAGGGCGATGTCGCGTAGCGCATCGGCGGAGGCCATGGTGAATACGACGGTGCCCAGGGTGAAGTGCAGGCGCCAGAAGAGATCTGCTGGCGACAGGGCCGGATTGGCCTTGGAGATCGCCTGGGTGATCCGCAGCAGAATGGGGCCATAGTGGGCGGTGATAAAGCGGCGCAGGTGGCCCTGGCTGTCGATATAGCCGCGTCCCAGCAGTTGCATGAAGATGGCCGGGCCGTTGGCGCGCACTGCCGAGAGTTTCATCAGCGGCTCGACAAAGCTTTCAAACAGTTGCAGCAGGGTAAGCTGCTCCTGCTCCATCAGCACCCGCAGGCGGGCATCGAGATCAGGCATGAACAGGCTCATGTAGCGGTCGAGCACCGCCTGGATCAGCTCCTTCTTGGAGCCGAAGTGATAGTTCACCGACGCCAGATTGACGTCGGCCTCACTGGTGATCAGACGCAAAGAGGTATCGGCGAATCCCCGCTCGGCAAACAGCACTTCAGCGGCATCGAGAATACGGTTTTTGGTATCGATTTTACTCACTGGACACCTCACTTAAACGAATGTTTAAAAAGTACGTTTCATAACGCGAAGTGTCAAGATATTGTGAACGGGTGTTAGCGGAATGTTTTTTGTGAAAAAGCGCAAAAAGGTCGGAACTAACTCTACAGCGCGAGACTCTATATCTATGCCACTGCAATTAAACATTAAGTCTCGCCCAACCTGCTTCTTGCTAGTTGGGCATTTTTTTGCCCGGTTGACGGTGGCAGAGGGTAACAAACAGGCAAAAAAAACCGCCGCGGGGAGCGACGGTGGGGAAAGTGAGTTTGCATCATCCTGATGGCAAACTGTCGATGCGAGTTCAGGCATGTATCGACGGGGGCAGTATGCCAGCCTGGGCTGCCCAGACTATGTCAGTTCCTCGGTATTTTGTGACAAAGTGTGGCAAGTGCCGGCGTGGCCCAATTCCCCCTACTTTGTTATGCTGCCCCTTCAAAATATGAGGGGAGAGAAGATGAAGTACCCGGTCGATACCCACACTCACACCATTGCCAGCACCCATGCCTACAGCACCATCCACGACTATCTACCCATCGCCAGAGCCAAGGGGATCAAGCTGTTCGCCACCACGGATCACGGCCCCGAGATGGCCGATGCCCCTCATGTCTGGCATTTTGCCAACTTGCCGATTTTGCCAAGAGTGGTGGACGGGGTGGGGATCCTGCGGGGTATCGAAGCCAACATCAAAAACTTGGACGGGGAGATCGATTTTCCCGAGCGCTATGAGTCGCGCCTCGACATGGTCATGGCGGGTTTTCATGAGCAGGTATTCCCTCCCTGCGATCAGGCAACCCATACCCAGGCGATGATCAACGCCATCAAGAGCGGTCGGGTCGACATGATCAGCCACCCGGGCAACCCCGCATTTCCCATCGACATTCAGGCGGTGGTCAAGGCGGCGGCGGACTATCGGGTGGCGCTGGAGATCAACAACTCCTCCTTCATTCACTCGCGCCCGGGGAGCGAAGGCAACTGCCGCGCCATCGTTGAAGCGGCGCGAGATCTGGGGGCCTACCTTACTTTCGGCTCCGATTCCCACGTCGCTTTCAGCCTCGGTGATTTTGACCATTGCCACCGTCTGGTGACCGAAGCGGGCTTTCCGCTGGAGCGGATCCTGGTGCGCTCCCCCCGGGCCCTGCTCGATTTCCTCGAGAGTCGCGGCCGCGCCCATATCCCCGAGTTTGCCGACCTGTAAATCGGGCTCTAACACCATGAGCCAACTCATAAAATCGAGTTGGCTCGATTGACACGCCAGCCATTTTTCATGAATCTGACTGGCAACAAGCCGGTATAGCTCAGTTGGTAGAGCAGCGCATTCGTAATGCGAAGGTCAGGAGTTCGATTCCCCTTATCGGCACCATCTAAAACAAAGGGTTAGCTTCTCAGCGAAGCTAACCCTTTGTGCTTTTTGGCTGGTGACCCCTTCTCATCCCCCCCTCTTTTACTATTGCAACACCAAGGGGAAAGGTCAGCGGGCCAACCCTCCAGGCTGGCGGCTACTCAGGTTTTGCTATTCCCCTCAGGCAACTTCGATGTCTGGCTTGGCCGGTTCCTTCGGCATGGATAGCCGTCCAGCTTGCGACGGGGATTCCAGCTTGTCGATCCGCACTGCTGCCACCTTGAACTCGGGGATCTTGGCGTGGGGATCGGTGGCATTGATGGTGAGCCGGTTGGCCGGGGCTTCGGCAAAGTGGAACGGGATAAAGACCACACCCGGCTGCATCCGTTTGGTGACGAAAGCGGGCAACTCGATATGGCCGCGGCGGCTGGTGACCTTCACTCGCTCACTGTTGCTGATCCCCATCCGCTCGGCGTCCACCACGCTCATCATCACCCGCGGGCCAGCCAGCTTGTCGAGCCCCTTGGTCTTGCGGGTCATGGTGCCGGTGTGGAACTGCTCCAGCAGGCGGCCGGTGGTGAACACTATGGGATAGGTCTCGTCGGGCAGCTCGGCGGCATAGCGGAACGGGGTGGCGACCATCTCCCCCTTGCCACGGGTGAACTGCTTGCTGTGGAGCAGGCGAGTGCCTGCGGGGGCCGCGTCGTTACAGGGCCACTGCAATCCTTCCGCCCCCACCTTGTCCCACTGGATGCCAGCGTATTGCGGGGTCACCTGACAGATCTCGGCGGTGATCTCCTGTGCGTTCTGATAGTGCCAGTCGCTGCCCATGGCGTTGGCGATCTGCTGGATGATCCACCAGTCATCCCGAGCCTCGCCTGGTGCCTTGAGGGCCGGAGTGAGGCGCTGTACCCGCCGCTCGGTATTGGTGAAGTGGCCGCTCTTCTCGGCAAAGGAGCTGGAGGGGAGTACCACATCGGCCAGTTGGGCGGTTTCAGAGAGGAAGATATCCTGCACCACCAGAAACTCCAGCTGCTTGAGCCCTTCTATGACGTGGTGTTGATCCGGATCGCTCAGCACCGGGTTTTCCCCCATCACATAGAGCCCCTTGATGCTGCCCGCGCAGGCTGCATCGATGGTCTCGGTAAGGGTGAGGCCGGGTGTGCACGGCAAGTCCGGCTGCTGCCAGGCGGCCGCGAAGCGGGCATGCACCTCGGGGTTGGCCACCTTCTGATAGCCGGGCAGGCAGTTGGGCAGCGCCCCCATGTCACAGGCACCCTGCACGTTGGACTGGCCCCGCAGCGGGTTGATGCCAGCCCCTTCGATGCCGATGTTGCCGCACAGCAGTTGCAGGTTGGCGATGGCCCGCACGTTGTCGTGGCCGGTGGTGTGCTGGGTGATCCCCATGGAGTAGTAGATGGCGGTGCGTTCGGCGGTGCCGATGAGGTGGGCGAGCTCAATCACCTGCTCGGCCGGTACGCCGGTGACGAGGGCTACTTTGTCTGGCGCATAGGTGGGGGAGAGCACCTCCGCTTGCAGCGCCTCGAACCCCTCCACACGTGCGGCGATGTAGGCCTTGTCGTGCCAGTCGTGCTGGATGATCTGTTGCATCAGGCCGTTGAGTAGCATCACGTCGGTGCCGGGGCGATGGGCCAGATAGAGGCTGGCATGGTCGGCCATCTCGATCCGCTTCGGATCGGCTACCACCAGCCGCGCCTTGCCCGTGGTGACCGCCCGCTTGATATGGGAGCCGATGATGGGGTGGGCCGCCGAGGTGTCGGAGCCGATGATGAAGATGAGATCCGAGTGGTCGATGCTCGGGATGTCGTTAGTCATGGCGCCGCTGCCGAGTGATGCCTCCAGCCCGGTGACGGTGGAGGCGTGACAGAGCCGCGCGCAGTGATCCACGTTGTTGGTGCCCAGCTCCCGACGCATGAACTTCTGGAACAGGTAGTTCTCTTCGTTGGTGGTTTTGGCAGACGAGAAGCCCGCCAGCGCATCGCTGCCATAGCGCTGGCGCAGGGTAGTGAAGCGCTCGGCGACCAGTGCGATGGCCTCCTGCCAGCTGGCGGGCACCAGCTCGCCATCCTTGCGGATGAGCGGGGTGGTGAGGCGCTCCTCGCTCTGGATAAAGTCAAAGCCGAAGCGCCCCTTGACGCAGAGCAGCCCCTGATTGACCGGTGAGTTGCGATTTCCCTCCACATAGCGGATGCGGTTGTGCGCCTTATCGACATAGAGGGTGACGCCGCAGCCGACCCCGCAGTAGGTGCAAATGGTATTGACCGGCGTGAGCAGTTCGGTGCGCCCCTGTGACTTGTCGCGGGCATCCACCAGAGCGCCGGTGGGGCAGACCTGTACGCAGGCACCGCACTGCACGCAGTGGGAGTCTCCCATCGAGAGTCCCGTGTCGAACTGCGGCCGGTTCGATAGGGTGCCATCGCTGTGCTTGGCAAAGCGCAGCACACCCTGTACCGCTTGCTCACCACAGGTCTGCACGCACTGGCCACAGCCGATGCAGCGGTTGGCATCAAAGACGATAAATTCGCTGCTGTTATCCACGGCAAACTTCTGGCACTGGCTGGTATCGAGAGCGCTCTGCTCGACCTTGTATTCGGTGGCGTAGTCGCGCAGGGCACAATCGGTGTCGGCCTGACAGCCGCACTCGAGGCAGCGGCTGGCTTCGCTGCGGGCATCGGCATCACTCAACCCGCGCTCCACCTCGGCAAAGCTCCCCTCCCGCTCGGTATCTGCCAGATGAGGCATGATGCTGCGGGCGACTTTTTTCAGGTGAGCAAACTGGGCGGGATCGACCTGCTTGAGTGTGGGAGCCTTGCAGGCGTTGAAGGGCCGCACCGGGTCGATCATGTCACCGTGAAGGAACTGATCGATGGCCAGCGCCGCCTTGCGGCCATCGGCAACCGCCTCGATAGCGGTGGCGGGGCCGCGGCGCAGATCGCCGATGGCAAACAGGTTGCCGTGGCCGCTGTGCATGGTCTCGGGGTGGGACTCCAGCGTCTGCCAACGGGTGAAGGGGAGGGTGAGGGGCTCACCTTCCATAAAGCTCAGATCCGGCTGCTGCGACACAGCCGCAATCACGGTATCAAACTCTTCAATGAGGTACTCGCCGGTGGGCTCCGGGCGGCGGCGACCGGAGGCATCCGGCTCGCCGAGGGCCATCTTCTCGAGGCGCACCTGACAGACGCGACCACGGCTGTCCGGCAGGTTTTCCACCGGATTGGTCAGCATCATGAAGCGCACCCCTTCGTGCTCCGCTTCGTCGATCTCATACGCTTCGGCAGGCATCTCGGCGCGGGTGCGACGATAGATGAGGGTGGTTTCCGCCCCCAACCGCACCGCCGTGCGGGCGCAGTCGATGGCTGTATTGCCGCCACCGATCACCGCCACCTTTTTGCCGGTAGTGAGCCGCTTGGCCAGCATCTGATCCTTGAGGTAATCGACCCCGAGATAGCAACCAGCCAGGGTGCTGCCCGGGTAATCCATCGGCACCGCCTTGGACGCGCCGACGGCCAGACAGACCGCATCATAGTCGCGGCACAGGGCCGAGAGGGTGATCTGGTGGCCCAGTCGCTGTTTGGTGTGGATCCGCATGCCGCTTTGGCACATCAAGGCGATTTCCTGATCGAGGATCGCCTTGGGCAGCCGGTACTCGGGGATGCCGTAGCGCAGCCAGCCACCCGCTTCGGGCATCGCCTCGAACAGGTCGACCTCGAACCCTTCGTAACCCAGATAGTAACCACAAGTGAGGCCGCCCGGGCCGCTGCCGATAATGGCAACCCGCTTGCCCTTGGCGGGCTTCTTTGGCGGTTGATAGGGGGCCACCTCGGCCAGATCGAGATCGGCGGCATGACGCTTGAGCTGACGAATGGCCAGCGGCTCATCCACCAGCGCGCGGCGGCACTCTGCCTCGCAAAATGCAGGGCAGACCCGGCCGATGGAGAGGGGCATCGGCAGGGTCTGCTTGATGACGGCCATCGCTGCCTCGTGTTCCCCCATGGCGATATGGTGCAGATAGGATTGAATGTCCACCCCGGCCGGGCAGGCGCGTTGGCAGGGGGCCTCGCAATCGGCGTAGTGATCCGAGAGGATGCGGCCGAGTGCCTGCTGGCGGTGCGCGCTCAGGGCATCGCTCTGGCTGGTGATCACCATCCCTGCCTCGGGGCGGGTCTCGCAGGCTCGTCGCATGCCAACGTCAGTGATCTCCACCACGCAGAGATCGCACGGCGTCTTGGGGGCGCTGGTGTTGTCACCGCACAGGGAGGGAATATCGATTTGGTGCTGTTTGGCTATCTGGAGCAGAGTCAGGGTCGGATCAACCGTCAACTGAGCCCCATCGAGGATGATGGTGAGCATGGTGTCATAACTCGGTTTTAAGGCGCAGAAAATGCTGCATCTGGCGGAGCCAGCAGGGAAGCGATAGAGAGGATCGCTTGGTATCTCCTCACCATACCAAAGATGATATGCAACTTTATTTGATTTTACTCAGGTTCTTTGTCCAAAAAGAAAACGATTTCACTTGTGATGGCGCTCTGTGGAACGATAACCCGGTTCTGGCTACCTATATCGATTTAAAACATGGTGTTGTATTGACATTTATAGCTATTTAAGCAGCTTTAAACTGTATTTTTAATGGTGTTTATCCGTGATGGGATGATTAAGTACATCATAAAATGTGCAACTTTTGTTTCGGTTTGTGGGGGCTGGTCAAGCGACATTGGGAGTAGCCGACCAGCAGTGCTGGCTACTCCTGTTTTGTGCGCTCAATTTGTTGCGCGGGCGTAGCGCTATCTGGCGGCGGGCTGATTCGCCCCCAGCTCGCGCTCAACGTAGAGATAGCCAATCCCCATCACTTGCTGGGCACGGCTGAGCTGGCCGAAACGGATGTGGGTGGCATTGACCGCATCGCTGCAGTCGAACGGGTTGGCGCCGGTCTGGCTGACGATAGTTTGCAGCCAGGTTTCACCAAAGTCGCAGCTGCGGCCATAGAGCCAGATGCGGTTGATGTTGAGGATATTGAGGAAGTTGTAGAGGCTCCGGCCAATGGCGCGGGCCCCTTCGTCCACCAGGGCGCGGATCATGGCATCACCCTGATGGTAGAGCGCGAGCAGTTGGGCGGTATCCAGCTCCACACCCGCCTGCGCCGGGTTGTCGGCACTGGCTTGTTGCTTGAGAAAGACCCGGGCCCGTTTTTTGATGGCAAACAGCGAGGCGACCGTCTCCAGGCAGCCATAGCGGCCGCAGGCACAGGCGCTGCCGTCCGGATTGATGATGGTGTGGCCTATCTGGCCGCTGCCAAACAGGGCACCCCGGTAGATCTGGTCGTTGATGATAAAGGCCGATCCGATGCCGTAATCGACGTTGATGACGCAAAAATCCCCGTTTCCTTCCCGGCCCTGCCACTTCTGGGCCAGTGCCAGCATGATGCAGTCGTTATCCACCATCACCTCGCAACCCAGCCGCTCCTCCAACAGGTACTTGAGCTCGACCGGTGCGTGCCAGGGGGCTTGCGGCATGGTTTGCGACACCCCGGTCGCCGGGTTGACCTGACCGTGTACCGACAGGGCCAGCCGGATCGCCAGCCCCTTGTGGCGGCGTTTGTGCTGGTAGTAGTGCGCTTCAATCAGGCGCAGCAGCTCATCGGGGGTTTGCGGGGCAATCTTCTGGTCGCTGAACTCACCCTGCGGGGTGATCAGGTTATCCACCAGGATGCTCTCCAGACGGGTGGGGCTGATATTGAGGCAGAGGATGGCCCCCTGGCCGCTGGCAATGCGGTAGCTGCCGCCATTGATGCCGCGCTGGGAGAGGTTCTGTTCACTGTGGCTGATGGCGCCATCGGCAACCAGTTCGTCGAGGATCTTGCTGACCGCCGGGATGGAGAGTTCGCAGTGGCGGGCCAGGGTGGACTTGCTCGCCTCCTTGAGCTGATAGAGCAGGGCCAGCAGCACCTGCTTGTTGTGGTGGCGCACCTTCTGGTTGTTCAACCCTATGTTCATCTATTCACTAAACTCCGCTTACTGTATTGCGTGATCTTTCGGCAATTAATGCAGCTTTAACCATTCTAATCTGGTCTCACTGAAAACTTTACTAACAAATGTTGAGTGAGGCGAGATTAATGAGAGCTGATGTAAAGGTCTGGGTAGAGACCATCTCACTGCCGACCTACGAGGTGGGCGCCGAAGATCCCAACCCCATGTTTCTCGAGAAGCGGGTCTATCAGGGCTCCTCGGGGGCCGTCTATCCCTATGGGGTGATCGACACCCTGACCGGTCAGAAGCAGATGAAGTCCTATCAGGCGGTCTGGCTGGAGAACGACTTCATCAAGGTGATGCTGCTGCCGGAGTTGGGCGGCCGTATCCACCGTGCCTACGACAAGGTGATGCAGCGGGATTTCGTCTATTACAACGAGGTGATCAAACCGGCGCTGGTGGGGCTGGTGGGGCCCTGGATCTCCGGCGGCATCGAGTTCAACTGGCCGCAGCACCACAGGCCCACCACCTTTATGCCGGTGGATTTCACCATTGCGGAGCGCGAGGGCGGCGCCAAGACCGTCTGGCTGGGCGAGGTGGAGCCGATGCGCGGTCTGCAGGTGATGGCGGGCTTCACCCTCTATCCCGACAAGGCGCTTATCGAGATCACCGGCAAGGTGTTCAACGGCAACGACACGCCGCGCCACTTCCTCTGGTGGTCCAACCCGGCAGTGAAAGGGGGCGATGCCCACCAGAGTGTCTTCCCCCCCGATGTGACCGCCGTCTATGACCACGGCAAGCGCGACGTCAGTGCCTTCCCCATCGCCCGTGGCACCTACTACAAGGTGGACTACTCCGCCGGGGTCGATATCTCCCGCTACCGCAACATTCCGGTGCCCACCTCCTATATGGCGGACAAGTCTGACTACGACTTCGTCGGCGCCTACTGTCATGACGAGCAGGGCGGCCTGTTGCACGTGGCGGATCACCACGTTTCGCCGGGCAAAAAGCAGTGGAGCTGGGGCAACTGTGACTTCGGTCTGGCCTGGGATCGCAACCTGACCGACGACAACGGCCCCTACATCGAGCTGATGACCGGGGTCTACACCGATAATCAGCCCGATTTTACTTGGCTGGATGCGGGGGAGGAGAAGGTGTTCGTGCAGAACTTCCTGCCCTACAACACCCTCGGTACCCTGCAAAATGCCAACACCCGCGCCGCCATCAAGCTGGAGCGTACCGACGATGGTTTGCTGTGCGGTGCCTACGCAATCGCGCCGCTGTGCCACGCCCGCTTCGAAGTGAGTGACGAAGGCGGCGTGCTGTTCACCCAGACGCTGGATCTGCAACCGGGTCAGGCCTGGCTTGAGCCGCAGGCCATCACCAGCGAGGGACGTTTGCAGGTACGCCTGCTGGATGAGCAGGGCCAGACGATCCTCAGCTATCTGGAGCATCAGCCTGCGGGCGAAGCCCTGCCGGATCCGGCCACGGCGCCGGAACCTGCCGTCAATCTTGACTCGGTCGACGAGCTCTACTTCATCGGCCAGCATCTTGAACAGTATCTGCACGCCAGCCGCTCGCCCTTTGATTACTACCTGCGAGCGCTGGAACTTGACCGTGGCGACTACCGCTGCAATCTGGCGCTGGCAACCCTGGAGTACAACCGCGCCAACTATGAGCAGGCGCTGGCCTACGTCAATCAGGCGCTGGTCCGTGCCCATCGCCTCAACAAAAACCCCCAGTGTGGCAAGGCGAGTTTGCTGCGCGGCCACATTGAGGAGCGTTTGGGCCAGTTTGATGCCGCCTTCGATGACTTCTACAAGGCGACCTGGAGCGGTAACTGCCGCGACAGTGGCTTCCTCGGGCTGGCCCGCATCGCCATGGTGCGCCGTGATCCGCTGCAGGCGCTGCCCTTTGTCGAGAAGAGTCTTGCGGTCAACGGTACCCACTATGGCGCCATCGCCCTTAAAGGGTTGGCGCTGCTGGAGTCTGGCCAGCGGGAGGAAGCCATCGCCTATATCGACGAGCAGCGAGTCCGTTATCCGCTCCACTATCAGCTGGCCTTCCTGCGCTGGCTGGCAAGCGAGCAGCCGAGCGATCTCGAGGCGCTGCGCACCCTGTGCAACGGGCGCGGGGTGAACCTCTGTTTCCTGGCCAGCAATCTGCTGGCATTGGGACGCCCCGAGCTGGCGCAGCAACTGCTCTCAACACTGCCGGTGGAAGAGACCCTGCCGCTGCTGTTCCAGGCTGCGCTACTGCCGGAAGGTGAGGCGCAAGATGCCCTGCTGCAACGGGCCGAGCAGGCCTTTGGCCGCAAGGTACGCTTCCCCAATACCCTTGGCGAGGTGGCCATGCTGGCGCAACTGCCCCACAGCTGGTTTGCCAGCTATCTGCTGGGCTGCTTTCACTACAGCAAGCGCAGCTACCCGCAAGCCATCGCCCTGTGGCAGCAGGTGTGCGAGCAGGCACCCGGATTTGCCCCGGCCTGGCGCAACCTTGGCATCTATCACTTCAACAAGAGCGGCGATCCGGTTGCGGCCGAGCAGTGTCTGAGCCGGGCCTTTGCCCTCAAGCCGGACGACGCCCGTCTGCTCTTTGAACTGGATCAGCTGCACAAGCGCTGCGTCATGGCCCCCGCAGAGCGGCTGGCGCTGCTGGAGGCGCATCGTGAGATAGCCCTCAAGCGTGACGACCTGACCGCCGAACTGCTCAGCCTCTATCACATCACCGGCCAGCTGGATGCGGCGGCCGAGATCTTGCGGCTGCGCGAATTCCACCCCTGGGAGGGGGGCGAGGGCAAGGTGACCGGTCAGTACCTCATTAATCAGCAGCGCCGGGCACTGGTGTTGATGACTCAGGGACGCCATGAGCAGGCTATTCCGTTGCTGCAACAGGCGCTGCACTACCCCCTCAATCTGGGGGAGGGGCGTCTGGTGGGGCAAACCGACAACGATATCCACTACCTGTTGGCGCTCTGCCATCTGGCTTGTGACAACCAGAGTCTGGCGGCCCAGTGCCTGCAACAGGCCTGTCTCGGTCAGGGGTCGCTGGGGGCCAGCCGCTACTACAACGATCAGCCGGTGGATTACCTCTTCTATCAGGGCATGGCGCTGGCGCGTCTTGGCCGGGTTGCGGAGGCGCAGCGTCTGTTCGAGGGGATGGTCGGCTGGGCCGAGCAGGCGATGGGCGAGTTGGTCGAGGCGGATTTCTTCGCCGTCTCACTGCCCGACCTCATCGTGCTGGATGACGATCCGCAACACAAACATCGCCAGCACTGTCTGCTGGTCAGGGCGCTCGGCCTGTTGGGGCTGGGTCAGCGGGATGGTTGTGAACAGAGCTTGCGAGAGCTGCTCACTCTTAACCCGGCTCACGACAAGGGGCACCTCTTTGCCCTGATCTGCCGCGAGCTGCCACTCAACTCATAACACTCATAACACTCATAACACTCATAACAAAAACCGGCGCCCCGCCACGGTGAGGGGCGCCACTGCACCTTACAATCGACAAGATAGAAAGGATGAGACATGGAACGCACGAAAAATCAATTGGATACGAATGGGCTCAATATGAGCTACATCTGGATGATCTGCTTAGTGGCCGCCTGCGGTGGCCTGCTGTTTGGTTATGACTGGGTCGTGATTGGCGGGGCCAAGCCCTTCTATGAGGCCTATTTCGCCATCACGGATCCGGCCCAGTCCGGCTGGGCCATGAGCTCGGCGCTGGTGGGCTGCGTGCTGGGGGCCGCCATCTCCGGCTGGTCTTCCGACCGCTTCGGTCGCAAAAAGCCGCTGATCCTGGCCGCCATCCTCTTCACCATCTCGGCGTGGGGCACGGCTGCAGCCAGCAACTTCGATCTGTTTGTGGTCTATCGCATCATCGGTGGGATCGGCATCGGTCTGGCTTCTGCGCTCTCGCCCATGTACATCGCCGAGATCAGCCCGGCCGACAAGCGCGGCAAGTTCGTGGCCATCAACCAGCTCACCATTGTCATCGGCGTGCTGGCTGCTCAGCTGGTGAATCTGATGATCGCCGATCCGGTGGCAAGCAATGCGACTCAGGCCGATATTCTGGCGACCTGGAATGGTCAGTCCGGCTGGCGCTGGATGTTCGGTGCCGAACTGGTACCTGCGCTGGCGTTTCTGGTGTTGATGTTCTTCGTGCCGGAGTCGCCGCGCTGGTTGGCCAAAGATGGTCAGTATGAGAAAGCCTCCCGCATGCTCGGCAAGATTGGCGGTGATGCCTATGCCAAGCAGACCCTGGCCGATATTCGTCAAACTCTGGTGGGGGAGTCGGCACACAAGGTGTCGCTGGCGGAGCTGGGCAAACCTTCGGTGCGGCCGATCCTCATCATCGGGATTGTGCTGGCAGTCTTCCAGCAGTGGTGCGGCATCAACGTCATCTTCAACTATGCGCAGGAGATCTTTGCCTCCGCCGGGTTTGACATCAACAGCACCCTCAAATCCATCGTCGCCACCGGTCTTATCAACCTGCTGTTTACCCTGATCGCGCTGCCCATGGTGGACAAGATTGGCCGTCGCAAGCTGATGCTGATTGGCTCGGCCGGTCTCACCATCATCTACGGCATGATGGCTGCGGCCTATGCCACAGGCGTACTGGGGCTGCCGGTGTTGCTGCTGGTATTGGCGGCCATCGCCATCTATGCCCTGACCCTGGCGCCGGTCACCTGGGTGCTGCTCTCGGAGATCTTCCCCAACCGGGTGCGGGGGCTGGCGATGTCGGCCGGTACGCTGGCACTCTGGATCGCCTGTTTCGTGCTGACCTACACCTTCCCGCTGCTTAATGCCGGGTTGGGTGCTGCAGGCAGCTTCCTGCTCTATGGCCTCATCTGTTTCGCTGGTCTCATCTTCATCTATCGCAAGGTGCCCGAGACCAAGGGGGTGACGCTGGAGGCACTGGAGGCTCAGCTGGCCCAAGGCAAGGTGGAGCTGACGCCGACCAAGGCGAGCGCCTCGGCATGACGGTATACACATTGAGCAACCCGCATCTTCGGATGCGGGTTTCTGCACAAGGGGCCTGTCTGCTGGGGCTGGAGGATGATAAAGGGCGCCCGCTGCTGCGAGACACTGACCCTGATGTGCCGTGGTATCCCGGGCAGAGCGCGCTGTTTCCCATGGTGCCGCTGGCCAACCGGGTGGCAGGAAACCGTTTTGAGTTGTGGGGGGAGGAGCATCGTTTGCCAGAAAGCCCCGTCGATCCCGATTTCTTCCTGCACGGAGATGGCTGGTTGCTGCCATGGCAGAGGGTGGCGGGCTCAGCCAGTTCGGTGACGCTGCAACTTGCTAGCCAGTGTGGCCCTTTTCACTATCTGGCCGAGATTGACTATCGGCTGCAGGGTGTGAGCCTAGTGGCACGCATCAGTCTGACGCATCTGGGGGAAGCGCCCTGTCTCTACGGCGCCGGTTTTCATCCCTTCTTCTGGCGCGACGAGCAGACCAAGATTCGCTTTCTGGCGAGCGGTGTCTGGCAGGAGGGGACGGAGCATCTGCCGACCGACTGGGCGAGCCGGCTGGCGCCCAAGCTCGATTTTCGCCAGTGGCAGTGCCCGCAAGGGTGGCTCAACCATTGTTATGGTGGCTGGCATGGTACGGCTGAGCTGGAGCACCCAGCCCGTCGGCAGCGGTTGAAGGTGGCCAGCGACGCCCCCTTCCTGATGCTCTATCAGCCGGATGAAGCGAGCGGTTTTGTTTGCCTCGAGCCTCAGAGCCACGCCGCCAATGCCCATCACATGGCCGGCCACCCCGGTTTGCGGCTGCTGCAGCGTGGCGACATCATGAGCATCGCCATGACCATTACCCTGATGTCTGAACCGACAATATTTTGTTAGCCATAGCGGGATAAGCGGGAGATTGTTCAGGTTGGGTGTTTGCCGAAAACGGAGAAATAAAAAGGGCCACCTCTTGCGAGGTGGCCCTTTCCAAACGTTTGGCTGGGGGAGGCTGAACTAAGCTTGCATTTATATGATATTAAAGAAAATTGTAAATAATTGTCTGACTATGATGTAACTAGTGGTGTTACTCTTGCACCAAACGATCACGTTCTTCTGCCTCAGAAGGGTTGTGCTCAACAGTATCTGCATATCAGATTTAACTATCCCTACAAGGGATGTCTAGTCAAAGTCAATTCCAGCATCAATGAACCTTTGTCTCCATGGATCAGCAGGTAGATGCGCATTGTATAGTCCTCCCTCGATACAAAAGTAGCTACCAAAATCAAGCACTCGCATATCATCCATATCGGCAGCTGGTTGATCATTCTCATACAGCCACAGACTGCCTTTATACTCTTTCAGTTCGAATTCGTTCATGCCATCCTCCTTCCAGAAAGGGTACTGCAGGATACTGCCATTCACCCTACACCAACTACGTTCATGCGCCCATGCGCAGAATCAAGTGTCCAAAGATAAGTTTTCACTGTGATGGTTCGGCTTAGTTCTACAGCTTTTGATACCGCATCGTTTATTGTTTACAATTCATAATTGATACGTATGTCACATCATTATTAGC
>NZ_JRGM01000021.1 GCF_000764665.1 Aeromonas lacus | reverse complement strand
GTTTAATAAAGGAGCCATTCTAGATCAGTTGGGTCATTTAGAAGATGCCTTTACTTTGTATAACGAGCTAATCGAACGATTTGGCGCAAGTAATTTGCCAGTAGTGCAAGAGTCAGTAGCAAAGGCAATGTTCAATAAAGGAGTCAAGCTAGGACAGTGGGGCTATTCAGAAGAAGCCATAACAATTTATGACGAGCTGATCGAGCGCTTTAGCACAAGTGATTTATCTGCACTGCAAGGGGTAGTTGCTGTGGCTCTGCTCAACAAAGGTGTCAGGCTAGGCCAGTTGGGGAGAATAGAAAACGAGATCACGGTATACGACCAGCTCATTCATTTTTTTGGCAAAAGCGATGTTTCTGAAGTGCAAAAGCACGTGGCCATGGCACTAGTCAACAAAGGTATCAGATTAGGGCAGCTAGCTCGCGTAGAAGAAGCCATCACAGTCTACGACGAGATAATCCAGTGTTTTGCTACAAGTGACGTGCCAGAAGTGCAAAAGCAAGTGGCTACGGCGCTGGTCAACAAAGGCGCTAGGCTTGGGCAGTTGGCACGCACGAAAGATGCCATCACAGTGTATGACGAGCTAATCCAGCGGTTTGGATCCTGCGATGTGCCAGAAGTTCAAGTGCATGTGGCTATGGCTTTGGTAAACAAAAGTATCATGCTAGGCAAAATGGGTAATTCAGAGGATGCCATCACTGTGTGCGACAAGTTAATCCAATGTTTTGGCACCAGCGATATGCCTGAAATGCAAGTGCAAGTTGGCAAAGCATTGCTTAATAAAGGTGTAATTCGGGGTCAGTTAGGGCATTTAGAAGACGCTATCACCGTGTATGACGAGTTAATCCAGCGTTTTAGTTCAAGTGATGTGCCAGATTTACAAAAGCAAGTGGGTGATGCGCTGGTCAATAAAGATATTCTGCTAGGCTACTTAACCCAGTAGGGAGCAATGAACAACGTGAATTGCACCACTATTTGCAAACGGTGCAATGCGCTGCGCTTATTGCACCCTACGTTTCTTCGTCAATTAGCCGGGGTGGGGTGGCTGAGCGCCGAGCCTTGCCAAAGCAACAAAAGGGGCGATCTGCGCCCCGAATTCTTTATAATGCCCCCCTTTAAAATCGCCGGACCCGGGTTCGGCGCGCGCTGATGGTCGCTGTGCCATCAGGCAGATCATCAGGATTGAGAAACGGTTATGCATACTCTGGAACAGCTGCGCGCAGGTGAATTGTGCGGTGCCCGCCATTTGAAGCTCTCTGAAAATCTGACGGAGTTCCCCCACGAGATTTTGAGCCTGAAAGAGACGCTGGAGGTGCTGGATCTTACCGGCAACCAGCTAAGCATGCTCCCTGACGAGCTGGCCGGATTTGGCAAACTGCGCATCATCTTCTGCTCCGAAAACCGCTTTACCGAGCTGCCCGAGGTGTTGGGGCGCTGTCCGGCGCTCACCATGGTGGGCTTTAAGGCCAACCAGATTGCCACCGTCTCGGCCAAAGCGCTGCCCGCCGGTTTGCGCTGGCTGATCCTGACCGATAACGTAATTGAACGGCTGCCCGATGAGCTGGGCCAGTGCGACGCCCTGCAAAAGCTGATGCTGGCGGGCAACCGCCTGCGCGAGCTGCCGGCCAGCCTTGCCAACTGCCGCAAGCTGGAGCTGCTGCGTATCGCCGCCAACCGCATCGAACGCTTCCCCGAGTGGCTGCTGTCGCTGCCGCGCCTTTCCTGGCTTGCCTACTCCGGCAACCCCTTTAGCGAGGGGGCGGAGGCGCGCGCCATCAGCGATGAGCAGGTTGCCAGCTTGCCGTGGCAGCGCCTTGTGCTCGGCGAGCTGTTGGGGCAGGGGGCCTCTGGCGTTATTCATCACGCGGCTATGCGCAGTGAGCCGCTAGTGGCCGAGCGGATGGCTGATGAGTCGAGCGATGCCATTGGCGCGAGTGAGGTGGCGGTCAAGATCTTCAAGGGGGCGGTGACCAGCGATGGCTTGCCCCAGTGCGAGATGGCGGCGTCGCTGGCGGCAGGTGCTCACCCCAACCTGATCCCCGTGCTGGGGCGGGTGGCCGATCACCCCTCCGGTATGCCGGCGCTGGTGATGGCGCTGATCGACCCGGCCTTTGCCAATCTGGCGGGGCCGCCGAGTCTGGCCTCCTGCACTCGCGATGTCTATGACGAAGGGCTGCGCTTTACCCTGGTCGAGGCGCTGACGTTGGCCCGGGGGATTGCCTCGGTGGCGGGTCATCTGCACCAGGCCGGCATCATGCACGGGGATCTCTACGGTCACAATATCCTCTTTACCCGCGGGCCCTCTGCCCACGCCCTGCTCGGCGATTTTGGCGCCGCCTCCCTCTATGACCTGCATGATCGCGAGCTGGCACAGGGGCTGGAGCGACTGGAGGTGCGTGCCTTTGGCTGCCTGCTGGAGGAGCTGCTGGCACGCTGCGATAGCGATGTTGATAAAGCGCAGCTTGCCGGTCTGCACCAGCTCACGGCGGCCTGCCTCTCTGAACTGCACGGCGAGCGGCCCGCTTTTGTCGAGATCGGCCGTCAGCTTGTGGCGGCGCGCAGCACCCTGTTGTGATCTTGCGGGCCCCTTCGGCCCGTTAAATTCTCCTCTTTTACTCATCAATCATCACCAACCCATGCCATTTTGGCATGAGTTTAAGCCCCTGTCTGCCTGCCGGAGAGGCCAGAGTGCACCGCTGGCCATCGCGGGGGATGCGGTGAGGGGCCGCCCGATAAAAAGGGTGGGCAGAGGGTTGCGTGGTGCCGGTTAAGTTGTGATATTGAGGCATCTTTTAGTAAGCAATTTTTATTAAGCAATGGGGAATCATGATGGAAGCTGCGTTTTGGCATCAGCGTTGGGAAGAGAACCGAATTGGCTTTCATCAGGCAGATTTCAACCGCTGGCTGCAATCCTGGTGGTCGGCGCAGCAGCCGGACGAGCCGGTGCTGGTGCCCCTGTGCGGCAAGTCCCGCGACATGCTCTGGCTGAGCGGGCAGGGTCATCCGGTCGATGGCTTCGAGCTCTCCTCCGTCGCCATCGCCAGCTTTTTCAGTGAAAACAGCCTGAAGGCGGCGGTGAGCGAGGTGGGCCCTTATCAGTGCCATCAGGTCGATAGCCTGCGCATCTTCGAAGGGGATTTCTTTGCCGCGCCGGAGCTCGGTCGCCGCTATCGGCTGGTCTATGACCGGGCGGCGCTGATCGCCCTGCCAACCGCCATGCGCCGCCAGTATGCCGCGCTGATGAGCCGGCTGGTGGAGGAGGGGGGCCAGATCTTGCTGGTGACCCTTGAATATCAGCCGGAGCAGCAGAGCCAGCCGCCCTTCTCGGTGGGCGAGATGGAGGTGCGGGCGCTGTTTGAACGGGACTTTCGGGTCGAGGTGCTGGGGCGGGCCGCCGAGGTGGATCACCCGCGGGTGCTCTCCGGTCAGCTCTCCTATTTTGACGAAGTGGCCTATCGCCTGATCCGACGCGCCTGACGGGCGGCCGGTGGGCTGCAAAGAGTGATCCGGCAGGGCAAATGAGTCGTCAGGTGGACTCTTCGCTACCTCCTTTGACGTAGATCAACGTGGTTTTCGGGGGGAGTGCCTAAGATGTGGCTGTTTCTCAATCACTGTTGGCATTGTACGGCGAGTTCAAGGGGTTTCCTGCTTGCCTGTCATCAACTCAGTGTCTGATTTTCACGCTCATGTTCACTTTTGGCGGCTTTGTCGCAATTGTTATGGTTTTTCCAGCCGACCCTCGTGGGTCGGCTTTTTATTGGCTGCGATTTGCCGTGGGCAGGAAAAACGGGGGGATGCGAGGCCTGATCAGGCCTCGAAGGTGGCGGCATTGAGCCGGAAGGCCCGCGGGTCGTCGATAAACTGGCCGGTGATCCGCTCCTCGTGCTCGTGGCCCTGCCCGTAGCTGCAGAGGATCAGCCGATCGGAGGTGCGTGAACGCAGCTGGGTGATAAAGCGCACCAGATCGGCGCGCGTCAGTTTGCCGACCTCCTCGCAGACCCGTTCCCGTTGATCGAACCCCAGATCCTTGTTGCCGATGCTGACCCACAGTCGCTGGCCGCGGCTGCGTAGATTGGCGTCGCGTTCGCTGAGCTGGGCCTGCAGCCCGGCCTTGCTCTCCTGCCACTGCTGCTCGGTAAATTCGAGCATGGCGAGCGGGAAGAGGTCGATAAACTCCTCCACCGCATCGAGCAGATGTTGGGGCCCCGCCACCGGCGACTGGATATAGAAAATCAGACCCGGGTGGCGATTGAGCGGCAAATTGCCTGCCCCCACCACATAACCGAGCTGCTGGCGGGTGCGCAGTTCGTGGAAGAAGGTGGAGGACATGATGTGGTTGGCCAGGGTAAAGCAGGCGAGATCCCGCGCCCGGGTGGTGCGGGACTGGTAGTAGACCAAGAGCGCCGAATCTTCGTGCTCGCAGCCTTGTTCGCGGATCAGGGTGCCCCTGTCCTGAATCGAGATAAGCGGGCGGCGGGTCTCGCCACTGGGCTTGCTGCTGGTGCCATTGATGTCGCTCAGGTGACGCTCCATCAGTGCCGCCAGCTCCAGCGCCTCGGCCGCCGTCCAGTCGCCGTGCACCAGCGTCTCGATATGCACCTCGGCAAAGAGGCTCGCCACGAAGTCAGGCATCTCGGAGAGCTCGACGGTGCGCAGGTGGCGCAGCAACTGCTCGAACGGCGGGTTATTGGGTTGCAGCAAACTGGTGAGCTGGTTGAACAGCTGGGAGATGGGGCGCGCCTTGGACTGGTTGTCCCAGTTGCGAATGAGCGCCTCCTTGATTTCGCTAAAGCGGCCCGGATCGGGATAACCCAGGGTGCGGTTGCCGAGGATCATGTCGAGCAAGAGCGGCTGCTTGTCGGCAAAGCCGCTCAGGTTGATGGTAAAGCCCCCCTGATGGGCATAGATCTGGTAGCCCAGCCCCGCCAGCTCCGCCGGATAGGTGAGGGCGTTGAGGTGGTCGGCCAGGAGCTCCACCGCAAGGCGCGCCATGGCGATGTGGCGCGGGCTTTTGACCGCGTGCTCGCTGTCGATGGAGATGTAGAGATTGCCCTTGGGCACGCTAAAGAGGTGCTCGTGGAGGTGCCAGAGGCGAAAGCCGGGGCGATCGATAAGACAGGCTGGCATCTCGGCCGCGATCTCCGGCGTGCGCGGATCGAGCCGGCTGCTGATAAAGGGGTTGGGCTTGGGCAGTGCCAGCGCCTTGTCCGGTGCGCTCTGCTGCCAGCGGATCTTCTCCGCCTCGGTGATGGTCGCCACGCTGTAGGGGGTCTGATACCAGCGGGCCAGCCGGTCGGTGGTTACCTCCGGCGCCGTGATGGTCATGCGCAGGTTGTGCGGGGTGAGCTTGGCGAGGAAGCGGCGGATCAGCGCCTCGTCATACTCCCGCATCATGTAGTCGCCGTACAGCAGATCCTCTGGCTGGTAGCTAAAGAGGTTGAGCACCAGCCCCGAGACCGTATCGAGCGGGCGGCCGCGCTCCTGAAAACGGAACGCCGATTCGAGCACGGTGCGCTTCTCGTCGTAGCGCCAGGCCTCCAGCCCTGCACGGTCGATAAGCTTGAGGTAGCCAAACAGGAAGGCCACGATCTCGTCCACATGTTCAAGGCCGAGCGGGGTGAGGCCGAAGTTGACGCCAAAATCCTTGAAGTTGGCGCCACTGATGCCGCCGCCTGCCGAGAGCTGGTTGACCCAGCCTTTCGCTTTAAGCAGTGAGAGCAGGCTGCCATCCCCTTCGTAGCCGATAAGGTGGCTCAGGAAGGTGAGGGGCTTTTTGTCATAAAAGGCGTCCACATTGGGCAGCGGGAAGGTGAGCGCCAGTTTGCGGGTCTCTTTCACCGGTTTGATCTGGATGCGGATGCCGAGGTCGTCGAGCCGGTAGAGTGGCATATCGAGAGTCGGCGTTCCCAAATTGCGATTCAAAATGGGAGCGAAATAGCGACAGCACCACTGCAGTTGGGTGTCTATGTCGGCGGGCGACATCATCACCAGCGCCATGCGATCCGCGCTGTAGTGGCTCTCGTAGAAGTTGATGAGGTCGGAGCGCAGATCCCGTCCCGGCAGATCGGCCAGGGTATCGAGGTTGCCGACTGAAAACTTGGCAAAGGGGTGAGCGGGATTGACCGTCTCCTTGTGGACCTGATAGCTGCGGCGCACATCATCCTGCAACTTGAGGCGGTATTCGGAGTCGACTGCGTTGCGCTCCTTGTCGACCCACTCCGGATCGAACGTGGGGCAGATAAAAAACTGGGCGAACCGGTCGAGACCCGCCTCGAAGAAGCCGTTGTCGATCTCGAAAAAGAAGTTGGTGAACTCGGTGCCGGTCCAGGCGTTGTTGCTGCCGCCATGACGGCTCATAAATTGCTGGTATTCACCCGGCTTGGGGTAGGTTGCGGTACCGAGAAAGAGCATGTGTTCGAGAAAGTGAGCCATCCCCTGTCGGTCGGCCGGATCGTCAAAATGGCCGGTATTGACCGCCAGAGAAGCGGCGGATTTGTCGGTATCGGGATCGCAAATCAACAAGACCCTGAGCCGGTTTGCCAGCTCCAGATAGTGGTATTGCCGATGGTCATTGGGACTGGCATATGGGCTCATTGGTGGGCGACTCACGTTGGATTTATTTGAATTTAAACATGATTATCGACCCCGCTATCCGGTGAGGCAAACCCTTTTCTGAGAGGTAGCGCAATTGTTTCAACACCCGTGGCGGGGTAAGATCCCCCGGCTATCAAAACAGGCCCGTTGGGCGAGGTTGTAATGAAGATCTATATCATGCGTCATGGCCAGGCTGGCATGAATGCGAAAACTGATGAACAGCGTCCATTGACCGAGCAGGGCATTGAAGAGTCCCTTCTGATGGCCCGCTGGTTGGCGCCTCAGCTGACCGGTCGTATCGATCGGGTGATCCACAGCAACTATCTGCGCGCCCGCCAAACCTGGCAGACCATATGCAAGGAATTACCTGACGCCGTTGTGGTGGAGGAGAGCGGTGATATTACCCCTTATGGTGATCCCGCCTTTGTCTCCAGCTACCTGACCGCGCTGGCAGAACAGCATCAGCAGATCATGCTGGTCAGCCATCTGCCGCTGGTGGGATATCTGGTGCAGAGCCTCTGTCCGGCCGCCGGAGCGCCCATGTTTGCCACCTCGGGCATTGCCTGCATCGAGTGGTACAATGGCAAAGGTTCCTTGCTCTGGCTCGAAGGGCCGCATACAATAGGCTAAAAGTTAATAAAAAGTTATAGATTGAATTTTTTGGGAAGAGATGGGCGAGTTTTCCGGATTTTTATGATTATTTTACGGAATTAATTCGCAGAAGCTGCTGTCATACGGATACAACTGCAAGAGGTTGCAAACGATGAGAGTGTTCAAGAAGTATCTGCCACTGATGGTGGCAAAACACGTCAAAACCTTCTTCAAAGGTCGGATCTATATCCATGGTCGGGGGCGGTTTGATTTTCAGTCCGGTTTGTTGCTCATGCCGAGCCAGGCGGACATTCCCCACCGTCAGACAGTCACCGAGGTCAATGAGCTGATCTCCAGACTGCACATGGATGCGGCGTGATAATCTTCTGAGAGTGTTTCTGCACGGATATGCCCGCGTTATGCGGGCATATTTGTTTTTGTCGATCCGGTTTTCTCTCTCGTGTCCGCCTTGATGGCAGCTTTGTTTCTCACCCGTTGCCCCCTATACTGCCTCGCTCAATTCTCGTTCGGGATGCCGGAGCCGTTGATGCCCCTTGCCTTTCTGTTCCCTCTCTCCTGCATTGCCATCTGGGCTGGCAATGGCGTCGTCAGCAAACTGGCGGTGGGAGTTCTCTCGCCCGCCGCGTTCGCCTGGTCCCGCTGGGTGGTGGCTGCGCTGGTATTGACCCCTTTTCTGGCTCGCCGGGTATGGCGCGAGCGGGCCCGTCTGCGTGCCGGTATCTGGCAGATCGCCTCACTGGCGCTGCTTGGCATGGTGCTAAACCAGACCTTCGGCTACTACGCGGCGCAAGCCATGGGCGCCACCGAGATGGGGCTGATGATGGGGTTGACGCCGCTGCTCACCGTGTTATTCAGCATCTGGTTGCTGCGTGAACGTCCCACCTGGGGCGCCATCCTGGGGGCACTGCTCTCCATCATGGGACTGGCCATTTTGCTGGGGCAGGGGGATCCGACTCGGCTCTTTACCCATGGCATCCAGATTGGCTCGGTCTACATGCTGCTCTCGGCCGGCACCTATGCGCTCTACAGCGTACTGCTCAAGAAGTGGGACCTTGGGCTCGACAACTGGTCGCTGCTCTACAGTCAGGTGCTCTGCAGCGTGGTGCTGCTGACCCCCTTCTATCTGCTGGTGGATGGTCAACTGCCCGAGGCGCGCGCGCTCTGGCTCATCTTCTATGCGGGGATCCCCGCATCGGCGCTCTGCCCCTGGCTCTGGATGCAGGGGATCACCCTGATCGGAGCCAACCGCACCGCCATCTTCATGAACCTGTTGCCGGTGATGACGGCAGGGCTTGCCATTTCACTGCTCGGGGAGCGGCTGACCGCCTACCATCTCATCGGCGGTGGCCTGACCCTGCTCGGGGTGCTGCTGGCCCAGCTGCTGGTGCAGCCGGTGGTATTGAGACGCAGTGCCCGGCAGGAGATGGCCATCTGTCAGGATGAGTGAGCGCGCCTATCGCCAGAGCGAAAATGAAAGCGCCTGCAGCAATGCAGGCGCTTTTTTGATGGCGGCTCTTTATGGTCAGAACACTACTGGTCAGCGCTACGGGGCAACCAGATAGAGATCGCGGCTGTAGACGATGTCTTGCGGGTTCTGATAGGGGTAACCCTTGACGAAAGGCTTGAGCAGGCGCGACTTGACGTAGAAGTAGACGGGGGCAATGGGCGCCTCGGCATCGATCAGCGCTTCAGCCTGCTGATAGAGCCGGTTGCGTTCGTCAGCATTCTGCGCATCGTGAGCCTTGGCCAGCAGGGCGTCGTACTCCTTGTTGAACCAGCGGCCGCTGTTGGCGCTGCTGCTGGAGGTCAGGATGTCGAGGAAGGTGGAGGCATCGTTGTAGTCACCATTCCACGAGTAGCGGCTTACCCCGAAATCCCCCTCGTTGAGGGTGGAGACCATGGTCTTCCACTCCATGTTGTTGAGCTTGGCGGTGACCCCCAGATTGTGTTTCCACATGGAGGAGATGGCCAGGGCGATCTTCCTGTGGCTCTCGTTGGTGTTGTAGAGGATATCCACATCAAGTGGCTTGCCGGGGCCATAACCCGCTTCGGCGAGCAGCGCCTTGGCCTGCTTGATCCGCTCCTCTTTGGTCTGCAGCTGGCTGGCCGGTTTTTTCAGATCAAAGCCGTCCACACTCGGTGGCGTCAGGCTGAAGGCGGGCAGTTGTCCCTGACCCAGGATCTTGTCGGTGATGGTCTCCCGATCGATGGCCAGCGACAGCGCTTTGCGCACCTTCGGGTTGTCGAACGGTTTGCGATGTATGTTGAAGACGTAGTAGTAGGTGGCCAGCATGGGGGCACTGACCAGCTCCTCCGGACTCTGGCTCTTGATGTGCTGGTACTGTTCCAGCGGATAGGTGGTGTAGTGCAACTCGCCGGTGCGGTAGCGGTTGTAGGCGGAGGTCTCCGACACCACCTCCAGATAGATCACCTTGTTCAGCACGGTGTGCCGGTTGTCCCAGTAGTGCGGGTTGCGCTCGGCGGTCAGCCGCTCGTTGGGGGTCCACTCCTTGAGCACAAAGGCGCCGTTGGAGACGATATTGCCGGGTTTGACCCACTCCTTGCCATATTTCTCGATGGTGGCTTTGGGGGCGGGGAAGGTGGTGTAGTGCGCCAGCGTCTTCAGGAAGAAGGGAACCGGGTTTTTCAGGGTCACCTGCAGGGTATGTTCATCCAGCGCCTTGACCCCCAGTGCATCGGGGCTCTTCTTGCCCTGAATCACCTCGCTGGCATTGGCGATACCCATCAATTCGATAAACCAGGCGTAGTTAGAGGCGGTCTTGGGATTGGCCGCCCGCTGCCAGCCGTAGACATAGTCGGCGGCGGTCACTGGCTCGCCGTTCGACCACTTGGCCTCCGGCCTCAGTTTGAAGGTGTAGACGGTGCCTGTGGGGTCGAGTTCATAGCTGAGCGCGCCAGCTGGCTGGGTCTTGCCGCTGGCATCCAGCACATAGAGACCTTCGAACAGATCGTTGACGACGGCGCTGCCGGCGCTCTCTTCCACCAGTTGCGGATCTATGGTGGTGGGTTCGGTGCCGATATTGGTGACAAAGGTTTGTTGATCCGGGGGCAGCAGCCTGGTGCCGGCCGGCACTTCGGCAGCCCAGACGGGCAGGGAGAGCAATCCGGCTACCGTGCCGGCAATGATAGTCTTGTTCATTGATAATCCTTATGTTTTTGCTTCCAACGGAAAACGAGTGTGCGTGATTGGCGTTTGGAACTCAATAGGGGAGAGGTCACTCGTATCTAGTGGGCCAGATGAGTGGTGAAAGAGAGGTAAACGTCAGCAAGGTCGCTGTTTGGCGCCGCTTTTTGGCGCAAAATAAGAGTCTGAAAGTTACCGTATGGCCCCCTTTTTATGACCGGGAAGAGTACAAATCAGGTTCAAATCGTCGTTTTATTAGCCCGCTTAATTCGCTGCAAAAACAAAAAACAGACGTTACATTAAGTTACAAAACAACACGGCCGAGGATCGGCTCTTTTTTTGTCGATGCTTGCAAACGTTTTCAATGCCAACGGAAACGATCTTAAAGGACCAAAAATGCGAAACATGATCACCATGGGCGAGTTCATCGTCAAAAAGCAGGCTGATTACCCTACCGCGACCGGCGAACTGACCTCGCTGCTGAGCTCAATCCGCCTTGCCGCCAAGGTGGTGAACCGGGAGATCAACAAGGCCGGGCTGGCCGATATCATCGGCTCCATGGGGGCTGAAAACGTGCAAGGCGAGGTGCAGCAGAAGCTGGACGTCTACGCCAATGAGCGCTTCAAGGCGGCGTTGGAGGCGCGCGGTGAGGTGTGTGGTATGGCCTCGGAAGAGGAAGAAGACTTCGTCGCCTTTGACTCGCCGCTTTCCAAAAACTCCAAATACGTGGTGCTGATAGATCCCCTCGACGGCTCTTCCAATATCGACGTAAACGTCTCGGTCGGGACCATCTTCTCCATCTATCGCCGGGTCAGCCCGCAGGGTTCCCCCGTCACCCTCGAGGATTTCCTGCAGCCGGGCAATCGTCAGGTCGCGGCCGGTTACGTGGTTTACGGCTCCTCTACCATGCTGGTCTATACCACCGGTTTTGGCGTCAACGGTTTTACCTATGACCCCTCCATCGGCTGCTTCTGCCTCTCCCACGAAAACATTCGTATTCCGGAAGAGGGCAAGATCTACTCCATCAACGAGGGCAACTACATCAAGTTCCCGGACGGGGTGAAGAAGTACCTCAAATATTGCCAAGAGCGGGATGAAGCGACTCACAGACCCTACACCTCCCGCTATATCGGATCCTTGGTTTCCGATTTCCATCGCAACCTGCTCAAGGGCGGCATCTACATCTATCCGTCCGGCACCAACTCGCCTAACGGCAAGCTGCGCCTGCTCTATGAGTGCAACCCGATGGCGTTTCTGGTGGAACAGGCGGGCGGCAAGGCCTCTGACGGCTTCAACCGGATCATGGATCTCCAGCCCACCGCGCTGCACCAGCGCACCCCCTACTTTGTCGGTTCGACCAAGATGGTGGAGCGGGCAGAGGCCTTCATGCGCGAATTCTCCTCCCACGAGGATCCAGCCAGTCAGGGGTAATCCTTTGATTTATCGCGAGTGAATAAAAAACGGGAGCCCTTGCGGCTCCCGTTTTGTTTTGGCATTTGCAGCCGTTACTGGCTGTGACTGGCCAGATCCGCCAGCAAACCATCCACCAATTTCAGGCGCATCGCACGATCCTGGGTCGGCACCTGGAAGCGTAGACGGGTCGGCCCGTCCATCTTGTAGATGCGCGGCTGCTCGGAGAGCAGCTTGACCAGATAGGTCGGATTGACCTTGGTCTCCTGGGTGAAGTCCAGATAGCCACCGCGCTCGCTCATCTCTACCCGGCGAATGCCAAGAGCGGTAGCGCGCTGGCGGAAGGCCGCCAGCTCCAGCAGGGTTTTGGTCGCCTCCGGCAAGAGGCCGAAGCGGTCGATCAGCTCCACTTTGAGCTCACGTAGCTCTTGCTCGTCAGCAGCGCTGGCGATCCGCTTGTACATGGAGAGGCGCATGTTGACGTCCGGGATGTAGTCGTCCGGCAACAGGGCAGGCAGGCGCAGCTCCACCTCGGTGTGCTGGCTCATCAGTTGCTCCAGCGAGGGCTCCTTGCCATTTTTCAGTGCCTCGACCGCCTGCTCCAGCATCTCCATATAGAGGGTGAAGCCGACCGATTCGATCTGGCCGCTCTGATCGTCACCGAGTAGTTCGCCCGCGCCACGGATCTCCAGATCGTGGGTCGCCAGCGCAAAGCCGGCACCGAGATCTTCGAGCGAGGCGATCGCCTCCAGCCGTTTGGCTGCATCCTTGGTCATCAGCTTGGGATGGGGGGTGAGCAGATAGGCATAGGCCTGATGGTGGGAGCGGCCAACCCGGCCCCGCAGCTGGTGCAGCTGGGCCAGACCGAGATGATCCGCCCGATCCATGATGATGGTGTTGGCGCTCGGCACGTCGATGCCGGTCTCGATAATGGTGGTGCAGACCAGCAGGTTGAAGCGCTGGTGGTAGAAGTCGGACATGATCCGCTCAAGGTCGCGCTCGCGCATCTGGCCGTGGGCGATACCGATGCGTGCCTCCGGCACCAATTCCGCCAGATCGGCGGCGCACTTCTCGATGCTCTCTACATCGTTGTGCAGGTAGTAAACCTGCCCACCGCGTTTGAGTTCCCGCAGTACCGCTTCGCGCACCACCGCCGGTTCGTGCTGGCGCACAAAGGTCTTGATGGCGAGTCGCTTGGCGGGTGGGGTGGCGATGATGGAGAGATCCCGCATGCCGGACATTGCCATGTTGAGGGTGCGCGGAATGGGGGTGGCTGTGAGGGTGAGAATATCCACGTCAGCGCGCAGCGCCTTGATCTTCTCCTTCTGGCGCACCCCGAATCTGTGCTCCTCATCGACGATGAGCAGTCCCAGATCCTTGAAGGTGAGTTCGGATCCGAGCAACTTGTGAGTGCCGATGATGATGTCCACCTTGCCCTCGGCCAGCTCCTGCATGACGCTGTTTTGCTCCTTGGCGGAGCGGAAGCGGCTCAGCACCTCGACCCGCACCGGCCAGTTGGCGAAGCGGTCGCGGAAGTTGTCGTAGTGCTGCTGGGCGAGCAGGGTGGTGGGCACCAGCACGGCGACCTGTTTGCCGCCATGAACGGCCACAAACGCCGCCCGCATCGCCACTTCGGTCTTGCCGAAGCCCACATCGCCGCACACCAGCCGATCCATGCTCTTGGCCTGACACATGTCCCCCAGCACCGCATTGATGGCGTTGAGCTGATCCTCGGTCTCCTCGAACGGGAAGCCGGCGGCAAACTGGCGATAGGCTTCGCGGTCGTGTTTGAAGGCAAAGCCGGCGCGAGCGGCACGGTGAGCGTAGACATCGAGCAGCTCGGCCGCCACGTCGCGCACTTTTTCCGCCGCCTTGCGCCGCGCCTTGCTCCAGGCCTCGCCGCCGAGCTTGTGGCTGGGCGGGTTGTCAGAGCCGGTGTAGCGGCTGATAAGGTGCAGACTGGTAACCGGCACAAACAGCTTGTCGCCGCCGGCATATTCGAGGGTCAAAAACTCGGTGGGCAGGCCACCGGCGTCGATGGTTTCAAGCCCCAGATAGCGGCCGACCCCGTGATCGAGGTGTACCACCGGCTGGCCCTGGGTCAGCTCGCCGAGGTTTCTGATCACCGCATCGGAGCTTAAGTTTTTGCTCTTCTCCCGTGCCCGCTTGCTGCGTACCTTGCCGCCCAGCAGCTCGGTTTCGGTGATCAGGGCCAGTGGCTGATTACTGGCATCAGCTCCGGCTTCCTGCCACAGGAAACCGCGCTCGAGTGGTGCAACCAGCAGGCCGTGGCGATCCTGGCTCGCCATAAAGTCGTCGAGGGAGGGGAACTCCTTGGGTTGCAGCGCGATGCGCGCCAGCAGCTCGCCCAGCACTTCACGCCGACCCTCGGACTCCACCGCAAACAGGGTGCGCCCGGCAAAGCCTTGCAGGAACTGGTTGAGCGCCAGCAGCGGCTGCTCCTTGCTGTGGTCGAGTTGCAGGTCCGGCAGTGTGCTGGCCGGCATATCGTGTTGCCCCGCATCGCCGGCGGTCGGCCCCTCCTGCAACCTGACGGCGCCGTAGTGGCCAAGAGCGGCAAAGAGCTGCTCCACCGGCAGGTAGAGCTGGGCCGGGGGGAGCAGGGGACGGGTATTGTCCCAGCGCCTGTCCTCGTAGCGTTGCTCGATATCGTTCCAGAAGCGCTGGGCGGCGGGGTAGATATCCCCCACGGTGAGCAGCAGGGTCTCTGCCGGCAGGTAGTCAAACAGGCAGGCAGTCTGGTCGAAGAAGAGCGGCAGATAATACTCGATGCCGGCAGGCCAGCGTCCCTTGCTCACCTCCTGATAGACGGAGCCCTCGGCGCGGGAGATCTCGAACTGCTCGCGATAGTGGCCGCGAAACAGCTCGATGGCCCCCTCATCGGTCGGAAACTCCCGGGCAGGCAGCAGGCTGACGCTCTTGACCGGCTCGCTGGAGCGCTGGGTTTCCGGATCGAACGGACGGATGGAGTCCACTTCATCGTCGAAGAAGTCGATGCGATAGGGGCTGCTGCTGCCCATGGGGAAGAGGTCAAGCAGGGAGCCACGGGCGGCAAACTCGCCGTGTTCCAGTACCTGATCCACCGCCACGTAACCCGCTTCGGCGAGGCGCCCGCGCAGCTGTTGCAGGTTGAGGCGCTGGCCGCTTTTCACCATCAGGCTGTATTTGTCGAGATAGGCGCGCGGCGCACAACGCAGCATCAGGGTCGAGACGGGGACGATCAGTACGCCACTGCTCATCTGCGGCAGCTTGTAGAGGGTCTCGAGCCGCTGGGAGATGATGTCCTGATGGGGGGAGAAGGTGTCGTAGGGCAGGGTCTCCCAATCCGGGAACAGCAGTACCGAGCAGCCCTTGTCGGCCAGCAGGTATTGGAGTTCCTGCTCGAGGCGAAGGGCACTCGGGGTGTCTGCGGTGAGCAGCAGCACGGGCCCCTTGTTTTGTGTAATAAGGCGAGCAGCGATGAGCGAGAGGCTGCTGCCGACCAGTTGGCCGAGCGTGATCTTTTGGCCCGCTTTGGCGGGCAAGGCGGGGAGTGTCATTGGCATCGTTCGATTCTTTTAACGTTGTTGGCGCTCTTGGGCACGCAGTTTGAGCTGTTTGGATTGCACATGGAGGCTGGCGCGTACCAGCAGTTCACGGTCATCTTCACGGATCCGCACATAGTCGAGCACTACATGGGTGCCATGCTCGCCCGGGGTGACCTCCCTGACCTGGCCATAGCAGTAGATGGCGGCAGCCTCTTCGCGCAGGAAGATCTTGAGGCGCACTATCTGGTGCGGATGCGGCGCATCCCCGTGGCCATGATAGGGGTGCAGGTAGGTGAGCTCGCCAGCGCCAAAGCGCAGGGTGTGGAAGCGCTGCTCGGGGTGATCCTGCATGGAGAGCACATAGCCCATGATCATGTCGATCTTGCGCGACTGCTGATTGACGATCTCGACCAGGTCGTGCATCGATTCGTTCTGATTGCGCAGCAGCCGGCTGGTCACCATGTCGATGGAGGTGATGGCCGAGGAGATGCGAAAAGGCTCCGGCAGCTCAGCGTCCAGCTCCGTGAGCGAAGGGAGATGGAAGTCTGCCGGCATGGGGATCACATTGACCGGCATGGCATGAGTAACGCTGAAGAACTGTTCCTGCATGGAGGCTATCCCTTGTTGTCATGGACGGTTTCCCTTTATTATCCGGTATCTTATTTTGTTGGCAACGTAGATATCCTTGAAGACCGGACTTTTTCAGCCCCTTTCGCTGGCCATCGGCCTGCGTTATGCAGGCTCGAAGCGCAGCAACCGCTTCGTCTCATTTATCTCCCTGTTCTCCACCTTCGGCATTGCTATCGGGGTTGCGGCCCTGATGGTGGTCATTTCGGTGATGAACGGTTTCGAAGGCCAGCTCAAGGGGCGCATCCTCGGGGTGATCCCCCATGTGGTGGTCACCAACGAGGCTGGCCGCATTGATGCCGCGCCGCAAGGGCTGCCGGACCTGGCCAGGCTGCCTCATGTGGTGGCCACGGCCCCCATGCTCGACAGCGAAGGGATGCTGCAAAGCCCCGGCCAGCTCACCGGCGTCAGCGTGCAGGGGATCGATCCTGCCCTCTGGCCCAAGGATGACATCCTGCACTCCCAGATGCTGGGGGGGCGCCTCGATACCTTGCAGGCCGGTCACTACCGCATCGTGCTGGGGCAGGGGGTGGCACGCCGCCTCAATGTCACCATCGGTGATCAGGTTCGCCTGATCCTGACCGAAGGTTCCCGCTTTACCCCCTTTGGCCGGGTGCCGGCCCAGCGCCTCTTTACCGTCTCCGGTATCTTCGGGGTGGGTGCCGATGTGGATAACCAGATTGCATTCATTGCGCTGGGGGATGCCCAACGTCTGCTCCGTCTGCCGACAGAAACCGTCGGTGGCATTCGCCTCTGGCTCGATGATCCGTTTGCCGCTGATCAGGTGATCAAAACGCCGCTGCCGGACGGGCTGCTGTGGCAGGATTGGCGCCGTGAGCGGGGCGAGCTGTTCCAGGCGGTCGCCATGGAGAAGCGGATGATGGGGCTGATGCTGGTGCTGATCATCGCCGTTGCGACCTTCAACATCCTCTCTGCGCTGGTGATGGTGGTGACTGACAAGGAGGGCGAAGTGGCCATCCTGCGCACCATGGGCATGAGCGAGTCGGGGATCGTCAAAATTTTCATGGTGCTCGGTGCCTCCAGCGGGGTGATTGGCTCCCTGTTTGGTGCGCTGGCAGGGCTTGGCCTGACCCAGGGTCTCAACCCGCTGCTCAATGCGGTGGGGCTCAACCTCTATATGGCTGCGGGCGGGAGCGGTTTGCCGGTCATCGTCGAGCCAACTCAGGTCGTCACCATTTTGCTGGGCGCCGTGCTGCTCAGCTTCAGCGCCACCCTTTATCCAGCAGCCCGCGCGGCGCGGGTGAAGCCGGCGGAGGCGCTGCGTTATGAATAATTCATCTTCTGTTGTTACCTCTGGTGCGATTACTGGAGCAAGTGGAGCCCCCTTTATGAATGAAGCTGTATCCCGTGAGCCTCTGCTGCGTTGCCAGGCCCTCAACCATGTCTACAAAGAAGGTGAGCTGGAGACCCAGGTACTCAAGGGGATCGATTTGAGCGTCGCACCGGGCGAGATGCTGGCGGTAGTGGGGAGCTCGGGCTCCGGCAAGACCACCCTGCTGCACCTGATGGGGGCGCTTGATAACCCCTCCAGCGGCGCCGTGCTGTTCAAGGGGGAGGATATTCACCATTGGGATAGCCGTACCCAGGCCCGTTTTCGCAATCAGGAGCTGGGTTTCGTCTATCAGTTCCACCACCTGCTCTCCGAGTTCAGTGCGCTGGAAAATGCCGCCATGCCGCTGCTGATCGCCGGTGAATCGGTGGCGGTCGCTACCGAGAAGGCGACCCGGATGCTGGGGCGGGTAGGGCTCTCCCATCGTCTCAACCACAGACCGTCTGAACTCTCCGGTGGTGAACGCCAGCGAGTGGCGATTGCCCGTGCGCTGGTCAACGAACCGAGTCTGGTGCTGGCGGACGAGCCGACCGGTAACCTGGATCACGCCAGTGCTACCGCGGTGTACGAGCTGCTGTGTGAGCTCAACCGCGAGCTGGGCACTGCATTTGTGGTGGTCACCCACGATCTGAGTCTGGCGGCCAAGCTCCATCGCCGGGTCACGCTGGTGAGCGGCGTGATGGCGGAGGTTGCCTGATGTTCAAACCGCTGCCCCTCTTTCTGGGCCTGCGCTATAGCCGCTCCCGTCGTCGCAACGGGTTTATCGCCTTTATCTCCGCCTCTTCCCTGATCGGGATCGCCCTCGGGGTGATGGCGCTGATCCTGGGTCTCTCCGCCATGAACGGCTTCGAGCGTGAACTGAAAGACAGGGTGCTCTCCGTGGTGCCGCAAGGGGAGCTGGATGCTGTCGAGAGGCCGCTGCCAGATTGGCCGCGTCTGCGCGACTACCTGCTGGCGCAGCCCGGGGTGGAAGCTGCGGCCCCCGTCATTCGTCTCAACGGCCTGCTGGAGCATGGCTCGGCCCTCAAGGGAGTTCAGCTGCGCGCCGTGCTGCCCGATCTGGAAGCCAATCTCTCAGATGCAGGCAAATACATGACGGGCCGTGGTCTGCGTGAACTTCAGCCCGGCGAGCGGGGAGTTATCCTCGGCAAGACCATCGCCGACAAGCTGGGGGTGAAGGTTGGCGACACCCTTGCTCTGCTGTTGCCGCAAGGGGGTGATCAGACGGGGATCAAGAATCCCCGCCGGGAAACCCTGACCGTGGTCGGGTTGCTGGAGATCGGCGGTCAGCTCGATGGCCTGCTCGGTTTCATGCACCTGACCGATGCGCAAGCGATCACCGGTATGGGCAGCGATGTGGAGGGTTTCAGCCTGCGGGTGAGTGATGTGCTCAAGGCGCAGTCCATTACGGTCGCGGCGGCCCAGCGCTTCCCCCATCACGTCTATATCCGCAGCTGGATGAACAGCCAGGGCTATCTCTATCAGGACATCCAGATGGTGCGTACCGTCATGTATGTGGTGATGCTGATGGTGGTGGCAGTGGCTTGCTTCAATATCGTCTCAACCCTGGTGATGGCGGTGAACGAGAAGCGCAGCGAGATCGCCATCCTCAAGACCATGGGGGCGAGTCCGGGCCAGATCCGGCTCACCTTCGTCATTCAGGGGATGGTCAACGGCGTGGCTGGTGCCCTGCTCGGCGCGCTGCTGGGGGGCCTGCTCTCCAGTAAGCTGACCCAGATCCTGGGTGTCATCGAGAAGCTCATTGGCCACCGCTTCCTCAATCCGGATATCTACTTCATCGACTTCCTGCCGACCGAGCTGCATATGCAGGATCTGGTTATCGTAACGGGGGCTGCCATCCTGATGAGTCTGCTGGCGACCCTCTATCCCGCCTGGCGGGCGAGCGGTCTGGTTCCGTCTCGAGAGCTCGGTCACTGATTGCCTGCTACTCCGTAGCGAAAAAGCACATCGATAAAAAATCAGCACTAAATAAAGAGCCCGCCAGTGTTAAACCGGCGGGCTCTTCTCTTTTGCTGTGATCCGAGTTGCTCTAGTGGGCGTTCAGCTCATCCAGCGGCAGAGAGAAGCTCGCAACGAAGGTGTCGATAAAGTAGCGCATCTCATCGCTCATCCGCGCTTCCAGCATGGCTTCGAGGCGTTTGCGAGCCGGTTCAAACTCCCGGTTGCCCGCGTTGATCTCCTCCAGACACTTGGTATAGGCGCAGAGAGTGTCGGCATCCTTGACCAGCCTGGCCAGCTCGCCATCCTGTGCTGCCGAGTCGAGCAGCGGGCGAAAATCCTCCACCAGTTCCGCTGGCAGCATGCCAAGCAGGCGCTGCTCGGCGGCCAGTTCAATCTTCTTGTATTCGCGGGCAATCTCGGGATTGAAGTATTTGACCGGGGTGGGCAGATCGCCGGTCAGTACCTCGCTGCTGTCGTGATAGAGGGCCATCACTGCGGCGCGGTCGGCATTCACGCTGCCGCCAAACAGCCGGTTTTTGATGATGCCGAGGGCATGGGCCACCATGGCGACCTGCAGGCTGTGTTCGGCGATGTTTTCCGGCTGGATGTTGCGCATCAAGGGCCAGCGATAGATGAGTTTCATGCGGGCGAGATTGGCAAAAAAGTGGCTGGGGAGCATGGAATGCCTCGAATAGATGCAATAAAAAAGGGCAGACCCTAGTCTGCCCTTTTTTTGCAACGCAGGCACCGCCTGTCATCCGATTTTTAACCCACTCAGCGGATATAGCGGCCTGATTCGGCTTCCTGATTGGTCACGATCATCTGGCCGATGGGAGCCAGACTGATGATGGCCAGCTTGAGGTGCTGGATACCAAACGGGATGCCGACGATGGTGATGAAACAGGCCAGAGCAGAGGCAATGTGGCCTATGGCCAGCCAGATCCCGATCAGCACGAACCAGATGATGTTGCCAATCAGCCCGAGGGTGCCGGTGCCGATATCACCTTGACCCGTCATCGCCTTGCGACTGACTGCCTGCTTGCCGAAGGGGAAGAAGGTGAAGGTGCCAATAACGAAGCAGGCACGTCCCCAGGGGATGCCGACCAGCGAGATAAAGCAGAGCATACCGGCCAGCCACCAGGCCAGGCCCATAAAGACACCTCCCAGTACAAACCAGAGCAGATTGAACAAGAAGCGGAAAAAGGCCATGTTGGATACTCCAGATTTATCAAGTTGGTTGCCACCATAACGAGGCAGGGCAGGGGACGCAACGATTGATTGGCCCGGATTTACCGGGCCGGTCAACTCGGGTCGTGATACCACATATGGGCAGCAGGTATTCAGTTGCCGGATATTGACCAATAGATCGGTGTTTTAGGCAAATTTGCGCAGAAAAAGGTGAGCAAGCGCAAAAATATCGCGCGATGCCTGTTGAAGTTCGGGCTGCAACTCCCCATATAAAAGGCACTTTTGCACGAATTGTGCCTCTGCGGCGCCCAATGTGGGGGTTGTGTGGCTCGACTCGACCAGAGTGCGCCGCTATAATGCCGCGTCATATTTTCTCATCACAAAGACATATTGTTGTCTTTATAAACAGGAAGACTCCGGCTTTGCCCGGAGGCAATAAAGGGTCAGCACACAGTGCTGAGTTGAACGAGGTAGAAGAATGCAAGTTTCTGTAGAGACAACCCAGGGTCTGGAACGCCGTCTTACCATCACTGTACCGGCTGCTACCGTAGACGCCGCTGTGCGCAAAGAATTGAACGGCCTGGCCAAAACCCGTCGCATCGACGGTTTCCGTCCTGGCAAGGCTCCGGTTGCCATCATCAAGAAGATGTTTGGTGCCATGGCTCACGCCCGTGTTGCCGATGAAATGATGCAGAACAACTTCATCAAAGCCATCATCGAAAACAAACTGAGCCCGGCTGGCGCGCCGACCATGGATCCGAAAGAGATCAAAGAAGGCGAAGATTTCGAATTCACCGCCACTTTCGAAGTGTACCCGGAGTTCGAAGTTGCCGGTCTGGAGAGCATCAAGGTTGAGAAGCCGGTTGCTACCGTGAAGGACGAAGATCTGGCCAACATGATCGACACCCTGCGCAAGCAGCACGCTACCTGGGCTGAAGCTGACGTGGCTGCTGCCAACGGCATGCGTGTGACCATGGACTTCGTCGGTTCCATCGACGGTGAAGAGTTCGAAGGTGGCAAGGCTGAAGGTTTCAACCTGGTGCTGGGCGCTGGCCGCATGATCCCGGGCTTCGAAGATGCCATCCTGGGCAAGAAAGCGGGCGACGAGTTCACCATCGAAGTGACCTTCCCGGCTGACTACCACGCTGAAAACCTGAAAGGCAAAGCGGCCAAGTTCGCTTCCAAGCTGAATAAGGTTGAAGAGCAGATCCTGCCTGAGCTGACCGAAGAGTTCGTCAAGCGTTTCGGCATCGAGAGCGGTTCTGTTGAAGAGCTGAAAGCCGAAGTGCGCAAGAACATGGAGCGCGAACTGGCTCAAGCCCTGAAAAACAGCGTGAAAGAGCAGGTTCTGAACGGTCTGGTTGAAGCCAACCAAATCGATCTGCCGAAAGCTGCCGTCGCACAAGAGATCGACGCTCTGCGTCAGCAGGCTCTGCAGCGCTTCGGTGGTTTCCAGGGCGGTAACGCTCCGGAGCTGCCGGCTGAGCTGTTCCAGGCTCAGGCCGAGCGTCGTGTACGCGTAGGTCTGCTGCTGGGCGACGTGATCCGCACCAACGAACTCAAGGCTGACGATGCTCGCGTGACCAGCATCATCGAATCCATGGCCACTGCGTACGAAGATCCGAAAGAAGTGATCGAGTACTACCAGAAGAACGAACAGATGCTGAACGGCGTTCGTAACCTGGCCATCGAAGATCAAGCTATCGACCTGATCCTCTCCAAAGCGCAAGTGACCGAAAAAGAAGTTGCCTTTGACGAAGTGATCAACAAGTCTGGCGCCGCTGCCTAAGAACATTTGACTTAAGGTCAAGACTGTTAAGTATAATGGCTCGTGTGATCTCCACTCGGGCCATTTTATTTTAGGGACAATGCCTTATGTACAAGAACTATAACGATGTGACCGATTCTCCCAGCAATGCGCTGGTCCCCATCGTGGTCGAACAGACTGCCAAGGGTGAGCGTTCCTACGATATTTACTCCCGTCTGCTGAAAGAGCGGGTGATCTTCCTGACCGGTCAGGTTGAAGATCACATGGCCAATCTGGTGGTTGCCCAGTTGCTGTTCCTCGAGTCCGAGAATCCGGACAAGGATATCTACATCTACATCAACTCTCCGGGCGGCTCAGTGACTGCCGGCATGTCCATCTATGACACCATGCAGTTCATCAAGCCGGACGTGAGCACCGTCTGCATGGGGCAGGCCTGCTCCATGGGCGCCTTCCTGCTGGCTGGCGGTGCCAAGGGCAAGCGTTTCTGCCTGCCCAATGCCCGCGTGATGATCCACCAGCCGTTGGGCGGTTTCCAGGGTCAGGCATCTGATATCCAGATCCACGCTCAAGAGATCCTGAAGATCAAAAATACCCTGAACGAGCGTTTGGCTTTCCATACCGGTCAGGATATGGCTACCATCGAACGCGACACCGACCGCGACAACTTCATGTCTGCCGAGCAGGCAGTCGCTTACGGTCTGGTCGACGGTGTCTTGACTCAGCGCGGCTGAGCAGGGTGTCCCGGTCTGTTGTAAACTCAACAGGCCGACCCATCCTCTATTGATAAAACGAGGTTGCTGAATGACAGAAAAACGCAAGGGTGAGGGTGATAAGCTGCTCTACTGCTCTTTTTGCGGCAAAAGCCAGCATGAAGTGCGTAAGCTGATCGCTGGCCCTTCCGTCTACATATGTGATGAGTGTGTCGAGCTGTGCAACGACATCATCCGCGAGGAGATCCGCGAGATCTCTCCCAAGCGTGATGGTAACGAGCTGCCGACCCCTCATCAGATCCGCGCTCATCTCGATGACTATGTGATCGGGCAGGAGTACGCCAAGAAGGTGTTGGCCGTTGCCGTCTACAACCACTACAAGCGCCTGCGTAACAGCGGCGAAAACAGTGGTGTGGAACTGGGCAAGTCCAACATTCTGCTGATTGGCCCGACCGGTAGCGGCAAGACCCTGCTGGCCGAGACTCTGGCTCGCCTGCTGGATGTGCCGTTCACCATGGCCGATGCGACCACCCTGACCGAAGCCGGTTATGTGGGCGAGGACGTGGAGAACATCATCCAGAAGCTGCTGCAAAAGTGCGACTACGATGTGGAGAAGGCCCAGCGTGGCATCGTCTACATCGACGAGATCGACAAGATCTCCCGCAAGTCGGACAACCCTTCCATTACCCGCGATGTCTCCGGGGAAGGGGTGCAGCAGGCCCTGCTCAAGCTGATCGAAGGGACCATCGCTTCTGTACCGCCGCAAGGTGGTCGCAAGCATCCGCAGCAGGAGTTCTTGCAGGTTGATACCTCCAAGATCCTCTTCATCTGTGGTGGTGCCTTTGCCGGTCTGGACAAGGTGATCGAGCAGCGTTCCGTCAAGGGAACCGGTATCGGTTTTGGCGCCGAGGTGAAGTCCAAGGATGCCAAGGCCTCCTTGAGCGAAACCTTCGCCAAGGTGGAGCCGGAAGATCTGATCAAGTACGGTCTGATCCCCGAGTTCATCGGCCGTCTGCCGGTGGTGGCTACCCTGACCGAACTGGACGAGGCTGCCCTCATCCAGATCCTGCAAGAGCCGAAAAATGCGCTGACCAAGCAGTATGCCGCGCTGTTCGATCTGGAAGGGGTTGAGCTGGAGTTCCGTGAAGATGCGCTGCACGCCATTGCCCGCAAGGCGATGGAGCGTAAAACCGGTGCTCGTGGTCTGCGTTCCATCGTAGAAGCTGTGCTGCTCGATACCATGTATGACCTGCCTTCTCTGGAAGGGGTCAGCAAGGTGGTGATCGACGAGACAGTGATCAAAGGGGACTCAGCGCCCTTGATGATCTACGAAAATCCTGAGACTCAAGCTGCCGCATCAGAGTAACAGTCTGATTTTTAATCAAATGGAAGGGGCTTTTTGCCCCTTTCATGCTTTTTGCGGTTTAGACGATTGAATCTCGTTGGAGCGCCCCCATATACTCAGCCAAGCGCTTTGCCAACGGTATAACAAGCCGAGAGGACATATATGAACCTAGAGCGTTCAGAACGCATCGAGATTCCCGTCCTGCCTCTTCGTGACGTGGTGGTTTATCCCCACATGGTCATTCCACTCTTTGTGGGGCGGGAAAAATCCATTCGCTGTCTGGAAGCGGCCATGGAGCAGGACAAGAAAGTTCTGCTGGTGGCCCAGAAGGATGCGTCAACCGATGAGCCGACTGTGGAGGAGATCTTCACCGTCGGGACAGTGGCCAATATTCTGCAGATGCTCAAACTGCCGGATGGCACCGTCAAGGTGCTGGTAGAAGGTGGGCAGCGTGCTCGCCTGGAGCGGATGATCGACGACAAGGACTTCTTTGTCTGCGAGGCCCAGTACATCTCCTCCAAGGCCATTGACGACAAGGATCAGGAAGTTCTGGTTCGCTCCGCCATCGGCCAGTTTGAAGGTTACATCAAGCTCAACAAGAAGATCCCGCCCGAGGTGCTCACCTCGATTTCGGCGATCGACGATGCTGCGCGTCTGGCCGATACCATGGCCGCTCACATGCCGCTCAAGCTGGAAGACAAGCAGAAGGTGCTGGAGATTGTCTCTGTCTCCGAGCGCATCGAATTCCTGATGGCGATGATGGAGTCGGAGATCGACCTGCTGCAGGTCGAGAAACGTATCCGTACTCGCGTCAAGAAGCAGATGGAGAAGAGCCAGCGCGAGTATTACCTCAACGAGCAGATGAAGGCCATCCAGAAAGAGCTGGGTGAGCTGGAAGATAGCCCGGATGAGTTCGAAGCCCTCAATCGCAAGATTGAAGAGGCGGGCATGCCGGAAGAGGCCCGTGAAAAGGCCCAGGCCGAGCTTGCCAAGCTGAAGATGATGTCTCCCATGTCTGCCGAGGCTACCGTGGTTCGCAGCTATGTGGACTGGATGGTACAGGTGCCGTGGAAGGCGCGCTCCAAGGTCAAGAAAGACCTGGGCAAGGCGCAAGAGGTGCTGGATGCCGATCACTATGGCCTTGAGAAGGTCAAGGATCGCATCCTCGAATATCTGGCGGTACAGGCGCGGGTGAACAAGCTCAAGGGCCCCATCCTCTGTCTGGTTGGCCCTCCCGGTGTCGGCAAGACCTCGCTGGGCCAGTCCATCGCCAAGGCGACTGGCCGCAAATATGTGCGGATGGCCTTGGGTGGAGTGCGTGACGAGGCGGAGATCCGCGGTCATCGTCGTACCTACATCGGTTCCATGCCCGGCAAGCTCATCCAGAAGATGGCGAAAGTTGGTGTGAAGAACCCGCTGTTCCTGCTCGACGAAATAGACAAGATGAGCTCGGACATGCGTGGTGATCCCGCTTCCGCTCTACTGGAGGTACTGGATCCCGAGCAGAACAACAGCTTCAACGATCACTACCTGGAAGTGGATTATGACCTGTCGGACGTCATGTTCGTGGCCACCTCCAACTCCATGAACATCCCGGGTCCGTTGCTGGATCGGATGGAAGTGATCCGTCTCTCCGGTTACACCGAAGATGAGAAGCTCAACATTGCCAAGCAGCATCTGGTTGCCAAGCAGATCCAGCGCAACGGCCTGAAAGCCTCCGAGATTACCATCGAGGACTCGGCACTGGTCGGGGTGATCCGTTACTACACCCGTGAAGCCGGGGTGCGGAGTCTGGAGCGCGAAATCTCCAAGATTTGTCGCAAAGCGGTCAAGCGCATTCTGCTGGACAAGAGCATCAAGCATGTTCAGGTCAATCAGGAGAACCTCAAGGAGTTCCTCGGGGTGCAGCGCTTCGATTACGGCAAGGCCACCGACCAGAACCAGATTGGTCAGGTATGTGGTCTGGCGTGGACCGAGGTGGGGGGCGACCTGCTCACCATCGAGACCACCAACATGCCGGGCAAGGGCAAGCTCACTTACACCGGTTCTTTGGGTGATGTGATGCAGGAGTCTATCCAGGCTGCCATGACCGTCGTTCGAGCCCGTGCCGAGAAGCTGCGTATCAACGCCGACTTCTATGAGAAGCGTGACATTCATGTGCACGTACCGGAAGGGGCAACCCCGAAAGATGGCCCGAGCGCCGGTATCGCCATGTGTACTGCGCTGGTTTCCAGCTTGACCGGTAATCCGGTTCGTGCTGATGTGGCCATGACAGGTGAAATCACCTTGCGTGGTGAAGTGCTGCCCATCGGTGGTCTCAAAGAGAAACTGCTGGCCGCTCACCGTGGTGGTATCAAGCGTGTGCTGATCCCGAAAGAGAACGAACGTGACCTTGAGGAGATCCCGGCAAACGTCAAACAAGACCTTGAAATCTATCCCGTTCGCTGGATAGACGAAGTGCTGGAACTGGCGTTGCAGGACAATCCACAAGGGTTTGAGCGCGTTTCTGTCGTGTAAATTTTGATGCGCCGCAAATTTGGCGCATTCGGGGGGTGGTTAAGGCTTGCATGCATCCCATAACGGAAGTAGCCTTGACCACCGATCGGGTTCTCGTGATAAGTCGCAATGCGTTGTGTGGCGCGGGTTTGCGCCAGATTGTCACTTGCAACTGGTCAGGAGGCTTGCTATAAAACCTCCACTTGTTGTGGCCAGGGAAATCAGCGCCGCAGCGGTGTTCGATAAAAGGGGAATATAAGAGTGAATAAATCTCAACTGATTGACAAGATTGCAGACGGTGCTGATATCTCCAAGGCTGCAGCCGGCCGTGCGTTGGATGCCTTCATTGACGCTGTGGGTGAAGCTCTGAAAGAGGGTGACCAGGTTGCTCTGGTTGGTTTCGGTACTTTCGCTGTACGCGAGCGTGCTGCCCGTTCTGGCCGTAACCCGCAAACTGGCGCGACCATCGAAATCGCTGCTGGTAAAGTTCCTGCCTTCAAAGCCGGTAAGGCCCTGAAAGACGCGGTCAACTAAGTCGGGTGCCGATGATATGTCGGCTACCGTCCTTGGTCGCAGACCAGACAGGTTAGAGAGTCCTCTCTCATACTGATTGACCAAGGCGCATCGCAATCGGTGCGCCTTTTCATTATTTACGCCCATCGAGTTCGGGAGCATAAGTACAAACATGATGTTGGATAAACTACGCGAAGGGGCGCAAGGCAAGGTAGCCAAGGTTATCTTGGGCCTGATCATCCTCTCCTTTGCTTTGGCTGGTGTAGGTAGTTACCTGAATGGTCCGGCCCGTACCGCCCCCGCCACTGTCAACGGCACAGATATCAGTGCAGCCGCGCTGGAGAACGCCTACCGCAACGAGCGCGCCCGCATGGAATCCCAGATGGGAGAGGCATTCAGCCAGCTGGCCGCGAACCCCGATTACATGAAACAGTTCCGCCGCGGTGTGCTGGATCGCCTGATCGATCAGGCGTTGCTGGACAGCAAGGCTCGCGAGCTGGGTCTGCGCGTCAGTGATGAGCAGATCAAGCAGGCCATCGTCGCCATGCCCGAGTTTGCCGAGAACGGCAAGTTCAACAATGATCGCTACCTGCAGCTGATCCGTCGTGCCGGCATGACTCCCGAAATGTTCCGCGACTCCCTGCGTCAGGACATGGTGCGTCAACAGCTGATGAGTGCCCTGCTGGGTACCGAGTTCTCCCTCAAGGGTGAAGCCGAACAGCTCGACAAGCTCTACAACCAGACTCGCGATCTGCGTCTGGTGCGTCTGGCGGCCGCCAACTACGTGGCTGACGTACAGGTTTCCGACAACGAGCTGGAGCAGTACTACAAGGCCAATGGCGCCCACTTCATGAATGACGAGCAGGTGAAAGTAGACTACCTGCTGCTGGATGCGACCAACCTCGCCAAGGATATCAAGGTCACCGAACAGGATGCCCAGGATTACTACGACCAGCATCAGGATCTGTTCCAGCGTCCCGAGCGTCGTCATGTTGCTCACATCCTGATCCCGTTTGGCAAGGATGAGAAAGCGGCCGAGCAGAAAGCAGAAGCCGTGTTGGCCAAAGCCAAGGAGGGCGATGATTTCGCCGCGCTGGCCAAGGCTGACTCCTCCGATACCTTCTCCGCCAAAAAAGGCGGCGAGCTGGACTGGTTCGAAAAAGGGGTGATGGATCCGTCCTTCGAGAAGGCTGCCTTTGCCCTGAACAAGGCGGGCGATCTCTCCGCCGTCGTCAAGAGCCCGTTCGGTTTCCATATCATCAAGCTGCTGGGGGTTGAGCCTGCTCAAACCAAGCCGTTTGCTGACGTGAAGGAAGAGACTATCAACCGTCTGCAGAGCGACAAGGCCAAAGAGCGCTTCTTTGCCGAGCAGCAGAAGATGGCTGACAACAGCTTCGAAAACCCCGATTCGCTGGACATGACCGCCGAGGCCATGGGTCTGAAGGTGCAATCCTCCGACTACTTCAGCCAGGGTTCTGCACCTGCTCCGCTTAACGATCCCAAGGTTCTCTCCGTGGCGTTCTCCGAGCAGCTGCGCGATGACAACACCAACTCCGACGTGATCGAGCTGGCTGACGGCAAGGCGCTGGTGCTGCACATCACCGGTCACAAGCCCAAAGCGGTCAAGCCGCTGGCCGAGGTCAAAGAGCAGGTGATTGCCGCCATCAAGCACGACAAGGCCGGTGAAGTGGCTCGTGGCAAGGCCCAGGGCCTGCTGGACAAGCTCAAGGCTGGCAAGAGCATCGATGGCGATCTGGCTGCGCTGGGTCTGAAGGTGCAAACCCACAAAGGGGTATCCCGCTTCGATCGCGAGATGGATCAGAATCTGGTTACCGAAGCCTTCACGCTGCCCCATCCCAAGGATGGCAAGCCGAGCGTGGCGCTGGTTGCCGAGAGCAACGGTGACCGCGTCGTGGTTGCGTTGGACAAGGTGAACGTACCTGCCGAGCCTTCCAAGATGGTTGCCATGCTGCAAGGTCAGCTGGGTCAGGGCAAAGCACAGGTGGATTACAAGTCTCTGATCGACGAGCTGCGCAAAGTGGCCAAGATCGAGTACTTCACCAGCGTGGAAGCGACTGTCGAGTAATCGTCAGTTCAATCCAGTGAAAACGGCTCCTTGATGGAGCCGTTTTTTTATCTGTGGGTGAGGGAGATACTTAACCCAGCTCCCAGCTCTCTGTGATCGCTGTACAGCCGTAAGCCATATCAGTCGCCATAAACATGGGACATAAAAAAACCGGCACATGTGTGCCGGTTTTTCATTGCGAGCTTGTGCTGCGCAGGGGTTACACCACGCCCTGAGTACGCAGGTAATCCTCGTAGGTACCGCCGAAGTCGCGGATGCCATCTTCGCTCAGCTCCAGAATGCGGGTCGCGAGAGAGGAGACGAATTCGCGGTCGTGGGAGACGAAGATCAGGGTGCCCTTGTACATCTCGAGAGCCAGGTTCAAGGATTCGATAGATTCCATGTCCAGGTGGTTGGTCGGCTCATCCATGATCAGGATGTTGGGGCGCTGCATCATCAGCTTGCCGAACAGCATGCGACCCTGTTCACCACCGGAGAGTACTTTGACCGGCTTCTTGATGTCGTCTTGGGAGAACAGTAGGCGACCCAGCACGGAGCGCACAGCCTGTTCGTCTTCGTTCTCCTGTTTCCACTGGGCCATCCAGTCGAATACATTGAGGTCGGTGTCGAAATCTTCGGCGTGATCCTGGGCGTAGTAACCGATCTGGGCGTTCTCGGACCACTTGATGGTGCCGGTATCCGGTGCCAAATCCCCGACCAGTGTCTTGATCAGGGTCGATTTACCGATACCGTTGGTACCCAGAATAGCGACCTTCTCACCCACTTCCAGCATCATGTTGAGGCCCTTGAACAGGGGACCGTCGCCATAACCTTTGGACAGGCCTTCGATCTCCAGAATGTTGCGGTAGAGCTTCTTCTCCTGCTCGAAGCGGATGAAGGGGTTCTGACGGCTGGAGACCTTCACTTCCTCAATCTTGATCTTGTCGATCTGCTTGAGGCGGGAGGTCGCCTGACTGGACTTGGAAGCGTTGGCACTGAAACGGGAGACGAAGGATTGCAGATCGGCGATCTGGGCCTTCTTCTTGGCGTTGTCAGCCAGCAGACGCTCGCGCGCCTGGGTGGCGGCCAGCATGTAGTCATCGTAGTTGCCCGGATAGACGCGCAGCTCGCCGTAATCCAGATCCGCCATGTGGGTACAGACGGAGTTCAGGAAGTGACGGTCGTGAGAGATGATGATCATGGTGCTTTCACGATCGTTGAGCACCTGTTCCAGCCAGCGAATGGTGTTGATGTCCAGGTTGTTGGTCGGTTCGTCCAGCAGCAGGATATCGGGGTTGGAGAACAGCGCCTGTGCCAGCAGCACCCGCAGTTTCCAGCCTGGTGCGACTTCGCTCATCGGGCCGTTGTGCTGCTCGATAGGAATACCGGCACCCAGCAGCAGCTCGCCTGCGCGGGATTCTGCGGTATAGCCGTCATACTCGGCGACCAGACCTTCCAGCTCGGCAGCCTTCATGTAGTCATCGTCGGTCGCTTCGAGGTTGGCGTAGATGGCATCGCGCTCGGCGATGGCAGCCCACAGCTCGGTGTGACCCATCATGACCACGTCCAGTACGCGCATCTCTTCGTAGGCGAACTGATCCTGACGCAGCTTACCGATCCGCTCATTGACGTCCAGGCTCACATTACCGCCAGTGGGCTCCAGATCGCCGCCGAGGATCTTCATGAAGGTGGACTTGCCACAGCCGTTGGCGCCAATAAGGCCATAGCGGTTGCCGCCGCCAAACTTGACGTTGATATTCTCAAACAGCGGCTTGGCGCCGAATTGCATGGTGATGTTATTGCTGCTTAACAAAATGAGTGTCCCGGTTGGTCTGTCAAATGGCGCGCATTATGGCACAGATCCCCCAAAAGTTTTAGCAAGAACTGTGATCTGGATCGGTCAGAAGCGTATTTGGCCGTTGAGGGATCCAGTATGAAAAAAGCCGGCACGAGGCCGGCTTGGTTGTGTCATCCAATCATCAGTGGGAGGTGGCGCCAGAGGCACCCAGCCCGGTTTGGGAGCGAACGAATTGCGGCAGGAACTTGGCATGCTCGTCAGCCGCGCTCTGGGAGCTGTCGGTGATGGAGAAGAACCAGATCCCGACAAACGCCAGCCCCATGGAGAAGAGCGCCGGGTACTCGTAGGGGAAGATGGCCTGGGCATGGCCCAGCACTTTCACCCACACGGTCGGGCCCAGGATCATCAGGGTCACCGCGCTCACCAGCCCCAGCCAACCACCGTAGACGGCGCCACGAGTGGTCAGGCGTGACCAGAACATGGAGAGGAACAACACCGGGAAGTTACAGCTGGCGGCGATGGAGAAGGCCAGACCCACCATGAAGGCGATGTTCTGCTTCTCGAACAGGATGCCAAGACCGATGGCGACGACACCCAGTACCACGGTAGTGAGCTTGGAGACCCGCAGCTCGTCAGCTTCGTTGGCCTTGCCCTTCTTGATGACACTGGCATAGAGGTCATGGGAGACCGCTGATGCACCCGCCAGGGTCAGCCCGGAGACCACCGCCAGAATGGTAGCGAAGGCGACCGCAGAGATGAAGCCGAGGAACAGGCTGCCACCGACTGCATCGGCCAAGTGTATCGCCGCCATGTTGGTGCCGCCCAGCAGGGCGCCAGTGGCATCCTTGAAGGCCGGATTGGTGCTGACCAGCAGGATGGCGCCAAAGCCGATGATAAAGGTGAGGATGTAGAAGTAACCGATAAAGCCGGTGGCGTAGAAGACGCTCTTGCGCGCTTCCTTGGCATCGCTCACGGTGAAGAAACGCATCAGGATGTGAGGCAGGCCGGCGGTGCCGAACATCAGTGCCAGACCGAGCGAGATGGCGGAGATGGGGTCAGCGACCAGACCACCCGGGCTCATGATGGCGATCCCTTTCTCGTGTACCTTCACCGCTTCGCTAAAGAGGGTGCCGATGTCGAAGTTGACCGATTTCATCACCATGATGGCCATGAAGCTGGCACCGGAGAGCAGCATCACTGCCTTGATGATCTGCACCCATGTGGTGGCCAGCATGCCGCCAAACAGCACGTAGAGCACCATCAGGATACCGACCAGTACCACGGCAACATGATATTGGAGGCCGAACAACAGCTCGATGAGTTTGCCGGCACCGACCATCTGGGCGATGAGATAGAGGGCGACCACCACCAGCGAGCCGCAGGCGGAGAGGGTACGCACCTCGGTCTGCTTGAGGCGGTAGGAGGCGACATCGGCGAAGGTATATTTACCGAGGTTGCGCAGCCGCTCTGCGATCAGGAACAGAATGATGGGCCAGCCCACCAGAAAGCCGATGGAGTAGATGAGGCCATCGTAGCCAGAGGTGTAGACCAGCGCCGAGATCCCGAGGAAGGAGGCGGCGGACATGTAGTCGCCAGCGATGGCCAGGCCATTCTGGAAGCCGGTGATGCGGCCACCCGCTGCATAGTAGTCAGAGGCCGAGCGGTTGCGTTTGGAGGCCCAGTAGGTGATGAACAGGGTGGCGGCCACGAAGACTACGAACATCAGAATGGCCGAGATGTTGAGGGGCTGGCGATGCACCTCGCCACTTATCGCATCGGCGGCCAGCAGGGGTGAAGAGGCCAGTGAGGCCAGCAGCAAGAGTTTGCCTTTCATTTTTTCACTCCCTTGAGGATCTTCTGGTTCAGCTCGTCAAACTCGCCGTTGGCACGAAACACATAGACACCGGTCAGCACGAAAGAGGAGAGGATCAACCCCACTCCGACCGGGATGCCGCGGGTAATGGTCGACCCCTCGCTGAGCGGGGTGCCGAGCCAACCGGGATCAAAGGCGATGAGCAGGATAAAGGCCAGGTAGAGTCCCAGCATCATAGCCGAGAGGGCCCAGGCAAAACGCTGGCGCTTGGCGACCAGCTCCTGGAAGGTGGGATCTTGCTGGATCCTCAGATAGCTTTGCTGTTCCATTGCAGTTCTCCATGACATATGAGTGTCAGCGGTGGATGGGGTAACCCCGACGAGCAGGTAATCTGCTCATGTAAGCAAAATGTGAATTAAATGTTATTGCTCGACAATTAGACTTTGGGATAAGTCAGCGCAGAGCCCCGGGTCAGGCAGAGATAGACAAGTGCTGCCGTGGTGGCATCGGCCAGCGCATCGTGAGCGGGCAGGGCAGGCAGCGCCAGATGGCGGCAGATCGCCTCCAGATGAAGATCGATAACGGCATCGGGATAACGACGATAGAGGTGATCGTGATAGAGCTGGCTCACCTCTATGCCTCGTTGTGGGAGGGTCAATCCCCACAATTTCAGGCAAGCCAGGTTGAGAATACGCAGGTCATAGGCGATGTGATAACCCACCAGTTCGCGTGGGCCGATAAAGTCGAGCAGCAGGCGCAGCGCGGCTTCCAGCGTCATACCCTGTTGCAGATCCTGATGGCGCAGACCGTGGATCACCACCGACTGTTCGCTAAGTGTGGCGGGCGCTTGCACCTTGATGGTGAGCGCCTCGCCGGTCAGCAGTCGATTGCCCTGGATGCGCACCGCACCGATAGAGACGATCTCGGCTTGCTCGGGATCAAGGCTGGTGGTCTCGAAATCGAGGGCGACCAGCTCATCATCGGGAGGAGGCTGGAATAACCGGGCGAACTCCCCTTGCCGGAAGTCCCGGCCATACCAGATGCGGCGAAGATGGCTCAACATGGCTATTGCCTCAGACGAAAGTGCAAGGTGAGCCACTGCTGGAATTTCTTCACCTGATGCAGTGCCTGACGCAGCAGATCCCGTTCGCTATGGCTGAGCTCGCTGACCTGTACCCGGCTGTTGCCCCCCTTGAGCTGGCTGCGCAGTCGCAACCGGATAAAGAGCCGAAACGCTTCGGCCAGGTTGGTGCCAAAGCTGGCGCTGAGCCGCTCTGCGGTTACCAACGCATCGATACGCCCCAGGGTCGAGGTCTCCAGAATACCCGCTTCAAGGGCCAGCATGCGGATGCCATGGACCAGCGGGAACAGGCCGCCGCGCTTGAGATCAAGCCCTTCGGGACGCTGCTCAAGCCGGCCAAACAGGGTGAGGGGGGCGTGAAAGGCCACCGCCGGTCGCACCATCTCTGCCAGCAGATCCCGCCGCTCGGCCAGCTGCTCGCGCAGCGCTCTGGCAACAGGCAGATGGAGCTGGCGATTTCCGGCGATGGGGTGGGCATCAGCCAGCGTGGCCAGCCAGAGCAGCTCCTCCTCACTGGCCGTGGTGCAGGCGCTGGCAATGGCGCTTTGCCACTCCTCACCCGTTTTTACCCATGCCGGATTGTTCACCATTACTTGGCCGGGGCAGAGGGGGTAGCCGAGGCGCTCCAGCAGCGCACTGAATGCGGCCAGATCGGCGCCCTGGGTGGGCCACGCCAGCGCTTCTGGCAGGATCAGGGCATTATCCTGATCGGTTTTGAGGATCTGCTCGCCACGACCCTCCGAGCCCAGCATCAGCAAACAGACCTTCTCTTGCACCTCGGGCGGGATCATCAGCGCAAAGGCCTTGGCGATCAGCTGCTCGTTGATGGTGGCGATGAGCTTCATCAAAAAGGCGGTGTGGATCCCTTGGGCAAACAGCGAGCGGGTCAGCTGTTGCTGTTCGCGGGCGACCGCCTCCAGCGCGGGCAGAGTGTCGGCGCGGGCGATACGCAACGTCAGTACGTGGGAGTGGGTAGAGAAGAGCCCCAACACCTGAGTCAGTTGCAGGATGCCCGCCACCTCGTTGCCACGCCACACCACCAGTCGCTTGATGCGATGGCGGGTCATCAGCAGCAAGGCATCAAACAGATAGCTCTCCAGCGGCAGACCGATGAGCGGCGTAGGGGTCAGTACCGAGAGGGGCGCCTCCAGCGGCAGTCCCTTGAGGGTCAGGGCGTGGAGCAGGGTCTTGCGGGTGGCCAGCGTGAGCGAACCGTCGTGGGCGGGGTAGAGCAGACAATCTGTCCCCTGAGCGACCATGGCCTCGGTGGCTGCCAGCAATGACAGCCTGCTGTCGACGATAAGCGGCGCTTGCAAATGACCGGGTTCGATGCGGGTCAGGATAAATTCTGCCAGATTCTTCTGTCCCAGCTGTTCGCGCAGCTCCTGCTGGCGCTGGCGTTCGGCCAGATTGGCGGTGAAGTAGCTGGCAAACTGCGAGTCTTGTTCGCAGAGAGAAAGAAAGGCCGAGCGGGGGATAAGCTGGCAGAGGGTGTCTTCCAGCGCAATAAAAGTATGGCGGCAGCGGCCGTCAAATTGGGCCCGCACATCGAACAGGTCATCGACCCCGTAGTCACCAAACTGGTGGTGGGGAGCCGACTCTTCCACCGCCCCCTTGATGACGAGATAGAGCCCGGGAGGTTCATCTCCCGCGTTGAGCAGAGTATCGCCAGCGCGAAAGTAGCAGAGCGAGAGGTGGCGGGAGAGCTGTTCACGCGCCTCTGCATCCAGCCGGTCAAACGGTGGTCTGGCAAAATTGAACAGAATTGACATGACTGCGTCCTCTAGCGGGATATGGCACCCCTTGTGCCCAGTGTGACAAAGGGGAACCGCGCCGACCAGCCGACTTTAGTCTCAGCTGTACCGTCTGTTCACACTCTGATAACTTTGTGGTATGACCAGTGTGTTCATTATCGGGATCAAGGAGAGGACAGGGGAGATGGAAAAACCAAGGGTCAAGTGCGAGGTCCACGACGGCATCGCCGAAGTGATGCTGATGCGGGGAGAGAAACTCAATGCGCTGGACAGGGCTATGTTCAGCGCCATTGATGAGACGCTGACGCAACTTGCACAATTGAAGGGATTGCGAGCGGTGATTCTGCACGGGGAGGGGCGGGCCTTTTGTGCCGGGTTGGATGTGAAATCGATGCTGCGCCAACCGGTTGCCGCTCTCGATATTCTCAAACGCGAGGCAGACGAGGCGACCAATCTGGCCCAGCGGGTCGCCTATGGCTGGCATCAGCTGCCGGTGCCGGTGATTGCGGTCACCCAGGGGGTCTGTTTTGGTGGTGGCTTGCAGATTGCCCTGGGCGCCGATTTTCGCTTTAGCACCCCCGATTGCCGCTTCTCGGTGATGGAGATCAAGTGGGGCATCATCCCCGACATGAGCGGCAGCGTCACCATGCGCAACCTGATGGGGTTGGATACCGCCATGGAGCTGGCCATGAGCGGGCGCGAGCTGGATGCGGTTGAGGCGAAATCCCTCGGGATGGTGAGCCGGGTCTGCGCCGATCCGTTGGTGGAAGCGCGGGAGTTTGCCCGCACCCTCATCACCAAATCGCCGGATGCGCTGGCGGGGATCAAGCAGCTCTACAGTCAGGCCTGGGCGCGCAGTGATGAGGCGATGCTGAAAGAAGAGACCCGTTTGCAAAAGCAGATTTTGGGACGTCCTAATCAGTGGCGCGCCACCTTCAACAGCCTGTTTCGTTGGCGGCTGCCCTTTGGGCCGCGTCGCAACGCACTCTGAGGTGGAACAACAGGAAAAGAAAATGGCAGCCGAGGCTGCCATTTTTTATACGCGCGTTAGAGGCTTGTCTCAGGAGATCTTGCGATCCAGATCCGGCTCGAAGGGGTGACCAGATTTCTCCTGCTCCAGGTTGTCTTCGGAGCGATGGCCAGCCCAGTAGTCGGCGTTTTTGATGCCGAGCTTCTCCGGGTGGAATACCGGATCCAGCCCTTTGGCTTGCTGCGCTTCATAGTCGCGCAGACAGGCAAAGGCGGTCTTTTGCAGCAGCAGGATGGCGATGATGTTGAGCCAGGCCATCAGACCTACCCCGATATCACCCATGCCCCAGGCGAGCTCGGCGGTCTTGACGGTACCGTAGACGGTAGAGGCCATCAGGGTCAGCTTGAGCACAAAAGTCAGCCAGGGACGGTTCACCTTACGGTTGATGTAGGCGATGTTGGTCTCGGCGATGTAGTAGTAGGCGACGATGGTGGTGAACGCGAAGAAGAACAGCGCGATGGCCACGAACATGCTGCCAAAGCCCGGCATCATGCTCTCCATGGCGGTCTGCACATACCCAGGGCCTGCCGCCACACCAGCAATACCAGTATAGAGGGCAGTACCATCCGGCCCTTGCACGTTATAGAGGCCGGAGATCAGCAGCATAAAGCCGGTGGCGGAGCAGACGAACAGGGTGTCGATGTAGACGGAGAACGCCTGCACCAGACCCTGCTTGGCCGGGTGACTCACTGCGGCAGCAGAGGAGGCGTGCGGCCCGGTACCCTGACCCGCTTCGTTGGAGTAGACCCCGCGCTTGACCCCCCACATGATGGCCAGACCCAGAATGGCGCCAAAGCCGGCATCAAAACCGAAGGCGCTTTTCCAGATCAGCAACAGCACGCCCGGCAGGGCAGAGATATTGAGGGCGATGATGACGCAGGCCACGATGATGTAGCCCAGCGCCATAAAGGGCACCACGGTACTGGCAAAGTTGGCGATGCGCTTGACACCACCGAAAATGATGAAGCCGAGCAGCAGTGCCAGACCGGCCGCGGTCACGTTCGGATCGATATCAAACGCAGTCTGCAGGCTGGCGCCGATGGAGTTGGCTTGCACGCCCGGCAGCAGTACACCGCATGCGAATATGGTGGCGATGGCAAACGTCCAGGCATACCACTTCATGCCAAGCCCTTTCTCGATGTAGAAGGCCGGCCCGCCGCGGTATTCGCCGTTGATCTTCTCCTTGTAGACCTGACCCAGGGTGGACTCCACGAAGGCGGAGCTGGAGCCGAGGAAGGCTACCATCCACATCCAGAACATGGCGCCCGGGCCACCGAAGGTAATGGCGGTGGCAACACCGGCAATGTTGCCGGTGCCGACGCGACCGGCGAGGGTCATGGCCAGCGCCTGGAAGGAGGAGACCCCCGCATCCGTGCTCTTGCCATCAAACATCAGCCGGACCATTTCGGCCATATGGCGCAGTTGCAAAAAGCGGCTGCGCACTGAGAAGTAGAGGCCTACCCCCAGACACAGATAGATGAGCGCAGGGCTCCAGATCACACCGTTGATAGCATTGACGATCTCATTCATCTACAACAACTCCTTTGTTGTTTTGTGTTGTACTTCCGGCGAGATCTCTGTCTCGCTCGCTGTCATTGTGTTACGCCAATTGTTAACAAATGAGTTAACAGGTTGGCGCTGTGGTGAAGTGTTCGGCAGGGCACGATAGTGCGCCATGCATGGGCTGTAACATATCGAGTTGTTCCGGCGCTTCCCAGCGAAAAATGTTGCGTTGTTGCAATTTTGTGAATTGACAACTGCGTTGCGATAATGGCATGCGCTATTTTCTGTGACCAGAGATACCCGCTACCATGCTGATCTGCGTCTGCCGGAGCAGCCAGGATCCCGTTAAGCAAACAAAAGGCCAATCATGCAAATGTTCCCTGCTCCACTCGTTATCCGCGCTCCTTTACCGTCGGATGCCACTGCCATGGCCCACCTCTTTACCCAACTAGGGTATGCTGCAGAGGTTGATGAGCTGCTGCAACGTCTGTTGGGGCAGGATGCTGCCACCCGCGTCTTGCTGGCCGAGCAGGCTGAGACAGTGGTCGGCGTGCTGGTATGGCACTGGCTGCAACCACTGCATGTTGCACCTGCATGGGGCCTGATCTCGGCGCTGGTCGTCGATGATCGTGCAAGGGGAGGGGGCATTGGTGCTGCGTTATTATGTGAGGCCGAGCGTCAGGCTCGCGAAGCCGGGTGCAGTCAGCTGGAGCTTTCCAGCAGCCTCAAGCGCGAAGATGCCCACCGCTTCTATCTGGCGCAGGCATATCAGGAGCGGCCCAAACGATTCGTCAAACTGTTGTAAAGAGAAAATGAGAAGGAGTGGGCGTGCTGAGATTGTTCAACTGGTTTCGTGGCCGTGGCACGGTGAAAATGAGCGAAGAAGAGGAAGAGCTGTGGCTACGTGCGCTTACTGTTGTGCCGATCTTGCAGGGGCTTACCGAGAGTGAGCAACAAACTCTGATAAGTCTGGGCCGTCAGCTACTCAAGCGCAAAACTCTGACCCAGCTTGGTGTTACCTTAAGCGAGCGCCAGCAAGCCATTCTGGCACTGCAGGCGGCTCTGCCTATCCTGCATCTTGGCGTTGACTGGTATCGCGGTTTTCACGAGATCATCATTATTCCCGAGCCCGTGACCCGACGGCAGGAGGTGCAGGATGAGTTTGGGCTGGTGAGCGAGGTGGAAGAGGAGAATGCCGGTGAGTCCTGGCCCCAGGGGCCGCTGGTATTGGCCTGGAGCGAGCTGCAACTGGATGGTGACTGGGATGGCTTCAATCTGGTGATCCACGAGCTTGCCCACAAGATAGACATGCTGGGGGGCGAGGCGGATGGAGCGCCGCCACTGCCGGGGCATATGAGCCGGCAGGAGTGGCAGCAGGTGTTCCAGCATGCTTTTGATGTGCTCTGCCAGCAACTCGATCAGGGTGAGGCTCCCGCCATCGACCCCTATGCGGCCGAGCATCCGGCCGAGTTCTTCGCGGTCTGCTGCGAGCACTTTTTTACCGACCCGTTGCGCCTGCGCAGTGTCTATCCCGAGGTTTACCGCCAACTGACACTGCTGTTTGGCCAGGAGCCGGCGCGCCGTTTTCCGCCGACCCGCCTGTTGGCCGGGGATGGCGAGGGCATGCTGTTGTGAATCCGGATTAACAACATGGCAGATAGCAAAAAGGCACCCGAGGGTGCCTTTTTTCAAGCTTGAGCGTGCGCCAATCAGGCAGCGGCTTTCAGCTGGACTGCGGCGGCTTTCTTGTGATCGCCGATCGGCAGGATGGTGCGGCCATACTGCTCGTTCAGTACGGTAGCCATGGCCAGATAGATGGCGCTGGCGCCGCAGATGATGCCTTCGAAACCGGCGATGGTGCCGATCAGGGTGCTGCCAGTGAAGTCACGGGCGGCCAGCAGGAAGAACAGCACGGTCAGGGAAGCGAACACGAACTGCTTCACGCGCGGGTAGTTGACGGTACCGATCAGCATGAACAGGGTGAACACACCCCACATCAGCAGGTACCAGCCCATGTAGGCGTGCGGAGTCGCTTCGGCCAGACCCATGGTCGGCATGATGAGCAGGACAACCAGGCTCAGCCAGAACAGGCCATAGGAGGTGAAGGCAGTTACACCGAAGGTGTTGCCGCGCTTGTACTCCATGATGCCCGCGATGATCTGGGCAATGCCGCCATAGCACAGGCCCATGGCCAGGATCATGGCACTGATGGGGAAGAAACCTGCGTTATGGATGTTCAGCAGAATGGTGGTCATACCGAAACCCATCAGACCCAGGGGGGCAGGGTTGGCCAATTTTTCGCTCACGTGGCGTTCTCCAAAAATAGAGGTGGGGTTAACAAAAAGACGCGCGATTTTAGGCAGCTTGTAAAACTGCCGCAAGGGGGGGAAGGGACTAAACCGTAAAAAAATTACGTATTTATTTGCAATGACGCCCAATTGTTCAGCAGGCCAGCCGATTTCGTGAGCAAAAGGTGTCAAAATAGTTGAGGGGTTGTATTTTTATTACGCGCAGGCGAACCGGATGAGGAGAAGCTCACTCATCCAGTGTCAGTACCACTTTGGCCTCCTTGTCCTCTTCCTTGACCTGACTGTCCAGCACAAACAGCCGCTCTGGCGTGATCCCCTGGGCATCCACCAAAAACTCCTTGGTGTTTTGTGCCCGGCGCATGGCGAGATTGCGCAGGGACTTGGCGGTGATGAGCTGTTGCTCCTGCAGCAGGGCAACCGCCTGAGCCCGCAGCGCCGCGCTCTTTTCATCAAGATGCAGGCGGTCGGCGAGATCTCCCAGATCTTCCCCGAAGCGATCTTCATAGGCCTGTGCCAGGGCATCTTGCATATCCTTATCCTGCTCCAGCAGATCGAGATCGACCTGATTGCCGGTGAGTTTGGCGAGGGCCCGCTCCAGTTTTTGCCTCTGCAGGATGGGGCGCTCTTCATTGAAGTTGACCTTACCACGGATATTCATGCTGAGCTTGGGGCGATCTTTGAGAGCTTGCGCCAGCTTGGTCAGCTTCTCTTGCTGGGTCTGGGTGAGATCCGGATCGCCCGGCAGAAAGGTGATTTCGTCGAGATCTTCACTGCCGCCAGCCAGAGAGGCGAGCAACGAGAAGGGGGAGGTGATCGCCTTGCTCAGGGTGTTGCCAAGCACATCCCAGAAGATATTGCCGAGGCTGAAGTCGGGCTGGTCAAGATTGCCCTTCACCTTGAGGTTCATCTGGATGACGCCGTTGGCATCACTCAACAGCGCGATGGCCAGACCGAGTGGCAGATCCTTTGCTTGCTCACTCTTGATCTTCTCACCCAGTTGCAATTTCTTGATGGTGATGTCGTTGTCCCCTTCCAGCCGTTTGCCTTCCAGCTTGTAGTGCAGCTTCACCGAGAGCTGCCCCTTGTCGATTGCGTAACCGGCATAGGTGCCCGAGTAAGGGGTAAAGGTGGTCAACTCCAGATTGTTGAAGGCGACCGCAATGTCGAGCACCGGATCGGCGACCAGTAGGTTGGTGCCGCCGCGGATGGTTACCGGGGCGTAGCGATCCACCTTGCCATTCAAGGAGAGTTCGGAGCGCTGGCCCGGGATGTTGCTGATGTGGCGGCTCTGGCCGCCCAGCGAAGCAATATCGGCCACGAAATCCTGGCTCAGGCTGCGGTCGGCAAAGCGGAGGTTGCCCTGCTCGGTGCGCAGCTCATCGATGGTGAATTGAAACGCGGGTGCTGCTTTGTTGTTCTTGCTCTGGGAGACTTCGGCTTTACCCTTGGCCGACGCTGGGGCGGTCAGCAGCAGTTGCTGGATATTGGTGACGCCATTTTCGTTGATCTCGATGCGGGCGAAAGGCTTGGTCAGCGCCACATCCTTGATCTTCATCTTCTGGCTGATGCCGTCGTAATCGAGGCCGGTCAGCTTCAGGTCGTTGATTTCGAGCAGTCTCTGGTTATCGGCCCGATCGACCACCTTGAGGGTATGGATATCGAGCCCCCCTTGCAGCGTCAGCTTGTTCAGTTCCCCTTGCTCTGTGGTTGCCAGCGCCAGCTTGGTTTTACTGCTGAGCTCGCCCTCTTTCACCTTGATCCGCAGCAGATCGTTCAGATAGGGCTGGGCCAACACAAGAGGAAGTGCCTGCTGGGTTATCTCACCACTGAGGGTAAAGGGGGTCATGGTCAGCTGGCCATCAAAGGCGAGGGGACTCTTCTGGTTGAAACGGGTCGAGAGCGTCACTTTGCTCTGCTGTTCGCTCTTGCTGCCAAGCGGGCCTAATGACAGCTGCAGGTCGGATAGCTGTCGTGCCAGTGGTTTGCCACTGCTCGCTTCGGTGAGGGTGATATCCCCCTTGTTGATGGCGATCTGGTTGATCTGCCACTGCCATGGTTTGCTGGCGGGGGCCGGTTTCTCTTTTTTCTCTTTGCTCGGCTTGGCTGATGGTTGATCGAGCAATAGTTCGGCCAGATCCAGCTCCTGCCGTTCATTGATTGTGGCCTTGAGGTGTGGCTGTTGCAGGGTGATTTTGCCGATATGCAGGGATTGTTTGTTGCCATCCACAGCAAGTTCAGCGATGGCCAGCTGGCTGAAGCGGGCAAATTCCTCACCCTTGTCGTGCTTCATTTGCCAGTTATCGAGCGTCAGCTTGCCTTTTGACAATTGCCACTCGATCCCTTTCTTGCCGTTTTTCAGCTGATATTCCACCTCTGCCCCGGCATTACCCTGGGTCAGTGCCAGTTTGAGATAGGGGGCCCAGAGTGGGGCAAAGGGTTTGATGTCGAGTTGCTTGAGGCTTGCCTTGCCCTGACCCATGCCGCTGGTGATATCCAGCTTGCCTTGGGCACTCAACGTGCTCTTGCCGTTGAGGGTGGCAGCCAGCTGGTAGGCGGTGAGGTGTTCTTCGGATGTACTCAGCCCCTCCAGTTGCAGCGCCAGTTTATCGAGCTTGACTGAGGGCACCCAGCCGGGTTCGCTCGCCTTGCGTTTATCCAGGTAGGCGAGTTGTCCATCGGTCAGCGCAATACGGCCAATATCAACGATAACAGGGGCAGTTTCCGGTTCTGCTTGGGCTACGGGGGTAGGTGCAAGCAGAGTTGCCAGCGCATCGGTCAGGTTGAGCCGAACGTCCCCCTTTTTGTCGCTCAGTCGCTGCACCAGCACCACCGGCCTGGTCAGCGTGACGTCGCTGAGTACCACGCGTTTTTGCTGCCAGCTTGTTTTCAGTTCCGGGATAATCTGTAGATGGTCAAAGTTGACGATGGGCTGCTGTTTGTCATCGAGCAGTGAACTGAAGCCGATTGTCAGAGCGGGGTGACGCAAGCTGACATCGATCTCGCCCAGAGTGAGGTGAATGCCGTAGCGATCGGCCAGCCAGCCGGGCAGGTAGCGCTGGATCAGCCGCGGAGTTTGCCACAGCAACAGGGAAACGAGGATAAGGAGTAGCAGGAGTGCGTAGACCAGGTAGCGCAACCGGCGAGCTCGGGGGGATGCGGGCATGGTGGTCTCCATTTGATGCACTCCCATTCGGTTCCCGTCATGGTACCGAAAAGTCAGATAGTAATCATGGGGTTGCGTACTCTGATACGCCGTACTTTGTCCAAAGTCGATCCAGATCACCTGTTTGGCGCAGCTTGGCCAGCCACAGCTCCAGCTGGGCAGGGGTAATGCTGGCCTCGGGATCAAAGATAGCGCGGTGCTGGTAGCGCTGGTCCCACTTTTGCGACACAAGCAGCTGCGCCTTTACCTCGGGGTTGCTGAGCAGATACTGGTTCAAATAGGAGATATTGAGGATGGCGATATCACCGCGTCCCTTGAGCAGGGCTTGCAGGGCACTGACGTTGTCCTTGAACAGCGTGATGTCGAGATGGCTGTGCAAATAGACCGGATCTGCATTGAACTGGCCGATACCGTAGTGATAACCGGTTACACCGATAAGGTGGTGCAGGGAGGGATCCTCGAAAAAACGCTGGTCTCGCCCGGGGGCCTTGAGGGCAACATACACTTCACCACCGCCAAGAAAGGGGGAGGTCATCTTGAACTTGTCGGTTTGCCAGCCCCACTTGCTGTCTTCAAACAGCATCAGCGAGAAACGGCCCAGATCGAGCGCCTTGTAACGGTTGGCGGCCGAGGTGGGAACAAACACGAATCTTACCTCTTGCTGGATCTCGTTTAGCTTGGCGATGAGATCCAGCGTCAGCCCTTCATAGCGGGAATCGGGGAGTTTGACCACAAAGGGGGCATAGGGGTATCCACCAACCTTGATGAGGGGATGGCTCCAGCCAGAGAGGCTGAACAAGAGCAAAAACCAGCACCAATATCTCATGGGATCCCCAAGGCAATAGCTTGCTCCCAGATTCGGTTAATCTGCGCCAGTTTTCAAGCTGTTAAGGGAATTAACACAGCGCTGTTCGGCGGCTTCCAGCTCGGCCATCACCATCTGGATATCCTCCAGTTGTTGGCGCAGCACGCCGCGTTTTGTCTCGATCAGCTGGATCATGGAGTGGAGCTGGGTTTTGCTCGATTTGTCGGTGTCGTACATATCGAACAGCTCGCGGATCTCGGCCAGGCTAAACCCCAGCCGTTTGCCGCGCAGGGTCAATTTGAGCCGGATCTTGTCCCGGTGGCTGTAGATGCGGGTTTGCCCCTCCCGCAGCGGGGTGAGCAGCCCCTCATCCTCGTAGTAGCGGATGGTGCGCGGCGTGACATCGAACTCGTGGGCCAGCTCCGAAATGCTGTAGGTGATCTCCTTGCCGGGCAGGGAACGGGACATGATCATGACTCCTGTTGCTGGGCGTGTGGCTGGCAGAGGCGCGCACGCAGCCGCTCGGCATTGGCGTGCAGGGCCTGACCGACCCGCGAGCCGTTGGGGCGAGCGAGCAGCTCACTCACCCACTGGCCGGTGGCCGCCAGTTTGTCGAGATCCACCCCGGTCGTCATGCCAAGGCCGTGCAGCAGGTAGACCACCTCTTCTGACGCCACATTGCCGGAGGCGCCCGGCGCATAGGGGCAGCCGCCAAGCCCCGCCACTGAGCAGTCGATGGTGCGAATGCCACGCTCCAGCGCGGGTAGCAGGTTGGCCAAGCCCTGACCGTAGGTGTCGTGGAAATGGACCGCGAGTCGACCCGCCGGGATCTCGTGCAGCACCGCATCCAGCATGGGGGCCACCGTGCCCGGGGTGCCGACGCCTATGGTGTCCCCCAGCGAAATTTCGTGGCAACCGAGATCCAGCAGTTGCTCGGCCATGGCGGCGACCCGTTTCGGGCGGGTCGGGCCATCGAACGGGCAGGCGATGACGGTGGAGAGGTAGCCGCGCACCTTGATGCCGAGGCGGCGCGCCTCCTGCACCAGCGGGGCGAAGCGCACCAGCGACTCCTCCACGCTGATACCGATATTGGCGCGGGTAAAACCGTCGGAGCAGGCGGTGAAGAGGCCAATTTCGTCGGCGCGGGCGGCAATGGCAGCCTGCAAGCCTTGCAGATTGGGCACCAGGGCGCCGTAACGGGTTGAGCCCTTGCGCGGCAGTGCCTCGAACAGCGCTGCGGAGTCCGCCATCTGCGGCACTTTTTTGGCAGAGACAAAGGCACCCACCTCGATGCGTTGCAGGCCGCTGTCGGTAAGGCGCTGGATCAGCTCCAGCCGCTGTACCAGGGAGAGGGGCGCAGCTTCATTTTGCAGGCCATCTCGCGGCCCCATCTCCACCAGACTGACCCTGTCGTCACGGACGTCCTGTGATCGGTTCATGGGTGTTCCTCCTGTGAAGCAGTCTCTTCGGCAAAGCGCACCAGCACGGCTCCCTGGCTTACCTGTTCGCCCAGTTTGCACTGCAGGGTTTCAATTACACCATCCCGCTCTGCACGCAACTGGTGTTCCATCTTCATCGCCTCCAGCACCAGCAGGGGGTGTCCCTTGCTGACCTTTTGGCCGGGTTCGACCAACACGGCTACCACTATGCCGTGCATGGGGGCGATGGCGCCCTGCGCCTTCTCGTTTGCCTGATCATGGTGGTGACTGTGCAGCTGATCATCGGCTGCGAAACGGATGCGCTGGCCCCCCAGGGTCATGATGAAGGTTGCCTCCGAGCCTGCGGCCGTCTGAATGGGGATCTGTTGCCAGCCGCCACCCTGTTGTAGCCGGATATGATCGTCACCTCTTTGGTAGCAATGAGTCTCCCCTTGCCACTCAAACTGGCCGCCATGATCGTTAAGGGTCAATACCCGGTGCTCATCACCGATGCGTACCGCTGCAGTCCAGCAGCGATCCGGCCCCAGCCGAAATCCGCAGGCTTGCTGCCAGGGGGAGGTGCCCGCAGGGCGGCTCGCCAGCCAGAGGGTGGCCAGCGGCCAGGCGAGCTCAGGAATGGGCCGTGCTGTGGTGGGTATGGGCCACTGGGTATGGTGGCCCATGGCCAGGACGTCAGGCTCTTCACACAGGCGCAGCAGCAGCGGGCCGTTGTGCACCAGCGGCCCGAGATCCAGTGCCGCCAGCGCATCTGCCAGTTTGGCGAACGCCTCGGCGCGGTTCTGGCCGTGGGCGATCAGCTTGGCGATCATGGGATCGTAATAGGGGCTCACCTCATCGCCAGCGGTGACGCCGGTGTCGATACGCACGCCATCTGGCCAGTGGAGCCAGTGGATAGGCCCGCTGGCAGGCAGAAAACCGGCCGCCACATCCTCGGCGTAGAGGCGCGCCTCCACCGCATGGCCGCGCAGCACCACCTCATCCTGGGTGAGTGGCAGTTGCTTGCCCTCGGCCACGGCCAGTTGCCAAGCCACCAGATCCTGCCCGGTCACCGCTTCGGTGACCGGATGCTCCACCTGCAGCCGGGTGTTCATCTCCATAAAGAAGAACTCATCCTTGCAGAGCAGGAACTCGATGGTGCCAGCCCCCTGATAATGGATGGCTTTGGCTGCGGCCACGGCTGCCTCCCCCATGGCGCGGCGCAGAGCCGGAGGGATGTCGGGGGCGGGCGCCTCTTCGATCACCTTCTGATGGCGTCGCTGCAAGGAGCAGTCCCTGTCCCCCAGATAGATGGCGTTGCCGAGGCTGTCGGCAAAGACCTGCACCTCCACATGGCGAGCCTGGGGCAGATAGCGCTCCAGCAGCACCAGATCGTCGCCAAAGGCGGCCTTGGCTTCACGTTTGACTGCCGCCAGCGACTCGTCAAAGTCAGCCAGCTGATCGACCCGGCGCATCCCCTTGCCACCGCCGCCACTGGCTGCCTTGATAAGTAGCGGGAAGCCAATCTGGCTCGCCTGATCGCGCAAGAAGTCCGGCCGTTGATCCGTGCCGTGATAGCCAGGCAGTACAGGTACACCGGCAGCCTGCATCAGCGCCTTGGCGCCCGATTTGTCGCCCATGGCGAGAATGGCGGCGCCGCTTGGGCCGACAAAGCGCAGGCCGCGCTGTTCGCAGGCGGTGGCAAAATCGCTGTTTTCCGACAGAAAGCCGTAACCGGGATGGATGGCATCGGCGCGCGCCTCTTTGGCAATCTTCAGCGCCTTACCGGTGTCGAGATAGCTCTCTCTGGCCGGTGCGGGCCCCAAATGCCAGGCCTCATCGGCCAGACGGGTGTGCATGGCATGGGCGTCGGCATCGGAGTAGATCGCGATGGTGTGAATGCCGAGGCGTTTCGCTGTCTTGATGATGCGCACGGCGATTTCGCCGCGATTGGCAATCAGCAGGCGCTTAATTTGAGTGTGATGGGTCATGTCTCATCCTTGAAACGGGGACGCCAGGTGGGAGGGCGTTTGTCGAAGAAGGCCTGCATCCCCTCCTGGGCTTCGAGCCCCACCCGAACCCGGGCGATGGTCTCGACGGTTTTTTCTTCGTGCAGGCGGGAAGGATGGGCTTCTATCGCCGCCAGCAGCCGTTTGGTCTCTTTCATCGCCTCCGGCCCGTTGCGGCACAGACGAAGGGCCTGCGCCCGCCCCTCCGCCAGCAGTTGATCCGGTTTGCAGAGTTGGTGTGCCACATTGAGCCGACAGGCGGTAATGGCATCGAACGGCTCGGCACTGAGCATGTAGCGGCGCGCCTGACGCATCCCCATAGTGCGCACCACGTAGGGGCTGATCACCGCAGGCACCAGACCCAGGCTCACCTCGGAGAGGCAGAAGCGGGCATCATCGCTGGCCAGCACAATATCGCAGGCACAGATCAGCCCCAGCGCCCCGCCATAGGCAGCCCCTTGTACCAGTGCCACCGTAGGGAAGGGGAGCTCGTCGAGGGTCTGCATCAGCCGCGCCAGTACCCGGGCGTCTTCGCGATTGTGCTCGAAATCGGCGTGGGCCAGATTACGCATCCAGTTGAGGTCGGCGCCCGCGCAAAAGTGTTTGCCCTCGGCCCGCAGCAGCAAAGCATGAGGACGTTCGGCGAGATCATGACCATGGAGATGGGCCAGGTCATCGAGGCAGTCGAGCAGCCCCAGCATCAGGTCGGCATCAAAGGCGTTGTGACGGGCCGGGCGCGACAGCACCAGCTCGGCCAGCGGGCCGTGCCGCTCCAGCCGAAACGGGTTCTGGGAGTAAGTAAGTGGATCTGACATAGGTTTGCTCCTTACATCCGGAAGATGCCGTACTGCTCGGGTTCAATGCGGGCACCCTGACAGGCCGCCAGTGCCAATGCCAGTACGGTGCGGCTCTGGGCCGGGTCGATGACGCCGTCATCCCACAGGCGAGCGCTTGCGTAGTAGGGGTGGCCCTGGCGCTCATACTGCCCTATCACCGGCGCGCGGATGGCTGCTGCCTCCTGCTCGCTCAGGTTCTTACCTTCGGCTGCCAGCTTGTCCCGACGCACCTGCACCAGCACTCCGGCAGCTTGCTCGCCCCCCATAACAGAGATGCGGCTGTTGGGCCAGCTAAAGAGAAAATCGGGTTCATAGGCGCGGCCGCACATGCCGTAGTTGCCGGCACCAAAGCTGCCGCCGACGATCAGGGTGATCTTGGGCACCCGGCTGCAGGCCACGGCGGTGACCAGCTTGGCACCGTGCTTGGCGATCCCCTCTTTTTCTGCGCTGCTCCCTACCATAAAGCCGGTGATGTTCTGCAAGAAGAGCAGCGGGATGGCGCGCCGGTTACAGAGCTGGATAAAGTGGGCCCCCTTCTGGGCGCTGTCACTGTGCAGCACACCATTGTTGGCGAGGATCCCCACCTCCATACCGCAAATACGGGCAAAGCCGGTCACCAGCGTGGTGCCGAACAGCGCCTTGAATTCGTCAAAGTCAGAGCCATCCACCAGTCGGGCAATCAGCTCCCGCGCGTCGTAAGGGCGTTTGAGACTGGTGCCCACCAGACCGTAGAGCTCCTCTATCGGGTAGGTTGGCTCATCGTAGGTCGATGCCAAGCCCGAGATCGGATCATGGTCACTGCCCAGATGGGTGAGCAGGGTACGTGCGATGGCCAGCGCGTGGCCATCGTCGCGGGCCATATGATCAGCCACCCCTGAGTGGGCGCAGTGCACCTCGGCGCCACCCAGGGCTTCGGCGCTGATCTCCTCGCCGGTGGCGGCCTTGACCAGCGGTGGGCCCGCCAGAAAGATGGTGGCCTGTTCCCTGACCATGATGGATTCATCCGCCATGGCGGGGACGTAGGCGCCGCCTGCGGTACAGAGCCCCATCACCACCGCCAGCTGGGGGATGTTCTGGGCCGACATGCGGGCCTGGTTGTAGAAGATGCGGCCAAAGTGCTCCCGATCGGGGAACACCTCATCCTGCATCGGCAGGAAGGCGCCGCCGGAATCCACCAGATAGAGGCAGGGGAGGCGCAACCGCTCGGCGATGGCCTGGGCGCGCAGGTGTTTTTTTACCGTGAGCGGGTAGTAGGTGCCCCCCTTCACGGTCGCGTCGTTCACCACCAGCATGCAGAGCTTGCCCGAGACCCGACCGATGCCGGTGATGATGCCAGCGGCGGGCACCGGCTCGTCATAGACCTGCCAGCCAGCCAGCGCCGAGAGTTCGAGAAAGGGGGAGCCCGGGTCCAGCAGCTGGTTGATGCGCTCGCGGGGCAGCAGCTTGCCGCGAGCCTGATGGCGGGCGTTGTTGGCCGCGCCGCCCCCTTGCGCGAGCTCGGCAATGCGGGCGTGGAGATCGTCGACCAGCCCCTGCATGGCGGCCAGATTGGCCGCATATTCCGGGCTCGCCGTGTCGAGACGGGAGTGGATCTTGCTCATGCGTTCTCTCCCATCAGCTCGCGGCCGATGAGCCAGCGGCGGATCTCCGAGGTACCGGCACCAATTTCATAGAGCTTGGCGTCCCGCAGCAGACGACCGGTGGGGTATTCGTTGATGTAGCCGTTGCCTCCCAGCAGCTGGATGGCATCGAGCGCCATCTGGGTGGCATTTTCGGCGGCAAACAGGATAGCGGCGGCGCAATCCTTGCGGCTGGTGTGGCCAGCGTCGCAGGCGCTCGCCACCGAGTAGACCAGCGCCCGGCTGCTGGCGAGGCGGGTATACATGTCGGCGAGCTTGCCCTGCACCAGCTGGAACTCGCCGATGGCCTGGCCGAACTGTTTGCGCTCGCGCACATAGGGCAGTACCACGTCCATGCAGGCCTGCATGATGCCAAGGGGGCCGGCCGCCAGTACCACCCGCTCGTAGTCGAGCCCGCTCATCAGTACCTTGACTCCGCCATGCAAGGTGCCCAGCAGGTTCTCCTGTGGTACCCGGCAGTTGTCGAACACCAGCTCGCAGGTGCTGGATCCGCGCATCCCCAGCTTGTCGAGCTTCTGGGCGGTAGAAAAACCGGGAGTCCCCGCCTCGACGATAAAGGCAGAAATTCCTTTGGGGCCGACAGCGGCATCGGTCTTGGCATAGATGACGAAGGTGTCGGCATCCGGACCGTTGGTGATCCACATCTTGTTGCCGTTGAGCACGAAGTGATCCCCCTCGCGCACTGCGGTGAGGCGCATGCTCACCACGTCGGAGCCCGCCCCGGGTTCACTCATGGCAAGCGCCCCCACATGCTCGCCGCTCACCAGCGGAGGCAGGTAGCGGGCTTTTTGCTCCGGTGTGCCGTGGCGGTGGATCTGGTTGATGCAGAGGTTGGAGTGGGCGCCGTAGGAGAGGCCGACCGAGGCGCTGGCGCGGCTCACCTGCTCCATTACCAGCACATGGGCCAGATAGCCGAGGTTCACTCCGTCATACTCCTCTGCCACCGTGATACCGTGCAGACCCAGCTCACCCATCCGGGGCCAGAGATCACGGGGAAAGGCGTTGCTTTGATCAATCTCGCTGGCGCGCGGGGCGATCACTTTCTGGCAGAAGGCCGCAACCTGTTCGGTCAGGGCATTCAGGGTCTCATCCATCTGCATCCATGCTCTCCTTGCGGATATGACAGTCGGGTAGGAAGGTTGGCTCGACCGGCTGACTCGGCGTCACGGCTGGCAGTGGTCGGTCCATTTTGTACTTCACTTCTGCCACAAGTTTACGTTAGCGTAAACGTAAATCAATTGTTAATCTGTTGTGTGTCGATAGAGAGGTGGTTGTGAGAGCGTCATCAGCTACCACGACAACAGCGCCATAGTGGCAGATCCGAATGACCAGTGTTTGGGCGCCGCGTCATAAAGCGCTAACGCGGGAAAATAAGCGCGGGACAATAAGCGCGGGGCAACAAGGGAGCGAACGACAAGATGGACTTTACCCTGACCGATGATCAACAGGCGTATGTGGAGGCGGCCGCCGCCTTTGCCGACGACGCGCTGAAACCCCATGCCGCGCGCTGGGATAAAGAACACGAGTTTCCTATTCCGACCATCAAGCAGGCGGCAGAGCTCGGGTTTTGCGGTCTCTATACCCCGGAGCAGTTTGGCGGATTGGGGCTGCCGCGCCTCGATGCGAGCCTCATCTTCGAGCGTCTCGCCATGGGCTGTACCTCGACCACGGCGTATCTGACCATCCACAACATGGTGAGCTGGATGCTGGGCAGCTGGCTGCCCACCGAGGTTGCTGAGGAGTGGGTGCCCAAACTGGCCAGCGGCGAGCTGCTGGGATCATATTGCCTGACCGAGCCGGGTGCAGGTTCCGATGCGGCGGCGCTCAAGACCCGAGCCATTCGCGAGGGCGACAATTATCTCATTGAGGGAACCAAGGTCTTTATCTCGGGAGCGGGCAGTACCGACGTGCTGGTGGTGATGGCGCGCACCGGTGGTGAAGGTGCGAAGGGGATCTCTGCCTTTATGGTGCCGGCTAATGCCTCCGGCGTGAGCTATGGCAAGGCAGAAGAGAAGATGGGCTGGAACAGCCAGCCGACCCGGGAGGTTGTCTTTAATCGGGTTCGCATTCCTGCCTGCTATCGGTTGGGCGAAGAGGGGGAAGGATTCAAGTTCGCCATGCAGGCCCTTGATGGGGGGCGTATCAATATCGCTACCTGCTCGGTAGGTACCGCCCAGCAGGCGCTGGACGATGCGCTGACCTATGTGCAGCAGCGCCAGCAATTTGGTCACCCGATCAGCGAATTCCAGAGCGTGCAGTTTCGCCTGGCCGATATGGCGACCGAGCTGGCTGCCGCCCGTCTGCTGGTGCGTCAAGCGGCAGACAAGCTGGATCGCGGGGATCCCGACAAGAGTGCCTGGTGCGCCATGGCCAAACGGTTTGCCACCGACGTCGGTTATCGGATCTGTGATGAGGCTCTGCAACTCTTTGGTGGCTATGGTTATACCCGCGACTATCCCCTTGAGCGCTACCTGCGCGATACCCGGGTGCATCGCATTCTGGAGGGAACCAACGAGGTGATGCGACTCATCATCGCGCGTCGGCTGCTGGCCGAGCAGGGATTGGCGCTGATGTAGTGTCGGATGACCTATCAATGGCGCCAGCTTTGTGAGCCAGTCACAGGTTGGTTTCATGCAACTCTGCCATCATGGTTATCGCTCTACTGACAAGGACAAACGCAATGACAAGGATCAGGCTCGAATATAACGGCCACGTGGCCTACATCACCCTTGACCATCCGCCAGCCAATACCTGGACGCTTGCCAGCCTGCAAGCTTTCCTGCGGATGATGGAGGAGCTCGACAGTCGCCCCGATGTGGTTGCGCTGGTGATCCGCGGGGCTGGCGAGAAGTTCTTCTGCGCCGGTGCCGATCTCAACCTGTTTGCTGATGGCAATGTCGAACAGGCTCGCGATGTAGCCGACGCTTTTGGTCGTGCATTCGAAGCGCTGGCTCGTTTTCACGGCGTTACCATTGCGGCCATCAACGGTTACGCCATGGGCGGTGGGCTGGAAGTGGCGCTGGCGTGCGATATCCGCATCGCCGAGCAGCAGGCGCTGCTGGGGTTGCCGGAAGCTTCGGTGGGGCTGTTACCCTGCGCGGGGGGTACCCAGCGTCTGACCGAGCTGGTGGGGCCTGGCTGGGCGAAGCGGATGATCCTCTGCGGCGAGAAGGTGAGTGCCGCCCTTGCCTATGAGATCGGGCTGGTGGAGGAGGTGGTGAAAACCGGGCAGGCGTGGGAGGCCGCCTATCAGATGGCTCATCTGGTGGAGCGCCAGAGCCCGAGTGCCCTGCGCGCCTGCAAAATGTTGATCAATCAGGGGCGCTGCGGCCCGCGTGATGCGGCTTTGCCGCTCGAGCGAAGCCTCTTCCTCGAACTGTTTTACGATGCCAACCAGCGGGAAGGGGTGGCAGCGTTTCTCGAAAAGCGCGCCCCGCACTGGCAGTACCAAAAGCCGGATGGTGCAACCCATGAGTGAGCCAGTCAGTATCGCAACCTATCCAACGGCTGATGGCCACCAGATCGGGGTGTTGACTCTCGACAGCCCTGCGTCTCTCAACGCATTGAGCCTGCCGATGATCCAGATCCTGCAACAGACACTGACCCGCTGGGAGCAGGATCCCGCCATCGTCTGCGTACTGCTGCAGGGGGCGGGCGAGAAGGCGTTCTGTGCCGGTGGTGATATTCGCTCCTTCTATTACCGCAAGCAGGAGGCGAGCGAATCGGAACTGTTCGGATATGCACGCGACTTTTTCGAGCAGGAGTACCGGCTCGATCACCACATCCACTGTTACCGCAAGCCCCTTGTCTGCGTAGCGGATGGCATTTGCATGGGCGGTGGGATAGGTCTGTTTGCCGGCGCCGATTTTCGGGTGGTGACCGAGAAGAGCCTGTTCGCCATGCCGGAGGTGACAATCGGCCTCTACCCCGATGTGGGGGCCAGCTGGTTTTTAAGCCGGATGCCGGGGCGACTCGGTCTCTGGCTTGGTCTCACCGGTGCCCGTTTCAACGGGAGCGATGCCATCGGCCTTGGGCTGGCGGATCACGCTATAGCCAGCAGCGAGCGAGCCGAGCTGCTACACCGATTGGCGGCACTCGACTGGTCAGTCGGTTGCGAGTCCCGTGAGCAGATCGATCAGCTGCTGTGCAGTCTTCATCGCGGCGTTGCAGCGCAGTTGCCTGCGCCCATCCTGCTGCCCCATCAACCAAAAATCGATGACCTGCTGGCAGGGCGAACGTTGGCTGGAGTTTTGGCAAGGCTGTTTGCTGCCCGATTTGACGAAACGGCGGGAGAGAGGGGGTTGGCCCAGGCGCAGGAGAGCTGCCGTAGCGGCAGCTCCATCAGCCGTGCCATCCTCTGGCGCCAATATTGGCAGGCTCGCCGTCAATCTCTTGCCGAGGTATTTGCTGACGAATTGACCCTCTCGGTCAACTGCGTGCTCAAGGGCGATTTTGTGGAAGGGGTGCGGGCGCTGCTTATCGACAAGGACAGGGATCCCCACTGGCAGGATCAGCCTGCCGAGGGTAACTGGCTGGACGAATTCTATCGCTGGCCCCATGGGCGCAACCCGCTGGCCAGCATATAGGTCTTGGTCTGGCAGCCGCAGCGCTATCAAGAACGCAAGGAGCAAGCAGAATGACAAGGATCGGATTTATCGGGCTGGGCAACATGGGGGGACCCATGGCAGCCAATCTGGCCAAGGCTGGGCATACGGTGCAGGTGTTTGATCTGGTTGCCCACAGTGTCGAGCGCGCCATTGCCGCAGGCTGCATTGCGGCAGGTGATGCCCGCGAAGCGGTGACCGGCAGTGATGTCGTCATCAGCATGTTGCCTGCCGGTGAGCATGTGCGCTCCCTCTGGTTGGGCGAGAGCAATGGTGAGCGGGGCGGGCAGGATCTGCTGGCAGCATTGCCTGCCGGTGTGCTGGTGATCGACTGCTCCACCATCGATGTGGCCTCTGCCCGTCAGGTGGGGAGCGCAGCCCGTACACGCGGCTTGCGCTTTATCGATGCCCCCGTGTCGGGCGGGGTCGCAGGGGCTGCGGCAGGCTCACTCACCTTTATCGTTGGCGGCGAGCCAGCCGACTTTGATGCGGCCAAGCCCGTACTGGCCTGCATGGGGCAGAATCTGTTTCACGCCGGCCCCCTTGGCGCCGGGCAGATCGCCAAGATGTGCAACAACATGCTGCTTGCGATCCATATGGCGGGCACCGCCGAGGCGCTGGCGCTCGGAGTGAAGGAGGGGCTGGATCCGACTGTGCTCTCCACCATCATGGGCAAGAGCTCGGGCAACAACTGGAGTCTGGAGCGTTACAACCCCTGGCCCGGGGTGATGGAGAACGTACCGGCTGCCCGTAACTATCAAGGGGGTTTTATGACCCGGCTGATGGTGAAAGACCTCGGCCTCGCCATGGCGCTGGCCGAGCATGCTCACAGCGCTGTGCCCATGGGGGCACTTGCGCGCAACCTGTTCAATCTGCATGCGGCGAACGGAGAGGGAGAGCTGGATTTTTCCAGTATCGTCCGGCTTTATCTGGAAAAAGGCAGAGAGGGGTAGTGGTCGCCGGGCGCCATCTTGCGGCTTGATGGGGTCAGACTATCGTTACCGCTGGCATCACAAGGAGAGAGAATGGATATCAAGCAGAAAGTCATTGCCATTACCGGTGCCGGGCGAGGGCTGGGGCGGGCCATAGCCCTCAATCTTGCCGCTCAGGGGGCCGAGCTGGCGTTGATCGACCTGAATGCCAGCGATCTGGCCGTGACGCAGGCCGAGGTACAAAGCCGTGGCGGGCGAGGGGCCATCTTCGTCTGCAACGTGGCAAGTGAACCGGAGGTAGAGACCACCTTTGTCGCGATCAAGACGCACTTTGGTCGGTTGCATGGGTTGATCAACTGCGCCGGCATTCTGCGCGATGGCATGTTGATCAAGGTGAAAGAGGGGGAGGTTGCAGAGAAGATGAGCCTGGCCCAGTGGCAGAGCGTCATCGACGTCAACCTCACCGGCACCTTCCTGTGCGGGCGTGAGGGGGCCGCGCTGATGGCAACCGGCGGGGAGGGGGGCGTCATCATCAATATCTCCTCCATCGCCCGTGCCGGTAATATCGGCCAGAGCAACTATGCCGCCAGCAAGGCGGGGGTAGCCTCGCTGGTGGTGACCTGGGGGCGGGAGCTTGCCCGCCACGGTATCCGGGTAATGGGGATCGCCCCCGGGGTATTCGCCACCGATATGACGGCTGCGATGAAGCCGGAGGCGATGACCCGGATGCAGCAGGCTATTCCGGTCGGCAAACTGGGTGAGGCGCAGCAGCTGGCCGACACCGTTGCCTTCATCTTTGCCAACGATTACCTCAATGGCCGGATGATCGAGCTTGACGGCGGTCTGCGTCTGTAGACCTTTACCAAGATTTACATTGAGCCCTGACCTCGTGGTCAGGGCTTTTTTATGCACTCTTTTGAGTTACCAAGGTACTGAATGGCGATGCATGGGCACCATCCGGGTCGCTCTATGGCGGCAGAAATATGAGAAATATCAATGGGTCTCAGTTAATTTGAACCAGCTCACAGGCCCTTGAGGTCAGTGCTGTAAAATTGCGCGCGGTCAAGGTGGTGCATGTTTGACGATGCGAGGGATTGCGGTCGGAATAGTCATGCAATATAGTTGCCGCCTTTTTCATGGGGTCCGGATTTTCAGCCCCTCCCATATCGCGCGCAGTATGAATACGGACGCTCTGCCGCCGCCTAATTAAACAGGATTGAGATGGACAAGAAACTAGGGCTTGGCGCCCTCATTTCGCTGGTGATCGGCTCCATGGTCGGCGCCGGGGTCTTCAGTCTCCCACAGAATATTGCTGCACATGCCAGCGCCGGGGCGGTCGCTCTTGGATGGGCCATCACCGGGGTCGGCATGATCTGCCTCGCGCTGGTCTATCAAAACCTCTCCATGCGTCGCCCGGATCTCGATGGCGGTATCTTCAGCTACGCCAAGGCCGGTTTTGGTGACTTCATCGGCTTCAACGCTGCCTGGGGTTACTGGCTCTGCCAACTGCTGGCCAACGTCTCCTACGCCATCGTGGTGTTCAGCGCGTTAAGCTACTTCTTCGATACGCCGGATCACGTCATCTTCGGCGACGGCAATACGCCGGTGGCCATCACGCTGGCCTCCATCCTGATCTGGTCGGTACACTCGCTGGTACTGCGCGGGGTGCAGGTGGCAGCTTTGGTTAACATCGTGACCACCATCGCCAAGATGGTGCCGCTCATCGTTTTCAGCGTGGCCATCCTGCTTGCCTTCAACATGAAAACCTTCACTCTGGACTTCTGGGGTCATGGCAACAGCGATCTTGGTTCCGTGATGGATCAGGTCAAGTCCACCATGAAGGTTACCCTCTGGGTCTTCATCGGTATTGAAGGGGCTGTGGTGGTCTCTGCCCGTGCCCGCCATCGCAAGGATGTCGGCCGTGCGACTGTGCTGGCTCTGCTGGGGGCATTGGCGCTCTACGTGATGGTGACCCTCTTCTCGCTGGGGGTGATGACCCAGCCTGAACTGGCTCAGCTCAAGAACCCCTCTACCGCGATGATCCTGGAAGCGGTAGTCGGCCCTTGGGGCGCCTGGCTCATCAACATCGGTCTGGTCATCTCCGTGATGGGGGCTCTGCTGAGCTGGACCGTGTTGGCGGCTGAAGTGCCCTACATTGCGGGCAAGACCGGGGTATTCCCGGCCTGGTTTGCCAAGGAGAACAAGAACGGCTCACCGCAGGTATCGCTCTGGTGCTCCACCTGTCTGGTGCAAACTTTCCTTATCATCATCTACTTCCAGAACAGCACCTATCTGGCGTTGGTCAACATCGCCACCTCGGCGGCGCTGGTACCCTATGTCTTCTCAGGCGCCTATGGTCTCAAGCTGGCACTGAAAGGGGAGACCTATCAGGGTCAACCTCATCAGCGCAAGCGTGATCTGCTGCTGGCACTGATGGCGACCATCTATGGCTGCTGGCTGGTTTATGCGGCCGGCGTCGAGTATCTGCTGCTGGTGGCGCTGCTCTACAGCCCGGGTATCTTTATCTACTGGAAGGCGCGTCAACACCACGGTCTGCGCGGCCTCAACCGGCTGGAGCAGGGGATGACGGCGGCCTTGCTCGGCTGTGCCGTGCTGGCCTTCTACAAGGTGATGGACGGCACCATCCCCCTGAACTGACAGAGACAAGAGATGGCCCAAGGGCCATCTCTTCTTTTACACGCCGTCCGCGTCACAGTTGTCGGCGTTGCCTCGGAAGGAATTTTTATGCTGTTTATGGGTTATCTGCTGCTGGGGGCTTTCGCCGGCATCCTGGCCGGACTGTTCGGGATCGGCGGCGGCCTTATCATAGTGCCGGTGCTGGTGGTGAGCTTTCATGCGCAGGGGGTCGATCCCGATATCATCACCCATCTGGCGCTTGGCACCTCGCTGCCGACCATGATTTTCACCGGTTTCAGTTCGCTGCGGGCTCATCAGGAGGCGGGAGCGGTCGACTGGGTGATGATCCGCAGGCTCGGGGCTGGCATGCTGCTTGGCGCCTGGCTCGGCGGCATGACTGCCAATCTGCTTAGTGCCAGTACCCTCAACATCATCATTGGCTGCTTTGCCTGGACCATGGCACTGCAGATGGGGCTCAACTTCAAGCCCAAAGCGGAACGTCATCTGCCGGGAGCGCTCGGTACTGGCATCGCAGGTACTGTTATTGGCTGGATGTCGGCACTGTTTGGTATAGGCGGTGGCTCGCTCACCGTGCCTTATCTGAGCTGGAACAGCGTACCGATGCGCAACGCGGTAGCAGCTTCAGCCGCCTGTAGCATGCCGATCGCGCTGGCGGGTAGCCTGAGCTATCTCTATGCAGGATGGGGGCATGCGGATCTGCCCGAGTGGAGTGTGGGCTACATCTATCTGCCAGCCCTGATTGGTATTGTGCTCACCAGCACCCAGTTTGCCCGGGTGGGGGCCAAACTGGCACACAGACTCTCCCCCCAGCGACTCAAGCAGGCATTTGCCCTGCTGATGCTGCTGGTGGGGGCGAAATTCATGCTGTTTAGCTGAACCATTGGCCAGTTTGTTGAAAAATAAGGCAAACGATCTGTTGGAAGGCAGAAAGCCGTTGCATTGAACGCCCAGTTTGCCTATTCTCCTCGCCGGTGGTCCTATTGGTCCTCTCGCATTGATAACCCGTCGACCTGGTCAGGACCGGAAGGTAGCAGCCAAGGCGGGGGACTTGAGTGCCGGGATGTGGCTGGTAGGGCCACCACTTGTTTCTGCAATTCAATAAGTTACCTTTCAAGAGCCCTTGGTCATCCACTTTGTGTGGACGATGAGGAGCTCATTGATGAATCTCTGGCTCAGTCCCCACGGCATCTGGTATTACCGGAAAATCACCACGCCCCCTGTGGTAGTCGTAAAGAGATCAAAAAATCCCTGCATACCCGAGACAAGCTGACGGCCCGTGAAGCTGTTGCGAAACCCTGGCTTCTGTTGGTTCGACAGCACCTTGGCCTCTTGGACAGGGGGCGTTAGGTTATTAGGTTAATTGTTGCGTGATACCAAGTCGGAATAGAGTTGCTTCTGTCGTATCAGTCAGTTCACTGACCCCGAGCACGCTCCAAAGATCCTCCTCCAGCTTCTTTGCCTTGTGGATAGCAAATTTAGCGATGGTATCCAGTTCGTTGGCGACGAAGTTGATGTCTGGTCGGCCAGTACGGGATATGCCAACCAGCACTGAATAAAACTCCCCCTGCTGTAATGCCTGCTCGATAAATTGCCGCTTTTCTTGCACATTGCTGAACGAGTTGGCGAGGCAGCTCTTGATTTGGGGCCAACCTGAGTTTGTTTGCACGTACGATACGTAGACTTCTTCCTGCTTTGGTTTGTCATCTCGTTCCTGATGACGCAGCGGGGTCATCAGCACTTCTTTCAGCAAGTCTCCCTGAAACAGTGGATAGAGGTTGCCATGCTCCGGATTTGCAGTACAAACAGTGAGCACTCTTTGCAATGAACGTGGTTTGATAGATTTGCCAATAGATGCCGGCTTCGGACTCCCATTGAGCTTGTTGACATAGAGTGGGGTGTTGAAAAGATGGCTGGTGTAAATATTGCGTAGAGCCCTGGCAAGTCCGCGATAGCGGCGGTGCTCCGGGGCTGTTTTCAACTTTTTCTGGTTACTTTCGATAAGCAGAGTGAAGAACTGTCGGCCAATATGGCGGGCGGTATCCCCTTCAATGCAAAGGTGCAATACCGTGCGGGTCATGTTGAGGCTGACCAACCGGTAAGGCAGATGCAGCAAGTCCATTGTTTTGGCCAGTTCCTGTAGACGGGGCAGGGCAATGGTCACAACATCGTTTTTCTCACCGATAAAGGCCTCTTCCAGCTCAATTTGCATACCATGGGCGGAGATATCGCGGGTTAAGCCCTGCCAGGATCTGCCATTGTGGCTGATGGTTATCTCCGTTTTGTGGATGTAGCGTTGTTCTTTGCGTAGCTGAACATATTGCAGCAGCTCGATCTCGAAAGGCATGGGCTCTTGTTCGTGGCCAAATCGTTGCAACTCGTTGGGATTGTTGATTGTCCCCCCTTCCTGGCGGAACTCTTCCCGTTGTGAGTCGAGGCTAATCTCCTGCAATAAACCGCAATATCCTATCTGTTT
>NZ_JRGM01000020.1 GCF_000764665.1 Aeromonas lacus | reverse complement strand
ATATAACGAAGTGCGCGGAGCCTTAAATATAATAAAAAACAAAAACAATCCCCATTACCATAGAATAAAACACAAGCTATTTATGGACTTCAGAATGATTGATGACCACCAAATAGATGATCCACAACTTGAATTTCATCTGGAAAGAGCTTATAAACTTGCAGCATTCTTAGAAGATGCAATCATTTAATCCAACCTATCTTTCCAAACCTTATACTATACAACAGTCACCCCAACAATTAATGCTTTGGAATAGTTTTATGCAAAACGACCCATTTAGAATCCCGACAGATAATGAAATAGCTATTGCAGAGAGAAAACTAGGCATCACATTTCACAATGACTATCGATGCTTTTTAAAATCTGGTAGTGATGTCGCAAACGCAATTTTTGAAGCAGCAGTTATTCTGCCCGGTGCAGGCCGCCTTGATATTTTTGAAATGGCTAGAATAGCTTGGGAAATCATAGGTGTACCGAGGGATTTATTGCCTTTCATTGAAGATAATGGTGACTATTTCTGCATATCAAAAACAGGAGAAGTCATCTATTGGTCTCATAATGGAAGCTCTAATGAAAAATGGCCGAACATGTCTGCATGGCACAATCAAGTTTGTATAAATCTTGAGTGACGCAAATTGCTCGCAACCACCATCTCGATAGCAGAATTTACTGACACGGAGGCGGTTCTGTCATTCACTGATTAAGCCCGTAGGTTCGAATAGCGCAGCGTATTCGGACAATCGCGTATAAACCCACCACAAACTAAACAAGGATCGGAAGATACCCTTGTTGGGCTTGTATCAGTCACCCTGATGCAACCCAAGGCTCGCCGATACCACTATAAGCTGGATTTATGGGTTTTCCGATAATGACCCAATTTTCGCTTATAGTGGTTAGCGCCAGCCGGAAAGAGCCCACTTACCGGCCGCAGGGCGCTTGTCATATACTCTTCCGCTCTTATGACACGCCGGGGAGGCGTTGATATGCAGTCACAGACTCACACTTTTATCGTCAATGGCAGCGCGCAGCCCTGCCTGCAGGCGGGCAGCGGCGAGCCGCTGTTGCTGATCCATGGCGCGCTGGCCAACCACACCCTCTGGCTCGAACATATCGAGCTGCTCTCGCAGCACTACAGCGTCTATGCCCCCACCTGCGCCACTTTGGCGAGGCGGGCAGAGAGGGGCCGTTTGGTCTTGAGACCCATGCCGGCGATCTGCTTGCCCTGCTGGAACAGTTGCCTTGCGGGCCAGTGCATCTGGCGGGCTGGTCATACGGGGCGGATGTCGCCCTGACTGCCGCCCTGATGGCGCCCGAGCGGTTTCGCTCACTCTGTCTGGTGGAGCCGGGTTGCCCCGGCGCCCTCGATGAGCAGGGTCTTGCCACCTTTATGGCCGATGCAGGCGCCATGTTCGGCCCGCTGTTTGCACAGGTGCAGGAGGGCAAGTTGCCACAGGCGGTCGCCAGTTTGATCGATGGCTCGGGTGGCCGCGGCGGCTATTTTGCCAGCCAGCCCGTCAAGTGGCAGCAGGCGCAGCTGGCCGAGGCCGCCAGCCTGCCCAAGCAGTTGAGCCAGAGCGAACGCCCTGACTGGTCGCCCGCACGTCTTGCCACCCTGACCCTGCCCGCCTGCGTGGTGTTGGGAGCGGCGACCCGCCCGCTGTTCGCGCTGGTCGGCAAGGCCCTTGCCGCGCAGCTGCCGCACTGCCAGCTCAAGCGGATCGACGGGGCCAACCACCTCTACCCCATCGAGCAATCCGCCGCCTTTGCCAATACCTTGCAGGAGTGGCTGACCAGCCAATCCGCCGCCCGCTAGGTCGCCACCGGGAGGGGATGCGAGCGCACTTGGCTCTCGTATCTCCCCGGCAAAGGCGAACCTCTTCACACTTGTCACATCTGGTTACCATTGCGTGACAGTAATGCTTGTAAGCCGACAACTACATCCGTTATCAATAGCCGCTCGATGACTTCCTGATACTCCGGATTGGCTATGTTCGCTCGCTTTCTGCTGTCGGGTCTGGCGCTGCTTGCGCTCCTGGCACTGCTGCTCAAATCCCTGCTGCTGTTCTGGTCGCCCGCCAGCTTTGCGGTGCTGACCACCACTCAACAACTCGAAGCGCTGCTGTGGGGCTTTCGCTTCGATCTGGCGGCGGCAGCCCTGCTGTGGGCGCCCGTTGCCCTGCTCTGCTGGCTGGCGGTGCGGCTCGGGCTGCGTCGCCTATCCTGGCTCTGGTGGTGGGTTCCGGCCATGGTGCTGGCGGGGTTGCAGGTGGCCGACCTGATGTATTTCGCCAATTCGGGACGCCATATCGGCTATGAGCTGGGCGAGGTGACCCGCGAGGCGGACAGTCTGCTCACCACCGCCCTCAAGCAGTACCCATTGCTGATGGTCGCAACCCTGGCCGGTGCGCTGGCCAGCGCCCTGCTGTGCCGCCGCCAGCTGCGCCTGCCGGCGCGCATGACGCTGGCGAAGACCGAACTGCCACTGCTGCTCACCTTTGCCATCGCGGTGCTCTGCGTGCGCGGCTCCCTGACCGATCTGCCGATGAAGCCGGATCGCGCCTACGCCATCGGCAACCCCCAGCAGGCGCTGCTCGCCCTCAACCCCGTCTACGCCATGCTGGTCAGCAGCAGCTCCGCCGACGAGACCGGCGGCAACACGCCGCTCTATCAGCAGCTGCCGCCACCCGCGGCGCAGCAGCTGGCGACGCTGGCACAGCTCGATGGCCACGCCCCCTACCAGCCGCCGCAGCGCAAGATGAACGTTATTCTGATGCTGCTGGAGAGCTGGCCTGCCGAGCTGATGCAGAGCTACAACCCGGCTGCGCCGCTCACCACCCCTCATCTGGATGCGCTGCACCGCGAGGGGCTGCGCACCGATGGTCTGATCGCCGGCGGCCGCCGCACGGTGGAGGGGTTCTTTACCGCCCTCTGCTCCTATCAAAATCCGCTGGAGGCGGGCATCCCCAATACGCCGCTGCAGGATCAGCACTACGAGTGCCTGCCCAAACTGTTGAGCGACGCCGGCTGGAGCACGGCGGTCTTTCAGGGGATGCACAAGGGGGAGACCGGACAGTTGGCCCAGCTGCTGGGGACGCAGGCCTCTTACGGCAAGCTGGAGATGCCCCCCGCCGAGGTGGAGCAGAACAGCTGGGGCTATCAGGACCCGGATCTCTACCGCTTTATCCTGAGCAAGGCACGCGCGGAGTCGCGTCCCTTCTTCTACATGGTGAACAACACCACCACTCACGATGACCAGCTGCCGCCGGGCGAGCCCTGGCTGTTTGGCGACCGGAGCAGCGACGAGCGGCAGATGAGCGTGCTGCACTATGCCGACAAGGCGCTCGGCCGCTTTATCGAGGAGTACAAGCAGGCCGACCTTGGCCCGACCCTGTTCGTCATCACCGCCGACCACACCGCTGGCGAGCGCAGCGGCCATATGGGGCGGTACTGGATCCCCTTCCTGATGTTTGCCACCGATGGCTCCATCGCCCCGCGCCATCAGCCGGGTATCGGCGCCCAGCAGGATATCGCCCCCACCATTCTCGACCTGTTGGGGGGCAAGGCGCCCTGGTTTACCGGCCACTCGCTGCTAAGCAAAGCGCCGCGCGGGGGGATCTATGCCGCCAGCGGCACCATAGGGCGGGTCTACGGCGAGCAGATCGTCGAGTACCCGATGCGCGAGCCGGACAAGCTCACCTGCTTTAACTGGAAGAGGGATCTGCAACTGCACCGGCCGCAGCCCTGCGACGACGCGGCGGCCCGCGAGCGGGACTTCAGCTGGGCCACCACCTGGTATCAGCAGAGCCTGCTGTTTGATGGCAAGTCGCGCGCCTATGGCCAGCTCGCGCCAGCCAGCCTGCTTGCCCCCCAGCTGGCCGATCAGAGCACCCCAGCTACCGCCACGACTGCGGGAGTTGAACCCCGCAGCAAGGCTGACCACGCCAAGAGCTAAGCCAACCCCAAGCAAAAAGCCCGCATCATGCGGGCTTCTTTGTATCTGTTGCCGGTCAGGGATTGCTGACTCTGGCTGGCCAGCTGCGCTGCCAACTTCTGCCACGCCGGCAACGCCGACGAAAAACAGCCATAAAAAAATCCGGAGCCACAAGGGCCCCGGTCTCTTGCTCAAGGCAATAGTTGCGGTAATCGCCCCGGATGCTGTTTGATAACCGACCAGGGCAGAAGGCTCCACTCGGTCAGTTCACAGTTACGCGCAATGCGCGGAAAATAGGGCTCAAACACTATGCCTTTCTCTGTCATATACCACGAGTTAACCTCCCATACCGATGAGTCCGCATAGTTACATTCCTCCGGATCTGAGGTCATCTCATCGGGATAGAGTCGCTGGAACTCTTGTACAAGCCAGGGAGCCAGGAGCTTGTTCCTGTATTCGGATTCTGCGCGATCATATGACTTATCGAACTTTACCGGAGCACCGCTACCCACCCAGAGCAGGTCTTCAAGTGTCAGCTCCTCTCCTGTGAGAACATTAATGTTCAATGGCGAATCACCAAAATCAGGGTGTGCACCGCCGCAAAAATAACCGGTAAAAATGCTGGCGCTGAGCAAGTTCGGACTGATCAAATGGGGCGTAACCGTCTGGCCAAATTCCCCCCCCATCGGGGTGCTCATACACTGGAAATAGCTTTCTACCTCACTCCACTGGCGTTTTGCCAGCATATGATTGAGTTTCCCAAGCTGCTCCGCCGGTAGCCCTGATGTAATGCGAAAATGCGTAATATTGCTTTGCGGCTCTTGTAGCCATTGCAAGCCATAACCCTGAAATGTCTCGCTCTTGTTCGTCTTAAGTGAGAGTCCCTCAAGGCGCAAGAGTTCATAAGGATCACGCTGACGCCAGCCGGCAAGCACCGGATCAGGTATTTCAATGGCGCGGCCATCGATTACCGTCAATATGATGGAGAGCGGTTTTTTGCCGACCCATTCGCCACGCAGCCCATTACCGGATCGCTCGAGGCGCATGGCAACCTTTTCGGGTTCTGAGTTATCCCATCCTTCAGAGAGCAACAGACTCTTGCCCTCCCACTTGCCCGACAGGGGAATATCCTTTCGATACTTACGGTAGAAATATCGCCCGCTGACCGTGCCATCTGACGATGTATCCAGGGTCATCACTACCGGCATCCGCCCTACTTTGCCCTGATACACCTCGCCAGCCTGCGCAGCCATGACCAGCAGCAGACAACCCAACCCCAACAAAAACCTCGTTATCACGCTTATCTCCCGTATTGTGGCGACGACGTCCATCCTCACTCAGCCCATTCATCAGAACGACCCATTAAGTTCTCGCTCACCGAAAGGGCAAACTGTAGATGAAAAAAAACCGGAACCATACGATTCCGGTTTTCATCATGCCAACGCAAGCGCTAGCAAAACAAGCAATTAAGCCTGGTTTTTAACTTCTTTCAGACCGCGGAAAGGAGCTTTGGCACCCAGAGCTTCTTCGATACGGATCAGCTGGTTGTACTTGGCAACACGGTCAGAACGGCTCATGGAACCGGTCTTGATCTGGCCAGCAGCGGTACCAACAGCCAGGTCGGCGATGGTCGCGTCTTCGGTCTCACCGGAGCGGTGGGAGATGACGGCAGTGTAGCCAGCGTCTTTGGCCATCTTGATGGCAGCCAGAGTTTCGGTCAGGGAACCGATCTGGTTGAACTTGATCAGGATGGAGTTGGCGATGCCGTTGTCGATACCGCGCTTCAGGATCTTGGTGTTGGTTACGAACAGGTCGTCACCAACGATCTGGATTTTCTTGCCCAGTTCAGCAGTCTGGTAGGCGAAACCTTCCCAGTCAGATTCGTCCAGGCCATCTTCGATGGAGACGATCGGGAACTTGGTGGTCAGGTCAGCCAGGAAGTCGGAGAAACCGTTGGAGGTGAAGACACGACCTTCGCCTTTCAGGTTGTACTCTTTCTTCTCTGCGTCGTAGAACTCGGAAGCAGCGCAGTCCATAGCCAAGGTGATGTCGGTGCCCAGTTTGTAACCGGCAGCGGCAACGGCTTCAGCGATAACTTCCAGCGCTTCGGCGTTGGATTTCAGGTTCGGAGCGAAACCACCTTCGTCACCAACTGCAGTGTTGTAGCCCTTGGACTTCAGCACTTTGGCCAGGTTGTGGAACACTTCTGCGCCCATGCGAACGGCTTCTTTCAGGGTCTTGGCGCCAACCGGCTGGATCATGAACTCCTGGATGTCGACGTTGTTGTCGGCGTGCTCACCACCGTTGATGATGTTCATCATCGGCAGCGGCATGGAGTAAACACCCGGGGTGCCGTTCAGCTCGGCGATGTGGGCGTACAGCGGCATGCCTTTGGCAGCAGCGGCAGCTTTGGCGTTAGCCAGGGAAACAGCCAGGATGGCGTTGGCGCCGAACTTGGATTTGTTCTCGGTACCGTCGAGGTCGATCATGATCTGGTCAACAGTGGCCTGGTCCTTGGCATCTTTACCCAGCAGAGCTTGAGCGATCGGGCCGTTTACGGCTTCGATGGCTTTCAGCACGCCTTTACCCAGGAAACGGCTCTTGTCGCCGTCACGCAGTTCCAGCGCTTCGCGGGAACCGGTGGACGCGCCAGACGGAGCGGCTGCCATACCAACAAAACCACCTTCCAGGTGAACTTCGGCCTCAACGGTCGGGTTACCACGGGAGTCGATGATTTCACGACCGATCACTTTAACGATCTTGGACATGTGTATTTCCTCAGGTTTCGTAAAAAAACAACAAAAATATGCCAAAAAAAGCGGCTGTGGCACAGTGCCCCAACCGCATTTATTTTCAATTACTTCAAATTACGCTTCTGATACTCGCCTGCCGCCTTCACAAAACCGGCGAACAGGGCGTGGCCATCACGAGGAGTTGAGGTGAACTCCGGGTGGAACTGCGCGGCCACGAACCAGGGGTGATCCGGGATCTCGATGATTTCCACCAACTTCTTGTCAGCGGAGAGACCGGTCACTTTCAGGCCGGCTGCCTCGATCTGCGGCAGCAGCTTGTTGTTGACTTCATAACGGTGGCGGTGACGCTCGTAAATGGTCGGGCTGCCGTACATCTGACGCACCTTGGAATCTTCGACCAGATGGCAGAGCTGGGAACCCAGACGCATGGTACCGCCCAGATCGGACTTCTCGGTACGGGTCTCGATGTTGCCCTCTTCATCCACCCACTCGGTGATGAGGCCGACGACCGGGTACGCGCAATCTTTCTTGAATTCGGAGGAGTGAGCCCCTTCCATGCCCGCCACGTTGCGAGCGAATTCGATCATGGCAACCTGCATGCCGAGGCAGATACCCAGGTAGGGGATCTTGTTCTCGCGGGCATACTGGGCAGCCAGGATTTTGCCTTCCACGCCGCGCTCACCGAAGCCACCCGGCACCAGGATTGCGTCCAGACCTTCCAGCAGCTCGGAGCCACGGGTCTCGATATCCTGAGAGTCGATGTACTTGATGTTGACGGAGTGACGGGTCTTGAGACCACCGTGCTTGAGCGCCTCGTTGACGGACTTGTAAGCGTCCGGCAGGGAGACGTACTTGCCGACCATACCGATGGTCACTTCACCAGTCGGGTTGGCCTCTTCGTAGATAACCTGTTCCCACTCGGAGAGATCGGCTTCCTTGCACTCCAGACCGAAACGCTCGGTGAAGTAGGAGTCCAAGTTCTGGGATTTCAGCAGTGCCGGGATCTTGTAGATGGAGTCGACGTCTTTCATGGAGATGACGGCGCGCTCAGGCACGTTGCAGAACAGGGCAATTTTGGCGCGCTCGTTGGCCGGAATGGCACGGTCGGAGCGGCAGATCAGCACATCCGGCTGGATACCGATGGAGAGCAGCTCTTTGACGGAGTGCTGGGTCGGCTTGGTCTTCACTTCACCGGCAGCAGCCAGGTAAGGAACCAGAGTCAGGTGCATGAACATGGCATTGTTGCGGCCCACTTCGGCAGCCAGCTGACGAATGGCTTCGAGGAACGGCAGGGACTCGATGTCACCTACGGTACCGCCCACTTCGACGATGGCAACCTGATGGCCTTCGGCACCGGCAATCACCCGCTCTTTGATGGCGTTGGTGATGTGCGGGATAACCTGAATGGTGGCGCCCAGATAGTCACCACGACGCTCTTTACGCAGTACGTCGGCGTAGATACGGCCGGTGGTAAAGTTGTTGCGACGGGTCATCTTGGTGCGGATGAAACGCTCGTAGTGACCCAAATCCAGATCGGTTTCGGCCCCGTCCTCGGTTACGAACACTTCACCATGCTGGGTCGGGCTCATGGTGCCCGGATCCACGTTGATGTAGGGGTCCAGTTTCATGATGGTCACATCCAGACCACGGGCTTCCAGAATGGCTGCCAGAGAAGCTGCGGCAATGCCTTTGCCGAGGGATGAAACAACGCCACCAGTAACAAAAATATATTTGGTCGTCATGCTGAACCTGAAAGAAGTTTAGGGAATTTTAAGGGGTGCTTCGGGGATGAAGCAGGACGGGGAAACAGTATACCAAAAACCCCTCTCCCAAACAATGAGCAAAAATCTATCAGGCTCCTTGCCGCCCCATCTTGCGCCAAATCAACTTTGCTCGGTTTCCTTCGCCTTGTCCCAGGCTGCATCAAGCTTTTCGAGGGTGCAATCGCTCATTTTCAGCCCTTCTGCGGCGATTATCTGCTCAACCTGACGAAAGCGACGCTCGAACTTGGCGTTGGCGCCCCGCAGTACCTGTTCGGGATCCTTGCCCAGATGGCGCACCAGATTGACGGTGGCAAACAGCAGATCGCCGAGCTCGTCGCTCACCCGCGCCTCGTCCACATCGACCATCAGCACCTCTTCCATCACCTCGTCGATCTCCTCGTGGATCTTGTCCACCACCGGCCCCAGCGTCTTCCAGTCAAAACCGACGGTAGCGCAGCGTTTCTGGATCTTGGCGGCACGGGTCAGGGCCGGCAGCGAGAGGGGGATATCGTCCAGCACGCTCTCCTTGTCGAGCGCCGCCCGCTCCCTGGCCTTTTCTGCTTCCCAGTTCGCTTTTACCGCCTGCTCGTTGGCAAGGTCGGCATCCGAGAAAACATGGGGGTGACGGCGAATGAGCTTCTCGCTCACCGTATCGACGATGTCGGCGAAGTCGAACAGACCACGCTCTTTACCCAGTTGGGCGTAAAACACCACCTGAAATAACAGGTCACCCAGCTCCCCTTTCAGCCCCTGCCAATCTTCGGTCTCGATGGCATCGGCCACTTCGTAGGCCTCTTCCAGGGTGTGCGGCACTATGGTCTGGAAGTTCTGTTTCAGATCCCAGGGGCAGCCGTTTTGCGGATCGCGCAGGCGAGCCATGATGTCGAGCAGTTGGGGCAGATCGTAACGTTGAGACATGGGCTACTCACTTTCGATTCGTTAAATGGGGAGGAAACGACATCAAGCCGCGCAGTCGAGCAATCTCATGTCGAGCAGTTGGGAGAGGTCATAACGTGGGGACATGGGATATTCGCTTTCGATTCGTTCAAAAAGGGTCGCAAATACAGACCGGCCACTGGGGCCGGTCGGTTCGCTATCAAAGCCGCTTGGCGCTGATCACGTCGTTGAGCTGGCTGAGCTTGGCCAACGCCCGGTTGAAGGCGTTGATGTTGTAGATCTCCAGCTCCATGTCGATCTCGGCGGTCTGCTCACGCACGTTGGAGCGTGAGCGCACCCCCATCACATTGATCTTCTCGTTGGCCAGCACGGTGGTGATATCACGCAGCAGGCCGGAGCGATCGTTGGAGATGATCCGGATGGTGAGGCCATAGCCGCCGGAGTAGTTCTCGCCCCACACCGCATCGATCAGCCGCTCGGGGTTGCGACGGGAGAGCTCTTTCAACTGCTCGCAATCTTCACGGTGAATGGAGACGCCGCGCCCCATGGTGATGAAGCCCTGGATGGCATCGCCCGGGATCGGCTGACAGCAGCGGGCGATATGGGTCATCAGGTTGCCGACCCCTTCCACGACGATGTGATCCTTGGGCTTGTGGCGCATCGGCGCATTGGCCTTCTGCTCCAGCCTCTCCAGCAGGCGACGATCTTCCTCTTCCGCCGTCGGCTTGTTGTAGCAGGTGTCGAGATAGTTGAGCACCTGGTTGATGCGGATATCGCCGCTGCCGATACCAGCCAGCAGATCGTCGGTGCTCTCCAGATTGAAGCGGCGCAGCATGTTGCCCTTGTCGATCTTGGACATGCTGAGGTTGTGGCGATCCAGCTCCTTCTCGAACAGCTCGCGACCGGCCACGATATTCTTGTCCCGATCCAGCTTTCTGAACCAGGTCGCCACCTTGGCCCGCGCCCGACTGGAGCGCAGGAAGCCGGCGTTGGGGTTCATCCAGTCGCGGCTCGGGTTCGGCTCCTTCTGGGTGATCACTTCCACCTGATCGCCGGTCTGCAGTGCATAGGTGAACGGCACGATGCGGCCATCAATCTTGGCGCCGATGCAGCGGTGGCCGATCATGCTGTGGACGTGATAGGCGAAGTCGAGCGGGGTGGCGCCCGCCGGCAAGTCGATGACATCCCCTTTCGGGGTGAAGACATAGACCCTGTCCTCGAACACCTGACTGCGCAGGTCTTCCAGCAGCGAGCCGCTCTCGGAGAGATCCTCCTGCCAGGCGAGCAGCTTGCGCAGCCACTCGATCTTGTCTTCGAAGGTGTTGGCCTTGCCGCCAGCCTGCGGACCCTCCTTGTAGCGCCAGTGGGCAGCGACACCGAGCTCGGCATCCTGATGCATCTGGTCGGTACGGATCTGGATCTCGACCGTCTTGCCCTCCGGCCCCACCACTACGGTGTGGATCGACTGGTAGCCGTTGGGTTTGGGGTTGGCGACGTAGTCGTCAAACTCGCGGGGAATGTGGTGGAAGTGGGTGTGAACGATGCCGAGCGCCGCATAGCAATCCTGCAGCCGCTTGGTTACCACCCGCACCGCGCGCACGTCGAACAGTTCGTTGAATTCGAGATGCTTCTTCTGCATCTTGCGCCAGATGCTGTAGATGTGTTTCGGTCGGCCATAGACCTCGGCCTCGACTCCCGCCTCTTTCAGCGCATCGCGCAGGGAGCGCACAAACTCCTGAATGTAGCGCTCCCGATCGAGCCGCTTCTCATCCAGCTGTTTGGCGATCTGCTTGTAGGTTTCCGGGTGCAGGTAGCGGAAGGCGAGATCTTCAAGCTCCCACTTGAGCTGACCGATGCCAAGACGGTTGGCCAGCGGCGCATAGATGTTGGTGATCTCCTGGGCCATCAGCACCCGGGTCTCTTCATCCGCCTTTTTCGCTTCCCGCAGGCAGGCGATCCGCTCGGCCAGCTTGATGACCACGGCACGCACATCCTCGACCATGGCGAGCAGCATGCGGCGCACATTGTCGACCTGCTCCGGCGAGGTTTCGCTGCGATGGAGGGTCTGCAGGGAGCGGATGGCCTCCATCTCCAGCACCCCTTCCACCAGCTTGGCGATCTTAGGCCCGAAGTCCTCGTCCATCCGCTCCTGGCTGATGAGACCGGCTTCGACAAAGGGGTAGATGATGGCGGCCTTGAGAGTACCGAGATCCATGCTGAGCATCAGCAGGATGCCCACCATCTCGATGCCGCGCACCAGCAGCTTGCTGGTGAGGGCCTCGTCGCCGAGCGTCAGGCAATACTGGTAGACGGTTCGCAACTGCTCCTTGTCACTGTCACTCAGGGTGAGCGAGCTGACCCACTCCTCCAGGGTGAAGTTGTCTTTCAAATGAATATCGCGAACCGCAACCATGGTATCAATCCTTTAAAGTGTTTGGCCGAAAGTAGTCACTTTCACCCCTTGTGAGATCGCCTCAAATGGGGATTTCCGGAGAGGGTTTCAAGGCATATTGTCAAAAAAGACAATAGGTCTCTCCGGCAGGCCCAGCCGAATTACGAGGGGCTAGGTTACCCCAATCACGTCTGCTCAAACAGCTTCAGTTCAGGTTGCTGATGAGCACTCGCTAGCCCCGCTCGAAGAGAGCCATGGACTCCAGATGACCGGTGTGGGGGAACATGTCGAGCATGCCCAACCGTACCAGTCGATAACCGCCCTTCACCAGCACCTGGCTATCGCGGGCCAGCGTCACCGGATTACAGGAGACGTAGACCACCCGCTTGGGTGAAAGTTTCACTACGAGCTCCATCACCTCCAGCGCACCGGGACGAGCCGGATCCAGCAGCACCAGATCGAACCCTTCCCGCGCCCAGGACATGCCGACGATATCGCCGCTCAAGTCCGCCTTGTAGAAACGGGCATTGCTGATGCCGTTGCGACGGGCGTTCTCTTCGGCGCGCGCCACCATGGCCAGCTCACCTTCCACCCCCACCACTTCGCGGGCCTGACGGGCCAGCGGCAGGGTGAAGTTGCCGATACCGCAGAAGAGATCGAGCACCTTGTCATCCTTGCTCGCCCCAAGCCATGAAAGCGCCTGATCGACCATCTGCTGGTTGACGGGGCCGTTGACCTGAATAAAGTCACCCGGAGCAAATGCAAGAGACAGGCCATCCAGCGAGTAAGAGGGTTCGAACTGCTGATGCAGCGGCACTATCTTGTCGTCAGCCGCCAGCAGATAGAGGTCGATACCCTGCTCGGTTGCAAACTCCACCAGCTGCGCCCGATCCGTCTCGTTGGGACGACCGGTATGACGGAGCAGCATCATGATCCCCTGCTCCGCCTGAATCAGTTCGGCATGACCCAGCTCGCGCTGGCTCTTCAAGCGATTGAGGCACTCGCGCAGCGGTGCAATCACTGCAGAGAGCGGTTCGGCCAGCACCGGGCACCCTTCGATCTCCACCAGATCGTTGCTGTTGCGGCGACGAAAACCGACCCGGGTACAGCGACCATTCTTGTCGAATTTGATGGCCAGCCGGCAGACCCGGCGATAGGCACGCTCCTCGCCAGTCAGCACCGGCTCCAGTGCCGGTGCACTGATATTGCCGAGACGCTCGAACAGATTGACCAGCCCGGCCGCCTTGGCTGCCTGCTGATCCGCCACCGACATATGCTGGGCGCTGCAACCACCGCACTCGCGGTAGTGGCTGCAGAAGGGGGCAATGCGGTTGGCGGCTGGTGTCAGCACCTGTTGCAGGGCGGCATGGCCATACTGCTTTTTGTCTTCGGTGATGCGGGCCTTGATGGTCTCGCCGGGCAGCGCCCCTTCAACAAAGATCGCCTTGCCTTGATGACGACCGATCCCGACACAGTGGTGATCGAGGGTGTCTACCGTAAATTCAATGCGTTGGGGCTGGGTGGATTTCTTTTGGGGCTTGAAAAACTGGGCCATAAAACTTGGTGCCTATAGGTGGCTATGTCATGATTGTGGAATCTGCAGCAGGCTATTGTCCCACAAGAATAATAGTATGACCAAATACGGCCTTCGGGCGCGGGTGCTGGCATTTACCATATTACCCACCTTGATCATCGGTGGCCTGATGGCCGGCTACTTCACCTTCCATCGCTACCAGCAGCTGGAAAACAACCTGATCGATCAAGGGATCAACATCATAGAGCCACTGGCCATCGCCAGTGAATATGGTATGACCCAGCACAGCCGCGAATCCCTCAAGCGCCTGATTGGTCTGACCCATCGCAAGAACTCGCCGCTCATCAAGTCCATCGCCGTCTTCACTCAGGACAACCAGCTATTCGTGACGTCCAACTATCACAGGGACTTCACCCGGCTGCAGTTGCCCGATGGCGAGCCGATTCCGGAGCTGACCAGCATCACCCTCTACGGTGACGACATCATATTGCGCACCCCGATCCAGGCCGAAACCACCATGGATGGCTTCCCGCTGCCCAGCGATGTGGAGCCGCCGATGATCGGTTACATCTCGATGCAGATGACCACGGATCGTGCCATGCTGCTCCACTACCGCGATACCTTCTTCGCCATCATCATGGTGCTGATCGGGGTCGCCGTCAGTACCCTGTTTGGCTTCCGACTGGTCAAGAGCGTGACCCAGCCCATCACCAACATGGTGCAGGCGGTGCACAAGATCCGGGAAGGGCGGCTCGATACCCGGGTCAGCGGCGAGCTGACCGGCGAGCTGGACATGCTGAAAAACGGCATCAATGCCATGGCCAAGGCACTCTCCGAATATCACGAGGAGATGCAGCAGAATATCGATCAGGCCACCTCGGATTTGCGCGAGACGCTGGAGCAGATCGAGATCCAGAACGTCGAGCTCGACATGGCCAAGAAGCGGGCGCAGGAGGCGGCAAGGGTCAAATCGGAGTTCCTCGCCAACATGTCTCACGAGCTGCGCACTCCGCTCAACGGCGTCATCGGTTTTACCCGTCAGCTGCTCAAAACCAGCCTCACGCCGAGCCAGACCGACTACATGCAGACCATCGAGAAGTCGGCGCGCAATCTCCTTGGCATCATCAACGACATCCTCGACTTCTCCAAACTGGAGGCGGGCAAACTGCAGCTGGAGCATATTCCCTTCAGCCTACGCGACACCCTCAACGAGACCATGCACCTGCTCGGCCCCAGCGCCCACGACAAGCAGCTGGAGCTCTCTTTGCGGGTCGATGCGGATGTCCCCGATACCCTCACCGGTGATCCCATGCGTCTGCAGCAGGTGCTGACCAACCTCACCGGCAACGCCATCAAGTTCACCGAGCGCGGCAACGTGGATGTTCATATCGAGCAGCTCGGCAGCGGCAACCACAAGGTGAAGCTCAACGTCCGGATCCGGGATACCGGCATCGGCATCTCGGAAGAGCAGCAGCGCCAGCTGTTCCAGGCTTTCAATCAGGCCGACTCCTCCATCTCGCGCCGTTATGGCGGCACCGGACTGGGTCTGGTCATCACCCAGAAGCTGGTGCAGCAGATGGGCGGCCAGATCCGCTTCGAGTCGGAGCTGGACAAGGGCTCTATCTTCTCTTTCAGCCTGGATCTGGAGGTCTCTCCCCTGCCGCAGACCGATCAGCTGCCGCTGGATCGCATCCGCAACAAACGGCTCTGGCTGCTGGAGCCAGATCCCTTTGCTCGCGCCGCACTGCTGGCGCTGCTGGCCGAGTGGCAGCTCGATGTGCAACTGCTGACAAACGACGCCCCCTGGCCAGAGATGAGTGAACAGGACATTGTGCTCATTGGCAGCAGCACCCTGCATACTCCGCAACAGGTGATCAGCCGACTCGACAGCCTGAATGGCCAGCAGCAGAACACCATAGTACTGCTCAGCAGCCATGAACCGGCGCTCTACGAGGCGATGCTGGCTCACGGTGCCCAGCACTGTCTCTCCAAGCCGCTCAACCATCGCAAGCTGCTGCACGCACTGCTCACGCCGGAGGCGAGCCGCCAGCAGCTGCCGGCCCAGCAATCTGCTCGCCAGCTGCAGCCGATCAAGGTACTGGCGGTGGATGACAACGCTGCCAACCTCAAGCTGATCGCCGCCATGCTCAGGGAGATGGTGACTCAGGTCGTGCTCTGCAAGAACGGCAAGGAGGCGGTCAAACAGGCTCAGAGCCAGCCGTTCGACATCATCTTCATGGATATCCAGATGCCGATCATGGATGGCATCAGCGCCACCCAGGCGATCCGCAGCCAGTCCCTCAATACCGAAACACCGATCGTGGCGGTGACTGCTCACGCCATTCCCGGCGAGCGGGAGCGCCTGATCCGGCAAGGGATGGATGACTATCTGGCCAAGCCCATCGACGAGAGCATGCTGGCCAGACTCATCACCGATTTTGCCCATCGCCGTCACCAGATCGTTGGCGATCAGCAGATCGACTGGGCGATGGCGGTGCGTCAGGCGGCCGGCAAGGAGGATCTGGCCAGAGAGATGCTGACCATGCTGCTGGCGAGCTTCGACGAGGTGGAACCTGTGCTGGATGCCGCCCTTGCTGGCGCCATCGACGACAGTGAAGTGCTGGCCCAGCTCCACCGTCTCAACGGCGGCTGCGCCTACTCGGGGGTGCCCGGTCTGCAGCGGCTGCTGTCACAGCTGGAGCAACAGCTGCGCGACGGCGTGCCGGTCAGTGAGCTGGAGCCCGAGCTGCTGGAGCTGCAGGATGCCCTTGAGCTGGTGCGCCAGGAGGCGCCACGTTACCTGAGCTAAGCCAGACTGGTACGTGCCCGGGGATATCGTTCCCCCGCTTTTTCTGACGCGGGGGCCGACAGATGGTAAAGTTGCGCCGTTTAAACAGGAGTCAGCATGACCAACAACGATATTCTGCGCCGCCTGCGCTACGCCCTCACCATCAGTAACGACGAGATGGTCGAGATGTTTGCCAAGGGCAATCTGGCCATCGACCATGCCCAACTGCACGGCTGGCTGATGAAAGAGGCCGAAGAGGGAGAAGTACAGGAAGCGGGCTATGCCGCCTGTCCCGACTCCGCCCTGAGCCAGTTCCTCGACGGTCTCATCGTCACTCGCCGCGGTGTGCGGGAAGATGCGCCACCCCAGGTGGTGCCAAACCGGATCAACAACAACCTGATCCTGCGCAAGCTGCGCATCGCCCTCAACTTCAAGGAAGAGGACATGCTCGGCACGCTCAAGCTCGCCGATTTCAACCTCTCCAAGTCCGAGCTCAGCGCCCTGTTCCGCGCCAAGGATCACAAGCACTATCAGGATTGCGGGGATCAGATCCTGCGCAACTTCCTGCTCGGCCTCACCGCCAAATACCGCAACTAACTGCACCGCTCAACCGGCAGGCCAGCAGCCATGACGAAGCGCCTCTCCACTAAACTGTCCGCACTGCGAGCAGTCGGGGGATGGCGCATCGCCGCATCGCTGCTTCTCGGTGCGCTGCTTGGCACCCTGCTGCAAGGCTGCAACCAGCAGAGCTACCAGCTCTCCACTCGCTATCAGAGCGCCAATCAGAACGAGCGCATCGCCTTTCTTATCCTGCACTACACCGATGAGGATGACGCCCACTCCCTGCGTCTACTTACAGAGCCCGAGCACAAGGTGAGCGCCCACTACCTGATCCCTCGTGACAGCCGTGACACACCGCTCCCGGTCTATCAGCTGGTGCCGGATAGCCAGCGTGCCTGGCATGCCGGCCGTAGCCGCTGGCACCAATATGCCGGGCTCAATGCCAGCTCGCTCGGCATCGAGATCGTCAACCTCGGCTATCCGCCGGAAGATGAGCGGCTGCCACCTCACCAACGGCACTGGCAGCCCTATACCAAAGCGCAGATTGCCGCCGTCGGCGCACTCAGCCGCAAGCTGGTCGACCGTTACCGGATCCCGCCGACCCAGGTGCTGGCTCACAGCGACGTCGCCCCCGAACGTAAGCAGGATCCCGGCCCCCACTTCCCCTGGCGTCAGCTCTATCAGGAGTACGGCGTCGGCGCCTGGCCAGATGAAAGCCGGGTGGCAGAGCTGCTTGCCAGCCCTCTGCCCGAATGGAGTCTCACCATGTGGCAGCAGCAGCTTGCTCGCTACGGTTATGGCCTGTCACAGAGCGGCCAGTGGGACGAGCAAAGCCGCGCCGTTATGCGTGCCTTCCAGCTCCACTTTCGCGCCAGCAAAGTCGATAGCGAACCGGATAGCGAGTGTCAGGCCATCCTGATGGCCCTGCTCGAGAAGTACCCAGGCTAACCCGCCTTTTGACCATTTCCCTCCCCGCTTTGATAGCCACTCGCTATCAAACTGTTAGGTACGAGCGATTATCCCTTCAAATAACAAGGGGTTAATCTGAGTTCGTTCCAAGACAGATTGTCAAACCCGATTTCCTTATCTGGAGGTGAATGATGAAAAGCCCGATTGGTCTTGATACCGCTCAATCACAAGCTCTGGCTGCCGAGCTGAACAAGTTGCTGGCCAGCTACCAGATCCTCTACATGAACGTCCGTGGCTTCCACTGGAACATTCGCGGCAACCAGTTCTTCGAGCTGCACCTGAAGTTCGAAGAGATCTACAACGACCTGCTTCTGAAAGTCGATGCTCTGGCAGAACGCATCCTGACCCTGGATAGCGTGCCGCTGCACAGCTTCAGCGACTACATCAAGGTCTCCGCCATTCCCGAACAGAAAGGGCTGCACGACGGTCGTGCCTGTGTCGAATCCCTGCTGGGGAGCTTCCGTGAACTGCTGGTGGCTCAGCGCCGCATTCTGGCTCAGGCCGCCGATGCTGGTGATGAAGGGACTGCGTCCATCCTCTCCGACTACGTGCAGCAGCAGGAGAAACTGGTCTGGATGCTGCGCGCCTACCTGGCCTGACCCATTGTTGAAGTGAGCTTTGTTGCAAACCCGAGTTGTCTCTCCTTTTATCCACCCGGTTGCCGCCCTGTTTGGGCGGCTTTTTTGTTTTTGATCTGCATCAAGGGAAACTTAATTGGCAAATTGAATGCCTATTAAGTTTTTCGCGAGGGGAATAGAATCGCCACAAAACAGACAACTGAAATGTCCAATTAGGAGAGGCATGATGTTTTGTGTGCAATGTGAACAGACAATTCGTACCCCGGCTGGCAACGGCTGTGCCTACGCACAAGGTATGTGCGGCAAGACGGCGGAAACCTCGGATCTGCAGGATGTGCTGATCTATACCCTGCAGGGGCTCAGCGCCTGGGCGCTGGCTGCCCGCGAGCAGGGCATCATCGACCGCGAGATCGACGCCTTCGTCCCCAAGGCCTTCTTCGCCACCCTCACCAACGTCAACTTCGACTCCGCCCGTATCGTGGCGTACGTCAATCAGGCCCTCGCCTATCGCCAGCAGCTGGCCGATCGTCTGGCCGGGATGGCGGTGCAGGTGAACGATTTACCACAGTCCGCTTACTTTGAGCCCGGTGCCGAGCTGCTGGAACAACTCGCTCATGCCGCGCCAGCCGCCCCCAATCGGGGCAAGAATGAGGTGAACGAGGACATCATGGGGCTGCGCCTGCTCTGCCTCTACGGCCTCAAGGGCGCCGCTGCCTACATGGAGCACGCCCGGGTGCTAGCTCAGCAGAGCGATGAGGTGGCTGCCGAATTCCACCGCATCATGAGCTGGCTCAGCACAGACCCGAGCGAAATGGGCCGGCTGTTCAGCTGCGCCATGGAGATCGGTCAGCTCAACTTCAAAATCATGGAGATGCTGGATCTGGGTGAAACCAGCGCCTTCGGCCACCCGGAACCGACCCGGGTCAGGGTCACGCCAATTCCCGGCAAGTGCATTCTGGTCTCCGGCCACGACATGATGGATCTCAAGCTCATTCTGGAGCAGACCAAGGGGACCGGCATCCATGTCTACACCCACGGCGAGATGCTGCCCGCGCTGGCCTACCCCTTCTTCAAGCAGTACCCCCATCTGGTGGGCAACTACGGCTCCGCCTGGCAAAACCAGCAGAAGGAGTTTGCCAACTTCCCGGGCGCCGTGGTGATGACCTCCAACTGCATCATCGACCCGAACGTGGGCAACTACAGTGACCGCATCTTCACCCGCTCCATCGTCGGCTGGCCGGGCGTGACCCACCTGGAAGGGGATGATTTCTCCGCCGTGATCGCCAAGGCTCTGGCACTTGATGGCTTCAAACACACCGAGCTCGAGCACTTCATCACCATCGGCTTTGCCCGCAACGCCCTGATGCAGGCCGCACCCGCGGTGATCGAGAAGGTCAAAGCCGGGGAGATCAGCCACTTCTTCCTAGTGGGTGGCTGTGACGGCGACAAGGCAGAGCGCGCCTACTTCACCGAGTTTGCCAAGGCAGCGCCGCGCGACAGCCTGCTGCTCACGCTGGGCTGCGGCAAGTACAAGTTCAACAAGCTCGACTTTGGCGACATCGGCGGCATTCCGCGCCTGCTGGACGTGGGTCAGTGCAACGATGCCTACTCGGCCATTCAGCTGGCGCTGGCGCTCTCCGAGGCGTTCGAGTGCGGGGTCAACGATCTGCCGCTGACGCTGGTGCTCTCCTGGTTCGAGCAGAAAGCCATCGTCATTCTGCTCACCCTGCTCTCCCTCGGGGTGAAGGACATCCGTACTGGCCCGACCGCCCCCGCCTTCCTCACCCCGGCCCTGCTCAAGGTGCTGGAGGAGCAGTTTGGCCTGAAAGGGACCACCACGGCGGAGGCTGACTTGGCCGAGATCCTGGCGGCCTGATCGGCGCCATATCCGCCTTACACGCTCAGCATGTTGTAAGCCTTTGGCGAGCCATTGAGCTCGCCTTTTTTCAAAGCCATTTCCGAGCAAGAGGAGCCTTGCGATGACCTCCACCTCTTTGACCCTGCGCTGCATCGGTCGCCGGGCAGATACCCACGACGTGGCGAGTTGGCAATTTTACCCAGTGGCGGGAACCTTGCCAGCCGTGCTGGCTGGCCAGTGTATGACGCTGCATACCGAGATTGACGGCAAGCCCCACTGCCGTGCCTATACCCTCTCCTCCAGCCCGCAGGATGCCTGCTGGCAGGTCACCATCAAGGATGTCGGGCTGGTCTCCCACCATCTGCACCAGACCCTGCAAGTGGGGGACGAGATCCGGGTGGATGGCCCCTTCGGTGATTTCAATCTGACTGCCTTGCCCTGCGAGCGGCCGCTGCTGTTGAGCGCCGGCTCCGGCATCACCCCCATGTGGGCCATGCTGCGGGACAAGCTGGCCACACGGCCGGACGCCGATATCCGCTTTATTCACAGCGCCCGCTCGCCGGAGGATGTGATCTTCGCAGACGACTTGGCTGCGCTGGCCACGGCCCATGCTGGTGCGCGCCATGCCCTGATCTTGGAAGAGACACCAACGGCTCACCCCTGGGTGGGCCGACTCACAGCGGACATGTTGAGGGAATTGGTACCTGACCTGCTCGCTCGCCACGTCTATCTGTGCGGGCCCGCGCCTTACATGGCGGCGGTCTGCCGCATGCTGGCGGAGCTGGGGTTGCCAGCAGATCAGTTGCACCAGGAGTCGTTCGGTCTGCCTGCAGTCACATCGAGTACGGTGCCAGTTGCAACCAGCAGCGACCACTTCTGGCTAACCCTGAAAAAGAGCGGCAAGAAGGTGAAGATCCTGCCGGGTCAAACCCTGCTGGCGGCGCTGGAAGCAGCGGGCGAGACCATAGTGGCCGCCTGCCGCGCCGGGGTATGCGGTGCCTGCCGCTGCACCACGGAAGGCGATATCGAGCGCCAGAGCGTGATGACCCTGAGTGCGCAGGATCTCGAGAGTGGAGTGGCACTGGCCTGTTCCTGCACCGCCAGCGGAGATGTCAGCGTCGACTATTGAGGCGCGTTCCTGGCATCCCGTACTTTTCCCGAGTGGGCCGAGCAGGTAGACTCAGCCCCAGTTTCAGTCGAAGACGGGATAAAAAATGACAATTCTGGTTACAGGGGGCGCCGGCTATATCGGCTCCCATACCCTGGTTGAACTCTTGAATGTCGGGCAGCAGGTCGTGGTGCTGGACAACCTCTCCAACTCCTCCCCCGAGTCTCTCAAACGGGTCGAGCAGATCACCGGCAAGCCGGTCATCTTCGTCGAAGGGGATGTGCTGGACAGAGCCTGTCTGCAGCAGCTGTTTGCCGCCTACAAGATCGAGTCAGTGATCCATTTCGCCGGACTCAAGGCGGTCGGTGAGTCGAGCCAAATCCCGCTCACCTACTACCAGAACAACATCACCGGCACTCTGGTGCTGTGCGAGGAAATGGCCAGGGCCGGCGTGTTCCGGCTGGTATTCAGCTCCTCGGCCACCGTCTATGGCGATCCCGCCTCGGTGCCACTGCGGGAAGATTTCCCCACTAGCGCCACCAACCCTTATGGCCGCTCCAAGCTGATGGTGGAGGAGATCCTGCGCGATCTCGCCAAATCCGATCCCCGCTGGGCCATCGTGCTGCTGCGCTACTTCAACCCGGTCGGCGCCCACGAAAGCGGCCTGATTGGCGAAGATCCCAACGGCATTCCCAACAACCTGCTGCCCTATATCAGTCAGGTAGGCGTGGGCAAGCTCAAGGAGCTGGGGGTGTTTGGCAACGACTACCCGACGCCGGACGGTACCGGAGTACGCGATTACATCCACGTGGTGGATCTGGCCATCGGTCACCTCAAAGCGCTGGCCCGCATCGAATCGGATACCGGCGTCTTTACCTATAACCTGGGTACCGGTCAGGGTTACTCGGTGCTGGAGATGATCAAGGCGTTTGAAGCAGCCAGCGGTCGCTCCATTCCCTACCAGATCAAGCCCCGTCGCCCCGGCGACATCGCCGAATGCTGGGCCGAGCCGCACAAGGCCCGTGCCGAGTTGGGCTGGCAGGCAGAGCGTGGTCTGGAGCAGATGATGATCGATACCTGGCGCTGGCAAAGCCAGAACCCCAACGGCTATCAGGCCGGCTGATCCATGGTCAGATAGCAAAACGCCCCGGCATGCCGGGGCGTTGTTATTTTTGCCGCAGAGAATTCAGTTGCTCTGGCTGCGCAGCAGCGGCAGAGGGGCCAGATAGGGAACGATTCGCGCAATCAGGCGATCCGCCAGCGGCGTCAGCAGCACCCAAGGCAGGCAGAGGGTCGCCAACCCCAACGCGCCGACATAGACATCGGTGAACCAGTGAGCGCCGGAGAAAATCCGGGGGGCGGAAAAAAGCGGTACCATCAGCAGCGCAGTAACCCCCGCCCAGCGCGGCAGGTAGCGCAGAGCAAAGCCGGCAAAGATCATCAGGAACAGGGCGTGATCCCCGGGGAAGCTGTCACCGGAAGAGTCCTTGGTCGGGATCTCGCTGATATGGGTGACTCGCAGGGCGTCGCTCACCATCAGAGTCGGGCTGGGCCGCTCAACCGGCAACTGGTGGCCAAGCTGGTTAATCACCAGTGCGCTCAGCAACATGACAATGCCCATCGCCACCAGCTGACGACGACCCGCCATATCACGGGCAAAAAAGCTGCGGGCCAGGATCAGTCCCATGCAGCCCAGCACTACCAGATCGAACAGCCGGTTGTTGGTGATGGCCACCAGATCTGCCCAGCGGGCTGAATCGCCCAGCCAGCCGTTGACGGTGTGAAAAATCGCGAGATCCCATTGATCCCAGGGTCCATGAGCCGGCAGCGCAGCCCAACTGATGGCCACCAGACCACCGACCAGATAGCAAAGCAGAAACTTGCCCATGCAGACTCTCCTCGGAAAGGGTAACGGCCGAAAATATGTTATCGCCGTCACAAAAACGAGGCATTTTAAAGCGCTTTCATCTGAAATCAAGCCCCATCCGCACCAACTTAATTCCTGCCAGCCTCCCCCTTGGGTCTGCCAAATTTCTGTTACCTTGCTAGAATGCGCACTTCCCTTTACTGCGAAAGGAAGCGGTATGCATATTCACATTCTCGGGATCTGCGGCACCTTTATGGGTGGTCTGGCGGTGTTGGCAAAACAGCTTGGTTACCGGGTGACCGGTTCAGACGCCAACGTCTATCCCCCCATGAGCACCCAGCTCGAGCAACAGGGCATCGAACTGACCGAAGGCTATGACCCTTCCCAGCTTGATCCGGCGCCGGATCTGGTGGTGATTGGCAACGCCATGAGCCGGGGTAACCCCTGTGTTGAATATGTGCTGGATCGCAATCTGCCCTACATCTCCGGCCCCCAGTGGCTGCTGGAACACGTGCTGCAAGATCGCTGGGTGCTGGCCGTTGCCGGCACCCACGGCAAAACCACCACCGCCAGCATGCTGGCCTGGGTGCTGGAGTACGCCAAGCTGGAGCCCGGTTTCCTTATTGGCGGCGTGCCGGGCAACTTCCCGGTCTCGGCCCGTCTCGGCTCAGCCCCCTTCTTCGTCATCGAAGCAGACGAGTATGACTGCGCCTTCTTCGACAAGCGCTCCAAGTTCGTTCACTACCACCCGCGCACTCTGGTGATGAACAATCTGGAGTTCGACCACGCGGATATCTTCCCGGATCTTGCCGCCATTCAGCGCCAGTTCCACCACCTGATGCGTACCGTACCGAGCAACGGCCGGGTGCTGTTCCCACAAGCAGATCACAACCTCACCGCGGTACGCAAGATGGGCTGCTGGAGCGAAGTGGAGCTGGTGGGTCAGGACGACGCCAAGTGGAAAGCGGTCAAACTGGCCGATGACGGCTCCGCCTTCGAGGTGTGGCTGGATGGGCAGAAGCAGGGCGAGGTGCACTGGGAGTGCATCGGCGAGCACAACGTCAACAACGGTCTGATGGCCATCGCCGCCGCCCGCCATGCTGGCGTGATGGTGGAGCACGGCATCGCAGCCCTCTGTCAGTTCAAATCCCCCAAGCGGCGGATGGAGCTAAAGGGTAAGGTGGCCGGCATCAGCGTCTATGACGACTTTGCCCACCACCCCACCGCCATCGAAACCACCCTTGGCGGTCTGCGTGCTAAAGTGGGCAAGGCCCGCATTCTGGCGGTGCTGGAGCCACGCTCCAACACCATGAAGCTGGGTGTCCATAAGGAGGAGCTGGCAGGCTGCTTCGACGGTGCCGACGAGGTGTTCTTCTTCCAGCCGCCCAACATTGGCTGGGATCTCGGCGAGGTAACGGCTCATATGACCCGACCCGCCAAGGTGTTCAACGATCTGGAGACCCTGATCAACCGGCTGGTGGCCGAGAGCCGCGATGGCGACCATATTCTGATCATGAGCAACGGCGGCTTCGGCGGCATTCATGACAAGCTGATCGCCCGCCTCAAGGATTACCACGGCGAACTATGAACAAAGCGATCACCCTGGCGCTGACCGGTGCCTCCGGCGCCCCCTACGCCCTACGCCTGCTGGAGTGTCTGGTGCAGGCGGACTATCGGGTCTACCTGCTTGCCTCCTCGGCGGCACGAGTGGTACTCAAGACTGAGCAGCAGCAGGAGTGGCCCGGCTCGCCGAAAGAGCTCTCTGCCTATCTCTGTCGCCAATATGGCGCCAAAGAGGGTCAGATAGTGGCCTGCGGCAAGGAGGAGTGGTTCTCGCCGGTCGCCTCCGGCTCGGCGGCCCCCAAGCAAATGGTGGTCTGCCCCTGCTCCATGGGCACCATCTCGGCCATTGCCAACGGCACCTCCGACAACCTGCTGGAGCGGGCGGCGGATGTGGTGATCAAGGAGCGCGGCCAGCTTATTCTGGTGCCCCGCGAGAGCCCCTTCTCGGCGATCCATCTGGAGAATATGCTGAAATTGGCTCGTCTTGGCGTGACCATCATGCCCGCCGCGCCGGGTTTCTATCATGAGCCGAAAAGCATCGCGGATCTGGTGGACTTTATGGTGGCGCGGATCCTCGATCATCTGGGTGTCGAGCATGAGCTGACCAGCCGCTGGGGCTATGGCCACAGCTGAGCTGACCAGACAAACCGGATAAAAAAGCGCCCCTCGATGAGGGGCGCTTTTTTTCGTTAAGCCGTATCAGCAAGCCTGAATAGGTGCCGTCACGTACTTGAACAGGAAATCAGTCACCTCTTCGCGCGCCGGGCGCTGAGGTTGATTGATCATCTGCATCATCACATAGCCAAAACCGGTCAGAGAGCGGGCCAGATCCTGTGCCGACAGCACGCTGGTGATCTCCCCTGCATCCATGGCGGTTTGCAGCTCGCTGGCGATCAGCTCAAGGCACTGATCGAGCAGCCGGGTATAGCGAGGCCATACCTCTTCCCGAACCGAGGAACTCCACTCCAGCCAGATACCTGCGTAATCGGGCTGGTCGTAGGCCGCATCGACAGACAAGCTCACATGGCGCTTGATCTTGTCGAAGATTGAACCATTGCCGCTGTATGCCTGCGACAACATCTGATTCACGAAGCGTTCGATCTCGGCCAATACCTCATCTACCAACTCCTCGCGAGTGTTGAAATAGTTGAAGACGGTGGCAACAGAGACCTTGGCCTGCTCGGCAATTTCGGCGTGACCAGCACGACCGATACCGCGGCGGGAGAACACTTCGATGGCACATTCCATCAGTTGATTGCGACGAGCCTCCGGCGACAACCGGGTACGACGTCTTATTTCTGCGCGTGGTTCCATAGTTTTTATCATCTAATAGTTATTGATTATGGTGTTTATAGTATTGTAACTAATCATGCCTGAGTGCCTGCTAACTCTATCAATTAAAATAAGCCGATAAAAGCACCACGTATATCTGGCGCCTCTCGACACGGGTGGTAGAATCATCGATTTTGATGTTCATGAACGGCCAGTTTCCCTTTGGCCATATGGGAGTAAGTGATGAAACACACTGTCGAGGTGATGATCTCCGAGGCTGAAGTCGCCGCCCGGATCGCCAAATTGGGTGAAGAGATCACCGCCCGCTACCAGGGTTCCGACGAAGTCGTAATGATCGGTCTGCTGCGCGGCTCCTGCGTCTTCCTGGCTGACCTCTGCCGTCAGTGCCAGCTGCCCATCACCCTGGATTTTATGACCGCCTCCAGCTATGGCTCCGGCATGCACAGCACCCGTGACGTGCGTATCCTCAAAGACCTGGATGACGACATCAAGGGTAAGGATGTGGTGATCGTCGAAGACATCATCGACACCGGCTACACCCTCAACAAGGTGCGAGAGATCCTCTCCCTGCGCGAGCCGAAATCCCTCGCCATCTGTACCCTGCTGGACAAACCCTCCCGCCGCGAAGTGCAGGTGCCGGTTGACTGGGTCGGCTTTGCTATTCCGGATGAATTCGTGGTCGGCTGCGGCATCGACTACGCACAGAAGTACCGCAACCTGCCCTTCATCGGCAAAGTGGTACCGCAAGAGTAAAAAGGTTAAAAAACATACCGAACAAGGTGGCGCTGCGCCATTTTCTGTCTCAGGCGGCCTCGGCCGCCTTTTCTGTATCAAGACGGGTTCAGCCAGTTAGAGGTTGCAATGAACGCACTGGAAATAAGCGGCCTGAAAAAGACCTATCAGGGGGGCGTCGAAGCCCTGAAAGGCATCGATCTCACCGTCAAGCAGGGGGATTTCTTCGCCCTGCTCGGCCCCAACGGAGCGGGCAAGTCCACCACCATCGGCGTCATCAGCTCGCTGGTGAACAAGAGTGGCGGCAAGGTGAAGGTATTCGGCTACGACATCGACACCCATCTGGAAGAGGCCAAGGCCCAGCTAGGGCTGGTGCCGCAGGAGTTCAACTTCAGCCAGTTCGAGAAGGTGATCCAGATTGTCACCCATCAGGCCGGCTTCTACGGCGTGCCCAAGGCGGAAGCCAAAATTCGCGCCGAGAAGTACCTGCGCCAGCTCGATTTGTGGGAGAAGCGCGACATGCCGGCCCGCACCCTCTCCGGCGGCATGAAGCGCCGCCTGATGATCGCCCGCGCCCTGATGCACGAGCCCAAGCTGCTGATCCTCGATGAGCCGACCGCCGGGGTGGATATCGAAATCCGTCGCTCCATGTGGAGTTTCCTCAAGGATCTCAACGAGCAGGGCGTCACCATCATCCTCACCACTCACTATCTGGAAGAGGCGGAGATGCTGTGCCGCAACATCGGCATCATCGACAAGGGTCGCCTGATCGAGAACACCAGCATGAAAAACCTGCTGGGCAAGCTGGGTCGCGAGACCTTCCTGCTCGATCTGGCGCCAGGTTCTGCCGTACCAAACGTGCCCGAGTTCAACGGCCGCATGTCGGATGAGCGCACCCTCGAGGTGGATCTCGACAAGAGCCAGTCCCTCAACAGCCTGTTCGAACAACTGTCAAACCAGCAGGTGCAGGTGCTGAGCATGCGCAACAAGGCCAACCGGCTGGAAGAGCTGTTTGTCACCCTGGTCGAAGAGGGGAGAAAAGCATGAACCTGACCACTTACTACATCGCCTTCAAGAGCATCTTGGCCAAAGAGGTGAGCCGCTTTACCCGGATCTGGATCCAGACCCTGGTGCCGCCCGCCATCACCATGAGCCTCTACTTCGTCATCTTCGGCAACCTGATCGGTTCGCGTATCGGTGACATGGGCGGCTTCACCTACATGGAGTTCATCGTACCCGGCCTCATCATGATGTCGGTGATCACCAACTCCTACTCCAACGTCGCCTCCTCCTTCTTCAGCGCCAAGTTCCAGCGCAACGTGGAGGAGCTGCTGGTGGCGCCGGTGCCCAACTACGTCATCATCGCCGGCTACGTGGGTGGTGGTGTGGCGCGCGGCCTCTGCGTCGGCCTTATCGTCACCCTGGTGTCGCTCTTCTTCGTGCCGCTGCAGATCCACCATCTGTTCAGCGTCTGCGTGACCGTGCTGCTGACCGCCATCCTCTTCTCGCTGGGCGGCCTCATCAACGCGGTGTTTGCCAAGACCTTCGACGACATCAGCATCATCCCAACCTTCGTGCTGACGCCGCTCACCTATCTGGGCGGAGTGTTCTACTCCATCAGCCTGCTGCCCCCCTTCTGGCAGGGCGTCTCCCAGGTGAACCCCATCATCTACATGGTGAACGCGTTCCGTTACGGCTTCCTCGGTATCTCCGACGTGCCGCTCGGCACCGCCTACCTCATCATCATCGGCTTCATCGTGGCCCTCTACGGTCTGGCCTGGTGGCTTATTTCGCGCGGCACCGGCCTGCGCCACTGATGGCCAAAACGGGCACCTCGCGGTGCCCGTTTTTTATTCCCCCAGTAGCCCCTTCAACCAGCTAGCCCCCTTCGCAATAACCTGCCTGTTATTAAGGATTTACCTGACACCTTGTGATCCACCGCAATTTTCGAATTACCCCCAAAGGTATAATTCTCGCGGTTGGATGTGCCGTCACGGATGGCTCGTCCGTCTCTTCATTTCTCTCATCAGGGCAGGATCGCCTATGTCACTTATCACCGAGTTGCCAGCCATTTTCGATAGTTTTTCAGATGCCCGTCGTCAGGGCTTTCTGGCTGTGATGGCACTCAAGGAGCGACAGATCCCCCTGGTCGGTACCTACTGCACCTTTATGCCGCAGGAGGTGGCGATGGCCGCCGGCGCCGTGGTGGTATCGCTCTGCTCCACCAGCGATGAGACCATCGAGGAGGCCGAGAAAGACCTGCCCCGCAACCTCTGCCCGCTGATCAAAAGCAGCTACGGTTTCGGCAAGACCGACAAGTGCCCCTACTTCTACTTCTCCGATCTGGTGGTGGGTGAAACCACCTGTGACGGCAAGAAGAAGATGTACGAGTACATGGCCGAGTTCAAATCGGTGCATGTGATGCAGTTGCCCAACCGCGCCGATGACGAGGCCTCCCGCACCCTGTGGCGCAGCGAAATCGTCCGCTTCAAGGAGTTGCTGGAGCAGCAGTTTGGCCAACCCATCAGCGAGCAGGCGCTGCGAGACGCCATCGCGCTGAAAAACCGCGAACGCCGCGCGCTGGCCAACTTCTACCGGCTGGGTCAACTCAATCCTCCGGCACTCAGCGGCACAGACATTCTCAAGGTGGTCTATGGCGCTACCTTCCGCTTCGACAAGGAGCAGCTCATCAGCGAGCTGCAGGAGATGACCCGCCGCATCAAGGCCGAGTATGCCGAGGGCAAGCGGCTCGATGGCCGCCCACGCATCCTCATCACCGGCTGTCCCATCGGCGGCGCCGCCGACAAGGTGGTGCGCCTTATCGAGGAACATGGCGGCTGGGTGGTGGGTTACGAGAACTGCACCGGCGCCAAGGCGACCGAGCAGTGCGTCAGGGAACAGGGTGACCCATTCGATGCGCTGACCGACAAGTATCTGGCCATCGGCTGCTCCTGCATCTCCCCCAACCACCAGCGCATGAATCTGCTGAGCCAGATGGTGGAGGAGTATCAGGCGGACGGAGTGATCGACGTGATCCTGCAGGCCTGCCACACCTATGCGGTGGAGTCGCTGGCCATCAAGCGCCACGTGCGCGAACGCCATGGCATCCCCTACATGGCGGTCGAGACTGACTACTCCAGCGCCGACAAGGGACAACTGGCGACCCGGCTGGCCGCCTTTATCGAAATGCTGTAAGGAGGCGCCGTGTCACTCTCCATCGGGATTGACTCGGGATCCACCGCGACCAAGGGGATCCTGTTCGACCACAAGGATGGCGGGCGCATCGTCCGCCGTTTTCTGGTGCCGACCCCCTTTCGTCCGCTGGCCGCCATCGAGCAAGGCTGGGAGGAGCTCTCGGCCGATTTGCCAACGCGTCCCCACCTGACCCTGACCGGCTATGGCCGGGATCTGGCGTCGTTCGCCGATCGGCGGGTCACCGAGATCTCCTGCCACGGGCTGGGCGCTCGCCTGCTCTGCCCGTCGGTACACACCGTCATCGACATCGGCGGCCAAGACAGCAAGGTGATCCAGCTCGATGGCGACGGCAACCTCACCGATTTTCTGATGAACGACAAGTGCGCCGCCGGTACCGGCCGCTTTCTTGAGGTGATCACCCGCACTCTGGGGGCGCGGGTCGAACAGCTTGACGAACTGCTGCAAGGGGCCGAGCCCCACGACATCAGCAGCATGTGCACCGTGTTTGCCGAATCGGAGGCGATCAGCCTGCGCTCGGCGGGCATTCCCGCCGAGTCGATCCTGGCCGGCATCGTCCGCTCCATGGCCCGGCGCAGTGCCAATTTTATCGGCCGCCTCGGCGCCAGACCCGTGGTGCTCTTTACCGGCGGCGTCAGCCACTGCGCCACCTTCCGCCACTATCTGGCCGAAGGTCTGGGCTACGAAGTGACCACCCATCCGGATGCCCAGTTTGCCGGTGCGTTGGGGGCCGCCCTGTTCGGCGCGCACGCCAGCACGGGAGGCAAGCCATGAACGAAGAGTTCCTCTACCTGTTCCACTCCACCCTAGGTACGGTGAGGCTGCGCAAGCGTCTGGAGCAACACGACCAGTCGTTTCGGGTCTGCGATGTGCCGCGCCAGCTCAGCGCCGGCTGCGGCCTCGCCATTCGCCTCCACTGCCTGCCCAACCAGTGGCAGAACTGGTGTCAGAGCGGCGAAACGGCCGCCGTCTTTCGCTGCGAAGCGGACGGCGACTATCAGGAGCTGGCCCGCTACCCAGCCGATAGTCAGGACATGGCGAAGCAAAGCCCTGTGGTTGGCAGTCGGAGTCATGGATGATAAAGAGCTATCCCATGGCCGTTTATCTGCGCATGCTGGCCAATCTGGCGCTGGGGGGATTCTTCCTCGCCTCCGCCGGGTTCAAACTGGCCTCCCCCGCCCTGTTCGTCGAGCAGATCGGCGCCTTTGGCCTGATCTGGCCACCGCTTCTCCCGCTCGCGGCTTGGGGACTGATCGCCCTTGAGCTCTGTGCAGGGCTTGCGGTCATCGCCAACCGGCGCTGGGGACTATGGCTGGTGATCGGGCTGCTCACCCTGTTTATTCCGGTGTTGGGCTATGGCGTAGCCATCGGGCTCAACATCTCTTGCGGCTGTCTGGGCAGGGCTGATCTCAGCTCGCTGCCGGAGGCCATTGTGCGGGATCTGCTGCTACTGACGCTTGCGGGCGCCCTGCTGCGAACCTCCCGCCCCGTTTTTTCCGTTCCCGTTTTTCCCGTTCTAAAGGAGTAGTGACATGATGACATTGCGATCCCGCACTCTGGTTGCCTCGCTGATCGCCGCCAGCTTTGCCCTCGGTGGCTGTGGCGACAACCAGTTCGAGCAGGAGGTGAAGCTCGAGCAATCGGCAGTGCAGCTGGCACAGGAGGCGCAGCAGGGGGGCTATCAGCTGCTGACCGTGGCCGAGCTGAAAACCCGGATGGACAAGGGCGAGGAGCTGGTGATCATCGACACCATGCCCTATGAGGACTCCTACAAGAAGGAGCACATCCCGGGCGCCAAGAACTTTGCCTTCGTGAAAGAGGCGAAAGCGGGCGACAACTGGAGCGAGATTGTCGAGGGGAGCGGCACACCTGAGCAGTTCCAGGCGCTCTTGGGTGAAGACAAGTCCCGCCCCGTGGTGATCTACTGCGGCTTCGTCAAGTGCGGTCGCAGCCACAATGCTGCCGCCTGGGCAGTCAATCAGGGCTATCAGCAGGTCTATCGGGTACCGGGCGGCATCTTCGCCTGGAAAGGGGCCGGCTACCCCGTCACGGCCGAGTAACCCGCCCTTCCGCTGCCAAAAAAAGAAGCCCGCAACTGCGGGCTTCTCTCATTTCGATGCTGGCTGTCAGCTGGCGACTCGGGACGCTTCACCTTCCGCAACATCGCTCTGCGCCTGTTCGCCAAGCAGGCGCTTGGTGATCATTGCCGCCATGATGGAGCCGTTGACGTTGAGGGCGGTACGCCCCATATCCACCAGCGGCTCGATGGCGATCATCACCCCCACCAGCGCGATGGGGAAGTTGAGGGTAGAGAGCACGATCAGCGCGGCGAACGTCCCGCCACCGCCGACGCCAGCCACCCCGATGGAGCCCAGCGCGATGACCGGCAGCAGGGTCAGCAGGAACAGCGGGTCAAACGGGTTGATGCCGAGCATGGGGGCAATCATCGCCACCATCATGGCCGGATAGATGCCGGCGCAGCCGTTCTGCCCCAAATTGGCACCAAAGGAGGCGGCAAAGTTGGCGATGCTCGAGGGCACCCCAAGGCGCTGCTGGGTCTCGATGCTGAGCGGAATGGAGGCGGCGCTGCTGCGGGAGATAAAGGCGAAGGTGAGCACGCCCCACACCTCGCGCAGATAGTGCAGCGGGTTCTGGCCGATCAGCAGCAAGATCACCATGTGTACCGCAAACATCGCCAGAATGGCGACGTAGCAGACCAGAATAAAGCCGAACAGGCTGAGGATCTCGCTCAGCGGATAGTGGGCCACCACCCGGGCGATCAGCGCCATCACGCCATAGGGGGTGAGCGCAATCACCACCCGTACCATCTTCATCACCCACAGCTGCAAGGTGTCGATGGCCACGGCGGCGCGAGCATCGGCCTGTGGATGCTCCGCCTTCAGCTGCAGCAGAGCGACCCCGGCCAGCACGGTGAAGATCACCACCCCGATCACCGATAGGCCACGGCTACCCGCCATATCGGCGGCAAAGTTGGTGGGCACCAGCGAGAGCAGCAGGGCCGGCAAACTCTGGGCACTGTCGATGGTGCTCATGCTCTGTTGCAGGGCGGCGCTGTCGCTACCGTGGCTCAGCAACCCCTCGGCGGTGAGGCCACTCAGGTGGGTGATGGTCATCCCCACCACACCGGCAATCATCACCAGCGTCAGCATGGAGCCGATCAGCACGGCGCTGATCTTGCCGAGGGACTGGGCCTGCTCCAGCTTGTTGAGGGCGGAGAGAATGGAGGTAAACACCAGCGGCATCATCACCACCTTGAGCAGGCTGACATAGCCGCCGCCGACGATATTGACCCACTCCAGAGTCTGCTGAACGCCGGCATCATCGGCTCCCCAGCCCAGTTGCAGGGCCAACCCGAACAGGGCACCAACCAGCAGACCCGCAAGCACCTTGCGCGAGAGCGGCAACCCGGTGGGCAACCGGGTGAGAACAAAACAGAGCAGACAGAAAACAAGCGATGCAATCAGGACAAACATCATGAATACCTGTAGCGGCCATCAGGCCGAAAGTGGATAGAAACGAAGGGGGATGCGGGCAGGGCCGCGGAACAAAACGCCGGAATGCAGGAGAGTGCAGGCGTGAAAAAACAGCGGACGCCCGGGAAGGCGTCCGCTGGCAATCGGGGGAATTACTTCTTTACGGGGGCGTCGTACTGTTCGGGTTCGTCGCTATAGACGCAGACGTTCCACTTGGCAGCCAGGCCATCATCGGCCAGACAGTAACGCTCGAAGAACGCATTGATCTCCGCACGCTGGCAGTGCGCCTCAAAAGAGGCCATATCTTGCCAAATCTCGTTGAACACGATGGGGAAGCTCTCCCCCTCGGCAAACGGGCTGGCGATGTGGCGGGTTACCCGATATTGCAGGCAGCCATCCTCACGCAGGGTGTTGGGCTCGAGCGCCTGCAACACCTGAAACAGGGCCTGCTCCTGACCGGCTTTAGGTTGAAACTGGGCGATACAATAGACTTTCTTGGACATGAGATTCTCCTTGTCAGAACAGGATCACGCGCGGGGCAGCGTCACCACGCGATTATCAATAAGACGGGCTTTGCCCAGATAGGCAGCCATCAGGATCACCAGCTGCTTGCTCTGGTCGGTGGCCGCTTCGAGATTGGTGGCATCGACGATGTCGATGGCATCGGTACGAAAACCGGCGTTGTCGAGGCGCTGGCTGGCCTGCGCCACCAGCGACGGCAGGTGGTGATCACCCCCTTCGATCTGCTCGGCAATCCAGTTCATGGTGCGCGCCAGCTCGGGGGCGATGGCCCGCTCGGCGGCCGTCAGGTAACCGTTACGCGAAGAGAGCGCCAGCCCGTCTTCGGCACGTACAGTTGGCACACCGACGATCTCGATGGGCATCGCCATGTCGACCACCATCTTGCGAATGAGCGCCAGCTGCTGGTAATCCTTCTGGCCAAAGCAGGCCACATCCGGCTGTACCAGATTGAACAGCTTGGTGACGACGGTGCTGACCCCGCGGAAGTGACCCGGACGCAGCGCCCCCTCCAGCAGATTGGAGAGACCGGGCACCTCGACGAAGGTCTGGCTGGCCAGCCCCTGCGGATACATGATCTCCGGCGTCGGAGTGAACACCATATCGACACCGGCCGCTTCCAGCGCAGCGCAATCCTGCTCCAGGGTGCGCGGGTAGTTGGCAAGATCCTCTGCCTTGTCGAACTGCATCGGGTTGACGAAGATGCTGACCACCACCTTTTCGGCGTGGCTGTGCGCCTCCTTCACCAGCGTCAGGTGGCCCTGATGCAGATTGCCCATGGTGGGCACGAATGCGATGGCACGCCCTTCACGGCGCCATTGAGCGATCTGCTCACGCAGAGCGGCAGGATTGTTAACAACCAACATCGGCAGTTCACCTTCAGATGAATCAAAAAGATACGGGTTACATCAGCCTGACAGGATGACGAAACGGGGGCTCAGGCCCCCGTTCTCATCGATAGGGCATCACATCAGTTGAAGCAGTGTTCCGGGCCGGGGAAGCTCCCCTCGCTCACCTGCTGCACATAGAGGCGCACGGCGGCACGTACGTCGCCGGTCTCGGCCAGGAAGTTCTTGGTGAACTTGGGCACATAGCCGGAAGTGACGCCAAAGGCGTCGTGCATCACCAAAATTTGACCATCGGTCGCGGGGCCGGCACCGATACCGATCACCGGGATCCGCAGCGCCTTGGTGATGCGCTCGGCGAGCGAGCTCGGCACGCACTCGAGCACCAGCAGCTGGATGCCGGCCGCTTGCAGTTCGAGGGCCTGACGGTAGATCTCCTGGGCCTGAAACTCGTCGCGCCCCTGCACCTTGAAGCCGCCAAAGACATGGACGGATTGCGGGGTGAGGCCGAGGTGACCGCATACCGGCACCCCGTTGCGGGTGAGGTGGCGAATGGAGTCGCAGAGCCAGTCGCCCCCTTCCATCTTGACCATGCGGGCGCCGGCTGCCATCAGGCGGGCGGCGTTCTGGTAAGTCTGCTCGGGGGTGGCGTAACTCATGAAGGGCATGTCGGCGATGATCAGCGCATTGCTGGCACCGCGAGCCACACAGCGGGTGTGATAGACCATCTCATCCATGTTGACCGCCAGGGTATCCTGACCCCCTTGCAGCACCATGCCCAGCGAATCGCCGATGAGCAGCGCGTGGGCCCCCTCGTCGTCGAACAGCTTGGCAAAAGTGGCATCATAGGCGGTGATGGCGGTGAACTTTTGACCATCCTGCTTCATCTTCAGCAGGCTGGCGGTGGTGATCTTGCTCATAAAGGCTCCTGTACGTCTGCACGCGGGGCAATGATAGCGAGATCATTGCTCGGGCAGCGGGCAACCAGTTGTGCGAGCGGGGTGCCGCAGGGCAGCACCAGAGCGGGCGCGATTTCGGCAAGGGGCAGCAGCACGAACTCCCGCTCCTTCATGCCGTAATGGGGAACGATCAGGCGCTCGTGGTGGATCACCTGATCGCCAAAGAGCAGCAGATCGAGATCCAGGGTTCTGGGTCCCCACCGCTCCTCTTTGCGCACACGTCCCTGTTCCAGCTCGATTTTTTGTAGTTGATCCAGCAGCGCCAGCGGCGTCAGCCGGGTGTTGAGCCGGGCCACGGCATTGACGTAGTCCGGCTGATCAGCAGGCCCCATGGGGCGGCTGCTGTAAAACGACGAGGCCTGCACCAGCACAGATTCCGGCAACGTCGCCAGCGCGGCGACCGCGCGGCGCGCCTGACCGAGCGGGTCAGACAGGTTGGAGCCAATGGCGATGAAGACCTCGGTCATCACGTCTGTGATCACTCGGCCGCTTTCGGCTTGCGACGGCGCGGGCGGCGGCGATTGCGGCTGTTGCTGCTGCGCTTCTCGCCATCGTGGCTACGGGCCTCACCGCGCTCGCCGCTTGCCGGGCGACGGGTCGCTTCCCGTTGCAGCTGCGGGCGCACATCCGGATTGGAAGCAACATAGCGCTCCCACCAGCTGGCCAGCTCACCGAGACCGCGCTCGACCCGGTTGCGCAGCAACAGGAAGTCGAACGCCGCGCGGAACTTGGGGTGCTCCATGGCGCGCTCGGGGTGCTTGCCCTGACGACGGGTCAGCCGCTGTTGCAGTGCCCAGATGTCGCGGACATCGGTAGTGAAACGGCGGGGAACGGCGATGATCCGCACCTGATTGTCGAGCACCTCGTTGATCGCCAGCATGAAGGCGTCATACCAGGGCAAACCACTCTCGTTCTCCAGCACCCGACCACGGGCCTCGACGCAGCCCCACAGCAGGGTGGCGTAGAGGAAGGCGGGAGTGACGCGTTTATCTTCACGAACGCGGGTGTCGGTATCGATCAGCGCCTGCTCGATAAACTGCTCGTAGGGCGAGTTGCCGTGCGGGGTAAACAGCGCCGCCACTTGCGGGAAGAGCTGCTGGAACAGGCCGTACTCGCGCAGCAATTTGTAGGTTGCCAGACCGTCGCCAGCCAGGAACAGCTTGAGGGTCTCCTCAAACAGGCGAGCCGCCGGAATATCCTGCAGCAGCGGCGCCAGCTCCCTGATGGGGGCGGCGGTGCGCGGGCTGATGGTCATGTCGAGCTTGGCGGCGAAACGCACGGCGCGCAGCATCCGCACCGGATCTTCACGATAACGGGTCTCGGGATCGCCGATCAGCTCCAGCTTGCGCTCGGCCAAGTCTTCCAACCCACCCTCGAAATCGTGCAGGGTGAAATCCTTGGCGCTGTAGTAGAGGGCGTTGACGGTAAAGTCGCGGCGCTCGGCATCCTCTTCGATGGTGCCGTAGACGTTGTCGCGCAGCAGCATGCCTTCATCGGACTGGGCCGACACATGTTTGCTGGTATTGACCTGATGGTGGTGACCCCGGAAGGTGGCCACTTCGATCACGTCACGACCAAACACAATGTGGGCCAGGCGGAAGCGGCGGCCAATCAGGCGGCAGTTGCTGAACAGCGCCTTGATCTGCTCCGGCGTCGCATCGGTGGCGATGTCGAAATCCTTGGGCGTCTTCCCGAGCAGCAGATCCCGGACTCCGCCGCCGACCAGGTAGGCTTCGTAGCCGCCCTTGTTCAGGCGATAGAGCACCTTGAGTGCATTCTCGCTGATCTCTTTGCGCGAAATCGGGTGCTGGTCACGACTCAGGGTTCGACGTTGTCCGGCAACACGGGCCGGAATGGGGGACTCCGCCGACTGCTCGCCCTCATCCTTGCCGAGCACTTTGCGGCAAAAGTTTGCGATCTGGGAAAAAATGGTACACCTCGTTATGACTTCAAATTGACGGGAGGCCAAAAAAATAGCGGCCTATCATAGCTCACGCCTAACCAAATGAAAAACCGTGACGGCAATTGATCCCGTTTGAATCGGCGTTGCCGGAAAAAATAGCGGTCTATTCCGATAGCTCACGCCTGACCAAATGAAAAACCGTGACGGCAATTGATCCCGTTTGAATCGGCGTTGCCGGAAAAAATAGCGGCATGTTCACAGGAATTCACCGGCCAAAGCCTTTTTAAGGCCGGTCGGCACGGCAACAAGGCGACTATGGCGCCAACCCCGTCACTATAAATTTAATTTATGGCTTTTCGGGAAATGACCCAATTTCACCTTATACCGAACCGGATCCGCGGCGCAGCGTCCGTTGTTCTCGCTTGCCTGCTCTCGAAGGCCTTAGCCCGATCCGCTCAAACCGACTAGCGCAGCGCTTCACCTTGCTTTGGCTGCCAGATTTAGCCGGCAGCCAACGGGATCTTCTCGCTGGCGGGCACCCGTGCCAGCTGCCAGTGGGCGATGCCCCAGCCGATGATCTCGTCGATCCGGCTTGCCATCAGCTCAGGCGGCGGACACTGACCGAGAAAGTGCAGCGCCTGCCACAGGGCCGGGCGCACCTCATCCAGCGCCAGCGCCGGCGCATGGTTCTGCTTGGAGAGCTTGTTGCCATCAGCCTGTACCGCCAGCGGCAGATGCACCCAGTCCGGCACCGCTGCCCCCAGCGTCTGGTAGAGGGCAATCTGACGCACCGTCGGCTCCAGCAGGTCGGCGCCGCGCACTATCTCGGTGATGCCGCTGTCCATGTCATCCACCACCACCGCCAGGTTGTAGGCGTAGAGCCCGTCGCGGCGGCGGATGATGAAATCCTCCTCGGCGAGCACCGCCGGCACCGCGATATGGCCCTGCAACCGGTCATCGAAGTGGTAGACCGGATGGTGCTGGCGCAAGCGGGCGGCAGAGCCCTCTGCGGTCAGCCCCAGAGTGCGGCAGTGGCCGTTGTAAAAGCCACCGCTCGCCATGATTTCGCGCCGGGTACAGCGGCACCAGTAGAGATCGCCCGCCCGGTAGAGCTGCTCGATGATCTCGTCATAGCGGCCGTGGCGCGCGCTCTGGAACATCACCTCGCCATCCCACTCAAGACCGTATGCCTCAAGGGTCTTGAGAATAAGGTCGGCCGCCCCCGCCATCTCCCGTGGCGGATCGATATCCTCGATGCGCACCAGCCAGCGCCCCTGCTGCGCTCTGGCCTGCAAAAAGCTGCCGAGGGCCGCAATCAGCGAACCGAAGTGGAGCGGGCCGGAAGGGGACGGCGCAAAGCGGCCCACATAGGGGCGAATTTGAGGGGAGGAAGGGGTATTCACAGCCATGACGGTTCGGATAAGCAGTTCAGTGAGGCGCATTTTGGGACGACCCGCTCAAAAGCTCAATAAAAAAGGGAGCCCGCAAGCTCCCTTTTTCATATTGCAGCGGGTCGGTATCAACCGGCCATCTGCTTTTCCTTGATCTCGGCCAGCGTCTTGCAGTCGACACAGAGGTCGGCGGTCGGACGGGCTTCCAGACGGCGGATACCGATTTCGATACCGCAGTGCTCGCAGTAACCGAAGTCGTCATCTTCCAGCAGCTGCAAGGTCTTCTCGATCTTCTTGATCAGCTTGCGTTCACGATCGCGGGTACGTAGTTCGAGAGCGAACTCCTCTTCCTGCGCGGCACGATCCACGGGATCCGGGAAGTTGGCAGCCTCGTCCTTCATGTGATCAACGGTGCGGTCAACTTCCTGCATCAGTTGGTTGCGCCAGGCACCCAGGATCTTGCGAAAATGCGCCTTCTGTTGGTCATTCATGTACTCCTCACCCGGCTTTTCCTGGTAAGGCGCGACACCCGCAATGGCCAGGGGGCCCAGAGATTTCCTGTTTTCGCCTGTTGGCATGCCCTGTCTCCTAATTCAGCACGCTACCCGTGCCATCCATAAATTGAGGGCGACATCTATAGCAGAAGGGTAACGGGTAAGCAAACGAGCCGTACCAATAATGTTACCCACTCCAATATTTATGAACTCCCCTCGGGTAACAGGTGGCTGGATTCAAACGGGATAAATCCTTGTGCCACCATGCCTTGCACCCCAACATGGGGCCGATAGCATAAAATTTCAACCCCCGCCGCAATTGCCTGTTCAATTAGCAGACTATAGTGCGGATCTATGTGCGCTGCAGGGCGCATCCGGCTTATTCCGGAGTGCAACACCATAAATAGCAGCACGGCTCTGTGACCGGCCGCCTTCATGGCCATCAATTCACGTAAATGCTTGGCGCCACGGGCAGTTACCGCATCGGGGAAGTAGCCCATGCCGGCCTCTTCCCGCTCGTCGAGCAGGGTGACCGATTTTACCTCGATGTAACAGTTGCCCTTCTCCTCATCTTCCAGCAAGAGGTCGATGCGACTGTTCTCTTCACCATATTTCACCTCGGTGCGCAGTCTGGCATAGCCGCACAGCGGCGCGATGGCATCCTGCTCGATCAGCTCGCGGGCGATCTGGTTGGCACGCGCGGTGTTGACGCAGATAAAGTGGCCGGCCGGGCTCTCGGCGATCTCCCAACTATGGGGTAGCTTGCGCTTGGGGTTGCTTGATGTGGAGTACCAGACCCGGGTGCCCGGATCGGCGCAGCCGGTCATGGCGCCGGTGTTGGCGCAGTGGATGGTGATCACCTCGCCATTGGCCAGTTCGACATCGGTCAGAAAGCGCTTGTAGCGGGCGATAAGCTGCCCGGATTGCAGCGGCGGATCGAATATCACGGGTTCGCCCTCCGCGCTTGTTCGTTGTCCCACTCATCGCGAGCGCCCTCATCCTTGGCTCTGGCCCGCAACGGCCAGCAGGCGAGCGGCTGGTAGCGCACCCCGTCCGGAGTCGAGATCGACTCATAGAGACAAAATTGATCGGCCTTAAGCAGAAAATCAGGAGCCGGCAGGGTGACCGGCGCCTCGCCCGCCTTGCGCGACAGGGTGACGTGAGGGCGATAACCCTGCTCGCCATTGCCAAGCCCCAGCTTCTCGCCGTGACGACGCAACGCCTTCGCCAGCACGGTCAGCTCATTGGGCCACTCCTTCGGGCCAACCCAGCCAGCCTTGGCGCGGCTGAACCAGCCGGTCTCATCCAACCTGATGGTTAGCGGCGGACAGTGCTGGCGCTCAACGGCGGCAATCAGGCGGCGGGTGGTCACCTCGTCCGCTTCACCGAGGAAGGCGAGGGTCAGGTGAAGATTGGCTTGCGGCACCGGCTGACCGGGCCAGGGGCGCAGATCACGCCAGCTGATGAGTTCGGGAGCGAGCTCCCCGACGGGCAGGGCAAAGAAGAGTTTGGCCATTCGGGTGAAGATGCCTTTTTCCAGACAGAGAGGGTGGCCCATTCTATGGCAGCCATCTCCTCCTGTCTCGCCATCCGGGCCGAGGGCCATCCGCCCCCCACATCTGCTCACGGTGGCCGGGCTGGCTGTGGCAGAATAGGCGCCGTTTTACCGGTTGCAACAGAAGGTGTTGATCGTTTTGTCCCCACTCCCCATCGTTTCGGTGCTGCCCGAACTCTTTGCCGCCATCGACTGCCACAGCAGCGTGATCCTGCAGGCGCCCCCCGGCGCGGGCAAATCGACCCTGCTGCCGCTGGAGCTGGTGCGCCAGAACCGGCTGCCCGGCCGCATCATCATGCTGGAGCCAAGACGGCTGGCGGCGCGCAATATCGCCAGCTTTCTGGCGCGCCAGCTCGGGGAGAAGGTAGGCGAGCGCATCGGCCTGCGGGTGCGGGGCGAGAGCCGTACCAGCTCCGCGACCCGGCTCGAGATCGTTACCGAAGGGGTGCTGACCCGGATGCTGCAGCAGGATCCGGAGCTCGGCGGCGTCTCGCTGGTCATCTTCGATGAGTTCCACGAACGCAGCCTGCACGCCGATACCGCGCTGGCCTTCGCCATCGAGAGCCAGCAGGGATTGCGCGATGACCTAAAGCTCCTGGTGATGTCTGCCACCCTGGATGGCATGGCGCTCGAAACGTTGCTGCCGGATGCGCCGGTGATCCGCTCGGAAGGGCGCGGTTTTCCCATCGACTACCACTACCGCCCCGCCAATCGCCAGCAGTGGCTGGAGCCGCAAGTCGGCGCCGTGGTGCTCGAAGCGCTGGCCGAGCAAGATGGCAGCCTGCTGGTCTTTCTGCCGGGACAGGGCGAGATCGAGCGGCTGGCGCAGTGGCTGGAAGGACGGCTGCCGGATGATGTGACCCTCGCCCCCCTCTACGGCCGCCTCGACATGGCAGCCCAGCAAGCGGCCATCGAGCCGGCACCTGCGGGCCGCCGTAAGCTGGTGCTCACCACCAATGTGGCGGAGACCTCTCTCACCATCGAAGGAGTCTCTGTCGTTATCGACAGCGGGCTGGAGCGGCGCGCCTCGTTCGATCTGAAAAGCGGCGTCACCCGGCTGGAGACCCGCCCCATAGCCAAAGCCTCCGCCACCCAGCGGGCGGGCCGCGCTGGCCGCCTCGGTCCCGGCGTCTGCTACCGGCTCTGGAGCAACGAAGTGCAGGAGCGGCTCGCCGAGCAGAGTCCGCCCGACATCCTCACTCAGGAGCTGACCGGCCTGCTGCTGGATGCTGCCCAATGGGGGGCAAAGGTGGAAGATCTGCCACTGCTCGATATGCCGCCAGCTGCGGCCGTTACCTGTGCCCAGCGGCTGCTGGTCGCCCTCGGCGCCATGAAGCCGGAGGGTGAGCAACAACTTACCCCGGCTGGCCGCGCCATGGCGGCCTTCGGTACCCATCCCCGGCTTGCCCGCATGCTGCTGCGCGCCCGCGAGCTGGAAGCTGAAGGTCTGACAGGGATTGTCGCCGATGCCGCATATCTGGTGGCGTTGCTGGAAGAAGATCTGCGAGGATCGGAGCGCCTCTCGGTGCTGTTCCACCGCCGTCAGGGAGCCCTGCGCCAGAGTGCGACCCGCTGGTTTGAACGGCTTGGCACTCGCCCGGCCAATGCGCAGGGTCAGTGGCTCGGGCTGCTCTGCGCCCTCGCCTGGCCGGATCGCATCGGCAAGCTGCGCAGCGGCAGCCGTTACCAGCTCAGTGGCGGGGTGAGCTGCGATCTGATCGAGGGCCACCCCTGTCAGGGCCAGAGTGCGCTGATTGCGGTGGAGATGGGCCAGAACGAGCGCGGCAGCCGCATCTTTATCGCCGAACCGATAGAGCTGGACGAGCTGGCGCGTCTGTTGCCGGAGCTGGTAAGCGAGCGCCAGTGGTTCGACTGGGACGAGCGCGAGGAGCGGGTGCGAGCCGAACGCCAGCAAGTGATCGGTGAGCTGGTGCTGAGCCAGCGACCGCTGACGGAGCTTTCGGATGAACAGAAGGGGCGCTGCCTGCTGCAGGGCATCCGCCGCAAGGGGCTGCATGTGCTGCCGTGGGACGAGAGCAGCGAAGGGCTGCTGGCCCGTCTGCGCTGCGCACGCGACTGGTTGCCCGATGAGGAGTGGCCAGCCATGGATGACGACAGCCTGCTGGCCACCCTCGAACAGTGGCTGCTGCCGGCGGTGAGCGGTATGACCCGACTGGAGCAGTTGAAAAAGCTCGATATGAGCGACATCCTGCGCCAATCTCTACCCTGGCCACTGCCCAAACGGCTGGACGAGGCACTGCCCGGCCACTTCACGGCACCGACCGGCAGCCGGGTACGGATCCGTTATCAGCCGGGGCAGGCCCCGGTGATCCCGGTGCGAATTCAGGAAATGTTCGGTCAGGCGGCAACCCCCTGCGTAGCCGCTGGCCGGGTGGCACTGGTGGTGGAGCTGCTCTCCCCCGCCCAGCGACCGCTGCAGATCACCGCCGATCTGGCCGCTTTCTGGGCTGGCTCCTACGAGCAGGTGAAAAAAGAGATGAAGGGGCGCTACCCCCGCCACTACTGGCCGGACAATCCGCTGGAGGCGATGCCGACCAGGGTCACCAAGAAGAAGATGGGTATCTAGGTTCGATTGGCCAGGCCCGATCGGACGTTCGCGAATGCGACATAACAAGTAGAAAGGAAAGCAAAGAGGATTTATGGCAACCCAACGACGCAAGCGCGCCCCCAAGAAAGCGCCACCCAAGCGTACCATCTGGCGCAAGCTGTTCTGGCTTGGCTTCAAGCTCTCGCTGGTGGTAGCGGCCTTCATGGTGGTGTTTGGCATCTACCTCGATACCCAGGTGCGCGAGCGATTTGACGGCGAGAAGTGGCAGCTGCCGGTGATGGTCTACAGCCGTCCGCTGGAGCTCTATCCGGGTCAGCGCCTGTCGCGCGACCAGATGCTGCGCGAGCTCAACATGCTGAGCTACAAGCAGGTGCGCCAGCCCCATACCCCGGGTGAATACACCATCATCGGCAACCGCATCGAGCTTATTCGCCGACCCTTCGCCTTCTACGATGGTACCGATGGTGCCCGCGGCCTGCGCCTCACCTTCAACGGCCCGCGCCTCGAGGGGATCCAGTCGCTGGAGAACCAGCGCCAGCTTGGTTACGCCCAGATGGACCCGGTGCTGCTCGATCGCCTCAACACCGAGGATCGGGAAGATCGCCTGCTGGTGCGCCTCGCCGAGGTGCCGGACAGCCTGCTGGTGACCCTGCTCACCACCGAGGATCGCGACTTCTATCAGCATGGCGGCGTCTCTCCCATCGCCATCATGCGCGCCATGTTTGCCAACCTGATCGCCGGTCGCACCGTGCAGGGCGGGAGTACCCTCACTCAGCAGCTGGCTAAGAACTTCTTCCTGACCCGTGAGCGCAGCCTGTGGCGAAAACTGCAGGAAGCCTACATGGCGGTGCTGATCGACTACCGCTACAGCAAGGACGAGATCCTGGAGTCCTACCTCAACGAGGTCTATCTGGGGCAGAACTTCTCGCAAGGGGTCTATGGCTTCGGCCTCGCCTCCTACTTCTACTTCGGCATTCCGGTCAACGAGCTGGATATCGATCAGGTCGCCCTGCTGGTCGGTCTGGTAAAAGGCCCCTCCTATTACGATCCGTGGCGCTTCCCCGATCGGGCCAAGGTGCGCCGCGATCTGGTATTGAAACTGCTGATGGATCACGGCAGCCTGACCCAGGCCGAATATGATCTGGCCAGCAAGCAGCCGCTCGGCATCATCGCCCGCGGCCAGATGAGCTACGGCCGCACCCCGGCCTTCATGGGGCTGCTCAAGCGCGAGATCCAGAGCCGCTTCGGCCCGGATCTGCTCAAACAGTCCGGCCTCAAGATCTTCACCAGCCTCGACCCCATCGCCCAGCATGCCGCCGAACAGGCGGTCGCTTCTGGCCTCGCCGACATCGAAAAACTGCGCGGCAAGAAGAAGCTGGAGGCCGCCATGGTGGTCTCCGACTGGCACAAGGGCGAAGTGGTGGCGCTGGTCGGCGGCCGCGACCCCCGCTACGCCGGTTTCAACCGGGCGCTCGATGCCCGCCGCCAGATCGGTTCGCTGGTGAAACCTGCGGTCTACCTGACCGGCCTCTCCAACGGTCTGACCCTGGCGACCCCGCTCAAAGATCAGCCGATCCGCATTCGCGGTCAGGATGGTCAGGTCTGGACGCCGCAAAACTACGATCGCAAGTTCCGCCAGAGCGTGCCGCTGATGGATGCGCTGGCCAGCTCCCTCAACGTGCCGACCGTCAATCTCGGTCTGCAGGTGGGGCTGGAGAAGGTGGTCGACACCCTGCACAAGCTGGGGGTGCAGCAGGAGATCCAGCCCTATCCGTCGCTGGTGCTGGGGGCCGTTGCGCTCTCGCCGATGGAGGTGAACCAGATGTACCTGCCCATCGCCAATCAGGGGCTGACCCAGCCTCTGTCGGCGATCCGCGCCGTGGTCAAAGGGGATGGCAGCCTGCTCTATCAGCATGATCAAACCGCCAAACGGGTCACCGACAGTCAGGCGAGCTGGCTCACCCTGTTCGCCATGACCAAGACAGTGAGCCAGGGGACGGCGCGCTCGCTGGGTGCCAAGTTCCCGGGCGCCACCATGGCGGCCAAGACCGGCACCACCAACGAGCTGCGTGACTCCTGGTTTACCGGGCTCGACAACAACGAGCTGGTCAGCATCTGGGTCGGCCGCGATGACAACACCCCGGCAGGCCTCACCGGTGCCAGCGGCGCCCTGCAGCTCTTTACTGGCTACATGAGCCAGCGCGGCGTCAACAGCCTGAGCCTACAGATCCCGGAAGGGGTTACCTGGGCCAACTTCTCACGCGCCAGTGGCACCCGGGTTACCAGCGACTGCCCTGGCAGCCTGCAGGTGCCGGCTAAGGTCTCGACCATGGGCTCACCGACCAGCTGCAGCAGCCCGGGTACGCCACGCAGCGCGCTGGACGACTGGTTCGGTGGATTCTTCAACTGACCGAGGGGGACGGGTAGCCCGGGCTGCCCGTCTCACCATCCCGCTTACAAGGAGTCACCATGAACCAGCCGCTGTTTGAGGCCATCCACCACGTTGCCATCATCGCCAGCGATTACGCTCGCTCGCGCCACTTCTATCACGAGGTGCTGGGCCTGCCCATCATTGCAGAGACCCTGCGCGAGGCGCGCCAGTCGTGGAAACTGGATCTGGCCCTGCCGGATGGCAGCCAGCTGGAGCTGTTCAGCTTCCCTATCACCCCCAAGCGCCCCTCTACGCCAGAGGCATGCGGACTGCGTCATTTGGCCTTTCGGGTCGGCGACCTTGACCGCGTCATCGCCCATCTGCATGCCCACCAAGTCGCTGTGGAGCCGGTGCGGGTGGATGAGCTGACCGGCAAGCGCTTCACCTTTTTCGCTGACCCCGACGGCCTGCCGCTGGAGCTCTACGAAGCGCCGCGCTGAGTCTGCATCGGCCAAACAAAAAGCCGCCCGGCGAACCGGGCGGCTTTTTTATTTATTGCTGGCGCTTTATCAGGCGGTGGTCAGCATGGCGACAGCCAGTGCCATCACCATCATGCCGGCCCAGCCGATGGGCTTGAGGCGCTCGCGGAAGATGAGCAAGCCACCCAGCGCAGTACCGAGAATACCGATGGCACCCCAGGTCGCGTAGGCCACGGCCAGGTCGATCTTGCCACCGCTAACCGCCTCGGAGAGCAGGGTAAAGGCCATCAGCACCAGCAGGATGCCGAGGAAACCCCACCTCTTGTAGCGAAAGCCGACCGAGCGGTTGATCGCCATGTTGGCGCCGATATCCAGCAGAGCTGCGCCAAAAACGATAATTAACGGGTGCATACAACCTCCTCGCCATTGCGGGTGTCACCGTGAGCACTTGTCGGCTCATCGTGGCACTCCCCCATGGTCACCATAACAATACCCACTATCGCCAGCCCCAGACCAATCAACTCCTGAGCACTCAGGTTGTAGTCGAGGAACATCACGGAGACGACGGTGATCAGCGCAATCCCCAGCCCCTCCCACAACGCAAAGGCAATACCAATGGAGATTGTTTTGGCGGCTTTGGCCAGTAGCAGATACGAGAGCGAAATCAGCACCCACATCGGCAAATAGTTGAGCCATCCGGCATCGTTCTCGGGGATCATCGCCATACTCGAGGTGCCTGCCACCTCGGTCACTATGGCGCCCGTCAAAAATATTCGAGCTAAAAGCATGCGACTGAATAACATAAAATTTCCTTTTGTTGCTGCGACGGGAGAGATGGTAGCTCGGGCACTCTCTTTGGCGGGAGTCGCTGAGCGTCGACAATATCGACGCTACTCGTTTGCCTTGTCAGTCGGGGGCAGGGTAAGGTGAAGATGGGATCATCTGTGTCATATGCCGTAAACCATGAAACTTTATCAGATAGAACTCTTTGTCGAGTCCGCCAATAGTGGCTCCATCGCCAGCACTGCCCGCCGTCTTGGCAAGAGCCGCAGTGCCGTCAGTACCGCCATTGCGGCTCTTGAAGTCGAGCTTGGCGTCGAACTTTTTGAACGCGGTGCCAACCAGAGTCGGCTGACCGAGATCGGCGAGCTGGTGCTGGATGACTGCACCCGCCTGCTGCAGGCCGCCAACAGCCTGCAACAGAAATGCGAGCACTACGCTTCGGGCGCCGAAGTGGCGCTGCGGATCGCCCGCGATGACGCCATCCCCGAACAGGTATGGCGCGAGATGCTGGCTGGACTGCACAGCCAGTTTCCCGGTACCAGCATCTCGCTGGTGCTCGCCTCCCCGCCCGAATTACCCGCACTGGTCGAGGAGGGATTTGTCGATGCCGCTTTCGGCCTCATTACCGAAGATCAGGAGCGCAGCGGCCTCCACATCGATCTGCTCAACCCGATCCGCACCCTGATGGTGGTCGCCCCCAACCACCCGCTGGCAACGTTGAAACGGGTGGTGCAGCAGGATCTCACCGATCACACTCAGGTTACACTCTCCTATGTGGATGAGTTTTCTGTAAAAAGCCTGCTGCCAGTGGGCGGCAAGCATATTGGTCTCTCCAGCTTCGAGTTGATGCGCAATACGGTGCTGGACGGCCTTGGCTGGGCGGTGCTCCCCTCACCCCTCATACAGAGCCAGCTGAGGCAGGGTTCGCTACTGACCCTGAAACACAAGTTCAGCCTGCAGTGGCGGGATTACGGGGTCTATCTGGCGCAGAATGCCTATCACGGCAAGGCACTGGCCTGGTTGAAGCGCTCAATCCAGACATATCTGGAACCATTCGAGTAGGCGCAATGGCAGAGCAAGCTCACGATCTGCATTTAAGCTGATGCGTCTACCGAGCATGATCGTGCATACTGTTTACATACTCATTGAACGCCGGAGGCGTAACCGATATGAGCAGTGCCCAAGACAAGGACGACATTTGGCTGGATGACGACATCATCGAACTCGATGACGAAGAAGTCGTTACCCCCAAGGCACTCAACCCCTGGCAGGTGCTGATCGTGGATGATGAACCCGACATTCATCATGCTACCCGCCTTGCCCTCTCCAATATTCAGTACAAATCCCGCCCGCTCGAACTGCTCAACGCTTACAGCGGTGCTGAAGCCGCCACCATGCTGGAAGCCAATCCCAGAATTGCCCTGATCCTGCTGGATGTGGTGATGGAGACCGAAGACGCCGGCCTGCGGCTGGTGCACAAGATCCGCAATGAAATGCATAACTCGCTGGTGCGTATCGTGCTGCGGACCGGCCAGCCCGGTCAGGCGCCAGAGCAGCGGGTGATCCTCGATTACGATATCAACGACTACAAGACCAAGACCGAGCTGACGGTACAAAAGCTCTACACCACCGTCATCGCCTCCCTGCGCTCATATGAAACGCTGAGTGCCATCGACAAGAGCCGGCAAGGTCTTGGCAAGATCCTGGAAGGGGCGGGAGACCTCTATCATCTCCATTCGCTCAGGGAGTTTGCCTCCGGCGTGCTCAAACAGATCAGCGCGATTCTGGACGTCGGTACCGAAGGGGCCATCTGCGCCGAACGCCGCCCGGGCGAGCAGAAACTGGAAATCCTGGCAGCAACCGGTGACTATGAAACCCTGCTGAGCCAGGGTAGTCTCACCGACTTCCCGACCCTCAACGAATCGGTGACCAAGGCGCTGGCTGCCCGCTGCAACCGCTTTGAACACCCGCAAGACTCGCTCTATATAGCTGCCCAGAATGGCCGGGAGTTCGTGCTGAGCTTTACCCCCACCCAGCCCCTCGATCCCCTAGAGTGCGATCTGCTGGATGTGTTCTGCCAGCGTATCTCTGCCGCCTATGACAACCTCTATCTCTACAACCAGTTGCTGCGAGCTCAGGAGGCGACCGTGGTGGCGCTGGCTGCGCTGGCGGAGTTCCGCGACTCGGACACCGGCGAACACGTCTTGCGGGTCCAGAAGCTCTCCGATGCCCTGGTGGAAGAGCTGCAGCAGATGGCCGCCTACCCCGAGCAGCTCACCCCCGAGTTTGTCGAGATGATCGGTATGGCCTCCATCCTGCACGATGTGGGCAAAGTGGGCACACCGGACCATATCCTGCACAAGCCGGGGCGCTTCGATCCCGACGAGCGGGCCATCATGGAACAGCATGCCGGCATTGGCGCCAACATACTGCACAAGGCGGGCGAAATGGTGGAAGGCACCAGCTACCTGTCGCTCGGAGCCGAGATTGCCCGTGGCCACCACGAGCATTTTGACGGCAAGGGTTACCCCGAACGGCTGGCTGGTCAGCAGATCCCGCTCTCGGCGCGGATTGTGGCGGTGGTCGATGTGTTCGATGCCCTGCTGAGCAAACGCCCCTACAAGGAGCCCTGGACGCTGGAGCAGACCATGGAGTACATCCAGTGCCGCTCGGGTACCCAGTTTGACCCCCATGTCGTGGCGGCCCTCGCCCGACTGGTCAACGAATCGCGGCTTCCCTACTCGCTCTGAATCTCATGCCATACCGGTGACACAACCCATCGGTATGGCATGAAAACTGCCGATTTGTTGCATTTACCGCACACCTACTATCCCCACACGATAAACATCCTCTCTCTTTGGCGGCGATATCCGCTGAAATATGGTCATTTAACATCACATCGCTATAATGTCGGCCTGCAAACCCGATATTAAAACCAAGGAAATATCATGAGCCTGAACCTGGTACCGGCCGGCAAGAGCCTGCCCGACGATATCTACGTCATCATCGAAATCCCGCAGAATGCCGACCCGATCAAATACGAAGTCGACAAGGATAGCGGCGCGATTTTCGTCGATCGCTTCATGTCCACCCCGATGTTCTATCCGTGCAACTACGGCTACGTGAACGCGACCCTCTCTCTGGATGGTGACCCCGTCGACGTACTGGTTCCGACCCCCTACCCGCTGCTGGCTGGCTCCGTTATCCGCTGCCGCCCGGTTGGCGTGCTGAAGATGACCGACGAATCTGGCGAAGATGCCAAGATCGTTGCCGTCCCGCACTCCAAGCTGACCAAGCAGTACGACCACATCCAGGATGTAAACGATCTGCCGGAACTGCTGAAAGCACAGATCCAGCACTTCTTCGAGCGCTACAAAGAGCTGGAAGCAGGCAAATGGGTCAAGGTGGAAGGTTGGGGCGACAAGGCCGCTGCCGAAGCCGAGATCAAAACCTCTGCCGAGCGTTACGCTGCAAAATAAGCGCAACCTGCAGATAAAAAAGGCGCCTTATGGCGCCTTTTTAGTGGGTTGTTGCGGCAAATTTGGGGGCGTTTCGCCAGCAGGATCCCCCTGAATATATATTTCACGACCATCTTGTTGCTGGTAGGGACGGTAATAATCGCTCCCGCAGCGATACCCTCCCTCCTTCTGACTCACCAGCTCGCAATTGACCGGCAGCACCTCCAGCCACTTGATGGCCTGCTGGAAGCGCAACCACTCCTGCCACTCATGTTCGCGCGCCAGCTTGTCGCGCAGGGCAAAGGCATCGATACCGTCATCTCCCTTGCTGACGATGACAGGCCCCGCCACTGCAGGCAGGCTCATCGCCACCAGCCATCCCAAGAGCCACAGCTTCATAACCCCTCCTCGTGACTTTTTTTCACAATTAAATTTAAAGCCACATCAGTCTGTTATCCGGTTCACAAAACGAAACATCGCCAAACTGGCCCCGTCTCACCTAGTTGTTAATTATCATCCCCGGCAGGAAACACCGCCATGAAGCCAATCGCCGCGCTGTTACTCGCTTTGACCCTCTCTACCACCGCTCATGCCAGCGAGATCCAGATGAGCTGGCAGTGGCAATCGCCGGGGGGTCAGCACCAGCACTTTCAGCTGACCACAGATGACCAGACCCTGGCAGCGAGCCAGCACGAGATGCAGCTGCTCGATGCCTCCCTCACCAAGCCGCTGGAGACCCTCTACGCCTACATAGGGCCCAGGCTCTACAACAGCATCAATCTCATCAATCAGTACAGCCCCGAGACCGCCACCAAGTTTCGCTCGCTGGAGCAGGCCTTCACCCTGCACGATGACAGCATGGAGTCGCAACTTTTCTGGCAGGCGTACCAGCAGTATCAGGATGATGCCTTCTACCAGATGATGGTGGTGCCCTGCGTGCATCCCTCCAATCGCAAGCTACCCTGCGTGCGGCCCGACTACTCGCGGCTCTTCTACCACTTCAAGGACTCCCTCAAGCCGCTGGCCCGCCAGTTTGCCGCCAAGGATCTCGCCACCAGCGTCAGCCTGCTGCAAGAGTGGCTGAACGCCATCCCGACCCAGCCTGAACAGATGGATCACTTCGCGCCGCCGCTGCAGGCGCTGCAGGAGAACAAGGCCGACAGCGACGAGAAGGCGCTGCTGATGGCCAGCCTGCTGGCAGAGCTGGCGCCGCAATATGTGCTCAGCATCATCTATCCCGATATCAGCATCGGCAGCGTCTCGCCCGCCTGGCTCGCCATCACCGCCGACAGCGGCCTCAAGGGCGATACCCTGATGATCAACAACCAGCGTCAGATATTGCTGACCGGATCTCCGCTGATGGTGCAGCAGATGGCGCTGGCCAGGATCCCCCTCGTCAGCCAGCCGCTCTACTGAACCCGAGAGCTCAGACCAGCTGCCAATTCATTGATTTTTATCGATGTCATGCCATCCTAGCCCACCTCGTCAAACCGACGGGGTGGTGGCACTTCCGAATTGCTATTCTATTTAACACTTTTTAAACAGATCCGATCAGTTTAGGATGAAGCTCGCCCATTCCCTCAATCTGAAACTCGTTATAACATAACAAATGGAGTGTCATCAGGATGAAACATCTCGTACTTACTTTGGCGCTGCTGCCCTGCCTCGCCTTCGCCAGCAACATCAAGGAAGCGAACCCGGTTCCGCTGGTCAATATCAGCGACAAGGGTGAGCTGGTACTCAGCGGCAAGGAGATCAGCTACCAGCCGTGGCAGAGCAAGGCGCTCACCGGCAAGGTCTTCCTGATCCAGCACATCGCCGGTCGCACCAGTGCCAAAGAGCTGAATGCACCGATGATCGAGGCGATCAAGGCGGCTCATCTGCCCCATGACAAGTACCAGACCGTCACCATCATCAACAGCAATGACGCCATCTGGGGCACCTCCGGTTTTGTGACGAGCAGTGCCGAGGGCAGCAAGAAAGAGTTCCCCTGGTCCGCCATCGTGCTGGATGCCAAGGGTATGGCGCGCAACGCCTGGGATCTGGCGCCGGAGAGTTCAGCCATCATCCTGCTGGATAAAGAGGGCAAGGTGCTGTTTGCCAAAGATGGCCAGCTCGATGCCAACAACATCGCAACCGTGATGGGGCTCATCAAGTCCCATCTCTAAGTCAGAGAGAAAGGGCGCTGATGGCGCCCTTTCCATAAGGGTCTATGGGTCGTATCAAGCTGAAAATCTGGATCGTGTTGCTGGGCTGGTTATGGCTGCAGCCTGCCCTTGCCCGGCATCAGCTTGACTCCGCCCAGCCCGGTCACGACAACCACCACTGTGTGGTCTGCGCCCTCCATCTGGATGGCAAACAGGCGATCACCCCTACCCCTTATTGTTACGCTGATAAAACGGCCGACACACCTGTTGTTGCACTCATGCAACATTCGGCAGATGCCACCCCGCCCCACAGCTACGCAATCCGTGCGCCGCCGCTCTCCGCTTTTATCTATCCCTTTGTTTAATTTCTCTTTTTGTTATTAAAAGGATTCAAGATGAAAGCAGTTACCCTGTTGCTGGCGGTAGCCACCTTTGCCGCGCACGCCAATCACGATGAACACGAAAGTCACAGCCACGGCGCCCACGAACATGGCCACGGCCACCTCAATCTGGTGGTCGATGGCGACCAGCTGATGATCGAGCTGCAAGCACCTGCCGCCGATCTGGTGGGCTTCGAGCACGCAGCCAAGAGCGATGAAGAGAAAGCGCAATACGCCAAGTCTATCACCCGCCTCCAGCAGCCTGACACCCTGTTCCGCTTCGACCCGGCCGCCGGCTGCAAGCTGACCCGGCAGGAGCTGCAGGCCGCCAAAGAAGATCACGACCATGACCATGACCATGACCATGACCATGACCATGACCATGACAAGGCTGCCAGCGGCGAGCATGAGCACCACCATGATCATGACGAAGCGGGTCACGCCGATATGGGCGCCATGTATACCTACACCTGCGCCACACCGGCCAAACTCACCGGCCTTGAAGCGACCCTGTTCGGCGTCTATCCAAGCCTTGAGAAGCTGAGCGTGCAGGGGATCCTGCCCACCGGCCAGACCGCAGCCGAACTGACCCCGTCCGCCAACAAGCTGAGCTGGTAACGCCATGAAAAACGCCGTGGTTGAGATCCGCGATCTGGCCTTTGCCTGGCCGGGTCACGAGGTTGTACTCGACCTGCCCACCCTGACCATTGCAAAGGGCGAGCGGGTCTTTATCAAGGGGCCGTCGGGCTCCGGAAAATCGACACTGCTCGGCCTGCTGGCCGGGATCCAGACCGCCAACCACGGCACCCTGGAGGTGCTGGGCCAGCCACTGGCCCGGCTCTCTGGCCGCGCTCGTGACCATTTCCGGGCGGCCAATCTCGGTTACATCTTCCAGCAGTTCAACCTGCTGCCGTTTCTCTCGGTGCTGGATAACGTCACCGCTGCGCTCACCTTCTCCCACGAGAAGCGAAGCCGGCTGCAAGCCTCGCCACAACAGGAGGCGCGCCGCCTGCTGGCAGAGCTGCAACTGCCGGACGAAGCGCTGCATCGTCCCGTGCACGCCCTCAGCATTGGCCAGCAGCAGCGGGTCGCTGCGGCACGCGCTCTCATTGGCTCGCCGCCGCTGGTGATTGCCGACGAGCCCACCTCGGCCCTCGACACTGACAACCGTGCCGCCTTTATCAAGCTGTTGTTCGAGGAGTGCGACAAGCAGGGTTCGACCCTCATCTTCGTCAGCCACGATCCTTACCTCGAACCGCTCTTCCCGCGGGTGGAGAACCTGCAACAGCTCAACCGGAGGGCATCATGCTGACTCTCGCCCTGCAAAGTCTCTGGGCCCGTCGCCTCACCGCCGGGCTCACCCTGCTGGCCATCGCCATCAGCGTCACCCTGCTGCTCGGGGTGGAGCGGGTGCGCAATCAGGCGCGCGACAGCTTTGCCAATACCGTCTCGGGCACCGATCTCATCGTCGGCGCCCGCTCCGGTCAGGTGAATCTGCTGCTCTACTCGGTGTTTCGCATCGGCAACCCCACCAACAACGTAGGCTGGGACTCCTATCAGGCCATCAAGCAGCGCCCCGGCATCGCCTGGACCATCCCGCTCTCCCTTGGCGACTCCCACAAGGGATTTCGGGTGCTCGGCACCAACGGCGACTACTTCACCCACCTGAAGTACGGCCAGCAGCAGTCGCTGCAACTGCGCGAGGGGCGACCATTCGACACGCCGTTTGAAGCTGTGCTGGGCGCCCAGGTGGCCGAGAAGCTCGGCTATCACCTTGGCCAGTCCATCGTCATCGCCCACGGCGCCGGCAACACCTCCTTCAGCCAGCACGACAACCTACCGTTCAAGGTGGTGGGCATTCTGGCGCCGACCGGTACGCCCATCGATCGCACCATCCATGTGCCGCTGGCGGGGATCGAGGCGATCCATCTCGGTTGGGATACCGGCCGCCACAGCAAGAACGTCACCCCGGAGCAGGCGCTGGCGCAGGATCTCACCCCAAAAACCATCACCGCCTTTATGGTGGGGCTGAGCAACCGCATTCTGGCGTTCCAGCTGCAACGCACCATCAACACCTATCCCAGAGAGCCGCTGATGGCGATCTTGCCGGGCACCGCCCTGCAGGAGCTGTGGAGCCTGATGAGCGTGGCGGAAACCGCCCTGTCGGTCATCGCCGGTTTCGTTGTGGTGGCAGGCCTTATCGGCATGCTGACCACCTTGCTCGCCGGGCTTAACGAACGGCGCCGCGAGCTCGCCATATTGCGCTCCCTCGGTGCCGGCCCCGCCCACCTGTTCCTGCTGCTGGCGCTGGAGGCAATGGCGCTGACCACGGTTGGCATCGCGTTCGGGGTGGCTGTGCTCTATCTCGGGCAGGGGCTTGCTACCCCCTGGCTGCTCAGCCACTATGGCCTGCAACTGAGTCTGGGGCTGCCGAGCGCCTACGAGTGGCAGTTGCTGGGGCTGGTGTGGCTGGCGGGCATGGTGATCGGCCTGCTCCCCGCCGCCCGCGCCTACCGCTACAGCCTGAGCGATGGCATGAGTATTCGCGTCTAGCGAGACGCCCAAAAATAGAAACAGAAGGACAGATGATGAAGTGGAAAATAGTGGCGCTGCTCGCCAGCCTGCTGGCACTGCCCGCCATGGCCGCAGACGATTACAAGACCATCGACTGGGACGTGCTCATCCCGCAGGGAGAGAAGATCCAGCCGCCCCCGGCGATCAACCATGACGGCAACTTTGCCTCGGTGCCGCAACCTGTGGGTGGTGTGAACAAGAAGCTGAATGAGCAGAATGTGCGGCTGCCGGGCTTCGTGGTGCCGCTGGAAGGAGATGCCAAGAAGATCACCGCCTTCCTGCTGGTGCCCTACTTTGGCGCCTGCATCCACGTGCCGCCCCCGCCCACCAATCAGGTGGTCTATGTGAGCTACCCCAAGGGAGCGCCGGTGGATGACCTGTGGGACGCCATCTGGGTCAAGGGCAAGATGCGCACCGTCAGCTCCAGCCACGAAATGGCCACCGCCTCCTACGCCATGGATGCGGTGGAGGTGAGCGTTTACGAGGAGTAATCCTCCCTTTGCAAAAAAAGCGGCCTCCACGGAGGCCGCTTTGTTATCTTCAAACTTGGCTTGGAGTAACATTCACCTCCTGCACCTGTGCGAATGGAGTCAGCATGGCCGATCTGCCCCCCCCCAAGAAAGAGAGTTCGATCCTGAGCAGTCAGGAGCAGACTCTGCGTCTGGCACGCAGCCGCGGCATCGACGGCATGCTCACCCGCAACAGCGACAGCACCTTCGAACAGCGCGCTACCTTTCGCCATCTGGCGGATCAGGCCGCCCGCCAGCGCAATCTGGAAGCCATCATGGTGATGGCTTCCCGTCACTGTGAAGAGACCGCCGCCGGCGGCGAGATGGACAGCGACTGGCTGACCCGCTTCCTGCAACTGGCGGAAGATATCAGCATGGTGCCGATGCAGCAGCTGTGGGGGCGGATCTTCGCGCTGGAGGTCGCCACCCCGGGTCGCTTCTCCATTCGGGCGCTCTCCACCCTGAAGGAGATGACCCAGCGCGAAGCCCAGCTGTTCCAGCGCATCTGCTCCCTCACCTGCCACTATGCGGGCAGTGACGAGCAGCGCCTGCTGCTGGGGCTGCACAAGGGCGCCAGCCTGCTGAGCCGCGCCAAGGCAACCCGGCTGGGGCTCGGCAAATATCGCCTCCCCTACAGCGCCCTGTTGCAGCTGTTCGAGCTCGGTCTGCTGCACAAGGGCGAGCTGGAATCCGGCCCGCTGCCCGCCGATGGGGTGGAGCTGGAGTTTGGCAACCAGCGCTGGCGGCTGCAGCGCAAGCAGAACAACATCACCCTGCTCTACTACCGGCTCACCCCGGTGGGCAACGAGCTGGCCCAGCTGCTCACCGATGCGCCGCTGGATGAGTACCTGCAGGATCTGAAAACCGTGCTGGTGCAGGGGATGCAGATAGAGGTGCAGCAACAACCGAGCGAGCCGCCCCCCTCCACCACCGAGCCCACTCCCGCAAGCCATCCCTGAACCCGTTCCTGAATACCCCGGGGAGGCAAGCCCTCCCTTATTGCGAATAGAGCGCTCTGCATTGGTCTCATCGTCAAAATGATGTGCAAAATGCAGATCGAGCCCCCCTCACCGCCCCCATTTTTTGCAACTTGCAAAACAAAATCCCCACCACCACGCTCGCCAGCCCTTTAATGACATAAAAATCATTAAAAACGGAACATGGCCCATCCTTTGCAGATACTTTTGATGTAGATCAAAATTCAACCACCATAGTTCGGGAGCAACGCCATGAGAGTCAATCAACCGGTTACCCAACGCGAACGTCTCTATCCGGAACACCAGAGCCTCATCTCCACCACGGATCTGGAGAGTCGTATCACTTACGCCAATGACGAGTTCTGCGAGATTGCCGGCTTCCAGCTGGACGAACTGGTGGGACAACACCACAATCTGGTGCGCCACCCGGACATGCCAAAACAAGCCTTCGCTGATTTGTGGGGTCACATCCGGGATGGAAAAAGCTGGATGGGGCCGGTGAAGAACCGCTGCAAAAATGGCGACCACTACTGGGTCAGCGCCTTTGTCACCCCCATCAAGGATGCCAATGGCCGGGTCGTCGAATACCAGTCAGTACGCACCGCACCGAGTGAAGAGATCAAACAGCGTGCCGAGAAGGTCTATGCCGACCTGCGCAACAACAAGTTGCCGCTGGCGCTGAAACTGCCGACCTTCTCCCACACCCTGGCTATCAACCTCTGCCTGCTGCTGAGTCTGGCGACCATTCTCAGCCTCTCCTTCACCAACCCGCTGGGCTGGCAGTTGTCGCTGGCCGCCATTCCGCTGGCCGTGGCCGCCATCACCCTGAACGCCCTCTCTCGCCGCCTCGGCAAGCTCAACAAGATGGCCCGCAGCCGCTTTGACAACCCGCTGATGCAGCTGCTCTACACCAACAAGGTGGACAACATCGCCGCCATCGAGCTCTCGATGGTGATGAATCAGGCCGAGTTCAACGCCGTGCTGGCCCGCACCCAGCAGACCTGCAGCCGGATCCTGCAAGCCGCCGAGGGGGATCTGCGCAATGCCGAATCCATCACCGAGAACCTGCAGCAGCAACAGGCCGAGACCAATCAGGTGGCGACCGCCATCACCGAGATGTCCGAGTCCATTCGCGAGGTCTCGCAGAGTTCGACCGACTCCTCCAGCCTGCTGGACGAGACCGCCGACCTGTTCAAGAGCGGCAACAGCAGCGTCACCGAAACCGTCGCCGCCGTCGCTGGCATGAACAGCGAACTGACCACCTCCAGAACTGTCATCAGCGCGCTGGTCGGCCACTGCCGCGATATCGACGGCATCCTCGATGTCATCAACAACATCGCCAACCAGACCAACCTGCTGGCCCTCAATGCCGCCATCGAAGCCGCCCGTGCTGGCGAGGCGGGCCGTGGTTTCTCGGTGGTCGCCGACGAGATCCGCTCGCTCGCCATCAAGACCCAGTCCTCTACCAGCGAAATCCAGAAGATGATCACCGAGCTGCAGAACAGCTCCGGCGAAGCAGAGCAGGCGATGGAGAAGGGCTGCCTGCTGGCGGACAGCTGCCAGCAGAAGGCATCGGCCACCGGCGCCATCCTGCAGCAAATCAACAGCATGCTGCAGCAGGTTGCCTCCGGCAGCAGCCAGATTGCCCACGCAGTACAAGAGCAATCCCACGTCACTGCCGAGATCAACCGCAACGTGCTCAGTATCAAGACCCTGGCCGATGACTCCAGTGTCGGCAGCCAGCACGCCGTCCACGGCATCACCCAGCTGGTGACCCAGCTGAGCGACCTCAACCGTCTGGTGCGTCAGTTCCAGAAAGGGGCTCCGGCAACCCAGAGCCGCTACGAGATGCCGGCCGCCCGCGTGGTGCCGGTTCGCTAAGCCAGATAAAGACAAGCAATCACTGCAGAAAAACCACATGGGCCCAAGGGCCCATGTGGTTTTTTAATGCCCGCCAACAAGAGGCGACACTGCCGTTTCCCCGTCCGATCTCCCTCTGTGCAGATAGCTGCCGATGTTGCACGGCCATATCGCAGCCCGTTACAAATTAATTTGTTGATCTTGCTCATAAAACAGCCAGCGCCCACTTTCCCACTCAGCCCCGTTCGGTAACATAGCCGTTTGACAACCCTCTTGCCGGAGTCAGCCATGAGCCAAGCCAGTGCCATATCGCAAGTAACAAGCAGCAGACTGGAGGCTGTCATTCAGGGGCGGTAGCGTGGTTTTTGTTGGTTGGCGCAGAGCATAGCCCAACATACGAGATGTATTATATATCCATAATGTATAGAATTTTATCAACAGCTCCATATAATGGAAACTAACATGAACACGGAAGTAAATTATCTGATTTTATTTGACAAGAAAAATTTTCAATTCAGTGGGGTTGAAAGATTTTCAAAACTTATTGGGCTTATTGATGGCATCACTATAAGTGATAATTTAAATCACATTTCATACAGTGGTAGCAATTATAACTT
>NZ_JRGM01000002.1 GCF_000764665.1 Aeromonas lacus | reverse complement strand
GCCTTTAACAGCATGAACAATAAGCGGGCTTTTTTGATGCAAGAGGGTATCTACGCCGTAGAGATGGAGAGAGAGGGGATCTCGGATAAGCGCAGTGAACGTGCGTTAATGAGTAAGCTGGCAGAATCCATATCAGCTAAGGCTCAGGATAAAACAAGCGAAGATATGACATTAAGTTTTTCTGCTGAAACACCTGAACTTGCTCAACAGCGATTGGTTAAGTACATGGACTTTGTCCAGCTGCAGCAACTCAAAAGCAAAAATACAGAACTGCAATCTATATGGCAAAACAGAATAAAGGCTCTGACCGCACAATACGACAGTGTCAAGGCTGATACTCTGCTGAAAAAACAGGAAGAGCTTCAGCGGGTCAGATATAGTCTGCGCATTAGCAAAGCCGCTAGAGTGGATGCGCCTCTTGAGAGAATTGATAGCCAAGAGATTTTCAACATTCAGCTAGGTGCGAAAGGCTTAGCTGAAAAACTGAGCATATTGAATGAGATTAAAGATCCTGAACTACTTAACCCGGAATTAGGAAAGATTCGTCTACAGTTAAGT
>NZ_JRGM01000196.1 GCF_000764665.1 Aeromonas lacus | reverse complement strand
GTCGCGGGAGGTGACTTTAGTCAGCGACTGGATAAGTAGTGACAATAGTATTGCTAGTGTTGATAACAATTTAAATAAAGGATTAGTTACAGCAAATGCCATTGGATCTACCAATATTTCGGCAAGCTATGTTGATCACGCCGATCCTAGCAATGAGATACATACTGGTAGTGCCTTTGTAAGAGTTACTGATGCTGTCATAACTAAACTGGAGATAATGCAACGATGTGAGCTGGCAGCCATATATCCAGAGTTTGAACGTTCAGGCATCGTTTGTGATACGAATAAGCAGCTTACTTTGTCCACTAAACGTCAACTAATGGCTATCGCAACACTGTCGAATGGGGATATGAGAGATGTAACTGCATTGGTCGAATGGAGTAGTAATTCAGAATACGCGATTTTTGAGCCGGCAACGAAAGTGAGTACTGATATAGAGAAGTGGCTTATGCCTCCAGGTGTATTGTCGTATCAAATTCGTATCGACCCACAGGCTGAGTTAGATGTAACAGTATCTGCAAAGTTGTATGGGTTACAAGCATCTTATATACTAACCTTGTTACGTGACACTCCAGACCTAGTAGAGTGTTCAACTTCTAAAATTTCGGTAGGTAATAAAGATTTTCTCTGCCCGCCAACTGCAAATTC
>NZ_JRGM01000195.1 GCF_000764665.1 Aeromonas lacus | reverse complement strand
ACGTACAGGTGCTAATATTTCAATGGCGCTAGTCAGACCTTTCTTTAGGATTGGTAACAGGCTTTCGGTTATTGGTTTGGTTTGATATCCAGCCCCCTTTTTGGCTCGGTAGCGGATCTCATTAATGGATAATATGTCCATTTCACCTGTGAAGACGTTTTGCTCCTCAACCTCCCTAACCTGTAAGCAATCGACATCTAGGCAGATCACCTCATCAAATCGCAGACCCGTTGCAAACATGATTTCTACCATAGCCTGAAACAGTGCATCGTCACCTTCTAGATTCGAGTTAGAAAGTGTTGCTACTGCGATGAGGCTTTCATGGGTAGGTAGCTTCTCATGCCGTTTGGTAGTTGACTCAAAATCGATTCTTGTATCACTAGCGGTCTGGGTTTCTCCGCGTTTAGATGACTTTTTGAATCCAATCTTTTGGATGGATAGCCGCTTTTGGTTAATAAATTTCGCAATAGATTCAAGTCTCTGACCAATACGGTAAAAGGTAGAACTTTCTAGTTTATCGTGTGCTTCCGCCTCTGCGACTTTGAAGTCATAAATAGTAAGAG
>NZ_JRGM01000194.1 GCF_000764665.1 Aeromonas lacus | reverse complement strand
GCTGTATGTGTAGTAATGAAAATTTTTTGGTTCAGTACCCCTAGTCTGTGTATTCACTGCCTGCATAAGCCTAACAGCCTAGGCTGCATTGTAGAGAAGAGTACAAGCAAACGTACTGCTCTATTGTTCAATGCAAGGCACAGCGTTAGGCTGCTTTGCACGCTTGCGTGCGTGAGGTATGATAGCGGGAAACTGTCTGTGAGCATTTGTTATGTCCCGTATTAAGTTTTGGATGGCGTTAAGAACACTGAAAGGCGTTTACTCGTTAACATCAAAGGGACTTACAATATCCACAGTTGTTTGCGTAGCGATCATAGTCATCAACGCTTTATTGTGGGATGCAAAGCCTGAGCCGTTTAAAGGCGCAGCATTGCTTGTATCTGCTGGAATAGACTTACTTCTTGCATATGTAGCTGGTTATATATTCTACGTTATCACCAGTGTCTATCCTGACTATAAACGTAAGCAATTCACTTACTACACAGTAATGAAGCGCGGTTTGTTTGAGATAATAAAGCCATACTCAAATTTATTAGAGGGTTTAGCAAACAATAACAAATATCTAAACCCGCTTAAAGCCATAGAAGAGTTTGGCTCTTATACTGGACAACAAAAACTAATCCGCGCAACAGCAGGT
>NZ_JRGM01000193.1 GCF_000764665.1 Aeromonas lacus | reverse complement strand
GCACCGCACACATTGCAGAAGCCGGACCCGCGCCACCAAGGTCATGCGGTGTCGCTTGGGAGATTAAGTAACGTCTCAGGTTGTGACTGCAACAGATAAACGAACCAAAACTTCCGTAAGCTTTTGAAAAACATCCAATGTAAACAATGTTTTCATAATCAAGGCCAAAGTAGTTTACGATTCCATTACCTCTTTTTCCATAAGGATATTCAACATCAGGTTTTTCCCCAACGACACCGAATCCATGTGCATCATCAACATACAGTAATGCGTTGTATTTCTTCGCCAGTTTGTCGAGTCTGGGCAGATCTGTATAATCCCCTGTCATTGAATTAACACCATCAACACAAATTAATTTCTTACTGATATGCTGATTTTCGATAAGTAAGTCTTCCAGTTGTTCCAAATCATTCAGATTAAAATTACACAGCTTTGAACCACTATCCCGTGCTATCTTGGCCCCTTCATACATCGTCATGTGGGCTGATTTTTCCAAAAATAATACGCCATCTTTCCCCATTAATGCCGGAATCACCCCATGATTCAACAGTGTCGTAGATGCGAAAATGCTGCAAGCCTCTGTGCCTACCAATTCTGCAATTTCCTGCTCAACCTGGTTAAACACCTCCACCGTACCAACCAGTCTGCACCAGGCAACAACGGTCCCGAAATCTCTTGTTCCGGAAATTGATGCATTTACGACATCATCATTAAAAGTCAGCCCCAAGTAGTCC
>NZ_JRGM01000192.1 GCF_000764665.1 Aeromonas lacus | reverse complement strand
GACGTAGACAGCGTAACGTACTTCATGTGTAGTGTAGGCAAGGCTTATTATACATCCCTCATATTTCCTGAGAATCAATCACTATTCATCGTTACCAAAGATGATGAAGTGGCGAGTGTATATATGATTTGTTGCGCAATATCATAGATGAATTTCATCGTACATTATATACCAAGGCTAGCCTATGTGAGTATTTGACCGTCGGTTGGTATATTAGAAATTGTAGATACCTGCTAGTGCACGACCAACGTAGCTCTCCTTGATATGGTTATATACCCACACATCGGCAGCTACAACGCTGGTGAGGTATACGAGGCAGAGAGGACGGCTGGCTTCAAATTAAGCCCACGACTCGATAGTATTAAAAAATTTTCCACTTTGTCTTCAAACGAGGTGACTCGAAGTGTAGAGGTTGGGTATCGCTCACCTTGGCTTGGCGGTAATAGTGCATTTGTCCTCTATTCCATTTAATAGGTGGTGGGTTCGTTCATTTGAGGCATGGTGTACAAG
>NZ_JRGM01000191.1 GCF_000764665.1 Aeromonas lacus | reverse complement strand
CTTATGCTTGTTTTTGTTATAGCACAGCATCAACTGGTTCAGTTCAGTTTTAGTAGTTTATCGGGGGGGGAATCTACGTATGAAATCCACAAGTGCCTTGCATGTGAAAAATTGGGGGTATTCGCTTGTCCGAACAGCTTAATCATTGTTAGTGATATATTTTATGTAGAATGAACCTCTCAATAGCTTGTTGGTACGACCGTTTAATATGAGAGATGATTTTAACTGGCGTTGTTGCCCAAATCGATGCAGCCTGAATGGAACTAACTCAGGACTTGGTGATCTGATCGCCACCATTCTCTTCAAGTCTGCATCATGGGCATGTCGCTTCACCCCATTACCAACTGGCCTAAATACAAAAAGTCTCTGATTAACCGTGGCTCACTAACCTTCTGGATTGATGCCGAAGTCATGAACAACTGGTTTCACCATGACCATCACGGGCGACGGGGCCGTATTCCGCTTTACAGTGACCAGACCATCGCAACCTTATTGCTCAAAGGGATTTTCAGCCTCACCCTGCGGGCGACTCAGGGGCTACTCGATTCTCTGTTCTAGTTGATGAATGTGCCGCTGTGCGCGCCGGATTACAGCCGTGTCAGCAAACGAGCCCGTACTGTGAAAGTGGCCTATCGGCAGCCCTGTAAGGGGCGTATCACCGACCTGGTTATCGACTCGACTTTGGGGAAGGCGAGTGGAAGGTCAGGAAACTCGGCGCCGAAAAACGGCGAGTGTGGCGCAAGTTGCATCTGACAGTAGACCCGGTGACCCACGATATCGTGGCCGCGGAAGTGTCGTTGGAAAATGTCC
>NZ_JRGM01000190.1 GCF_000764665.1 Aeromonas lacus | reverse complement strand
CATCCTTGTCGGTGATGGTTCCTACCAGTTTCACCAGATTGGCTGACAGCAGGCTGCTCTCCTGATCCGATCCACTGTTCGGGGTGTGTTCAATGGCGCGCACTTGATCCAGTGTCACTACCCCGCTGTTGTTGACCGTCAGGGTAAAGGCCACACTGCCGCTGCTGTTACCGACCCGGCCGACCACATTGCCACTCTCCAGATAGAGCAGGATGTTCTTGCCGGTTGCGGTGTCGTTGAGCCCGCTGTCCACCCCTGCTGTGCTGACGTTCAGGCTGTAAACCAGGGTACCGGCCCCATCGGCGCCAAAGCTGCTGGTGAACAGGCTGGCATAGCTGGTGCTGGCATTGAGTGACAGGTTGCTTTCGTCCACTTGCAGAGTGTCGTTGGCCGCACTGCCGGCACTGATACTCGGGCCATCGTCCCTGAAGCTGATGGCGCTGCCCAAGTCCACGCTGGCACTCTGGCTGTCCCCATCCTTGTCGGTGATGGTTCCGACCAGTTTCACCAGATTGGCTGACAGCAGGCTGCTCTCCTGATCCGAGCCGCTGTTCGGGGTATGTTCAATGGCGCGCAGTTGATCCAGTGTCACTACCCCGCTGTTGTTGACCGTCAGGGTAAAGGCCACACTGCCGCTGCTGTTACCGACCCGGCCGACCACATTGCCACTCTCCAGATA
>NZ_JRGM01000019.1 GCF_000764665.1 Aeromonas lacus | reverse complement strand
GCTTGAGAGCCAATAGAGAACAAAGAAAGGAATAAAACTAGAATAAGGTACTGGTTTTTCATCCGCGTGGTCATATAATGATCTCTATATCGAAACTAGAAAATAAACCCAATTATATATATATCCATTAATCTATGGGATGTTTTATTAGCTTTCTTTGCCAAATTTTGGCAAAACTTAGATTGTCCCTTTCCTGAGTAAGGGACAAATCCACTGAATCTCACGCTACCGCCCGTGGATTACAGCTTCCAATATGCTCCCTTGACCCACGCTGGCAGCAACCTATCGCAGTTCAACAGGTTCTGATTGACCATGGTAAGCCAAACGAAACTGTCGAGGCGAGCCTTAAAGTGATGTAACTATCAGAAACGTCTCGTTTTTTGACCTCTATCAAACTCTTCATTCTCTGCGACCTTGCTGCCAACCGGACAGTGATCGGGCACTGGCTGCTGGCCATCCTGCGGCTATGGCCGGGTGCTGGCACCCCTCAAATTGTTTTACTGGTGCAACGAATCAGCGAGCAGCTGTTGCGCAGGTGGAACAATCAGGGGTCTGTACAAGCAGGGCAACAGGGGCGGGGAGGGAAAAACAGGAGGCCCGGTAGAGTTAAAACCCCCAGCTGGCGCGCTTTACATCAGGTGGTGCCATTTGGTGCAGGTAGTGGTCGATTTAACGGCAGTGGGTGACTAGACTAGCTTGGTCTTCTTATGAGACCTATCAAGCCTGTTTACTGTTAACCATAACCGGAAGGATCCGACATGAAAGCGATGACTGCAGCCCTCTTGCTCCCCCTGATTCCCCTTGCCGTTCAGGCGGGGGCGCCCGTGTGGATCACGATTGGGGCCGATAGCGGCGTTGAACTCAAGCAGGTCAATGCCAAGCTCTCCCCCCTGTTCAGTGCCAGCGGGGCGCCCGTCCAGCTGGCCCAGATTGAGGCAAGCGAGCTTGGCTCCCTCTCGCATCTGATGCACGAAGGGCACCAGCGTTGCGGTGGCTATGTGGTGCACACGACCCTGGCCGATGCGCTGCAGAGCATGGCCCAGCCCCTCAGCCAAAACCTGTTCAGCGCCCCGCCGTTGACCCAGGGGGCCAGTGTCAACCGGCTGCTGCCCCATCTGGATCAAGGCAATATCGCCAGCACCATCAGCAAGCTATCCGGCTGGCGCAACCGCTACTACACCACCCCCACCGGCACGCAATCCGCCGACTGGGTGGCCAGCCAGTGGCAGAGCCTCGGCAGCACCCTGCCATGGGCCAGCGTCAGCCGGGTCAAACATAGCGGCTACCCGCAACAGTCCGTGGTGCTTACCCTCAAGGGAAGCCGCTATCCGGACGAGGTGGTGGTGCTCGGTGGCCATCTCGATTCCACCGCAGGCTCGGCCCCCAACAGCAAGACACTGGCCCCCGGCGCCGATGATGACGCCTCCGGCATCGCCACCCTGACCGAGGTGCTGCGGGTCATCGCCGAACAGGGCCGCCAGCCGGAGCGTACCCTGCAATTTATCGGCTATGCGGCAGAGGAGGTGGGCTTGCGAGGCTCCAAGGATATCGCCAGCCGCTACAAGGCGGCCAACACCAAGGTATTGGCCGCGCTCCAGCTGGACATGACCAACTACAAGGGCTCGGCGAACGACATCGTCTTTATGACCGACTACACCGACAAGGGGTTGACCGGCTACCTCACCCAGCTGATCGATGCCTACCTGCCGCAAGTCAGCTATGGCTATGACAGCTGTGGCTATGGTTGCTCGGATCACGCCTCCTGGCACAATCAGGGCTACCCCGCCGCCATGCCGTTCGAATCACGTTTTAGCGAATACAACCCCAGGATCCACACGGCGCAGGATACGTTGCAAAACTCGGATCCCTCGGCTGGCCACGCTCTCAAGTTTGCCCAGCTGGCGACCAGCTTTGCCGTCGAAATGGGCAAGATCAACTGAGTCACAGGCCGCTGTGCAAGCCAAAAGGAAGGGAGTCTCGGCTTCCTTCCTTTTTTTCTATCTTCTGTGTGGGTTTGCCCCCCGCCATACAAAAAGCCCCGAGAGCTGGCGCTTTCGGGGAAGAGGAAAAACATCGACAAGGAATTACAAAGGCATTGGGTCAGGCCTGAACCGGATCAGGCATCGACATAGAGCACCTGACCGCTAATAAAGCCATCGACGGAGCGCTCAAACGCCTTGCCGACCAGGGCGCCCGGCACCGGCTGGAAGCCCGGCATCATCTCGCCATATACGTCCCACGCTTCTTCCAGCACGGTCGGGTTGACCACATTGATGCGGATGCCGCGGGGCAGCTCGTGGGCCACGCACTGGACAAAGGTATCGATGGCGCCGCTGGTGGTGGCATCGGCAATGGCCAGCGGGATCGGCTTGATATTGAGGATGCCGGAGATCAGGGTGAAGGAGCCCCCCTGATTGATGTAGTTGAGGCCGATATTGACCAGATTGATCTGCCCCATCAGCTTGCTCTGGATGGTGGTTTGCCACTGCTCGTCGCTCATCTCGCCAAAGGGGGCGTATTCGCAATAGCCGGCGGTATTGACCACTGCATCGAAGGAACCCACGTTTTGGTAGAGCCGCTCGATAGACTCTCGGCTGGTGATATCCACCTGAAAATCACACCCCTCGCCGGAGCGGCTGGCGGTGATCACTTTGTGCTTGCCGAGACCACTGAGGGCGGCTTGCCCCATTTTCCCCTGAGCACCAATCAGAATGACAGTTTTCATCGTTAACCTCGCTTTGCTGGAAGAGCTGCAAGGTTAGAGAGCCACTGATACAATGTAAATCATTGGTAGTTTGTATGTGATACAACTGAAATTGGTGAGGTGAGGGTGGAGAAGATCGATATCAGGCAGATGCGGGTGCTGGTGCTGCTGGTCAGATACAAGAGTGTGTCGCGGGTGGCCGAGCTGCTGGAGATCTCCCAGCAGGGGGTGAGCAGCCATCTGAAAAAGTTGCGCGATCTCTTTCCCGCCGAGCTTTTTATCCGCCAGAGCGCCGGGTTGCAGCCGACCGATTACGCCTGCGAGCTGGCCGCCAGGTTCGAGCAGATCCTGACCGATATCGACGGGGTCTTTGTGGCCGCTCCCTTCGATCCCGCCAGCAGCGAGCGCACCTTCAGGGTGATGGCCAACGAGTATGCCCAGCTCGCCATTATCCCAAGGCTGGCGAGCGCCCTGCGCACTCAGGCGCCCTCCATCCGGCTCGATGTGGTGGACTTTCAGGCCGAACTGCATCTGGAGGCGCTGGCCAGTGGCGAGGTCGATCTGGTGATTGGTTTTGATGCCTATCTCGACCCCGGGTTGCTGCGCGCCACCCTGCGCCGGGATCACTACTGCTGCGTGCTGCGCCGTGACTCCCGATATCTTCCGGGCAACACCCCGCAGGATATGACGGCCATCCCCTTTGTGCAGTTCGCCAACAGCGTCGGCAATTTCGAAGGGCAGATGAGCCCGCAGCAGGTCGCCAGCGCGGCGGTGGCGACGCTCCCCTGTTACACCTCGCTGCAAGCCTTTATGTCGGTCAATGACGTGGCGGCCTGCATTCCGTCAGCCATCGCCGCCCTCGGCGATTTTCGCGTGCTGGAGATGGCCGGGGCGCCGCAGCAGTTCGAGGTGGTGGTCGGCAGGCATCGCAAAAGCCAAGGGAATCTCGCCATCGAGTGGCTGGCCGAGGTGATCAAGGCCGCCACCCCGCTCGCTTCCGCCTGACCACACAACATGCGTTCGGGCAGGTGAGGCTGGTTGAGGGAAAGCCCTTGTCCGGCCATCACCTGCCATCCTGTTCAGCCCCATCCCACCATTTCTCCTGCTCGGCCAATCCCTTGTGACCCAGTCGGGCGAGCGTTGCTCGCCCCTGCCTGCCAACCGCCGTTACCAGCCCAGCCCTGATTTTTGCGCAGGTGAAACATCAATGCCTTAAAGCGTTACATAGGTGAAATAATTGGCCGTTGGCATGAGCGAACCTAAGGGAGAGGGGCGAGGTAAATCGTCCCCCCGATCACCAGATAACAGAGGCAAAAGAGGCAAGGGGAGTCGGCCCGAAGGCCAGCAGAGATAGGGGCTGATGCTGGGCGGCTTGTTGGCCGAAAAGGGCTGAGAGGGGCGTCTGGCGCGGGCTGGATCCCCCCATGAAATATCTGGTTACACACTTCCCGCCCTATTGATTGAATAGTGATTGAATACCGGGAGGCGGGATGTGAATATGCGCGCCACTCGCCTCGGCGAGACCCCTATAACAAGCGACGGCGGTGAGGCTGGCGGCAGACGCTCGGGCCACCACCGCGGCGAAAACCGGGGCCGGGATGGCCTCCCTTATTGAGTTCAGGTTCCATGAAAAAACTGTTTCTGCTGTTGCCCGCTTTGCTGCTGACTGCTTGTGCAAGCAGCGTGACCTCTGTCGACAAGACCAGCCCGCAAGGGCGCAAAGTGGTTATTGGTCAGTTCCCGCCCAAGCCGGAGAACAACTGCACCCTCAAGCACAACGAAGAGATGCCGATGAACCTGCTGGAGCGCTACAGCACCGCCGGCATGCTCAGCTCCTACATGAACAACAGTGAGGAGAGTCTCAAGGTCGCCGACGCCAAGCAGGCCAACTATGTCCACATCTATCTGCCGGCCCAGAAGATGCTGTTCGGGGTGATCGATCTCAACTACAACGACAAGCCGCGCATCACCTACTACGACTGCCAGTCCCTCAAGGGGCTGTAACCGGCAGATGCCTGCAGACCGCCTTGGCTGGCCGGGGAGGCAAGGGATGAATCGACAGGGGCGACCGGCGGGTCGCCCCTGCTGTTTTTGGTGCCGCCGATGGAGGCGGCCCGAGGGGAGTGCTACCCTGTCCGCCAGTTTGCATTGCCGGGTTGCTGCAAGAGTCGTTGCCGCACCCCCTTCACACGCTTGCCAGATAAAACAAGGAGTTGTCATGCGCATTGCCATGATTGGTCTGGGGGATATCGCCCAGAAAGCCTATCTGCCGCTGCTTGCCAGCGATGAGCGGATCACCCCGCTGCTCTGCACCCGCAATCCATCGGTGCTGGAGAAGCTGGCCCGCCAGTATCGGGTCGCCGAGTGCTTTACCGATGTGGCGGCCATGCTGGCCAGCCGTCCCGACGCCGTGATGATCCACGCCGCTACCGCGGTGCACCGCGAGCTGGCCGAGCAGTGCCTGCGCGCCGGCATCCCCACCTTTGTCGACAAGCCCCTGTGCGACAATCTGGCCGAGGCCGAGGCGCTGGCCAACCTCGCCATCGCGCAAAATTGCGCCCTCTTTACCGGCTTCAACCGCCGTTATCTGCCCGCCATGGCCGAGGCGCGGGCCCAGCCGCTCACCGAGCTTAACTGGCAGAAACACCGCTTCGCCCTGCCGGGCAGGGCGCGGGATTTTATGTTCGACGACTTTATCCATGTGCTAGACAGCCTCTGCTTCTATGGCGGCGTGCCGCAGGGGGAGTTCCATGCGGTATTGCGCCCCTGTGCGCAGGACAAGAGTTTGCTGGCCGGGGTAAGTATCAGCTGGCAGAGCGGGGATCGCGCCATCAGCGGCAGCATGAACCGCAGCGCCGGGATCACCGAGGAGCGCATCGATGCCTATGGCGACAACCTCTCCCTGCACCTTGAGAACTGCACCCGCGGCATCATCGCCCGCGACAAGCAGGCCGAGATGCTGACTCCCAACGATTGGCAGCTGGTGCTGGCCCAGCGCGGCTTTGCCGCCATGCTGGAGCACTGGTATCAGCAGATTGAATCGGGCAAGGCGGATAGCGAGCTGATCGCCTCCTACCTGCACGGTCACCGGTTAGCGGAGCAGCTGGTGGTGCTGGCTGACAAGCGGGAATAAGGCTGGCTGGAAGCCTGAGATATATGAAGACGAGGTGCGCGAAGATAGCGCACCAAATAAAACGGGGGCCGCAGTTGCGGCCCCCGTTTTATGGGATCAGATGCACTTCACCGGTTTGGGCAGGCCGCCAATCTTGGTCGCCTGCTTGGCGGGCCCTTCCGGGAACAGCTTGTAGAGGTAGCGGCTGTTGCCCTTCTCGGGGCCGTACTGCTTCTCCATCGCCTTGACCAGCGCGCGGATGGCGGGGGAGGTGTTGAACTCCAGATAGAAGGCGCGCACAAAGTGCACCACTTCCCAGTGCGGCTCCTCCAGCTCGATCCCCTCCTGCGCAGCCAGCACCAGCGCCAGCTCCTCGCTCCAGTCGTTGCTGTTGAGCAGGTAGCCCTTGGCATCGGTCTCGATGAGTTGGCCGTTGAATTCCAGCTGATGTTTTTCGGGCGCAGACATGAGGGCTCCTCGCTAATGGGGCTATCAGGATTGGGCGGGCATGGTAGCGCCTTGATCCCCGGTGAGCAACCGGCTCTCGTTGGCCAGATGCAGCAACTGATCCGCCAGCTCGCTGATCAGGTTGAGCTGCTGGGTCAGCATCAGCTGCTCCTCGCTGCTGTCCGTGCAAAGAATGGGACACTGGCCACCGATGGCGCTGGAGGGGTTGCCCGCCAGATGGCCGGCGGCCTGCTCCAGGGTGTGGCAGATGTGGTGGCGCACCTCATCCAGTCCGCTGATGGCCTCCAGCTTGTCGCGATGGGCCCCCAGCGCCGAGATGTAGGAGAGCAGGGCGTGGTTGCGCCAGGTGAGGGTAAAGCAGAGATCGAGGAAGCGGCGGCGCTTTTGCGGCTCCACCAGCATGCTCTGCCAGGCGGTGGCCAGTTCGCTGTCCGCCAGATGGGCGCTCTTGCGCGCCACCCGATAGTCGATGGACTCATCGCGCTGCTGCTTGAGGCTTGCCAGCACCGCCGAGAGGTAGCGGGCGTTGGCCGAGAGCGAATTGGCGATAAGTGTTGGCAGCCGCTTGTATTGCCAGTCCGGCCAGAGCCAGGCCACCAGCCCGTAGGAGATCAGGCAGCCGAGCAGGGTATCGAGCAGGCGGGGCCCGAGAATGGCAAAGCCGATGCCATCGAGCAGGTTGAACGCCATCAGCACGTAGAGGGTGATAAAGCAGACCGCGGCGCTGTAGTTGTTGCGCACCTGGGTAAAGAAGAGGAAGGCGGCCAGCCCCATCACCACCAGCTGAACATGCAGCTCGGGGAAGAGCCAGAGCACCGGAATGCCCACCAGTATGCCGGCGAAGGTGCCGAGCATCCGCTGCACCAGTCGGCGGCGGGTGGCGCTGTAGCTGGGCTGGCAGACAAACAGCACGGTCAGCAAAATCCAGTAGCCCTTTTCCAGATCAAAGGCTTGCAGTATGCCGTAGCCGATCACCAGCCCGAGTGACAAACGCAGCGCATGGCGAAACACCATGGAGTGCAAGGTGAGATGTTGCTTGAGCTGGGTCAGCAGCGGCAGGCGGGGCGGCCGCGCCAGCGCGGGCAGCTCCTGCTCTGGCTGTTCGGGGTTTTGCAGTACTTCGGCGCTGCCCAGCAGCTGGTTGATGCTGGCCAGATTGCGGCGCAGGAACTTCATCGGCGTCAGCAGGGTTTTCGGGTAGTGCTGCTTGAGATTGGTGAACTCCAGCTGATCGCCAAGGGCCTCCAGTGTCCAGTGGATGCGCTTGTTATGGGCGTAGGGCTTGTGCACCAGAATGGCGTAACCGAGCCGCTGGCACGCCTCGGAGAGCTGCAGGAACACCTCCTGAAATCCTTCCAGTACGATGCCCTGCTTGAGCTCCGCTTCCAGCCGGCTGTAGGGGTAGTGGCTGGAGGTGGCGCGTTCGTGAATTTCCAGCGCCAGCAGATAGAGACGCAGCAGGCTGGCCAGCTCGGGGCTGGCCGGATGGCGGCGGCTCAGGCGGGCATTGAGGGCCGACTTGGTGAGGGTCAGCGCACTCACCAGATTGATATTGAGCTGGGCCAGATTGTGGCGAATGGCCTGGGCGCCGTGCTCGTCCGCCGGGAAGAAGCGGGATTTTTCCAGCAGGTAGCGGCCAAGGGCGAAGTAGCTCTGGGCCAGCTGCTCGTGCAGGGTTTTGTAGGGCAGCAGCCAGAGCCAGATAAACGAGACCAGCCCGTACCAGAGGGCGCCGGCACCGAGCGCCAGTGGCTGGTAGAAGAGATCCGGCGCCTTGGCGGCCCCCAGCATGGTGTAGATGGCGATCAGCAGCGAGCCGAAGCTGATGGTGGCGTAGCGGGCACCGAGCGCCCCCACCATCACGAAGATAAAGGTGGAGCTGGCCAGCCCGATGGCAAACAGCCAGGGGGTGGGGTAGAGATACTGCACGCACAGGGACGCGAACATGAAGCAGATGAGCGTCATGGCGAGGTTTTTGAGCCGTCCCCACAGGCTGTCGTCGGTTTCGGCGATGGCGCCGGCCACTACCCCGAGGGAGAGCAGTACGGTGAGCTGGATATTGCCTGTGGCCAGGGTGAAGGCGAGCAGACCGAGAATGGCCAGCAGCACCTTGAGGGCGAAGTAGATGTGACTATCGGTCAGCAGTCGGCGCAACAAACCAGAGAATTCCATGGGCATGCTAGGCACCCCCCTTGAGCGAAGCAAAATCGATGTGACTATCGGTCAGCAGTCGGCGCAGCAGGCCAGAGAGATCCATCGGCATGAAACAGGAACAACCCTTGAACGAAACGAGGGCAGGATGTTACCCCGCCAAGCGAGAAGCGGCCCTGATTTGGATCAGGGCCGCTTCGCATCATATCCTTGATTTGCAACTTATCCTGACAGAAACAGGAGCCAATAAAAACCCCGCCGAAGCGGGGTTTTTGATTAGTTGCGGTTGCCGCCAAGCAGGCTCAGCAGGCTCAGGAAAATGTTGTAGATGGAGACATACAGGGTGACGGTGGCGGAGATGTAGTTGGTCTCGCCGCCGCGCACGATCTGCTGGGTGGTCAGCAGGATGGCGCCGGAGGAGAACAGCATGAACATGGCGGACAGAGCCAGGCTCAGGGCGCTCATCTGCAGGAAGATGTTGGCAATCATTGCCACCAGCAGTACCCAGAAACCGACGAACAGCATGCCGCCGATAAAGGAGAGGTCACGCTTGGTGGTCAGGGCATAGGCCGACAGACCGAAGAAGGTGAGCGCGGTGCCGCCAAGGGCGGTCATCACGATCTCGCCACCACCATTGTTCATGTACATGTTGATGATGGGGCCAAGGCTATAGCCCAGCAGACCGGTCAGGGCGAAGGTGAATACCAGCCCCATGCTGTTGTTGCGATTCTTCTCGGTCAGGAACATCAGACCGTATACGCCGATGAGGAAGATGGCCCAGTGCAGCGGCGGCATGTTCATCACGGTCGCGATGCCCGCCACCACGGCAGAGAAGCCGAGGGTGAGGGAGAGCAGCATATAGGTATTACGCAGCACCTTGTTGGTATCGCGTGCGGCACTCTGGGTGCCGGTGTAGATAGAACGGGTATCCATCTTGGGTGTCCTCTTGGTGTCCTGGTGAGGCGGCGGGCGGCCGTCTCGTCATCACTTAGCCTAAGCATTCTATGAAGAACAAATAGGGATGACGAGGAACAATTTCAAGCCACCTGCCATTTTGCTCGCGCACACTATCCCACAGGAAATATGTATTGCATATGAACAAGCGCTTGACGTAGTATGCTCGCCGTTCGGAGGGGTGGCAGAGCGGCTGAATGCACCGGTCTTGAAAACCGGCGATGGGCGACCATCCGTGGGTTCAAATCCCACCTCCTCCGCCATATTCAAAGAGAAAGCCCAAGCGGTCACCTGCTTGGGCTTTTTTGTATCTGGAATTTCAACTGACACAGACGATAATAATGGCCCGGGTTGTCCCGGGGCCATTTTCACGTTGAATGGTGGCTTAGATCCGCCCCTGATAGCGCAGGGGGAAGCGACCCTGACTGTCGGGCTGGCCGAGGAAGGGGAGTCCTTGCTGCATCTGTGGCGGCAGTTCGGGGCCTGGTTTCAGGGTGCCCTGGAACAGGTACTGGCCATTGGGTTGCAGCTCGAGGCGACCAATGGTCTCTACCGCATCCGAGCCCTGCTTGAGCTCGGCCACCAGTCTGGAGTCGAGGCAGGTGAGTTTCACCTCGGGGTCGGCCAGATCCAGCTTGCCCGCCGGGGTATCGGCGCTGGCGTTGTACCAGTCGAGGTTGCCGTAGAGGTTGTCACACCAGGGGTTGCCTTGGGCAAACTGATCTACCTTGAATTGCAGCTGACCGGTGAGGGTGACCGGGAAGGGGAGTGGCAGCGGGATGCGCGCCATCACCCAGGGGGCCGGGGCATTGAGGGTCAGGTCGCGGCCGAAGGCTGCGCCATTCCAGCCGACAACGCCCTGACCGTTGAGACCGTTGCGCTCGCCAAAGCGAATAGCCACTTCGGGGGCAAAGCGCAGCAGTGACCAGCCATTGAGATCCCAGCGCAGCTGGCTGATGGATTCGCTGGCATATTGCAGTCGGGCGATCTGGCCGTTCCAGAGGGTGCCGCTCACTCCTTCCATCTTCAGCAGGTTGGCAACGTTGGCTGGCAGCGGCAGATAGCGCACCACCAGCGCCGCAGGCAGGGTCGCCAGCAGGAAGACGAAGTAGGCTGCCAGAAACAGGCTGGCAATCAGGATGCGTTTTTTCATTGGGGACGACTCAACTGCAAGCGTCTGACCTTGACCAGACCCGGGGCCAGCTCCTCGCGGGCCAGCTCGATGATTTGAACCTGAATGCCGTGCTGCTCCACCAGAGTGGCCAGCCAGAGCAGCAGATCATCGAACGGGACCGTATCGATCCACACCTGCAGATCCTGCCCCTGTGGTTGCAGGCGGGCAATCTTGATCTTGTGGTTGAAGGCGGTACGGTTGACGACCCCCTCCAGGGTGCCGCTGGTGTCTATCTGGCGACCCTGACCGCCCTGCATGGCCAGCACCTCCTCCCCCTTCTCCTTGAGCCAGGCGAGGGTCTGTTGCTGGTTTTGCACCTGACGTTCGCGCTCGGCGATGCGGTTGTTGAGAGGATGCCAGACGCTCCAGTAGAAGAGGCCGACCAGCAGCAGGATGCTGCCTGCAACCACCAGTCGCTGTTCTCGTGCGGTGATGCCCTGCCACCAGCTCTGCAATTTTTCCATCATGATGATTTACCCTTGAGCACCAGCGCCCCTTCAACCTTGCCCTCGGTGCTGCGCACCTCGCCCTGCTGCACCTCGAAGCGCTTGCCCGCCAGTTCGCGGAACCGCTCTATCTCGGCAAAGCCGGGGGCGGTCACCTGCAGCCGCAGCTCGCGGCGGCTGGCATCAAAGCGCATTACCTGCGGCTTGAGACCGGGCACTTCGGCAAAGGTGGGGGCCAGTTCGGTGAGCATCAGCAGCATGCCGTTTTGCGGCGCCTGCCCCATCAGCCGCAGGTGCTGGGTCATCTGGCTGCGTACGTTCACGATGCGGCTTTCGTTAGGGAAGATGCGGCTGTAGACCTGACGGATCTCCGCCTTGAGCGCCTTGTCCTGCTCTGCCAGCTGATGCAGCTGGACGCCGCGCTGGACGAGTGCCACCAGCAGCAAGAGGGCGGCGGTAATCGCCACCTTGCGCCACTGCAACCAGTAGCGGGCATATTCGGTCTGTGGCCGGTAGGGGCCGGTCAGCAGGTTGGCGCGGCAGGTGAGGGCCCCCTTGGCCAGCAGCATCATGGGGAGATCGGGCTCGGCCGGCTGCCAGTTGGCCGCCGCAATGGCGGGCGCCGGGGTATGGCTGTGAATGGTGACGGGTTCGGCTTCGGCGGCCAGCAAGATGGCCAGCAGCGACTCGTCGGCCACGATCCCCTGACAGGCGTTCTGGCGGATCAGCCACTCGGCGCCGAGCTGCAGGGCAGACCAGCCATCAGCCGCCTGAGGCAGTGCCAGCACATCGGGCAGCAGTTGCTGGCTCCTGAGGCCGGCAGCCTCGAGCCAGCCGAGCCACTCGGCCATCTTCTGGCGATCCACCGCCATCAGGTCGACCTGCGGGCCGTCGTGGGCCAGCACCACCAGATGCAGCTCATCCACGTCGGAGGCGATCTGCTCCTCCAGCAGATAGGGCAGGGCCGCCGCCGACTGGCGGTTGTAGCGCCCCGGCAGGGTAACGCGGCGGAAGATCAGATCGCTGCCCGGCACCAGGGTGACGACGGGGCGGCCGCCAGCGCGCTCCTGCAGCTCGCCCAGCGCGTCAGCACAGGGGAGCTCGCCGGAGGCGATGATCTCCTGCTCCTGACTCGACCAGACCAGCCAGGCGACCGGTTGTTGTTTGGTGGTCCCCAGACGGATGACCAGACTCTCGCTCACGCATCTCTCTCCTGCGATACCGGTTCGCGCGGGCCAGGCCAACGCAACCGGTGCGCAGCCCGCAGGCTGCATCCAATGTTTGCCCTGCCGGGAGTCGCTCCCGCCAGCGCTTGTTTATTCGGCGCCACTGTTGAGGCGGCGCAGCATGACCAGCTTGTTGTCCTTGCCCCGCTGGAAGATGCTCTCCAGCCAGGCACGACTGTCGCCGATTTCGGCGACCACGCGGGCCTCGAAAAAGTCGCTTTTGACCACCAGCGCCTCCTTGAGTCCCTTGACGGTCTCAAGAGGTACGGGCAGCTGATCCGTCATCAGCTTGCTATCTTTCCACCCCTTTTTTGGCCGCTCGGTCAGTACCCGCTTGGCGTCATCGCTACCAATCTTGCCCAGATAGAGCGCAGCCAGCAGCTCGGGGCGTTCCGGCAGCAGGGTGTTGATATTGATCTTCAGCTTGTCGCTTGGCAGCGTGCAGACATAGGGGGCCAGTTTGGCATAGACCCTGGCCGTTACGCCGCGCACCGCCCGCAGCTCATCCTTGCCCAACATCCACTGGTTGGCGGTGAGGTAGGGAGGCTTGAGCCCCTCGTAGTAGGCATCCTCGGCGCCGAGGCTGGAGACCAGCACCGTATCCTTGTCTGTCCAGTCGCGAATGGCGTCGGTGAGCTGGGCCGCCTCGTAATCATCCATCGCCAGCTCCTTGAGCAGGGCGCGAAACACCTGCACCGGATAGGGTTGCTGCTCCAGCTCTTCCCCGTTGTTGCCCGCCTGATTGGGTACGCTCAGGCTGTTGAGGTTGAAGCAAGATTGCAGGTCGGTCACCTCGCCCTTGAGCTGGCCATCATCGACCGGAAACACAGTGTTCTTGTTGGCCCACTTCTGGCCGAGGCTCACCACCTCGGGGTCATCCTTGAAATCCTGTGCCAGCACCTTGCTCACCAGCGCCTCCGCCGAGAGGGCATACCACCAGGCTTGCTTGCCGGCGGTGACATTGCTGGTGCGGCGCAGTTCGAGCTGCAGACGGCCGCTCATGTTGCTGGCGATGATCACCATCACCGAGAGGATCAGCAGCACCACAAGCAGGGCCATACCGCTCTGGCGGCCGGGGCGTACAGGGTTAGTTCGCATTGGCGCTCCCCCCGTTCTGGTTGCCGCCATTACTGTTGCCACCGCTGTTATTGCTGTTGTTGCCGTTATTGCTGTCGCCGCCCGGATTGGGATTATTGCTCTGGCTGTTCTCTTCGGCGCGCTGGCCGCCGGCGCCAATCAGGTATTGCCGGCGAATGGTGCCGTAATCTTCCAGATCCAGCTCGACCGCGAGCCCGTAGGGAAGCACGCTGCGCTGGGTCCACTCCTCCTTCCAGCTTCCCTTGTCGTAGAAGTAGAGGCGAAAGGCGGTGACGCCGGTCAGAAGCGGCTGGGTGCGCGGCTCGGTGCCGATCACCGGATCCGGATAGAGGTAGCTGAGGCGCTCCAGCTTCTGATCCTTGAGTCGCCAGCCGACCCGCTGCAGATGGGAGCGGGGCAGCATGCCGTCCGGGTTGAGCCAGCCGCTGCGCATAAAGGCCATGCCCCAGTCATCGCTCTGCTGGCCAAAACGGGATGCGGCCAGCAGCACCTTGTTGTTCTCTCCCTCGATGCGGCCGCTGCGCGGCACCATCTGGGTGACATCCCGCTCCAGCAAGGTGAAGGCGAGCTGCAACTCGGAGAGGCGGGCCTCCTTGCGCTTGGCTACCTCGTCGCTGGTGAGTACCCCCTGCAGCACCTGATAGGCACCCATGCTGAGAGTGGCGAAGATGGCGATGGCCACCAGCATCTCCAGCAGGGTAAAACCACGGTGACGGGAGGGGCGGGTGTTGCTCGGGATCATCGGTTGATATAGGTCCGCATCATGGCGATCGGGTTCTCGGCCTTGGCCTCGGTGCGCACTTCCATCTCAAGCGCCTTGAAGTTGCTATCGCTGGTCGCGACGCCGCGATAGCGCCAGTACCAGGTCTGCCCTGCCATCTGCTCATCCCCTTCTACCCAGCTGTCGCCGGGCCACTTGTTCTCGAGCTTCTGCTGCACCAGCTGGTTCTCCACCACCCAGGTAGCGAGGGTCTTCTCTTCCAGATAGTTGAGGGCCGAGAGGTGCTCGCTGGCGGTTTTCATTACCGCGAGCCCCGCGATGGCAAAGACGGCCAGCGCCACCATCACTTCGAGTAGTGTCATGCCCCGGGCGTTCACTCTGTCACCTCTTCATCCTCATCGCCGGTGAGCAGGGTGAGGCGGCCGAACTCATCCCCCTTGACGATGCGGGTGTAGCGCACCTCGTCATCCTGCTGGCTGAAGGTGAGGGTAAAGGGGCTCAGCTCGCCACCGGGGAAGATGAGGAGCTGCGGGGTGCGCTCCTTGTCATCCCGCTTCTTCTCGCGCTCTTCATCGGGATCTGGCTGCCAGCCAAATCCCTCCAGCTCCAGGGTCAGCACCATGTTTTCCGGCAGTTGCACCTGACCGAGCTGCTTGTCACCGGTCAGGGCCAGCCACTTGCGATCCTTGGCCTGGCGCTGCATAAACTGCCAGCCATTCTCCTCGACGCGAATGCCCACCAGTCGGCCATCCATTACCGCGTACTCCTGCGCCAGCTGCAGGGTTGCCATCAGGCGGCGCGCCTGCTTGTCGATCTCCCTGTCACCTTTTGCGCCACCCATGCTGAGGGTGACGGCGGTGGCCACCAGTCCCATCAGCATGGCAACCAGCAGCACCTCCAGCAGGGTAAAGCCGGATTGACAACGGGGAGATGGAACAGCCCTCATTCAGGCTGCCCCCGCAACGCAGAGTGCACGCGGCGGTTAATCACTTATTGGAAATCCTTCAGGTTCCAGTTGCCGATGTCGTCATCGGTACCGGCTTCGCCATCCTGACCCATGGAGAAGATGTCGATCTTGCCGTACTGGCCCGGGCTCAGCAGCTGATACTGGTTACCCCAGGGATCTTGCGGCAGGCGCTTGATGTAGCCGCCATCGCGGTAGCTGCGCGGCGCCGGGTCGATGGAGGGTTTGGTCACCAGCGCTTCCAGACCCTGCTCGGTGGTCGGGTAGCGGTTGTTGTCCAGCTTGTACATGTCGAGGGCATTTTCCAGTGCCACGATGTCAGAGACCGCTTTCTGCTGGTCAGCTTTCTCCTTGTTGCCCATCAGGTTGGGCACCACCAGACTGGCCAGAATGCCGAGGATCACGATGACCACCATAACTTCCAGCAGGGTAAAACCGGATTGACGACGTTTGTTCATGAGTTGCTCCGTAACGAATGAGATGGGATGGCCCATCAGAGATTGATCACTGGGTGGGTTCGACAGGCCGCCAGTGGGCCGTCGAACGCCGGAAACTTACATATTCACCATGTTGTTGAGCTCGAGGATCGGCTGCAGGATCGACATCACGATAAACAGCACTACCCCTGCCATGGAGACCACCAGCATGGGTTCGAACACCCCGAGGGCGATGTTGACCTGGGATTCAAACTCCCGATCCTGGTTGTCCGCCGCCCGCTCCAGCATGCTGTCGAGCTCGCCGCTCTGCTCACCGGAGGCGATCATGTGCAGCATCATGGGCGGGAAAATTTTGGTCTCGGTCAACGACTTGCGCAGACTGGTTCCCTCGCGCACCCGTTCGGCGGCCTCGAGAATGCGCATTCTGGCAAAGTCGTTGGAGAGCACTTCGCCGGCGATCTTCATCCCCTCCAGCAGCGGTACCGCGCTGGCGTTGAGGATGCTCAAGGTACGGGCGAAGCGGGCGGTGTTGAGACCGCGGCTGACCCGGCCAATCACCGGCAGGCCGAGCAGCACCTGATGCCAGCGCCGGCGGCGCTTCTCGTCGGTGAGCCACCAGCGCCAAACAAAGCTGGCGATAAAGAGCAGCAGCAGAAACCAGAGGCCGTAGGCCTGCATCAGCTCGCTGGTTCCGATGAGAAAACGGGTGGTGCCCGGCAGCTGCTGACCCATGTGTTCAAACTGGGCCACCACCTTGGGCACCACCGCGGTGAGCAGGATCGAGATAACCCCGATGGCGACGCAGGTGAGCACTATGGGGTAGATCATCGCCTGCAGCAGCTTGGTGCGCATGTGCTGGCGCTGTTCGGTGTAGTCGGCGAGGCGGTTGAGCACCTTCTCCAGATGGCCCGACTTTTCACCGGCCGCCACCATGGAGCGAAACAGCTGGTCGAACACATGGGGGAAGGCCCCCAGCGAGTCGGCCAGCGAATAACCCTCGACCACCTTGCTGCGCACGGTCGCCACCAGACTGCGCAGGTGGGCCTTTTCGCACTGCTCGGCAACCGCCCTGAGTGCCTCTTCGATGGTGAGGCCGGCCCCCACCAGAGTGGCCAGCTGGCGGGTGATCAGGGCCAGCTCGGCGGTGCTGGCGCCACGACGGAACAGGGCGAAGCGGGTCGCCTCCCGTTTTGCCTTCTCGGTGGTCTCGTTCACCTCGAGGGGAGTGAGTCCCTGCTCGCGCAGCAGCTGGCGCACCTGACGGGCCGAATCGCCCTCCATCACGCCGCTCTTGCTGCGCCCCTTGCCGTCGAGGGCCTTGTATTCGAATGCCGCCATCTCAATCTTCCCGGGTCACGCGCAGCACCTCTTCAAGGCTGGTCTGCCCCTTGAGTACCTTGTCGATGCCGTCACGGCGGATGCTGGGGGTGTGGCCGCGGATCAACCGATCGATAGCCATCTCGCCGCTGGCGCCGTGAATCGCCTCGCGCACTGCTTCATCGACCACCACCAGTTCGTGGATACCGGTTCGACCGCGATAACCGGTGTGGTTGCACTGCTCGCAGCCCACCGCATGCCAGATATGCTGATCCGGCTCCAGATTGATCCCCATGGCGAGGCGCTCCTGCTCGGTGGCCGGACGCGAGGCGCGGCAATCGGGGCAGAGGGTGCGCACCAGCCGTTGGGCCAGCACCGCCAGCAGGGAGGATGAGAGCAGGAAGGGCTCGATCCCCATGTCCCGCATCCGGGTAATGGCGCCGATGGCGGTGTTGGTGTGCAGGGTCGACATCACCAAGTGACCGGTGAGCGATGCCTGCACCGCGATCTGGGCGGTCTCGAGGTCACGGATTTCCCCCACCATCACCACATCCGGATCCTGGCGCAGGATGGCGCGCAGGCCGCGGGCGAAGGTCATGTCTACCTTGCTGTTGACCTGGGTCTGGCCCACCCCTTCGAGGTCATATTCGATGGGGTCTTCCACCGTCAGGATGTTGCGATCCCGCGAGTTGATCTCGGAGAGCGCTGCATAGAGGGTGGTGGATTTACCGGAACCGGTCGGGCCGGTGACCAGAATGATGCCGTGGGGCTTGCGGATAAGCTCGCTGATGATGCTGCGGTTGCGCGCCGTCATGCCGAGCTGCTTGAGCTCGAGGCGAATGGTGTTCTTGTCGAGCAGACGCAGTACCACCCGCTCGCCGTAGCTGGACGGCATGGTGGAGACCCGCACATCGACGGCGCGGCCGCCGATGCGCAATGAGATGCGGCCATCCTGCGGTACCCGCTTCTCGGCGATATCCATCCGCGACATGACCTTGATGCGCGAGACCAGGAGCGAGGCCAGCTTGCGATGGGGGCGCAGGATCTCCCGCAGCACCCCGTCGATGCGAAACCGGATCACCAGCGCCCGCTCGAAGGTCTCGATATGGATATCGGAGGCCTCCTCCTTGATCGCCTCGCTCAACATGGCGTTGATAAGGCGAATGATGGGGGCGTCGTCATCGGCGTCCAGCAGGTCTTCGCTTTGCGGCAGCTCTTCGGCCAGCGCAAAGAAGTCCATCTCGTTACCGAGATCTTCCATCAGCTGGCGTGCCTCGGAGGAGTCGCGCTGATAGTGGGCCATCAGCAGCTCTTCGAAGGCGTCGTTGTCGAGTTGCTCAACGGCAAAGGCGCAGCCCGCTACCCGCCGCACTTCCAGCAGGGCTTGCGGGGTGACGCCGGTACGGCACTGCAGCACAGGTGCACCGTCACGTTCGCTGAGGATCACCCCGTAGTTGCGCGCAAACGCAAAGGGGAGCTCGGGCAGCGGGGGAGGCAGGCTGCTCCCGTCGAGATGATAGGCGCTCATCAGGGGCGGCTCTGCACAAAGGGTGTGGTGCTTTCTATCGCGCTCTGCTGGCGAACCTTCACCTGCTCCAGCTGTTTTTGCACTTCAGGCGACACCATCACATCCTGGCCATAAGCCGGCAGTACCTGGCGTTTGGGTGAGGTGAGATAGCCCTCCTGGGCGGCCGCATCCAGCTGTTCGGCCCGGAACAGGGAGTACTTGTTGCTGGAGATGCCGGAGTAAACGTTGGCATCGCGCAAGATGGTGGGCCGGATAAAAATCATCAGGTTGCGCTTCGCGGTGCTGTTGGAGGTGTAACGGAACAGGTAACCCAGCCCGGGGATATCGCCGAGCAGCGGTACCTTGGAGACCTCTTCCTTGGTCTGTTCATCCATCAGACCACCCAGTACCACGGTCTCGCCAGTCTTGACCAGGACGGCGTTTTTTACGGTACGGGTATCGAAGGTCGGTCCCAGTCCGGCGGTGCCATCGGCCTGCTTGGCGACGCTGGAGACCTCCTGTTCGATGGTGAGCAGCACCGAATCCCCTTCGTTGATCTGGGGAGTGACCGTCAGCTTGGTACCGACCGTTTTGTATGCGATGGTGTTGAAGATGCTGTCGGTGCTGGTCGAGCTCTGGCTACCCGTCGGGGTTGGCACCTCTTTACCCACATTGAACGACGCCTCCTTGTTGTCCATGGTGACAATGCTCGGGGTCGAGAGAATATCGTTCTTGGTATTGGAGGCGATGGCCGTAGCCAGCATGCTCCAGTCTCCGTGATAGAAACCGGCAGCCATGCCATTTACCGAAGACATCAGCTTGGTGAGCGGCTCGGGGTTGCCATTTTTATTGAGCTTGTCTGCCGCCACTTTTGCGGTAATGGGGACGCCAGTATCGGTGAACTGGATCGAGCCATAGTCAGCATGATTCCATTGGACGCCGAGATTAAGGCCATCACTATCCTGCATCTCGACGATGATCGCCTCTACCAGCACTTGGGCGCGGCGAATATCGAGCTTGGCGATGACCTGTTCAAGTTCTGCCATCACGTCGGGCTGGGCGGTGATGACCAGGGCGTTGGTGGTCTCGTCGGCAGAGATGGCAAGCTTGCCACCGCCGATGCTGGCACCACCGCCCATGGCGGCGTTGCCGCCCCCCTTCTTGTCCGCTTCGATGCTGGAGCTGACCCCCTTGAGCACATCGACCATGTCCTTGGCCTTGCCATATTTGAGGTAGAAGACCCGGGTATTGCCCTGGCTCTGCAGGTCGCGGTCGAGCTGGCGTACCATCTGGATAATGCGGGCGCGCGCTTTCGGCTCGCCACTCACCACCACCGAGTTGGTGCGCTCGTCGGCGACCACTTTGGGTGCCAGCAGCAGGCTGGTGGTGCCCCCTTGCGGGTTGTTATCCTTGTTGAGGTTGGTGACCAGCCGCACGATTTCACCCGCCGAGGCGAACTTGAGCTTGATGATATCCACATCCTGATCGCCGGCACGGTCGACCCGGTTGACCACCTCCACCAACCGGTTGACCACGGCGGCGCGGCCGGTGATGAGCAGCACGTTGGAGGGCTCGTAATGCACCACGTTGCCGCCACCGGCGTTGTCGTTGAGCTGACGCAGCAGGGGGGCCAGTTCACGCACCGAGACGTTGCGCACCGGCACTACCCGGGTCACCATCTCGTCGCCCATGCCCGGATTGCTGCCATCCACCACCGGAATGGCGGAGGTCTTGGCATCGCGCGAGCGCAGTACCTTGAGCACGCCATTATCCATCGGCACCACGGCAAAACCGTAGACGTCGAGCACGCTCAGGAAGAACTGATAGTACTGCTCCTCGTTGAGCAGGTCGTAGCTGCGGACGTTGATCTTGCCGCGCACCGAGGGCTCGATGATGATGGTCTTGTTGAGGTTCTTGCCCACCGTGTTGATGAACTCTTCGATATCGGCGTTCTTGAAGCTGGCCGAATACTCGGTGGCCCAGGCTGATCCTGCCATCATCAGTGCCGCCGCTATGGTGGCCAGACGCCAGCCTTTCCCTTTATTGGTCATTCTTGGTACGACTCCAAAATCATTATTCTGACAAGCGAACATAGACATCGAACTGTTCACCCTGCCGCTCGACGGTCACTGTCAATTCGGTTGCGCCAGCCAGCTGCTGCATCGCCTGCATGGCCTGCATGTTGTCACGCAGATCCAGGCCGTTGATGCTGAGGGCCAGATCATTGGCCTGCAGCCCGCTCTGCTTGAAGAGCTCCGGATTGTTACCCGGATTGAGGCGATAGCCCGCCAGACGGCCATCCACCTGAACCGGTGAAATATTGAGGTAATCGGTGATCTTGCCGGGATCGCTCATCAGCTCGCTGCGCACGGAAGAGATCTGCGCACTACCGCCTTGTTGGGGCAGGGGTTTGCCGTACTCTTCGCCATCGAGCATCAGGGTTTCGTCGCGGCCATCGCGCTCTATGATCACCCGGTCGGGGTAGACCTGACGGATCCGTGCCTGGGTACCGTCGATGAGATCCCCCACGCTGTAGGAGTTCTGGATACCGGACATGGCGATGATGGCGATGGACTTGTCTGGATTCGAGCTTGCCAGCACGCCGTTGAGCTGGGCATTGAGCTGGGTCCGCGGTGCGTTGGTTGCGACCTCCTTGCTCTGCTGTACCTGTACCTTGGCGATGGCCTTGCCAAACAGGGAGAGACTGCTCACTTCACCCAGTTCAAGGCGGGGGGCGCTTTGGCCGGCAGTTGCAATGACGGAGGGCTGCCACGGCGGGCTGCTCTGGGGCGTGGCCAGGGCGAGCAGACGCCAGGTGAGGTTGGCACACTGCTGGGCCAGCAGGATCAGCAATAGCAGAAAGACCGCCTGAGTGATGCGGGCCATGGGAAGCCGCCGGCACTGGGCCAGCAGCTTGATCAAGATCTCATCCCTGGATGGTCGGGTCATGTTAGTCAACATTGTTTCGGGCTTTGGTGCAGCTGGCTATTGTGTACGGCGAGCCGTTTGGACACAACGTTCGTGCGGTTGCAATCGGCAAAACTGGATATTTCATCACACCTTGAGCGTTCCATTGCTTATTAAAGGGATAACCAAGTGCCTGTCAGCACCCTGGTTGTGGCGAATGTCAGCCCTGCCAATCCTGCAGCGCCTTGAGAGTGACACTCTGGCCACCCACATCCAGCACCATATACTCCTGGGCGATGGAGACCAGGCGCACCCCGGGGGCAATCTCGCTCCCCTCCCGGTATTCACGGCCATTGAGCACCACGGCCCGTTTGGCCGGGTTGGATGAGAACACGTGGGAGCCATAGCTGAACGCGGGCACCTGCTGGCGGATCGAAAGCGGCGCGGCATTCAGCGGCATCAGCTGGGCCGGCTGCACGCTCTGGGGCACGGTACCCGACCCCTGTTGCAGCGGTGTTTCGTTGAGGGCGCGCATCAGCTGTTCGGCCAGGGTTGGTCGACTGGCGGCCGGGTTGCTGGTGGCGGCTGTGACCTTGGGCTGCTGCACCACCGGCTCCGGCAGGGGAGGCGGCAGCAGTCGTGTCACCATCGCCTTGGGCTCTACTCGCACGAAGGGCGGGGTGACCACCTCTTTCACCTCGACTTTCTCCTCGATGGGGCGCAGGTGGATCAGGTGCCAGCCATAGTTGGCGCCAGCGCCTAGCAGCAGGGCGAGCGGGGCAAGCAGCCATACCAAGCGGCGGGATGGCCGCGCCTCTTCGCGGGGGATGGCAAGCCCCATGGCGGGTATATAGGTTTGCGGTTGCGGTTGCTGCGCGCGGTGCAGCGCCTTGAGCAGGGTAGACATCAGGAGGCCTCCTCCAGTCTGGGCATGGGTTCACCGGAGAGGGCGTTGAGTCGCAGCAGGGTATTGCTGCCGGCGATGCCGTCAGGGTTGAGCCCCTGATCCCGCTGGAACTGCTGCAGTTTGTTCTTGAGCTCGCCATCGAAGCGTCGCACCTTGCGCTCGGGCTGTTGCAGCGCGCGGCTCAGGGCATTGTCGAGCCACTGGATCTGGGCCTGACCCGCATTGTTGCCGATCAGGCTGGCGCCCCCCTTGGGCATGCGCCAGAGCAGGGTGTAACTGCCGCCCCAGTTGTCGCTGAGCCACTGTCTCTCAACCTGCCAGCTCTGGTTGCCGATCATCAGGCGTGCCTGCTTGGGGCCGAGAGTGACCAGGGTGGCGTAGTAGATACCGCCGGTCTCGTCAGTAAGGCTGACCATGGCGGGGTATTGCAGATTGCGCAGCTCATCGAGGCTCGCCTCCCCCTCCTGACAGCGCAGGCCGGCGCGGGGGGCGTTATCGCAGGTGGCATCCTCCAGCTCGGGCTCGTAGCCCCAGACCCGGTAGAGATTCTGCATTGCACTCTCGGGGTCGAGCGCCTGATTGATCGCCTCGGTGAGCTGCTCCTGCTGCTCGGCGGTCTCATCGACGGTAACCGGTACCTCGACCTTGACCACCGGCCGGGTGGGGAAGACGCCGAAGAACTGCCAGCCCCACCAGCCTGCCGCCACCAGCAGGGCGCCAGCCAGCGCGACCGTCAGGCCGGAGAGCCAGCTCCCCTCGTCACGGATCCCGCTCACCTCAAAGGCGGCCTGACTGATGTCGCCATGGACAATTTTGTAGCTGCCGCGGGCAAAGGCGGCGATCAGAGCGCGGTCGCAGATGAGGTTGATAAGACGGGGGATGCCACCGCTCAGGCGGTGAAGACTCTGGATCGCCTTGGGGGTAAAAATGGGCTGCACGCAGCCGGCAACCTGCAAACGGAAGCGAACATAGGCATCCACATCGCCGGCACCCAGGGGCAGCAGGTGATAGCGAGCAGTAATGCGCTGGGCCAGCTGGCGCAGCAGGGGCTGGCGCAACATCTGCTGCAGTTCAGGCTGACCGATCAGCACCACCTGCAGCAGCTTCTTGTCGTCGGTTTCGAGGTTGGTCAGCAGACGCAGCTGCTCCAGCACTCCGGGCAGCAGATGTTGGGCCTCATCCACCAGCACCACGCTGCGCTTGCCTGCCGCCAGATTGGCCAGCAGGTGGTCACGGATCAGGTCGAACAGCTGCTTGATCCCCGCTTCGGCGGGGTAGGAAAGCTGAAACTCGTCACAGATGGCCGCCAGCAGATCCCGCTCGGTCAGCGAGGGGTTGAGGATATAGGCGATCTCGGTCTCGGCGGGCAGCTGTTGCAGCAGGCAGCGGGAGACTGTGGTCTTGCCGGTGCCCACTTCGCCAGTCAGTAGCACAAAGCCGCCGCCATCCTGCAAGCCGTAGCTGAGATGGGCCAGAGCCTCCCCGTGACGCTCGCTCATATAGAGATATTTTGGATTGGGCGAGATGGAGAACGGGTGTTCCGAGAGGCCAAAGAACTGTGTGTACATGAGGATTCTTTTGTGACCAGTTACAGGTAAAAATGTCTCCGGATGATAGCAAACCTCGCACTCATTGGAAGCTATCCGAGCGGGCAAGAGATAAATGACGGCACTTTCCCTTCATCTTGTGATCCAGAATCGGGATTGTGCCGCTCAAACGGTCAAAAAATAGCGGTGATTTGCAAAAATAAGTTTATTGTCAACAGCTTGGAGAGGCGAAGTTTTCACCTGTCGGTTCGTGAACGGGTTTGCCGACTCAGCGATGATCCTGAAATTTGGCCGCAATATCCTTGAAC